>CAYRDK010000004.1:54988-73387 GCA_964423185.1 uncultured Planctomycetia bacterium
CTTTCTGGTATTCTGCCTTTATGTTGGCTGTTTCCGCCACCTCAGCTTCTTCCACAGCGCGCCATCTACCCAAAAACTGATTATATGCCTGTATCTCGCGGCCTCTATCCGTATCAGTTAATATACCCACAACATCCGCTATCTTAATTCCTTCGGGCTTGCGCAGATCTTGAGGTAGGCTGTTAAAAAACTCTTTGTATCCCGACATCCTTGACTGATGCAGCGAACCATCGCCAAGAACCTGTTTCATTGTCTTGATTACTGCAGGAGGCGCATTCTCTATTAATTTTAACGCGTAATCCCTTACCGCTTTCTGGTATTCTGCCTTTATGTTGGCTGTTTCCGCCACCTCAGCTTCTTCCACCGGCGAAGAAAAAACCGCGATCTCTTTTTTCGCCGCCTGTGTTGTCATCGGCATTATCTGCGGAATACCTGTAACAGGCGCGACATTGATATTTTGCAATGGGTTATTATTAGGTAAAGAGGTAACGGAAGTTTGGGTTTCAGATAACGAAGGTTTGAGAGCTAAATTGCCTTGTGTAAGCGCTGTCATTGCGAGCGGTTTTTCAGCCAACTGACTAACCGGCGAACTCACTAACTCGTTAACACGTTCACCCGCTAACTGGCCCACAGGCGAGCTCTGAGAAAAATCTTTAGACTTAGCAAACAAAACAGCCTCAGGATTCAAGCGGTAAATATTCCTCAGCCCCTGTTTCTCAACGATCAGCTTGCCTTGCCGTTCTAATACCTTCAAATCAAC
Source organism: uncultured Planctomycetia bacterium (assembly GCA_964423185.1). Taxonomy (GTDB): domain Bacteria; phylum Omnitrophota; class Gorgyraeia; order Velamenicoccales; family Velamenicoccaceae; genus CAYRDK01. The sequence continues at coordinate 55,749 of CAYRDK010000004.1, forward strand.
CCAGGCTGTTATATTACTAATCATACCGGCTTTAAGAAATTCCAACGAAAGCAGTTCCTGATGATCCGCGGCCGTTATAGAGCCTAACGCGCCAGCCAAAAATAATACTTCAACGCGCCGTAGCGACGGAGCCGCTATCCCATTGCCACGCAAAAGCTGTGACTCTTCTAAACTCCTTCTGGCCTTTAAATTTCTCTCGTAATCAGCCAAAATTTCGTGAGCGATTTCAGCTTTAGCTAAATCATACCGGCGGGCATCCGCAAAAATCTCCTGGCCTTTAGCTGGCTCAAACATCTTTACCTTATTTAACGCAGGCGTTGTAATCTGAGCCGGTGCCTTATCCGCGATCTTAACAAGTTCCAGAGCAGAAAACATATTGCTCGTCAAAACCTTATAATCGCTTTCAGAACTCTTGATTACAGGTAAAACAAAATCCTGAGAGAATGCGACATTAGTTTCAAAATGAGCGTCTATAACATTGAAAGAAACAAACTGTTGCCGCATCTGATCCACAGCCCTGCCGGCCGTTTCTAAAACCTGCTCTTTCGACTGGCCAATAGGCATTGGAACATAAAGTATAATTTCTTCCGTCTGGCGTGTCGCGATAGTGCCTTGTGGTAAATTCATGCCCGGTAACGCGGCGGCGAAAGAAGCAATAACATCATCTCCGCCTTTTAACCCATACCCGCCATTAACAGGTTTAAAGCGAACAAAGTCAGGATCATACAAACTAGCTAAATCTCTCTGTTCAACAAGAGTTTTCTTCGCTACATAAGAAGCAATGAAACTATCTTTCTTAAACGAAGGAGAAATTTTCACAAGCATAAAAGGCTTATCCGCCTGCTTATCAACAAAGCCTCTGAAAGCGTCATAGTCCACTAAACCATACCGTGTTTCAATCTGGTCCGCATAAAAAACACCCTGTTCAACCAGAGTTTTCAAAGAAGCATTATTAATGGCCAAGCCTTCTGTAACGTGAAATTCGGCGCCCTGGCGTAAAGTGCTAAAACCTTCATGGCTCTTCATCAAAGGCTGTTTGATCTTGCTAATCACGATTTGAGCGCCGCCGCGTGCTTTAGCGATGTCTAGATTTTGGTTCGCGACGATCTGCAATTGGCCAAACAATTGATGAGTGTCCGCCGGCCTATTCTTCATTTCGCTCACACGAATCATACCGGCGGTTGCGTGCATGTCTAAAGGTTCTAAGGATGTTTCAATCTGCCTGAAAACATCGGCGGCCTGGCGGCGTGAAAGTGAAGACGGCAAAATAATAACCAGTTCGTCGCCGGCATAAAGCCTGAAGCTATACCCTCCATTAGCACTAACTACTTTTGAAATACTCTCAAACATTGGAGAAAGTTTAAATTCATTAACTTTTGCCTTACCATCGCCGGTTAACCCGCCCATCGCCTGATTTTGCGCCCCGATTTTATCCCCGTCTAAAATACCAAACCAAAAATCCTGATTTTGAGGCATCACATGGTTAATAAGATACTGGATACCGGCTTCTCTCGGCAATATGCTGATGGGCTTTAACTCAAAACGCTGTTGGATTTTTTCCAAAACAGGAGCGCCTAACTGAGGAAGCCTGTTTTGCAAATCAGCGGCTGAATGAACAGGCTGTCTTTGAATCGTTTTTACCATGTTTACAAGCGCCCTTGGCCGTTTAGCCGACGGCAGATGTGCCGCAACTCCAACCTCCTGCAAAGTCTGATACAATAATTCAGCCGATGCAAAATTAATGTTAAGCTTATCAGGCGCCTGAGCTGTCTTGATAAGCTCCTGTGCAAGAGTAGGCGAGCTAACGGTTACTGATGTTTGAGGCTGGGCCGCAACAGTAGCTACTGGGGTTATTGTCTGCGCCTGCGTCTGCTGGAGATTAATAGCTGGCGCGCTCGTCAACGGACTAACCCGCCCACTCGCCAACTGGCTAACCGGCGAACTGGCTCCAATTTCCGCTTTCTTGACAAGGTTTTCTTTCTGTGGTATATTTTGAACCATGAAAAGTGAACTCATAACTCCACGGTTTTCGCTGATTAAAATACTCGGCGCCTCTAACCCAAAAGAAGAAATTTTATCTGAGATCGAAGAAATCCTTTCTTTCGGCCTCAAGAAACTCGGCATAACATGGAACCCAACAGCGTTTAGCGCCGGGTTACTTAATCCGGATGTCCCCAAAGATACCCTTTCAAAATTAGAAGGTTTTATAGAGATTGGGTTGAAATTAGACTGGAATCTCCCCTCTGCCCTCAAGGAAGAATTTGACGAAATCATTGAAGACATCGAAGCCTTCAATCCTAAATTTCTTAAATCGCTTTCCAAATAATGACTTTTCAATTCACTCCGCAAGCCCAGCGGCAATTGCATAAACTCTCTATCGCCATCCAAAGAGAAATTACTGATAAAGTTTGTTTTTACGCTGATTCCCCCAATCCTCTCTCCTTCGCCAAGCCAATAATCGGAAGACGAAAAACTTATCGTTTTCGTGTCAGAGACTATCGTATTATTTTCTTTATCGAAAACACCAATATCATTATTCTTAAAATCGGCCATCGGAGCAACATCTATAACGCTTAAGGCCGGCGGCGCGTTGGCTGTCGCTTGCGGCATCACCATTATCTGCTGCGCTTCACTTCTAACAATGACAGGCACAACTCCTGATTTTTTTGATGACTGACGGATAGCGGCTAATGGCCTCAATATAGTCTGTGGTCTGTGGACTGTGGACTGTGAACTTGTTTGCAACTCGCCAACCCGCAAACCCGCTAACCCGCTAACTCGTTCACCCGCTAACCCGTCAATAGGTGAGCTTGCGACATAAGGAATCTCGCTCAAATCACGAACAGAATATTTACGCATTAATCTAACAAAATCGCCAATCGCCTTATAATCCTTCGTTCCAGATGATTCTGACGCTGATTTTGCTCGTGAAGTTACTTCTCTAAAATATGGAACTTCATTCTGAGGGACTCGACTCAAATCAAGAAATGAGCTACCAAGAATATTTTTAGTATTAATGTCTAAAAGGACAACACCACTAAGAACCGTCTTTCGTTGAAAAGGAACGCCCTTGTTAAAAGCCTGCCCCAATGCCTGATTTGTCGTTGTTTGTTCAAACAACAAGCTCGTATCTTTTGCTGTTAAAAGTTCTTCGTAGCGAGAATCGATGGCTCGCATTTGCTTAAAATGCTGGCTTGCTCGCATTTGCTCTTCAGGAAAAGAAAGATGAACATGAACCTCCCCATAATAGGTCTGATCCTGCAATACAGCCTGCTCAAACCGTAAAGAGGGCAAAAAGTATCTTTCACCGCTTAAAGTTCCAAATCTTATCTGGGCATCTAATGCTCTAACTTTCTCGATAGGACGGCCTTGTAAATCCACATAAGTCATATCAAAAAAGCGATCCTGCGGTAAAACATGCTGATCTCTATCAGCAATCACAGACTGCAAATGCTGATTGAGCTGAGCCGTAGATCGACGAGACATATCAATATCTTGAAATATAGCTTGTTGCGCTTCTTGTGGTAAAAGCTGGTATAAAGGTCTATTTAAAATCAAAACATCTTCGTCAAAAAACATATTTAGTTCTGAAAATTGCTTACCTCCATTCTCCATTAAAGTAGAGGCGAGAAATTGTAAACCCAGCTTATCTTTTGTCAACTCAACTCCAATCATACCACTTGTCCACTTTGCGGATTTATGGCTAAAAACACCCTGAGGAGTATTCAACCCAATCATAATATTGGGAACAACAATTTTGGAAAATTTATTATCCATTAAAGAATGATTATTTCCCTGACTTACCAAAAATGCGCCAACTTCAACTGGTTTTTTAAACTGCATCGCGAGATTCCTTAATACAGCGGGTGTCTGAGAAATAGGATAATAAGATGCATCCTCAACAGATACTATTTGCTTGTCTTTCTTCCCGAATAATGACCAACTTTCAGAAGTCAAAGAATCTGATGTGGTTAATTCTAAGCCATCAAATTTAGCAAATTCTAAAGGTGAGCTATATATTGTCTGCCCCAGATGATTCCTAGACATCACATCAAAAAACGCTGGGCTTAAAATAACCTGCGGCTGATGATAAAAAGTTGTGTCTGAAGAATGTGCAAAAGACAGTGATTTCGTTGATGATGACGAAAGCGTGTAAGAAGCAGTGTGGCCTGTTATATGCTGAGGGGCGTGCGAAAAATTATTTCTTCCTCCGTTAAAAGACTGCACAGGAGTTAATATACCACCGTCATTTTCGAAACCAAATTTTAAACTTGCGGTTTGCAAAGCAACTGGTGAAATAACACTTATGTTCGATCCGGCTACATCAGCTAAAATATCACTATGCGCTTCGGACACCTTTCCTTCTTGCGTCCATTCATCAAAATCACTTTTTTCAGATGTTAAATCTTCATCCAAATCCGCGAATTTTATCCCCTGTTCGCAATTTCCGCCGGGGCACCTATCCAGATCAGGGCCGAAACCCGCGCCAACAACGGATGTGCTTGAATAATAAGGAGCAATTGTTGACTGCGTAAAACTACTAAAAGCACTCACCGGCCCGACACTAAATTGCTGTGTGGCAACAGGATTCGTTTCAGAAACAGCCTGCTCCATCAATGACATCGTGCTTGTCTGTTTTCTGCCCGTACCCCCTGAATATGCGAGAGATTGATGTGTTGACGTTTTACCGAAAAGATCTAATCTATTTAAACCCTTACTCTTCGCTCCCATGGGTTGCAACCCAAAAAACATGCTCGTCATCATCAAAATCACCATTGCTGAATTAGCACTTTTACGCAGCGGAGAAGAAACATTAGAATCTAAATTTAAAGAAGGCACTTGCGTAACTTTTTGTTCCAATCCGATAATTGGGACACCATTAACCTGAGCAATTAAAGAAGGAGGCGCGACTCTTTGCACATCAACAGACGGATTCGAAACACGTGGCGCAACACCCGGCCCTCTGCCTAATTGTCTCTGCGCAAGACCGGATTCCGACGGAATACTCATGTCTTCTAAGCCAGGCGTAGTAGCAGGCGAACTGGTTAACGTATTGATTATTGGCATAGCCGTCAATGTACTGCTGACAACAGGCGAAGAACTCAAAGGCGCTGTGCCAGGAAATCCCATGGATGTCGAGGAAGCCGAAGGCGTATTTACACTCGGGCCAGAAATTGTCTGAGACGCCGCTGGTGTTGTCGTCGTCGAAGTTGACGCCGCCAAACTTCCTGCTGGAGCCGGCGTAGATAACGTTGGCGCTGGTACCGCCGGCCCAGGTGCCGGAGCTATAGGCGTAACGCCTTTCAAAATGACTGGCAACCTTTGATCAAATGCCCCGCCTAATACGCGGCCTCCCGCATCACCTACAACAACCGGCAGCTCCAGGCGCATCACACCAAAACCATCCCTGGCAACGGTAATCTCTGTTGCCAAAACCATATTCTTTTTCATACGTTCAAAAGAAGGCAGGGCTCCAGCATGCCCTTCACGTTGATCGCCAGATAAACCGTGCGCCATATGCACGCTAACCATATACCCTAATTCAGGCACAACCCCGGCATCTTCCAAAACACGTTCCGCTGCCAACTCACGGTTTAACACATATTCGCCGGAACGCGACTCCCGAGCCATCTCGCTAAAAGCTGATTTCAACGCCTGAAAGACATATTCCTGCTCATGTGTATTTTTCCCGACGGCAAATGTTTCGGAAATATCCGAAGCCATTCTTATTTGTCCGGGAATAAACGGATCAACAACGTTTGTCACGCCGCCATCAAGCAACAAAAGATCACCTTGTTCCAGTTTCCGCTTATCATTTGAAATCCCGGCAATCTTCAATCTCTGCTGATTATTTGCGATGGTTTCTATTTCCAGGCTTCTGCCTGCCATAACAACGCTATTGCTTTCTGTCGGCACCCCGTGCTCATCGCGCTCAAATACCGCCGTTTCAAAACTTTTTCCCGCGATCTGGTTTTGCCTCAAAGCCATATCAATCTGATCGGCAGTCATGCCGGGCTGAATTGTGCTGACTCCGCCAGGAGCCAAACCGACAGTTTGTCTTACAAAATTCCGCTGGGCTAACGTGTTTGATTCAATCTGCGCAATCTCTGCATCAGAGCTTCTGGCGATATCACCCAGGCTCATCTTCGCGTTAAAATCTTGTGTCAACATCAAATTCGGTTTAGCGCTCGTGATAGCGCTTCGAATATCGGCGTAACTCATATTGTTAACGATCGCGGCGTTTAAATTACTTCCACGCGCTAACTGGCCCAGCGTATAATTCAATAACTGCGGATCGCGAGAACCCGTAAAATGGCGCGTGCTATAACGCACACCGTAAATGGTAGCATCCAACTCGTTTAATGTGCCATCTCCGCCTAATGTCAAATCAACAGCCTGCCTGAAAGCGCCCGTTGGCCTTAAATGCGCTTCTGTTGCACCAACACCCAAAACATCATCGAGCAAGCGATTCTGATAAATATTCTCAAGGATATCTCGCCTTTCATCAGGCGTCAGAGAAGTGACATTGCCGCGTAACGGATCAAGGCTATAAACCATATGTAAAAACTTATGGCCGCCGACTTCGTGCGCTGTTTCAAACTTATCCTGATAAGCGCTAAACCCGCCTTTTTTAGAATATGAAGAAATATTACTTCTCACCTGCAAAAAGCCATTAACCTCACCGCCGACTTCCGTAGCCGCCTCACCCAACTTCTGCATCCAGATACCAATAACAGGCGTATATTCAACCCGTAAATTTCTCTGCATTAAATCATCTACGACAGACTGGCTAACACCCGCCGCCAATAAAAGTTTTGCGTAATCAGATTCGACGTTACCCCGATGCGTACGCTCCCAATTGCGCTGTTTTTCATCAATACCATGTTTAATACCCTGCAGTCTTCTGCCAACAGAAGTGTAATCAACATTAAAAGAAAGCAGATTCTGCTGCATCAATTCCGCATCACTTAGGCCTATCTGAGCCGGTGTCAATCCTAACGTGGCCAAAATACCGCTTCGAATCTCTCCTTCTGATAACGTATTAATTCTTGCCAGCATTTGCCGTGCTGCCATAGCATGTAACTCTGTATCTTTCATGCCGTTTAATACACTTGGAGATAAAGTTTGTTTTAACGTCTCAAGCTCATTCTGGAACATGAGCATAGCACCTGTCTTGTCAAAATCGACATAAGATTCCCTTAAAGATTTCAGGCTATTGAGCGGCCTGGCCAATACTTCAACCGGTGTATCGTGCACGGCGATATTTGGTATTTTGCCTGGGTCAAACGTTCTTAATTCATCCCATTGCGCTTCCTCAAGGCCAGTCCTTAAATGTTCATGCGGATTAACGGCGATACGCACCCGCGCGCGCGCTAAATTCTGATTATAGATTCTTTCTGAATTTGTGCCTTTTGCCACACCGATCATCTCAAGCGATTGCTCTTGCGTCATGCCAACCTGGCTGGCCACTTCGCTCAAAATCAAAGGAGTAATCCTGTCAGCATCGGAACGCTCCGTGCCCGACTTAATAGCTTGAGCCATTTCAACCGCCTTATTAATAAATGCTGTTGATTTATAAGCACTAGCTCCTTTGACATCAACGGCTTTCAACTGTTCAAAAATCGCGTTCTGGCGCTGATAGCGATACGAGCCCCCAATGAAATCCAACGGCATAGCCTCAACACGTTTTTTCATGCCTTCATCAACGCCGGCCATCACCTGATAACTGTCATATATCGTCTTAAATTCACCGCCCTGATACACTTCTCCCAGCATAAGCTCTGTTAACATTTTACGCGGTGTATAATCGACAGTTTCTTGCAATGTCTTATTCGGCGTTGAAACAGAAGGTTGAACCAACGACGAAACCAATTTCAAATCATTAAATTTTAATATACGCCTCGTCGGTATTTTCATTGTGGATTCTTTAGAAAGTTTTTCGGCTTCCTGGCGTTTCATCGCGTATGTAGCCGCGAAATCACGCGTGTACTGCGGTAACGCGGGCGAACTCGTATCCGCCCGGTACATCAACTTATCCAGCAAATCTTCTGACGTGAAATTATCCAAAGTCAAGCGATTGCGCGCCAGGATTTCATCTTGGAAAAGATATGTAACATTCTGAACAAAACGGCTATTGGCTGTTGAAGCTTTTGCCCAGGCGTTTTCAGAATAAATTTGGCGTGGTTTATATAAACTCGCGGCAAGCTGAAAACCACGATGGCTCGGCACGCGTATATTCGAAGACGTAAACGCCAGCAAAGCATCTTGCAGGCGCGTAATTGCGGCAAAATTAGCCCCCTGATATAAATCAGCCGAAGATTCAATATCACGTATGAGATTTTTGGCCCGCTCTTCTTCGTCTTTCCCTTTTAAACCATTAATACCAGCTAAAGAACTTCTGCCTACTGGTACTCTGGCATACGCCTGATTTATGCTGGCTACGCGTAAATCATAAATATCTCTCAAAGCGCTTCCCAAAGGCCCGGTGCCACCGCTACCTGCACCACTGCCAACCGTTGAAAACGCATCTTTCAGCAAGCCGTGCGCCATCAACGGATCATATGGAGAGCGGGCAATCATAACCTGCCAACCCGCCGCTGTCATAGAAGAACTGATACTCTGTTGATTATCGCTGGACATGGCCCCCAACAAACCGATATTATTAGCATAAGAACTAAACTGTCCTAAACCTTTAATGCCATAAAGATTTAAATCAATCTGGCCTGTCTTTACTAAAGCAACGGCAGTTTTATAAGCTGGAGCAAAATCAGTTTTACTGCCCCGAACAATTAAAACAGGAATCTGCGCGCGCAATTCCGACGGCATACTTGCGATAATATCATTGATCATGCGCCTCTGCTCAGGGCTGGCTGTTGCCAAGCGCCCGACTAAATCCACAAAATTAGGATTCAAAGAACCATCAACATTGCTGATTAAGCCAGGGATGTTTTTCAACATACTAATTTCACTTCCATGCCCTGATACGTCCATCCTGACAACATTCAACAAATCTACCGGAGTCTGCGGCATCTCCTCGCCTTGCCAGGTTTCTAAAGATGTTCGTGTCGCGTCGTGTATAAAAGCCTTTTTCGCATCCAACCCTATTGTCGTATAATGCTCCGCCCTTAAACCCGGATGTTTTTTTGTTAAATCTTCGGCGACGTTCGCCAAGGTTATGGACTGCTCAACCGCGCTAGGCGTCCTTGCCGTATATAAAGGTGAACTAAAATCATTAACCCCGCCTTCGGCCAACGTATCCAGATGCAAAACCGGTTCGCGAGACAACGCGTTCACAACAATGTCTTTGGAGGTTTTTGGAAGTTTCGCGAAAATATCACTGCCTTTACCTAAATCAACATTCACTAAAGCCTGTGATGAAGCAAGTTGTTCCTGAATCATTCGGTGCGACAATTCTGTCTTTTCTTTATCTTTCCAGAAAGGAATACTGTCATGCTCATACCATTTGGTCTGGATATGGTCTAATTCGCGAACCAGCTCCTCACCATAAGCTTTCGGTAATTGATTGCTATGAACTAAATCCAAGATGTCTTTTTTGATATCCGTGAGCATTCTGTGCTTGGATGCCATGGCTGTTTCAAAAGCTAAGCGCGTATTCAAGATTGTGTTTGTCAAATCCTGATTCTCGCGCAACGTTGCACGGTACTGCGACAAAGCCTGCTTCGGATTGCTCGCGTAAACGGCCTGCAAATCAGAAGATGCCCCTAAAACTAACAGTCTCCTCTGCGGCATACTAGTAAAATCAATAGCGCTCAATGGGTCTGTCTGCTCACCCCTTACGCGGCCAAATTCATGTTTAACGGATTCAAACAAACTCTTCGGCGTTGCCACGACGATACTAAAACTGTTTTGGGGAAACGCGATATTGGTACCGATAGCGCGTGGCAGCGTTGTGACAACAACAGGCGCCTTATCGCCATTATAATAATTCTGTTTTTTCGTCTTGAAATGAACAGACCTGAAATTTAAATTTATTTCTTTTCCCGTTGAAACAGGGGCATTCGCCTTAATCAAAATATCTTGCGCGTTAGCGTCGTTAAAAATAATATTTCTATCCGGGAACATTTCTCTGGCCTGTTCTAAAATCTGTTGCTTTGGCAGCGTCGTAATGTCAGCCAAAAAGAAGTGGATAGGGGATGAATCTGGAATATCAGACAATCGCGTAACTCCAAACAAATTCTCCATATTCGCGTTAATCCCGCCCTTCAAATCTCTGCTTTGCGCCACGACAAACTCGCCTATCTCCAAAGGCTTCGCGAATGTCCCTAACCTGTCTATTGCACCAGGGTTGGTCACAATCGCCGTCGGAGCAAACTGCCTCTTCATAACATCGTCTAAAGGTGTCGCGCTCACAAAAAAACCTTTACACCCTTTTCCCACCAATGTCGCGACAACATCCTGCGTGCTCACGCGCGTACGGGTTGAAGTGATATCCAGTTTATCAAGTTGCGCCTTGCGTCCCATAATAGGCGCTTCGACCATCTCACGCATGGCCAAAGACAAAGAGTCTGAATCTTTAATCTCATGAATCTGCCCCGACGTCGGGCCGACCGCCACAGAGCGGTCGCCGAGAAAAGGAACGGATCTTTCTTTAGGAATATGTGAAACATATGTGGACAGGGCGTCTATACCTGCGTGAAACGCGGCTTTGATAACATGCGCTTCCAGATAATTGTGCTGTATTTCCGTCGGAGATGGGCGCTTGTTGGTTTCATACTGATTCTTCTTTTCTTCCAGCTGGTTCCAGCCTTGTTTAGCTGTCTGAGCATCAATGCCATAGGCTGTCTTTAAGAAATCCGTCGCAATCTGGTCGACATATGAAAGGCTGTCCGTTCGCATGTCTTTTTCAAGGAATCTTACGCCGCTAGCGTCCGCTTGCGAAAAATAAGCATCGATCTTATCAACGCGGGCTTGTCCTGTAAGGCCTTCAATCTTGACAACTTTTTCTAAAGCGCTCATAACCTCGCTGGTAATCTTTCTCCTCTGATCCTGCAGAACCGTCTTTGTCATCTCAGCAATATTCAAATCAGGATCGGCCCCTAAATTATGCGCTTCATCCGCCCAGAAATAACGCGGCTTCAAACCTTTAGTGGTAATAGCCGTAACTAATTCTTTATAATAAGTGCCTTCATTAAGCTCTTTATTCTCCAAGCCGATAATATGTTTCAGGGCAAAATCTTCCACCATCAAAATATCGGCGGTTTGCGCTTTCTGCAAAAGCGCCTGTCTTTCCTGCGGATTCGCTTTCTCAAGGTCTTTTGCATAAATCGCCGCGATCTTCAACGACGGGTCAATCTTTAACATTGTGTCGCGGACACTCTTCATCTGGTCATCTTTAATAAGTTTAAGAGGCCCGATATATAAACTGCCGTGCCCTTTTTGAAGCGCTAAAAGATTTGAAAAAGCGATATTTACCGTACTTTTTCCAGCACCTGTATCCGCGGATAAATAAACTAACTTCTTGCCCTGATCAAATAACCGCCAGCCTTCCAAATTACCCATCAATAAAGGAGCTTGCCCTGGAGCAAGCTCTTTATATCCTCCGTTGGAACCAAAATTACTCAAAACGCTTCCAAGGGCCTTCTGAACAAAAGCAGCTTCAAAACCATAAACATTACCGGCAAGCCGTTGGCCTAAATATGTACTAAAATCAGCTATACTCTGTGTTCGGCACTCAGGAGCTGTAATTTTAACCGTTTCAAGATAAGGTACTGTGCGGGTAGGGCCAGCCGCGGCCGCTATCATCTGCACTGGCCTGACACGAAGATCAACTATAGCGACGGAAGAACTATCAAGCGATGTAAAAGATGCGGGTGTTTCCAAGGCTTTTGTTGGCGGCCCTGTTGTCAACTGAGGCGCGTTCAACGTGACACTGCGCGCGGCAGGCGCGTTATCGTGCGCGTTCCGCATGACACGCAATCCTAACTCAGGCGGCATCTGCTCGGCCTGCGCGAACACGGCAAGCGGCTGTGCCTGTGCTCCTGTCAGCCCTTGGGCGTGACGCACCGTCCTGAGTATGCGCGCCAAGTCTTTGATTTCATGCTGAACAACAGGATTGTTCTTGATTAATTTTTGTTTCTCGGCCGGAGTAAAATTCTGCCATCCTTTCGGCAACGCTTGCGCGTCCACGAAAACCTGATTTCCAAACGCGTAACCTTTATCAAAGCCGGCCTTTCTTAAGCCTTCAACCGCGACAACCTGAAATCCCTGATCCTGCGGCCCACGCCAACCAACTTCCTGCTTGGGCGCGGATTCAAGAAATGCTGTAATCGCCGCGATCGCGCTCGTATCCAGTTTTCTCTCAATCTTTTCTTCATGCCCGCCGGCTAACATTGCCAAACTTAAATTCGCAACATATGATTTATCCCCGCTGATCTCCGCCGCTCTTTTTAAATAGGCACCCGCTTCTTTAAACTTGCCCTGGCGGGCTAACGCGTCTCCGCGCGTAAATAACCATTCGGTCTTAGCACGATCCTGCAATATGGTATCACCTGCGGCTTTTGCCAACGACTGCGCTTTCAGGAAAGACTTGGCCGCAAGATCATCTTGCTTCTGAGCGCGCAAAGCATAGCCCAATAATATATGATTATCCGGAGAGGATGGATTGATCTTTGTCAACGCCTCAAAATGAACAGCCGCTTCTTGATTACGCCCCTCATTAAAAACCATAACGCCTTGCAGTGTTTGTTTGGCCTGGCCTAACTCTCTCATCGCCTGATTCAAAACGGCAATTTGAGCCGTATCTTTTTTGGCTCTTGCGAATCTCAACTGAGCGCGCGCGCTCTGTACCCCCTGATTTAATGACTCAAGCGCCCCTGCACGATCGCCGCTGGTTGTAGCTAAATAAGCCGCGCGCTCAAAAGAATGCAGAGCGCTGCCCTTATCAAAACCAACGGCCAACTGAACAAGCCCTAAATTCATATAATTTTCATGCGTTTTAGCAATCTTGGCCGCCTTTGCAAAATTCTTTAAGGCTTCATTGTATCGCGCTTTCGCGGTAACACTATCACCTGTCTTTTCTGATGTTTGCGCCAATTCATAAAAAGTTTTGCCTTGGATCTGATACTTTAACCCGAGCAACTGTATCCCTGCTTTGTGTATCGCGGTTAAATCGCCTGCCGAAGACGCCTGCCCTTTTTCTAAAATAGAATTTCTTAATCCCTGTTGCGTGAATTTTAAAGCCGAGGCCAAATCACCTTGCATCTTGTAACCTTGCGCAACCATAAGCGCGCCAATGCTATTGCTTCCCATCTGCATCAAAACCTTGCCTGATGCAATAGCGCCTTCAGCATCCTTGGATTTAACCATTTCAAACCCAAGTTGCGTATAGCCTGAACGCGTTGCAGAAGACAGCCCGGACATATCGTCTATAAACACATTCGTATTTCTCGCGTCTGCCAAATGATCCCAGGCTGAATTTAAATCGCCCTCAACCAACGCCATCTGTGCCCGAGCCAATGACCTCTGTTCAAAATCTATATCCGAGCGATAAGCGAGAATTGTCCCTGCCTTGGCGTAATTACCACTCAAAATGGCTTCATCAAGTTTTTTCGTTGATTGTTGAGGATTAATCAAGTTCATCGTATTCATATATTGCGCGGCTTGATTATAATGTGTCGTCGCCCCTTCTAAATCACCCATAGCCTGTGACATCACGCCCGCATCATAAGATTCCTGGGCCATGATTGAATACTTCATTTCACCTAACTGCGAAGAAACATCATTCAACTCTGCAACCTTGCCAAAATCTTTTGCTGACTCAGCGGCCTTACGCTGATCCCGCGCAATCGTTAATCCGGATTGAATAGCTTTCGCCGCATCCTGCTGACGGCCAGCTATGATATGGCCGCGCGCGACGTAAAGCGCGCCTAAAGGATTGCTCTGCGTGAGCATATCCTGTCCCTGCTTAATAAGCTGCGCGGCACGTGTCTGAACAGCACCCACCTGAGTTTGTTGCTGCAATGCTTTCTGGCTGGCCGGCTGGACCGATGGGCTGCCAAACGCTGCTGTTCTTAAAGCCACAATTTCCGGATTTGTATTAAAATCGTCATCAAACTTTGCTAAAGCACCCGTTCGTATGTCCATCGACAAGCGGTCCGCTTTATACTTTTCATAAGCCTGATGGTATTTGTAAGAAGCGCTCTGGCTGCTTTGCGGCAGTATAGAATTAACCGCAATGGATACTTTTCTCATAGTACTGCTTCCAAGGCCATCCAACAGCCCAAGCCTGCCGGAATACGCGATAGCTTCGGCAAAAGGCGACGCGGCCAGGTTAAATTTCGTCCCGTAGCGCTGTTGGTCAGAAGCGCCGGCCAAAGTTATCTGCTCATGAATATTCAACTGGGCTGGTAAAACATCAGGATTGACATTGCCAACATTCCGCAAGAAATTTGTTCCTGTGTTCTTCACAAACTGCTGCGCGACGCTCTTGATAAACTCAACGCCGACTTTAACAACTTCATAAAAATTATTATTTACAGCGGCGGATGGCTGAGCCGCTGTCTGCGCCGCAGGAACCGTAGTTGGCAACTGCTGGCTAGGCATAACCTGCAAATAAGAAGGCGCGTTCACATTGATATCCGCGGCAGGTTGGGAAGCTAAAGGTGCCTGAGCCGTACTCGGCGCCACCTGTGCATCCAGGATATCAAAAGAGGGCAATTGCGAATAATTACTCGTTTGCACAGTCGTTGTTTGAGAACCAATGTTCGCATGAGAATTCATACCGCTGAAACCAATAATGGCTGAGGCGGCAACAATCATTACGGCGGCTTTCCCTGCTTTTGAAAAATGAAAGAACTTACTTAAAATCCCTCCTGATGTTGAAGAGGATTGAGCGTCGCCTGACCTTTGCAATTCAGGATGCTGCTCAAGTATGGCCTGATACTCTTGCAACTGAGATTGATACTGACCGAGCTGGCTAGTTAAATGACCCAGCTGAGCATCATACTGCGCGACATCTACATTCATTTTTGCTGTAGCGCCAACAGAATCATCCTGCTGACCCGCTTTTATGGCTGCGTCTTTAGCAGTATTAACATCAGTGATCTGCTGATTAATCTTATTAATCGCATCCGGAAGGTCATGATTGACAGCTTGGTTAAGATTCGCCGCGTAAGCATCCTGACGGGAATGATTGATGGCATTAATGATAGGATTAGCGATAATCCCATACCACCCTAAGCTCACGCCATTTAAACCACCCTGCACAGCGCCGCTGGCTAAAGACCCCCAACTCGCCTGGCTAACTCCTTGCAGGACCTGCCCGATACTCATTGAACCAGATGTTCCGCTATTCGCACCATCAGCCGATGTTGCTTTTGCGGCAGTTACCTTCCCTGTAGCATACAATCCTTGCACTATGCCGTAACTAGCCAATCCGATCCCGCCTGATAAAGCCCGCCCTTGATAACTATTGGCAAAATCTTTATTTATTCCCCCGATCACTTTATTAATAAGCGCGGGCACGCTTAAATAAGCCGCCGTACTCACTGCAGACCAAGCATTAGCCTGAACAGATTTTTGCCAGAAAGGAGGTGTGCTCGTTTGCCCTTTTAACAATCCAGGGATCGGACTTAAGCCCATACCGACAAACATAGCCGCCGTATTCAAAAGTTCTTCCGCGTTTGCTAATTTATAATTTCCGGCAAATATTCCAACAAATCTACTGCCGATATTCTTGCCTGTATCCGCAAATCCACCTAGCGTTCCCATTTGATCAGCGGCCATCCCAACAACTAATCTTGGCCAGACAAACACATAGCCTTCGGCAGCACTTATGCCAAGTTTAGCAATAACACCCACTGTTGTTCCAATAGCCCCGCCACCCAGTGAATCCTTTATAAAATCCCGGACATCATCTTTAGCCTGTGCCATAGCCCGGGCGCCTTCAGTTTGCAACCATTTACCTTTCATGTAACGCCCAAGAATCGCCGACTGATCCGCTATAGAGCTCTTATCCGAAGCTAAATCACCAAAGGAACCAATAATACCTTTATGAGCGGCTATTTTCCAATACGCGGAATCAAGGCCGGCGAGATTTAAAACAGCCCATCCCATTTTTGCAGGCGTGCTAAGATTAGAAAACCAGTTTTGAGAATCAAGCAAATCCATCATGGCGCTAGTATAAATCTTCAGCCCCTTGTGAGCCTTAATGCCATCAATGGTAAAATCATCATTATAAACGTTCAAATCTTTAGCAGTTGTCCAGAAAAGCCCTGAATTAATCTCTTGGCCTTCCTTGTAAAGAACAGGAGCCGCGATTCTAATCGAAGAAATATAACGACGCTGCCGATAATCCGACACCTTTGCGTAATTTTGTGGGAGATTCTTAATATCCGCTCGAGTCCAATTAACCTGCGAATGAACATTACCAAGTTTATCCGTGAACATTTGAGCGAATGGCACTCCCTTAATCATATCAATCGTTGAAGCCTGGTTTAAATCCATCATATAAGCGCCAAACTGATCGCCTTTTTGATAGTTGTAAAGCTTAGAATCAGCCGTTGCTTCCATCGAACCCAATAACATTAAATGTGTTTGCGATTGAGATTTTCCTGTAGAGGTGTTGAGACGAATGGCCCCAATAAAACCCAGATCCTTATAATCAGCCGAGGCTTTCGCTGGCTGGCTATCCTTAAACATCTGAACCAGTGGCCTGTCCTCTAAAACTTTTGGCCCGACGTTAGGCCGGTCCGGATCTTTACTAACCCATGCTTTACCTGTTTCAATACTCGTGGCTCTAAAAGGCGAAACCGTCGCCGCGTAAATCTCTCCCGGTTGAACATTCGACGTATCAAAAAATTTAAAACCACTTGTATTGCTATCGATCTTTGTATGGCAACCGATCACGGAGTTAATCGCGAATTGATCACCCTTCATATTCATACGGTCATTAAACGAAAGCCCTTCGATCTCGGCAAACTCTATGTGCCCGGCAAGAGCAAAAGTCGATTTACCTTTCGTGGCCCCAAAAATCGAAACAGCCGTAACATCTTTTTGCCCTGTCTCGATACTTCCGTCAGGAAGTTTTCGTCGCGTTGTTACCGGAACATTATAGATACTGTGCGCGAATCCCTGCCCAACGCTCGCGGCAAACTTATCGCCTGCTCGCACGCCGTAATCATTAAAGTATTCGGCAACGGTCGTCTTGGTTCCATTGACATCCGTGATAAACTTCGCGTTCAGTTGCCCCTTAGCAATCGGCTCAAGAGCATCAATGTAACCAGCTACATAGACCTGATATTTACCTGTGGTTTTATCTCGGGCCATACTGATAGCCGGGCTTTTTGTCACTTGGTCAACTTCTTTTTTGTCGGCAGTCAAATATTTTTCATGAACTTCCCCCTGATACAGTGACTGCGCAAATGTACCGCCGACCATCGCGGCATAACTATGATCGGCCTCAAGCGATACCGCACTGCCAAAACGGAAGATTGACCTATTTTTATCCATCACACGACCGTCATTATCTACTTCAAAAGCTTCCCCTGACAACAAAGATTCCAAAGACGCAGAAGAAAAATCCGTTCGCTTATTTGACAAAGGTATAATCCAACCAGGAGTACCGACATTCCACTCATTCTTGTCTTCATTCAAAGACATACTGAGATAAGGCGCCATGT
>CAYRDK010000004.1:73487-225424 GCA_964423185.1 uncultured Planctomycetia bacterium
GCGTAATAATGTCTTTAGAGGTTGAGTCAATCATGGCGAGCTGGGTAAAGGTCTGGCTGGCTTTTGCACCACCCATGCCAGCGTAGAGATGGCCGCCTTCAAGCGTCACGTTAGCGCCTATATGACGCACAGGGACACCTTTAGCAAGAATGCCTTGTCCTCTTAAAGTACTTACATCAAAGTTGCCTTGGGTCATGAGCGTGGTCCACATCGGGACAGCCACATTCCACTCATTCTTGTCTTCATTCAAAGACATACTGAGATAAGGCGCCATGTAACCTTTAGCCTGTGTGCCGTCGTCAAGCGTAATAATGTCTTTAGAGGTTGAGTCAATCATGGCGAGCTGGGTAAAGGTCTGCGTATACTTCGGGCCAATCATAGCCGCATAATCCTGGCCGCCTTCAAGTGTTATGTCAGCGCCTATATGACGCACAGGGACACCTTTAGCAAGAATGCCTTGTCCGATTAAAGTTGAAACTTTAACCTCTGATGAATTATGTATTTTCCCGGCAAAAAATACATTCATCTCCCCTTCTTTATCTTCCGATAAACTCATGGTTGGTATTTCAATCTTATCTTTCAATGTCTTGTCTTCATCAATAACTTTATACAAAGTTGTCGAATGAAATGTTGATACTTGCTTAAAATCAAGTTTAGCAACAGCGCTAAATCGTTCACCACGAAACGCGATCGCCTGATTAGAAAAGCTCATGTTGGTCATGCCCGCTTCATTCTTAGAATCTTCAACCTTGCCTAAATCCCCAGCGCCTTTTAAATCTCCGGGTAAAACCGATTTTAGAACATCCACAGCCGTATATACTCCAAAAGGAGCTAAAGAACCGTCTTCCTTCTTCTGCGCCATAAACAATCCATCCTTCACCTTCGGGACAAGAAACGCCGCATAGCCGCCTTGAACTTTCGACTTTTCTTCATACCCGCTTAACGGCTCAATTCCTAAAGGATTCGTGTAGGTCGGCTCTAAAAAGTTCACGCCGTCTAAGCCGTGCCACATTTGCCCGCGGGCCTGAATCGGTGTCTCGGCTGTCACGGAACTTGTATCAAACTTCCATCTTGCGCCCGGGGCCTGATTCAGGCTGTTTAACTGCCCTCTTTGCAGCGCGTATTCTAACCGCGCGCTGCCCGCCGCTGTTAAGAGCCCGATATCCTGATTAGATGTCGTTGACGCTAATAAAACACCCGTTTGGGCGTTTATCTGTGAACCGGAGCCGCCTGCGCCAAGCGCTAACGATTCATACGCGGCCCCTTCTTTAGCCCTCACGACAAGCGCTTGCGCGCCCAAAACTTTTTGGCCTTGCGGATAACGCACCGTAACGCTGTCTATAGCCGCATTTTCCGGCCGGCTGGCCGTAACATCCGTCCTCCACGTCGTTAATCTGCCGCCTTTGACAAGATAAAGCCCTCCCTTGTAAATACCAACCGGCGCCTGCGGCAGCATCGCCTCAAGTGGCCGGATAAATTCATGCCTCATATCCGCTTCACCCTTTGTCGCGCCGGAAACATCACCGTTAACAAAATGCCCTTTTAAATCTTCTTTAAACCACGTTTCCGGAGGCTGATACCACGTTTCCAGCGGAACCTCCTTCGTACCTTTTTTGATTACGCCCGAACTCTCTTTATAGTCAACACTTATGGAAGCAAGCCCCGCCGCCTGTGCCGCTTTCTTCAAACGGGGGTCTTTTTCAAAAAGTTCCGTAACAATAGCTGTCCGCTTCTGTTCAGGGATCTGCTCAAAACTTCCTACTCCGGCCAACTTAGCCGCGTCATCCCTGATGATCTGCTTTAACACCGCGACCGCTTCACGGTCATCGGGCGTCGGCAAACGTGCCCATACGTCCGAACGCATGTTATCTGCAGACTTAGGCGCCATCTGCAATGAATCTCCCGCACCCATGCCGATGCCGGTATCAGGCACAGCACTAGGAACAATAGAGGCTCCAACATTACTTAATGGCGCCTCGGAAGATAAAGATTCCGATTTCTTACTAAACGCCGACAGATCCAAAGAACCGTTTACGCTCTTAAACAAGCCACCCAATTCCGATAATCCTCCCGCTGCTTCCAACTCGTTTAAAAATTCCCGGGCGGCCACAGGCGTATCTCTCGTATACAACCCCGCCGCGACAA
Source organism: uncultured Planctomycetia bacterium (assembly GCA_964423185.1). Lineage (GTDB taxonomy): Bacteria > Omnitrophota > Gorgyraeia > Velamenicoccales > Velamenicoccaceae > CAYRDK01. The sequence continues at coordinate 75,633 of CAYRDK010000004.1, forward strand.
AAGACGGCAGCTCTTCTTCAATGCTCGTTTTGGCATAGCTTTCTACTGCGTAAAAACCAGTGATAGCCTGTTTAAGCTTTTCATATACCGGGGCCAATTTTGGATTGTTTACGGAACGCTCCTGAACGATATTATCAATGGCCTGAGCCACCGTGATACCGGTCTTTTTTTGAAACAGATCGGAATTCGGATGCGTAACCTCATGTGCCACAATAGCAGCCAGGCTTTCCGGATCGTCTTTATCCAAAGAAAACTGCCGGACAAAAACACTGTCTGTGGTTTCATCATAAAAAGCGTTTTTGAATCCCCGGAGGCCTCCGCGTTTTAACGCTTCAATTTGCGATTCGTTCAGTTTATAAACAGGATAAATTTTCCCGCCGGGCCCCGCGACTCTTTCCGCTTTAAAAAGAAGGGCCACAGCCATCTCCAGCGTTGTCATAACGGGCTTTTCGGCGGCCGCATAAGAACTGGTAACGCCTGTCTTTTCTGCCTCATAAGAATACAGGTCTTTAACCTTGCGCCCCCATTGCCCGCGCGATTCAGCCACGTCAACCTTTACCGTTTCGAAACCATAGTCAAAAACAGGGCTCGCCATAGCAGAACTATTAAAATTAGCCAATTGCTGTTCCGTCGCGGCCTGATGAACGGAAAAAACGCCTGTAAAAGGGTCATAAGGAATATACATCTCGGCCGATCCCGCATTTATAGGCTCACGCGTCGCTCCATCGCTAATCTGAATCTCTTTTTCGCCTTTCGGTATTTTTAAATAGCCTCGCCCGTCAACAAAAACAACCTTTGCCTGATTTAAACAGGAGGGGGAGATATTTGGACCGGTATCCGGCCGATAGAAAGCGGTAAAAGTGTCCAACTTTGCCGCGAGAGGATTTTGCAGGCTCATTTTTCCATCCGCGTCAAAGAGAATAACACCACCGGCAGAAGCGATATCAAAAACCTGGGAAGTAACTCCGGCTTGAAATGTTTCGTTGTCCACTTTGCCGATTTCCCGACACAATCTTGTCCGCGGAGCAAAAAACATGGCGCCATTCATCAACGACACAACACCAGTGGCCGCGTCCCTCCGCAGGCGGCCGCCTGGATTCACCTCATAAATCATTTGGCCGTTTTTCTCGCGCGTTAACGGCGCTAATCCCCAATTCGCAAAACCGCGGCCCGCTAAAAACATCGCGTCTACAGACGCCTGAGCCAAAAACTCAGTTGTTCCAGAACGGCCCATCAATTTTCCAAGCATAGACGACGGCTTTGAAGTAAAGGCCATAAACAGGTCCCTGCCTTCATAACTATTCTCTTCTTTACCGACGATTACCCCCAAATAAGACGTCTCTTCATTTTTTGATCCGTTCAACTGATACCGATAAATCGCCGCGAGCCACACAAGCAAAAGGTTTTCCGCGTCTGTAGACGGAACTGGCACCGCCAATTCTACAGATCCCGGCATATCATAGTTGGCCAAAGGAGCAACATTGGGCACCACATGGCTGGCGGTCTGAAAGCGGCCATCTTTGGTAGCAAATATATCGACATTAAACGTCTCCTGATCTGTCCGGACATAAAAACGGGTAAAAGCCTCATTTTTCCCGCCGGGAACAACATGTTTAATATTATCCTGCTCTTTCCATAAAACATACATGTCGATCTTTTTGTCATAGCCCAAAGTGATATTCGGCGCGTCTTTAAAAAGAATCTCTCCTACCTGAAAATCTTTACCTTTAGAAGCTATCTTCTCTATAAGGGCTCCCGTTAACGTCCATCCTGTATGGCCATAAAATCCACCGGCAAACCCCAGATCCCGTTCTCCAAGTCCACGGCTCATATAGCTCGCCCATCGTGACCCTTCCGAAACAGAAGCCAATTCCTGATAACTCGCAATCTCCTCCTTCTGCGCTGTCTTGCGAGCCTCATACTCACGAGGAGAAAAAAGAGCCTCAAGATTCTCTGAAACAAGGCTTCCCCAGGAAGATCCCCGGATTTCTTCTGCTATTTTATTCTCCAGCCACTTTTGAGCCGCCCCTTTCTGACGCAACGCCTCTTCATGATTAAACTTCGTTTCCGCCGAATATCCGGCTATACCAAATGTGCCATAACTACGCATCAAATCCAACGCTGTATATCCGCCGGTATAGTCCTTTTCGCTACCCGGAATCTTAGCATTCACCAGCCCCGTCGCCGTTCCCGGTTCAAAAAGCCCCTTCACCGACCAGTTCATGACAGCGCGCTGAACCGCATTTACAACAAAGGATGGCTCTGTTGAGAGTTTTTTAACAGGGGTTGCAAGCGTTAAAAAAGCACTATCTTTGGCCCCTGAAGAATCTTGTTTAAGATTAAAAGCTAAATTACCAAGAAGTCCGTCAGAAGGAGGCGCGCCAACAGAAGGTGAAGCGAACGCTAAAGAAGATCCACCATCTCCAGAAGAATCCTGCTTAATCTTGAAAGTAATATTATTTAAAGGCCCCTTATTAGAAAAAGAGGGCTGATCTTTCGTAAATAATCCCAATACCCAGCCAGACAACGTCCCAGGTGCGCCAAGAGGCTTATTTTCCCAGTCCACTTTATCCCAATCTTCATTCTCGATCTGCTCAAACAATTGCTGTTTTTCTTTAGGCGTCATCTTGGCCAGCTGAGCCTCGTTGGCAATACCCGCCTGCAATATGTCTAAATCCCTATTACCGAATGTCATATCATAACCGCGGACCAGAGCCCCCGCCGCGTTGGAAGCCGCCGCGCTATTTAAAGCGGTCGTCACATAAGATACAACGGTGCTATCCAACTCCTGGTAAAATATAAATGGCCCTTTTTTATCCACAACCTCACGGAACGTATCCATATCTTCTTTATTGCCCCTGCGGTTCTTTTCAAGCGTTTTTTCTACGTTGCGATAAAAACTGCTATTCCCAGCCAGGTCAAGAATAGTCTTCAACCTGTTCCAATCATCTGTAAACGTCCTCTCTTTTGGATTAAGCGTCTGCCCGAACGTGGACAAACCTCTTGAAAAACCGCCAATGCCGCCTTCATAACTACCCTTATCAGGATTATATTCGCCATTCAGGAGCAATGAGAAAAAACCGTTTTTAGCACCCTCTTTTGGCGAAACGGAAAGGTTGAAATCAACATGCCAGACATCGTACCAGGATTTCATCTCCGATGTATCCATAAACTTCTTGCCGTCGGGATTAAGCTTGTCCCCATACTTGGCGCCTATATTCAGGTTCGACTTGGCCGCGGCATAAAGAAGTTCTGTGCCAAAATAACTAACCGTGGCCATTTCCGTCGGTGTTAAACCCCATTTATTGCGCCTAACACCGTCTTCATCCTCTTTGTAATCTCCACCTAAGGCGTTTAAGCCGACCGCGCTGAGGCCTTTAAAAATACTTTGTTTCACGCTCTCGGAGGTGTTTAAATTCAACCGCTGACCGGCCATATAATCGCCGATGACACTGCCGAGCCCGTTCATATAAACGGCTGTATCAGAACCAAGCCAATGATTGGCAATCGCCATCTCTTTAATCCCTCCGCCGATGATACCCGACAGAAAAGATTTTTGAATCTGCGCGTCGCGGAATGCCAGGGATGTTTCTCCAAAAACACTCCCCAGCCAGCCAGACGTATCCTTATTATAATCGCTGGCGTGCACCATAAAAGTATTGGTCGCCTTGTTGTAAGCACTACTGGCCTTATCACCCACGCCTTGCGTATATTTCTTTTTATTCTCTTCTGTAACCTGATACTTCACATCAAAGCCAGCCCAGCTTAAAACCTTTTGCGCCGCGATACTTCCGGCCGCTGAAGATGCCGCACCAAAAATAACCCGCGCGTAAGGATCGTCATTCTTTAATAAATACTTATCCGCCATAACCTGAAATGCCCCTTGCGTGGCTCCTGTTACTCCTCCTGAAACCATGCCGCCGATCGTCGGATGATGAGACAAAAAGTTGCTCATAGTCCCGCCGCCATCCGCGGAGGATTTCCAATAGCCGGATGTCCCCTGGGTGCCTGCGGCACCGGCTGTCAGCCCGCCGACAAAAGCGCCAAATACTTGAGATTCCGCTTGCCCCCATTTAAATTGTTGCGCCGCCAGATTCGTCGCGGCTGTAGCGATAGAACTCGTTACCAGAGTGCTTGCGAAATTCGTAGTGGCTGTTCCGGCACTCCAGCCTGACCCTGCCGCGCCGTAACCGCCGGCAAAGAAAGAAAAGGCCAGCATGCCTACGCTTAACGCCAAGTCGCTCTTTTTCTGTTTCGGAAAGGCACTGCTAAAATCCCAATGCTCATAAACTTTTCGAGTCGCTCCCCGTATAGCCTTGGCGATATCCTCATCCAAAAATTCAATATTCAATCCACTCTGATCCGCGCTTGCGCGCGCAAGCCCATAACCAGAAAATCTTTTATGAACCTCTTTTCTATCAATCAGTTTTTCCTTGCCGTTATCTTCAATTATTAAATTATCTTTAGAAAGTCCTTTAACAAGCACCATATGGTCATCATCCAAGAAGGCGATAAAAGGAATTAACTTATTCAGATGTTTAGCAATCTCTTTATTATCCAGGTCAAAATTTTCAATATAGAATGGCTTTAGTTCTATGCCAAGCAACATCGCGGCCTTGGCTAGAGCGTATAAAGAGCTCTCTAATTTTTTGTTTTTATTATAGGTATATATATTTAAAGAGTCGGAAAGAATATCAATTAATAAAACATAGTGGGCCACCTGCAGAGGAGAGGCCTGCCTGCCCATCAGCTTGCTCATGCCGGATAAAGCCAAAGCGCCGCACGTCACCAGGCCATGCCCGGAATCTGTCATCCAGGCATAAAGCTCATCAACTTTGTCATTCGTCAAGCTTAAAGGCTGATTCCTGTGAATAATAACATGCTCAGAAAATTTTATGTCCGTGGCGGTCTTATCCACTAATTGGCGCAAGGCCTCTTTGATCGTATCCGCAATGATTTTATCGGATTCTTTATCCTGCGCAAGGACAGACCCGTCCTGTGCTACGGCAGCCGCGCCAACAGAAGGAGACATCCTTCCCGCGGCCAATCCGCGCCAATCATAGTCAATAGCCCACGCTACTTGCTCAGGCAGCATCACAAGGACTATTAACCATGCGATAACCTTGACCCATGGTTTACTACGCCAATCTAACACATTATACGTTTGGCCATATAATTGCCTATGCCTACATCCTCCTTTCCTGCAAGATTTCCGCTCATAAAAGCGGATTGCTCCCCGTTTCTTACGGGGCAGGTATCGAATCGCGCTCCGCCACAGAGCACGTTCTTATCATCCAAAATTATTCCAAACTCAAAATCAGGCACTATCAGCGCCCTCCTGTTCCAACACCGCCAAAAAGATTTCCGCTCATAAACTGAATAGCGATAGGCCCGCCGACAATAACGCCGACAACGGGCAGAATAAAAAAGATCAACGGAATCAGCATCTTCATCGGCGACTGTAAAGCCGAACGTTCCGCGCGCCTGAAAAACCGCTCACGCGCGTCCTCTGACAGAATAGTCAAAGCCTCGGCAATAGGGGTACCCATCCTGTCAGCCTGAATCAATGTTCTGGCAAACGCGGTCACGTCAGGCGAATTAATCCTTTTTGCCAGGTCCTTTAAAGCTTCACGGCGCGGCTTACCAACCTTAACTTCATGCAACATCAAAGACAACTCCTCAATAAACGCCGATGGCTTCGATTTATCAACAATCCAGCGTGTCGCCGCGATAAAATCAAGCCCGGCATCAACACATAGCGAGAGCAAATCAACCGTATCCGGCAAAGAACGCACAACAGCGGCTCGGCGCTGTTTCAGTTTCATATTCAACCAGAGATCAGGCAGATAAAACCCAAGCACGCCGGCTACAAACACCTTAATAATGTCATCTTTCGGCAAAAACCCATAAGCCAAAAACATAATAACCAAAGCGACAAACTCTTTCGCGCCGAAAAACTGCTCAACACTCAAAGTAACGCGCGCTCCAAACAACTTATTCTCAAGATTCTCGCGTTTAACAAAACGCCGCACAACAAAGTAGTTTAACGGCGCGAAAATATCAAATATACGCAAAAAGATAGACTTTTTATCCTGAGGGTTAAACTCATATTTAAGCCTGCGCTTAATAGTCTTCCTCAGCTCATGCTTTGAAAAAAACCAAATGAAGAAATTCACACACATAAGAAATATTCCGACAAATAAAAATATCTGTGATAAATAAACTAACATTGTGCGCCCCTCATGGGACTGTTGCGAAATGATCCTTTTGCAACAGACCCTTCACATGTTCACCTTGCTAAACATCCTGATCATATACATCCCGATAAGCTCCGAAATCGCGGCATAGACCAAAAGGCCGCGGCCTAACGGCGAACTCAACATAATATCAAAGTAGTTCGGGTTAAACGAAACAACCAAAATCGCGAATCCTATCGGCAACCCTGACATAACAATGCCCTGTATCTTGCCTTGCATGCTCAAAGTTTTAACATTGTCATTCAACTTTATCTTGGCGCGAATAGTCGACACCAACCTGCCAAACAAAAGCGTAATATCGCCGCCTGTTTCACGCGCCACTAAAATAGCTGTTGTTAAAAGATTCAACTCTTCTGACGGCATTCTCTTGTTCAGATTTTCAAATGACTCTTCCAAAGCGATCCCCATCTTATTCTCTCTTAAAATCAAACCAAACTCCTGGCTAATAGGCGACGGCAACTCCTCGACCAGCGCCTCTATGGACTGCAACAAACTCAAACCCCCCTTTAAACAACTGGACAAAATCATCAATCCATCCGTAATCTGAGCGCAAAATTTAGATTTTCTGGCCATCACAAGGTTCTTAACAATTAAAACCGGAATCGCGAAACCAACACCCAGGCCAATCAATAAGCCCATCAAACTTCTGGTCACAAGCAAGCCAATCAACCCTACGAGCAAAGGCGACCCCACATTCAGGATAAAAAGTTTTTGAGGGTCCATATCCAAAAACATCTCTTTAAGCCTGGTCTTCTGCAATTCAACCCCGTGCACCCTCCAGACATAAAACTTCTCCCAAAGAGCGGGAATCATCTGGTAGCCCAGGATCCCTATGGAGCAAAAAAGAAACGCAAAAATTATCACCTTCATCTGTCAGCCCCTTTATTACTTGCTCGTAATGACCGTCTTATGCTCCCCTTGCGTGATATACTGCCTGCCAAAACCAAAACCATCTGCCGTTTCTTTCCACTTAAAACTTACCGCTCGCCTTAAAAAAACCTGCGCGGCCATTGTGGCTGTGGCCAAAGCAACAAGCAATAACGCATATTCTAAAATTGTAACAGCTCGTTTTTCTTTAAAACAAAAAACCGCGCGCATTTTACCCCTGCCTTTTGCTATAAAAAAGTTTTTCATCAAAAACTCTTACCATCTTAATCTCTGTTAATTTTCGCCGCCCTTTTTCATGTTTTATGAAAAATAGAAGCGCAAAACTTTTATCAACAGTACTTGTGCTCACAATAGAAATATCATCAGCACCGGCCTCTCTGTAAAGCTGCCAATTTTTAAAGTTACTCATACGGCACCCCTTATCCTGAAACGCGAGCCTAAACCCCTCTATAAATGCCTTCTGATAATTCGCCTTCTCTGCGTCGTTCGGCAAACGTTGAAATTCAGGGCCAATGCCCCGTTCCAACGCCTTAAAAGACGGCCAATCAATCATATCCGCGGCAGAATAAACCCCTTTAACAAGCAAAGACATAACACGGCGCGCGAACCGCATGTCATCCGCTCCGGAGCAGCCAGCCAAAAAATAAACCACCAAACAAGCCAAGCTAAAAATTTTCAATTGTTTTACTCGCATTTCAAGCCCCTTTGTTTACCGCTATTACTCCACTAACTTTAAATAGTCATAACTATAGGCGGCTCTGGCAATTTTTGAAACACCCCGCCGAAAAGGGTTCCAAATTCCTAAAAATCCCATATCATGATGAGGGTCTATCCGCTCCACCTTCACCCAGCAATTTGAACCATTATCTGAATAGTCTCTGAGCTCCATGCACTTTTTGCCCTTAAACCAATTGCCGTATCTTGTCGATTCCAGCTTCGGGACTTTAAAATTACCTGTCCCTACTTTCACGCTATGGTGCCCGCGCGCGTCATCCCACTGATAAACCGCCGGATTCAAACCTCCAAGATCGCTTATCGACATACCCGTTTCCGTTTTGGGGCTCGCGGAATGAAGCGCCACATAAAGGCTTCTCAAATGCCCGTTAAGCGCGTCAAAGCTATTCTGCCTTTCATAAAGATAGTCATCAAAATTCGCGTAATCATTCACTTTATCTTTTGTCACCGTGCAAGAATCAATATTCCCGTCTATATTTTTACATGGGTAAAAAAGCTCCTGGGTGTTATCCTTGGGGTCACTGACACAATCAGGCAAAGTCCTGATAACAGCAAGAACTTCATCGCGCCACTCATCAATAACGCCAACATACTTCTTCAATATAAAATAAAATGACACCGGGTTCTCCGGAGTATCTTGCGGGTCATAAAACACATCAAACCACTCTCCCCAGGTTTGCGCGCGCTCTCTCTCAGCCTGCATCCTCGACTTCTCATCTATATATGAAGTCTCAACTCCGTTTATATCAGTAGATGTGTGAGTAAAACGCGCTGGATTAGCGACATCCAGATTGTAAAGCCAGCTTCTGATTTCTCGAAGATCCTCCACCATGGCATCAAGCTGATCAAAACCTTCCGGCGTCACACAAGAAGTTTCACTGCATGATGCTCCAGCCGCCTGAAGTGCCGCGACAGTCGGGCCCGGCTCAAAAAAACTTAAATCATAGCCTGCTGATTCCAAACCTCTTAATAATTTCGCGACGTATCCATCATTCCCGGCGTTCGCTACAATCTGTTCGTTTGAGCCATCGGGGTCAGCAATAATTTTAAAATCTTCTTTTTCAAGGCCTCCGGGAAGATGAGAATAAGTTGTCCCATTCTTCGTCTCTTCCCAATAGTCATATCCATTAATCCAGGTAGCAAACTGATCCTGAAAGGTGCGTGTGGCATCAAAAAAACCGTTAATCGGCCTCACGGCCTCATTCGCCAAAGTCCCAAGAAGGTCTAGCCTATGAAAAACCCATATCTGAAAATTAGACACAAGTTCTTTTTCGTTTTTGTTAAGATTAGTGTCTGCCGTATCCGCGGACATATTAGGGTCATCCACAATCTGGCTCAACGCCGTCATAAAAGCGGATTCGCGCATCCTGTCTTTTTCATTCGCGTTGCCCATCATCTTTACAAATAAATCAATCTGTTTTTTCACGATTTTATCCTGGACACTTTGATTATACCCTGTTGAAGCCAAAGAAAGCGCGCCCTGAAACATAGCTCCGCCGCTCACAACACTGGTAGGAATAATAGGCGCGGTTGTGTACCCCATGGCTGCGCCAAAGCTTGACATTGTTGTAGCTCCGCCTGCCCCCTCGACCGCAGCAGCCCCTTCAACTCCGGCCGCCCCAGTTGCACCACCCCCTGCTAAGCTCCCCAATTCACCCGCACTTCCAAATCCTTCCGACGCACCAAATCCTGTTAAACCTTCGCCGGCACCGGCACCGGCGCCTCCACTGCCGGACAGACTCCCCAATTCACCCGCACTTCCAAATCCTTCCGATGCACCAAATCCTGTTAAAGTATTGGCCCCAGCTCCTTGTGTCATCCCGGGGCATCCAGCTCCAATATAAATGGTAGCAATAGACGCGCCAACGATCGCCCCCTGCATCGCCCCTTGCCAGGCACCTGTGCCTGCGTATGCTCCGCCGGCAGCACCTCCGGCTGCCCCGGCAACAATACTAACAGCAAGGATAAATAATTTTGCTGAAGCCGGCGCGCCAGCGCCCCAAGTACAAATCAAAATCAAGATAGCAAAGATAACAAGCACAATAGCACAGACAATCGCGGCCAGCCCGGTATTGCTACAGGCCTTCGTAGGCGAAGTATCACTGGCGCCAGAATTAATTAACCCGTCGGACAACTGGCGCGACTTGGTAGACAACTGCGAAGCCAATGATAGCGTAGCCGCGTCCGCCGCGTTAGCGATGCGTGTTGACATCAAAGATGTTTCACCAAGATTCATCGTCACCATAACAAAAATCAGCAAAACAACCGTCAACATAATCAAAAGCGTGGCAATCTGCCCTTTTTTATTACCGGCATTTAACAAGTTCCTAAAAGAGGTTAAGCGCTTTATATTTCGAATCATCGACCTGGACCCCCTTTGTCGCTTCATAATTATCAATATCCACCTGCACCTGCGTTGCGTTTCCGGCGGCAACACGCGTCTTTTCATAAGCCGCCTGCCGCATCGCCAGCCTGGCATTAAACCAAACAAAGATCTTCACAGCGCCAACAATGAGCATAGCCACTATAATTAAGGCCGCTGTTAATTCCAAAGACGCTTGTCCGTCCCGGCCTTTCTGACTTAACACGTAATATTTTCTGCCTTTTCTTTTCATGTTCCATCTTGCCTTTTTGCTTTTACTATGGCACTCTGAATCTTTTATTTTCTTGATTTACTTCTCTGTCTTCCATGTCTGATCAACGCTACCCCTATCCACAGATGTGTATGGGTGTGGCTCGACATGATCTGTAAAACTATACGCGTCATCATACACTTTCTCTTTCCCCGCGTTAACAAAGTCTTCATCCGCCGCTGTTATTAAATTTTCATTGACTAAAAAAGTCCTTGTTGTTTTATCAAGCCACTGCGCCGTTTCAACGGTTTCTATGCTGTCTTGTTTTTCAACCTTGCGAAAAGACGAACCTCTTGTCGTTTCGCCCTTCATGCTCGATTGCAAACCAAGGGCCTTAGTTGCAGAAGAAGCCGTACTAAACAAAGCGTTCAAAACAGGAAAAACATAATTCCCTCCACTATCAACAGACCAATTATCCGCGTACCAAGCACCGCCAATATTCACATTGTAGCCTTTTTCTCCTTTTGTCGCCTGATTAGGCGGGTTCATTTCAGCGTTACAATGATTCTCGCAAGTTGAAGGGCACGCGCTCGGATCTTTTGCGTAAGGGCACGTCTTTTTGCAATCATCCGTACAGTAGCCGGCATCAACGATTTTTCGGGCGATATCATAACATGTCGAGTAGTCGCTCAGGTTCCCAACGCAAGGATCAATAATCCGGATTTCCTCAATCGCATATTGTGTACAAATCCATGTTGTTGCGCCTGTCTCCGAATCCGGCGCAGATTCATACCCCGCCACGCATGTCCTATCCGGCCTATGGCTCTCTTTCTCATACTCTCCGTCAGGGCTAACGGGCTCCCAACCTGCGCCTTTTTTGCCCAGGATGGTTCCGTAAAGCATCACGTATTTATGCAAACGGTTCGCGTTCTCATCGCTCATCCCAAACTCGCCCTCCTCAAGAAGGTTATACTCAGACCGCCATCCGGCATTCTTAAGGATGAGCCGGTTTGGCGCGGCCGCGGCTCCATCCTCTCTCTCGGATTGTATATCATAAACCACCGACGATAAAGATGCCTCTGTCTCGGCTAAAGAATCCATCCTGTGCGTGCGCGTCACGCTCGCGGAGGTAACAACAGGCATGACGGAACCAATGCCGAAAGGCTCCACAGGATCAGGAATATGCCTATCCTGAATCATCATATACGAAGATGAACCGCGATCCGGATCCGCGGCTATTTTCATAGCGGTCCTAAACGCCTGCATCTCGGCTTTTTGAATATAGTTATATTTTAATCCGTAACTAATCAACGTGGCCAAGACCATCAAAAAAATGGCGCCAAATATTGAGAGCTCGACAATAGCCTGCCCCGAGGAGCTTGCCGCAAGCGGGCCCGGGCTCAACCGGACAACCTGGCCGCAATGCTTCAGTTCTCTTAAGACGCCCCAAAAAACTATGTGCCACCATAAAATATTCATGGCTATTCAATCCTCTTCGCCTGCCGTCGCTATAAAACCGCCCACTTCTTCGTAGCCGGCGCGTTCCATATTGTCATAATGTGTTTTCGTTGTAATCGTCGTCATTAATCTATTCTCAAGCTGCCCTGTTGTAGGATTCGTAAAAACCTCCTGGCCAGCTTTCGTTGTTGTCGTAACATTAGAAGCATGATTTATAGAAAAATCTGAAATCGTATCCGCCGGGTCGTACTGTTGGCCGACAGCGTCAATATTGTCCTTCAGCCTCCCGGCAATACTTCTCCTCAGATAAACTTGCATAGCTACAAAAGCGATAACAATTGCCAATAGCAAAATCGCCGTTTCCAGGACTGTCTGCGCTTTTTGGCGATTTAAAATCATTTTATATCCTCCCCTAACTCGCGTCTTCAGGCACAAAAACCTGGCCGCTATTGACGGTTCCGTTGCCTGAAGCATAGGACACGGAACTCGTCGTATACCGCATAGCGCCCGTAGGGCTCATCTGCACCCTGCTCTCATCACTGCCAATCGCCTCAGACTCACTGATAGAGTTCTGAAGCTCTCTTAAACCCATCAAAGGAGCGCTATCAATCTGAGGGCCGATTTCAGCGTCCACCTTATTCTTAATCGCCGCTTGTAACCCGCGCTTCGTATAAACATACATAATAGTTAATGCCATAGAAATCATCGTGATTAAAACAGCGTATTCGGCGATATGCTGCCCGGCACATTTACAAATCATTTTCTTATTTGTATTATGTGACCGTTGCGAAATGATCTTTTTGTCATCCTGGGCACATTCGTTTTGCTCAGTGTAAACTCCGCGAAGGATCTCATCAGCGTCGAGATTCTTCACTTCGCCCTTCGGGCTTCGTTGTGAATGACATGTAATTGCGCGTTTTGCAACAGGCCCACCATTATTAAAAATATTTATTAAACCTAATTTCCTATTAAGGCGCTTAATCCAACCCGTTTCAATGTGATGAAGGCAAGCACGACAGCACGCCCCAGCCAACCGGAGGCCGTAGCCTGCGGCATGCCGTCGATTTCCTGTTTTTACTTCCTCAAGTTTTTTCATCTTTATCCCTCTCACAAGGGGCTTGCCCCTCACTCAACTCTTCGTCACACCCCCCAATACTCATTGCCTGAAGACATTACGCTTTCAGATCCACTACGGCTTTGCCACTGATTTACGATCTCAGTATTCGTCTGAAAAGCGTCAGTCACTTCATGGCTTTGTGTATAGGTATTCGTAGTCATGTTGGATGTCGTGTAACCAGGAGAAAACTGATCTCCTATCTGGTCAGAAGACTCCCTCATCCTACCCTGGATGCCTCTCTTAAGATAAACTTGCATGGCAATTAAGGCAGCAATAATTACCACAATTAAAACCGCGTACTCAAGGGTGCTCTGGCCTCTTTTCTTCAACATCTTGCACATCTATTTTCACCTCCTCAAAATAACATTATTTCGCCTGTGTTAACTTCCATTTTCTACCGCATAGTTCCCATAAACCTGATTACCTGTCCTTAATGTCGTTTGACTGATAACATTCCTCGTTAAACCTCCACCCGACTCCATCGCCTCTGTCGTAGCTCCGGACTGCGTTGTGTTAAAGTCCGATGACATATAATAAGGTTCATACTGAGACTGGTTGAAAAGATCTGTTCCGCCTTCTTCTTTCGATGCGCCAGCTGTCATCGTGTAATCAACAGCATCTTTGATTCTGGCCTGCATACCACGCCTGATATAAATCTGCATGGCTATCGCCGCGGCCACAATAACGCCAATCAATATCGCGTATTCAGCTGTGTTCTGGCCTTTTCTATTATTTAACCATCTGTACATTCTGTTAACACCTCCTCTCAAAAACTCTCATCCATCTACCTGCCCTTACCATTTCGGCCTCCTTCGGTAACATTATTCAATGAGTCAATGGCGAATTAACTCGCCTGTCGTATCGCCTGTCGTACCACCTGTCGTATCGCCTGTCGTACCACCTGTCGTATCGCCTGTCGTTCCACCGCCCATATTAATCCCGCCGCCCGCCGATCTCGCGAAATACGAACTACTCGTATTTAAAGCGCTCGATGCCTCGCCATAAACCTTATTAACAGAAGGTTTAATAAACTGTGATGCGGCAAGAAGTATTGCCGTGACGATGGCGGTCAAAACGATAACGTACTCCAACGTGCTCTGGCCTGCTCTGCTCAACACTCTTTTCATCTGCTTGTCACCCCCTCTCTCCTCCAGTATAAATATAAAAAATACCCGCTTATTCTTATTCTGTTACAGGAACAGGGTCACCAGGACCAGGCTCAACGCCTCCGCCGGGAACATCCTCATCTTCAGTTTTGCCCCCGCCAATCACCACATGGCCCTGCATTGCTGTAGTCGCGTTATCAATAATATTGCCAACACCGTTAAAGAACCGATTGACCGCCGGGCTGATAAAATTTGTTGAAGCAATAATAATAACGGCAACGATAGCTACGAACATAACGGCGTATTCAACCGTTAACTGAGCTTTTTTTTGAAAAAAAATGTTATTTTGCTCGCCGCGCCTTTTCATAAACCCCGCTCCTTCCTTGTCAAATTTTATACTGTAACGACATATAATCTTTTTGCCTCCGCGTTACCATTTCTGCTGCTCATATGCAGGCTCTCCAACGGCTTTCGGCAAAATAGCTTTGGTTTCAATTCTGGTTATACTGCCCTGAACAGCACGTCTAATATATAAAGACATCGTTATAAAAGCCGCGGCCACGATAGCAACAAGAACCGCGTATTCAAGAACCGCCTGCCCCAGATGCCGTTTTTTTTCTTTTAGAGAATCCCGCATAAGTTTCCCCTCTTACTCCTGTGCCGCTGTATTTAAGCGATCCTGAACAATACGAAACCGCGCGTTAACAGAGCCTTGTAAATATACAACCATGCTTATAACAACAAGGCATAAAGCGGACAATAAAATCGCGTATTCAAGAATGGACTGCCCGGCGCGCCTATGTTTTAAATGTTCGCTCAAAATATTCATCTCTAGCCTCTAAACAAAACAATAACCTACCAGCTTGTCGTTTGCCCTGGAACAGGGCCATCATCAAGATTTTCTTTATCCCACCAAGACTCCTCTTCTCGCCAATCTTCGTAAGCAACAAACTCCTGCCCTAGCGCGTTAAAACAGTTTTCTTCAAAAAAAACAACATCATTCTGCACCCTGCTAAAAAAAACAGAACTGCCGATAATCGATATTGCCGTCAATAAAACCAATAGGATAAAATATTCGACAATGGCCTGCCCCGCCTTACGCCGAAAGACATGACTCAAACAATCAACATCAATTTGTTTTTGGTTTTTCATAGAACTGCCACTTACTAAAAACTTTTGTAAACTCATTATGAATCTCTGCAAAAAAATAACCGGACTGCCACTGCTTTTTGCATAGTTTCGGTATGCGGCAACCCGGTAACAAATGAAAAATTTAAAATTTGCGCAACTGCAAAATATAAAAGCTTTTTCGTTTTCACCGTGGCGATTCTAAAAACAATTTCTGCCGATTCGATACCGATTTTTGAACCACAATAAATATAACATATATATATAGACAAAGTCAATGAAAAAAGGGCACAAAATTGAAAGCGCTTTCTTTTGTAAATAGATTAAAATCATGTGGTAAGAAAAATAGGAGCGATGAAAAATCTGTCAAAAAAAACAGCAGTTTTTTAAGGGGTAAACTCTAGCCAAACCTTCCTTCCATCCAGATCGTAAATTGGCTGGCTATTGAAACGCAAAATAGCCTCTTTTAAAGAAGCTAAATCATATAACATATTGTTGCCAAACAATTTATATACTACGAAATCCGCCATATCTCTGCGCACATACCCATTCTGCTTAAAAAACAACTCTTTGGCCTTTAAAAAACTCCACCCCTGCGCTGAGGAGCTAAAAAAACTCCTTCTGGCGAACAGATCTAAAACTTCGACGAGAATTGAAAAAATATCGTCCAGGCTGTCTGAATTCTGTAATTTTTGAACCCGATGAAAAACCTTCTCCATGAGAATAAAACTCTCTAGATAAACAGGATTTTTTATCGCATCCCGATACATGGCAACGCTTTTTTTAAAATCAGGACATCGTTCAATATAGGCTTTAATAACTAAAATGGCATCGGTATCCACAATATCAAGATTCGTCAATATTCCTCGTTCAGCCGTATCCTCCAGCCCGGATTTAACCATGATTAATCTTAACCTAACTTCTTCATTTAAAATATGTTGCGGTAAAATAACTTCTTTTTCCGCATAATAAAATTCTCGTTCAATATCCGCGATAACACACCTTTGCCAATGCGCCTCCTGAGAAAAATCATTAACAAAATCAACATGGCTTGGGCTTACGCCAATCAGAAATTTTTTACCACGCCACTCTTTTACATCATAGGAATCAATCACATCTCCTTTAATACCAATAAGTTGAATAGTATTTACCGTATATTCCACATTCGCGCAAAAAAAGCTGGCGAAAAAAAGAGCGGCAGAATCATGTTCTTTGGAAACACTGGGCAAATCAAAAAAAACAGGCCAAGAGCCGCCAAGCAAATAATCTTTAACATATCCTTTTGCTATGTCATAAGTTACGCTAAAATCAATGGGGATATTATTTTCCGGCCAAATGCTTTTAAACTGGCCATCAATATAAAAAAACCGTTTATTAGCTAACATGACCTTTAAGCAGTGTACATCTCGAAAGCTTATGGAAAATTCATTAACTATTTGCTGTTTAACTGGTTGCAATAAATCTAACGACGTTGCAAGCTTATTGAGCAGGCCCTTATTAACCTTTATCCCCAATATCAACCACATATCTTCCTTGCGATAATCAATCAACTTTAATAAAGGCACATTATAAAAGGCTTTCCCCATAATCAATGCCTGGCACGCCGCTTCTAACGATTCCCGTCTGATATGAAACGCTGAATTAATACGCGTCAACACCTCAGCGATATGTGCTGAAAGCCCTAAAAGCCTATCAGCACCCAGCAAAAAAACATACCCGGCCCCCACAACTTCCCCTGAAACTCTAAAAGACTTTGAAATTGGCCTGCCAACAGGGCTACTCAATGTCAACTTTTTAATTACTTTATTTATACTAGATTTAGATAATTTTATATTATATTTACTATGTAATAACTTTGATAAAGAACGACAGCTGATCGTTTTATCGTGCTTTTTAATATCAACGATTAGAGAAATAACAGTTTCGTTAACCTTTGTTTTTCTTTTTATAATTTTGGACATTTATTTTATTTAACTTATTTAACTTCTTTGAGTTAGGATAAATATTATTGTAATTTGGACATTTATTTTCATTAGTTTTTACTAATTATTAGATTATTTCCTAAAAATACAGCGTCCTTTTCTAAAGCTCCTGCCTTCCATTCAATAACCATATGTGCTCCAAAAAAACACCCCGCCAACCTCCATGGTTTAACATTCAAGACAATTTTAACCACTTGTTCATTTTTATTCAAAAATAGAACGTCGATTGAGAACTTCATAAAGAAAGTATGAATGGAAGCACAAGGCACAATCAAAAGGGCCTCTCCTGGCCCGAGAGACAATCTGCTTAATAGCCCTTTGGATCTACTTTTATAAGTTGTTGCGGCCTTAAGCTGATCAGCCAGTACTTTGCCGTTTTGCTGATTAATAACCTTATAAATCTCGCCTTCTTTATACATGTGCCCCTCCTCATGAGTATATTACAAAATGCGCAATTTCATGTCATTCTTGAAGAATTACCGCTATCCTCATGTCATGTCAGGATGACAAAGGGATCATTCCACAACAGTCCCCTCATAACAAATTGATCAAAGATTATGCCGCCAGAGTAACTTCTCAAACCCGCGCCAAATCTAAAGCTGATTACACAACAATCGGTTTTATCAAAATATTATACCTCAAGATAATACAAAAAGCGAAGGCTCCCAAGAAAAAGGCGGCTCATGCCTACTCACTAATACTACAGACTGGCATCTTCTAAACACAACTGAAAAGATAAGAAGCATAATTTTTGGCGCGACGCGATTAACTCTCGGGTCTATTACATAATGGTGTTTTTCGTCGCCCATCCTTATACTAAACACCGCACGCCGTCATCCTGAGGAGCGTTTTCGCGACGAAGGATCTATTTATCGTCAAGATTCCTGCCGGCCGGCAAGCAGTGCCCTCTAAAGCCGCGATTTTCTTATGCCGCGAGGCATAAAAAAAGCCAGCAAAAAAATTTGCTGGCTTAAAACATCAACAGATATACCTATTCTGTCTGAATAAAAATATCTTTTGATAAATTGATACCGCGCGTAATTAGCTCGTCGTAAAACCCCGGCACATGGCCTGTCGCGATAAACTTCCCAATAACTTTATTATTATGCTCTTTATCTATTGAAAGCTGCTTAAAACGAAATATGTCCGCTAGCTTGATATGCGTGTCATCGTCCATACCGACAACTTCTGTTACCTGAATAATTTTTCTCGTGCCGTCAGAAAGCCTCGCTGTTTGAACAACAAGATGAATCGCTGAAGCGGTCATCTCGCGAATAGCTCTGATAGGCAATTCAACGCCGCTCATTAAAATCATAGAATCAAGGCGTGTCAAAACATCACGCGTGGAGTTAGCATGAATCGTTGTCATAGAGCCATCGTGCCCTGTATTCATAGCCTGTAACATATCTAACACTTCACCGCCGCGGCACTCACCAATGATAATTCTGTCCGGCCTCATTCTCAAACAGTTTCTAAACAAATCACGCGTTGCGATAGCCCCCTTGCCTTCAATGTTGGGAGGCCGAGACTCAAGCCTAACCCAATGCCCCTGATTCAAACGCAATTCAGCTGCGTCTTCAATGGTAACAATCCTGTCATCGTTAGGTATAAAATCAGACAAAATATTTAAAAACGTTGTTTTTCCTGAGCCTGTCCCTCCGGATACAATCATATTTTTACGGGCCATAACACAAGCCGCCAAGAAGTCTGCTATTTTTCTATCCAAACTGTCAAAACGCGTAATTAAATCCTCGACGGTATAATGCTCCCTGGAAAACTTCCTAATCGTTAACGTCGGCCCTGTTAATGACAAAGGAGGGATAATCGCATTTACACGCGATCCGTCCGGAAGGCGGGCATCAACCATAGGGACAGATTCATCAATGCGCCGGCCCAGGGGAGCGATAATTCTTTCTATGACAACGCGCACCTGATCGTCGGAAATAAATTTTTTACTGGTTAATTCAAGGCGCCCATGTTGTTCAATATAAACCTGATCTTTATTGTTAACCATGATATCCGTAATATCCGGGGACCGTAAAAGCTCCTCGAGCGGCCCAAGCCCAAGCGCTTCATCCGCGATCTCCTTTACAATACGCTCTCTCACCTCAAACGACGAAAGGAACGCGCCTGTTTCTTCAGTCAATAAGTTCGATATAATCTTTTCCGCTTTTTCCCGCAGCTCTTTTACTTTTTTGGGATTATTAACAAGCTCCATATCCAGGCGTTTTAAATCAAGCTCTTCAATCAAGCGGGCGTGAATACGGCGCTTTAACTTAATAATCTCGTCGTCTTCTTCAATCGGCTTAACGGTTTTTAACTTGTCCGTCAGCCCCATCGCGTCCCAAAAAGACCCTGCCGCAGGCATATCGTCGGACTTAAGCGACCTTAAATCCGCCACATCCTGATGGGCGATAAAAAGTGTTTTATTATTGATCAACTCTTGAGCAAACTTTTTTATCGCCCCGCTCACGCGGCTGGAAGGGCTATCAACAACAACGGGGACCCCTCTGTTTAAAGCCAACCCAACAACTCTCCCTTCACTGGGGACACTGGCAATAATCTCACAAGGTAAAGCAAGCTTTACTTCTTGCCAGGAAAGCCCGGATTTGCTTTCTGCGCGGTTCAACAACAGCTTTATCATGTTTAAGGGGAAATGCAAAGATTGAAGGACATCCAGGCCCCAGCGTGTTTCATAGACAGAAAGGATATCTGGCGTCACGATAAAAAGAATAAGGTTGGAATGGTTAAAAGCCTGGATTAAACCGTCTGAAAAATCACGGCCTCCGTCCACAATGATATAATCATAAAACGGCATGAGCATATTAAGCACGCGTTTAATCCGCTCACCGGTAATATGAGGCGACTGTTTTGGCCGCGTGATCGCAGGCAAAAAATCAATACCAATAGATGCCAGCGTCATGTAGTTTTTTATATTGCCTGCCTGTTCAACTTTATCTAAAATTGAAACGATATCAAAAATGGAGTACTGGGGCGTGGCATCAATCATCCTCGCCATGTCCTGGACGGCTTGCAGGTCAAGATCTATTAAAGCAACCTTTTTTCCTTCCTGAGCCAGGGCGATAGCAAGATTAACGGCTATTAAGGTTTTACCAACTCCGCCCTTGGTGCTGAATACGGAAATAAGTTTATTGGCCGCTTTATCCTCAGGCATAAATCTCTCTGTCTTTTAATTTAATTGATACGCGATAGGGATCTCAACCCAGATTTCTTTTAAAGTCAAACTGCCTGGAAAAACCGGAAAAGGAGCAAGGCGTTTAACAGTATAAACAGCCACGTTATCCAAAAGCTTGTGCCCTGAAGAATCGCTCACAACAACATTGACAAGCTGGCCTGTGGACAATATATGCAAACTTAAAACAACCTGCCCGCTGATATTCGCCCTTTTCGCTTCCATAGGATAAGCGACATTTTTTAAAATAAGCTGCTGGACCATGTGCACGTAGGCTTCAGCAGGATCGTCGCTGTACTGAGCAGATGTTTCATCTTCTATGTCCTGGCGCATGTCTCCGTATTTCAAAATTTTAGGCGTTATAGAAATCACCAGCTCCGTATCTCCCAATCTGAAATCTTTAGACCTGAAAAGCGCGCCGAGGATCGGAATACTTCCCAATCCCGGAACCTGAGCCAGATTGTTCGCCTCATCATTATTAATAAGGCCGGCTAAAAATATTGTCTGATTATTTTTAAGATAGAGTTCTGTGGCGGCATTTCTCGTTTTAAAACCAGGCGTTGTTGTGGAAACAGATGTCCCGGTCTGCACGGTTAACTGCGTTGTGGTATCAACAGACTTAATCTCGATTTCCAGTTTACACAGGATATCCCCTGTTGCCTTAACCTCAGGAGAGATATTAAGCTTAACACCGTAATCAACATACTCAACGGATGTTGTGGTTGTGCCGCTGGAAACACTGACATTAGATAAAATTGGAATTTCTCCGCCAACTAAAAACCGCGCTTCTTTCCCGCTTAAGGCCACAAGTTTTGGCCGGGCGAGGGTGCGGGCCAAATTATCCTGCTCTAAAATATTAAGAGTTGCCACAAGCTGCGTCCTGTCAAACTGCGATTGCCAAACAGCCTTAATAGCATCGCCCAACTGCCGGTTGAGCGTATGAGTAGCCGGAATAGGCAGCTCATTAAAAGTTAAAGATGTGGACCAATTAAACCCAAGCCTGTCCACAGCGGTCTTGGCGATTTCTAAAATCTGGACATCCACTTCCACCAATGGGTTATCTTCAGAGTACGTTACCAAATCAATAATCTTATCTTTAAAACTCTCCAATAGCTGCTTTACAACCTCTTTTTTTCTCAAAGGCACATCCCCTAAAACAAAAATTTTTCGCTCCTGTTCTCCGGCCTGAAACTTAACGCCTCGGACTCCTGCCGTCAAAAATAAATCCTCAAGGCGTTTCTGCAGCTTTTTGAGGTCTTCTGCAAAAACACGCACAACAATCTCGCGCTGGCCTAAATCATCCCATATTTGCAAGTTGGTTTCACCGGCGGCTTGAGCAGACACAATGAGCTCAGTATTCCCGGCGCCAACAACATCGGCTATGGCCGGATTGCCTATCGCGATCCGTTTAGGGTTAGTTACAGGCACAATCTTTGATTCGCCAAGCACAATATCCAACTGCTTAACAATAGTATAATCATCAGAAAAAAATTCAGGATACACAGCCAGAGGCAAACTTATCACGGCGCCACATACCATAAATATTGCCGCCAATAAAATGCCCTTTCTTCTCTTGATCATTAATCCCTCGTTTTTGTTCATTTCATGACCATATTCGACTTTTCCGTGCCGCGATAAATCTCAACCGTCGGCGGAGGAGGAGCAGGCTCAGGTTTCTTTTCCTGCTGCGGCTGCATAATAGGGGCCTTTTCTTCTTTTGGCGCCAGAAACTCTTGGCCCAAGTTGCTAAAAACATATTGCCACATCGTATTAACTTCAACAGGGGGGACAGGTTCCACCACGGTTTCAAGCGGAGGGCGTAAAACCAGCCTCAATTTGCCTTGATCTAACGCGTAAGATAAAAGCGCGATTTCCCGAGGAGATAAAGCCAAAGTAATAATAAGGTCTGTGGGTGATGGCGCGGCTTTACCTCTCCCATCTCCGCCCGCTCCAGCGCCGCCCTCAACGCCTAACACCAAAACATTCTGAAACAGCGTCACGCTTACAAGTTCTGTCACGGTTTTTCCACCCACTTGTGAATTATACGGAAAGGTCCCGATAACATCCACATAATCCCCGGGACGAACCTTGCCTCCGACGGCAGATAAGAACGGAATCGTAAATGCTATGGCGCGCTTACCCTGGGGTGTCCTCATAGCCAAACTTGTATTTTTAACAGCGATAGTTAGCTTTGTCGACATAATCTGCTCTCCTGGAAAAATATCGGCAATAGCCCGTTTTCCAACAACAAGGCTTTGCGAAGATGTCGCCTTGGGCTGGACATATTTTTCAGGGACAGCATCAAACTTGATCATGGTTTCGTCTATAGTCGTTCCGGCGGGGATATTCGTTGTTGCTACGAGGACGTACGCTTTTTTCTCTGATTGGACAAATTTCTTTTCAGTCTGACTGATGTAATTCCGAATCATGGCAACTGCCATCAAAGCTAACACAAGCGCCAAAACAATACTTAACTTTTTTTTATCCACGTTTCTCCGCCTTTAATTAGTTCTCTTGGAGTTGCCACTTTTTCAGTGGTAACTAATTAGTTAACGCTGCGCTATAAAAGATTATCGTTAATAACTATTTTCGCGTCTCTCTTTAGCTTATCCGTCAAGGCTTGAACACGCTGTGCCTGCTTCTGCTGCATTAATCCATCTTTGATCTGTTCATAAACCTGCGAAAGAGGAGGCGTTGTACCCCCTTGCTTCTCTTCCACTTTAATCACGTAATAACCTTCTGGGCCCTGAAAAATCTGGCTGGGCTTACCAACATCTAAAGAAGCGGCAACTTCACGAAACTTTTGAAACTTATCGTCTGGTTTTAAAATCCCAAGGTCTCCGCCCTTGGAAGCGCTGGTAGCTATAGAGCGTTCACGGGCAATCTTGGAAAAATCTTCACCCTGCAATAAAGCAATTAGTATTTCTTTAGCGGTATCCTCTGAAGATACAACAATCTCCCGCACTTTTATCTCAACAGGCGTAGCAAACTCTTTACTGTACTTATTGTAAAAGTCTTCTATCTCCGCCGGTTCTATTACAATGCCTTTAGTTTCATCAAGAACTAACTGCCTGGCCATAATGCCTTTTTTAAATTCGTTAATGGCGTTTTTAATATCCTGTTTCTTGTCAATCCCCCGCGCCATGGCTTCCTGATAGATCAATGTTTGTGTAATCAAATCATTCAAATACATTTTTTTATCATCTTTGGAACGAATTTTTATTTCAGAGGACAAGGCTTCAAGATTTTTAACATTGGCGTCAAACTCTTCCAGTGTTATAACGTTGTCATTGACCTTGGCCAAAACGGTGCCATAGACCTCGGGCTCTTTCGGTTGTTCCGACGGCTGTGAAACTGTCGGTGTTGTAGTTGCAGCCGGCTGTAAAGACTGCATGATCCCCTGGATTTGATCACACCCGGATAACGCGCCTAAAAACACGAAACCAATTAACGCAAAAAACCTTTTAAAATATTTTCTCATAACCCCCCTCATTTTAGTGGAAGCTTTTTTGTTGATTTCACTAAAACATTCTTAAAAAGGCTCAATAAAATTCCTTGGGCCTTTTACGCATCAGACAACGAAAAAAAATTCATACAGATTAACTATTTATAACACATTAATTTTTTTAAATCAATATATTTAGATGGGGAGGTGAGAAAAGATCTATGATCCTGTTAGTTGAATCGAAACAAACGACATTAAAGGCCTCGATTTTAAGGTCGCGGGTCTGGGGCATGACAATATCCACAGCATCCTGCCGATATCGCCGCCCGATTTCAAGCGCGGCCTGAATGTGGGCGATCTTGGCCCCGCCTAAACCCTTGATATCCTTCCAATCGCGCGAATCCGTATGCGCCATATTCCGGAATGTGCCGAATTTCTTCAAAACCTTGCGCGCAAGGTCAATGGCGCTGGTACCGGTAGTGCCGGTACGTAAAAGAATCGCCAGAAGCTCAGAATTGCTCAAAGCTCCCGCGCCCTTTTTGAGGAGTTTTTCTCTCGGCCTGTCATCCTCCGGCCAAGACTTTATACTTGTAGTTTTCTTTTCCTTCGCCATTCTTCCCCTTAGAAACTATTTTTCTGCACGATAATCCCCCCCCCAGAGGGAATTATCGTTAATTATTCTCTATCCCGTTTTTTTCACACCTTCTGCAAAATTACGTTGAATCGTTTGAAAACCCGATCCAAATCAAAGCTCTCGTTAGCTCGAATCACCGGCATAAGGTCTGTATCTACCTGCCTGCGCAAAAGCGCGAGCTTATCCGCGCTTAGTCCAAAGTCTTTTTTATAATCACCGGTATACCCCTCATCATTAACCTTGCGTTTAAATAACCTTTTGAACTTATCGCTGTGAAAATCAAACCCGAACTCAGCAATATGCCAAAGGTCATAAAAATCCCTTATGGCGACGTCCTTACGGGATATGGCTGCCTTTAATTTCTCCGCTACAGCCTCTTCCAACGACAACGACAAAACCTTTCCTTGAGGAAATAAGTCTTCTCCGGTAAAAGGGTCTTGATAAAAATGTTTGATCTGCGTATTAACGGGCTTATCAATCGGGGGCTGTCGGAGCGATATCTCAATCTTGATTAAATCATCCTTGCCGGTGAGCACCGAAGGATATTTGACCTTAAAGACATATTGCGTTGAATTATTAAATCCTTCGCCCTCCGGCTTGTCGCTGGCCAGCTGAAGCGTTTTCAGGAAATCCGGCATTTTCTCGCGGATGGGCGTAATGGCTTTTGACCGCTGTGATCTCGCGGCCAATGGAAAGCAATAAGTAAAATCAAGATCCTCGCTTAAGCGGTGATAATTCAAATGCGCCTTGTTTAATAAGGTGCCGCCTTTAAAAACAACCTTGTCGCTTAAGCAGGCCTCGATATTATTAAGAATCAGGGTGAGATAATAATCCTTCTCGACTATAACTGGCCTGAAGCGCAACTTTCGGGCGATTGCTGAAATAAGGTCTTTGAATTTTTCTTTATCTGTTAACAATGATTTTCCACTCCTTATTGATTTTGCCTTTGCGGGATTCCTTCGTTGGATCGAGCACAATAAAAGTATCTTCCCGTCCGATATTCTTTTGAAGTTTCTTTAAGGCGGTGTTACTGCACCCGATCTCGGCAAGAAAAAAACCCGCGCGTTTACGCACAGAAACAATAGGAAATTGATTGAGATAATTGATAAACTTTTCGAGGTCTATTTCCGAGATACATTCTTTAAGGACATTTGCCACATTAGCGTAAGAACCGATTGGATTATAAACAAAATCGACCAATGTGCGCTCCTTGTCGCTGACGCACACATCAGTGTCTTCAATCTTTATTTTCTGAATGCCGAAGTATTTCTTTTTATCGATCTTCAACGCGTCATACTTAACGTCAACGATTGTTTTTCTAAAGTTCTTTTTCAGGTTGAGTATAAATACTGTTTGCGGGATTTGCTCGGTCAATCCCCAATAATTGTACATAGTAAAATAGCCGACATAATATGGGATGTCTCCCATCCATAACGCCGCGACTACAAATTCATTGGGCGACCATTGCTGATTTGGGGCTTTGATCGGAACAAGAAGGTATTTGCCTCGCTGAAGCTGGAGAAGACGCCCTTTGCGTGTAAGGGTGTCTAAAACTTCTGACGTCCTTTTACGGCTGGGAAAAAGACGACTGACAAAGTCGCTTGTTATGAGTTTTTGCCGCTCATACTCCACCCGAGAAATAAGATACAACTCGTCTTTTGATAGGTTTGAATAACGATTTCCGCTCATTGTAGTATTATCTCCTAAGTTGCCATTGTGGCGAATTGAATGATTATGATACAATATACCCTTATGGCCGGCCACTGTCAATAAAAATCACTGCGCGATCATAGATAATTGTATCTCTATGTGGGAATTCGCCGGAATACCGAATTGAATACTATTGATACAACGCTGTTCTAAACAATAGGACAAGTGTCTGACGGGATAGAACAGGCGGGATTAGAAGATGCGTGGCTCACCCAAAATAATTCTTTTTTGCTTCATTGACACGGACATGACATTTTAAAATTTTAAATCACTGACAGGCCGCGCCTCGCCCCGTTCGAGAAATAATAGGGGGTCCGATTTTTCGGACCCCCTATTATTTAATAGCCCCCGACCGGTACACTTTGAAACAAATACTCGAAGAAATCGAAACGATCTTCCGCCTACGCGAGTTTTTACCCGAGAATATCGCCGTTCCTGCCTGAAAACGCCCTTTAATTGGAACCACCTGATCCAAACCGGCGGTCTCTATTACCTCCCCAAAGGGGTTAAAACCAGTCCTTATCCGGGAGGCCCGAGTAAAATGTCGTTTATTCAAGCGCAATTAAGCCTTTAAGACGACTTTGAGATGAATTCAGCCCTCCTCGACCATTTTGCTGGCATCAGCAATATGGTAGTCCTATCAGCCCCGGGGATAACTTATCAGCCATTGAACAGTATGTGCCAAAGGCGGATAGACCCACCAAATAATGAACCCAATAAAAACAATTCCGAGAATTAAAAGAATGACCAGAAACTTATTCAGGCTCGCCGGAAAGATGGGATTCAGGATCATATTGGTTCTGTTTGCCAGAACCTCTTCGGAGCGAACATACTCAATAAACGTCTTTTGATTGACAATGCCATCAAACAAATAGGATATCCAAATTGTTTCACCGGGATTCAAGGAAGCCAAACGAAGCACCCATGGGATAGCGGATCCAGAAGGATTTCTAACAATTTCATGCTGAATAAACGGGACTACCTGAAAATGCAATAACGGCCAAAGATGGCTGATATCAACATTCTTGGCTACTTGGTTGCCATTATTGCGAATGGCGATGGTAATTACGTGCAAATTGCGAGGAGGCGTTTGGGGTTGCGGGAAAATATTGGTGAACCATGTCGCGGCGCTGACGTAATAAACAAGCTTTGGGCCCTGTTGATTTAGTCTCTTCGTCAAATAAGCTAAAATCAACCCCGGAATAATCACAGATAGAATTGTTTGAATGATTATGTTTGTCATTTTATCCTCCGTTCACTACAGATAGAAATTCAGCCACCACCCGGAAGTCTTCCCCGGAAACATTCTCTAAGACGATATCCTTAAAATCCTTATTATCCGGCGAGAGGATGATGCGCTTATGCCTCCACTGCTCATTGCCGAGATATTCTTTCTCGCTGTGATAGCGTTTGATCGTAAAGGCGAGACCCGTTTCCGGATCCGTGACTTGCCGGGATTCAATCAGATAAACACCATGCCGGGAACCTCCGCGCTCAAAACGGAACAAGCACCAACTGCCATCCGGAATCGTCGGCTCCATTGATTTACCAACAACCTGAGCAATAAACATGTCCTTGTTGAGCCGTTCATTTTCAATCTTCTTCCAGCCAAGCATTTCAACGTGTTCTTCCTTGCCAAAACTCGTGGCCACAGCCTGAAGTGAATACACCGGAAGATAATCGACATACTTCTTGCTGTCCACAATGTCCTCATCCGGAATCACGTCTTTAAAAAACAACGTCCTCTCAGACTTGTCACCGCTGTTTTTATTTAGGCGTTCGTAAACCTTCTTCAGTAAATAATCCTTAACGACAGCCGCAAAGGCTTTATCGTCCATGATCTTGTTAAAGATGTCCTGATTCTGATCCATGCGGTCGACAAGCTTGGCGATAAAGACGTCCTCAAACCCGTATTTAAAATTATCAATCGTATTGGTCTTAGCCTGAACTCCGAGCTTCTCATCCATAACCATCTCTTCCTCGATCTGATCAAAGAAGAGCTTGTCGGCTTCTGTAAAATCAGTCCCAAATCTGTCATTAAGTAGATTGATTATTTCGGACAATAGGGCGTATTCGTCTTTATCTTTCTTTGTTCCGGCCTCTGAAATCGGCTCAATGGCCGCGCCTGAATCCTTTTGCAATTGAATCTTGCCATCAGCAATTTTCTGAAGGCGGTAATACTCCAGTGCAACCTCATCGCCAAGATGGTACCTTTCGCCACCATCGGGCCCGGGAAGCTTCTTCAACAGTAGTCGGGAATAAGCGTAAAATTTCTCAAGTTCGACATCCTGAAACGGCATAATCTGCGCCAAAAACGCATACAGACGAACAAAGACGCCCAGCGTATTGGCAAAATCTTCTTTGTGCTCATCCTTTTCAATCGCCTCAAACCGCGCAACCGCCACATCCACAATGGCATTTAATTGAGCGTGCTCGCGCTTCGTCTGTAATTCCTTATTCTTGAAGAACACTGCACAGAAAGCATCGATGTCAGCTTGATAAATCACCTTAAACGAGTCTATTTTGTTCTTGAGATCATAAAGTTTATTTGGATCCGTTACGTCGCTTAACTGTGTCTGCTCATAATACGGCTGGAACGCCGCTAGTATATCCTCGCGCTTATTAACGAAATCCAAGA
The DNA here is from genome assembly GCA_964423185.1 of uncultured Planctomycetia bacterium. Lineage (GTDB taxonomy): Bacteria > Omnitrophota > Gorgyraeia > Velamenicoccales > Velamenicoccaceae > CAYRDK01. The sequence goes on from CAYRDK010000004.1 coordinate 104,497, forward strand.
TGAACGTATCTTCTTTGCCCGGACAAGTCCTGTTTAACCGGCTCATCGTCTGCACCGCTTTAACACCATCAAGTCGCTTGTCCACATACATGGTATGTAAAAGCGGCTCGTCGTAGCCGGTCTGATACTTTTCCGCGACAAGTAAAATCTGATATTCAGATGTAGCAAATTTTTCGGGCAATTCTTTTTCACCGAAACCGTTCATTCCCGGTTCGGTATATTCCGGAGGAATGCCATCCAAAAGCACTGTACCCGAGAAGGCCACAAGAGCTTTGATATCTTTATAGCCTTTCTCTTTCAAATACCGATCAAACTCATGTTTATATCGCACTACGTGTTCACGAGAAGCGGTCACAACCATTGCCTTAGCCTTGCCACCGATCTTTTTCAAGGTGACCTGCCGGAAATGTTCAATTATAATTTCGGTCTTCTGCGCCAAATTATAAGGATGAAGCGTTAAAAAACGCGCAATCGCGCAGGCGGCCTTTTTCTTATTCATATTCGGGTCGTCTTCAATCTTCTTGGACAGCTGGAAAAATGTTTGATAACTAGTATAGTTTTCAAGAACATCGTAAATAAAGCGCTCTTCAATCGCCTGCCGCATAGAATAAAGATGAAATGGCTGTGGTTTGCCATCTATATCCTTTTGCCCGAAAAACTCCAGCGTTTTTGCTTTCGGAGTTGCCGTAAAACCAAAAAAGCTCAAATTCGGCCGAGGGCCCCGTTTAAGCATGGATTCACGGATTTCATCTTCAACGTCATCATCGTCATCGGCCTTCACAGATGCAATCTCGGGCTTATCAACCGCCGAAAGAACGTCTTTCATCTTTTTGGCAGACTCACCGCCTTGCGAGCTATGCGCCTCATCAACAATGACCGCGTAATTCCGCTTAGGCAATGATCCGACCTTATCCAAAACAAACGGAAATTTCTGTAGGGTGGTAATAATGATGTTCGTGCCGCTGGTAAGTGCTTGTGCCAATTGAGCGGAATCTTTGTCGATTTTCTCGACCACACCAGACTTATGCTCAAATTGATAAATCGTATCCTGCAATTGCTTATCGAGAACAATGCGGTCAGTGATTACGATCACCGAATCAAATATTCGCTTATCGTTTTTGTCGTGAAGACCAGCCGAATGATAAGCAAGCCATGCTATAGAATTGCTCTTGCCGCTTCCAGCGCTGTGTTGAATCAAATAATTCTTTCCTGCACCATTTGCAAGAGCATCAGCGGAAAGCTTTCGGACGCTATCAAGCTGGTGATATCGTGGAAATATCATTGTCTCGATCTTGAACTTTCTGCCATCAAATGTCTTTTCCTCGACCTCTAAATGCAAAAATCTTCCCAATATATCCATCCAGCTATCTCTTACCAAGACCGCTTCCCACAAATACGATGTCTTATGACCACTTGGATTTGGGGGATTTCCGGCACCTTTGTTATAGCCCTTATTAAAAGGCAGGTACTTCGTTTTGCTCCCCTGAAGACGCGTAGTCATGTAAATGACATCTGTATCCACAGCAAAGTGGACAAGGGCACGCTTCTTGAACTGAAATAAAAGCTCACGTTCGTCACGATCATATTTGTATTGCCGCTTTGCGTCATCCACATCCTGACCGGTAAATGGATTTTTTAACTCAATAGTAGCCACAGGAAGGCCGTTGATAGACAAAAGTATGTCAATTGAGCTTTCGTCTTTCGTGCTGTAATGAACCTGACGGGTAACCGTAAGGATATTTTCATCGAACAACTTCTGGGTCTCCGGGTTTAATTTGCTGACCGGTTTAAAATAGGCGAGATTGAATTTTTTTCCATAATCGGTAATCCCATGCCGTAAGCAATCGAGCATTCCGCGCGTGTCAAGTTCTTGGTTAAGCCGGTATAAGAATTTTTTCTCGACATCTGCACCATGAACAGCCGCCAAACTATCCCAAACATTCTTCTGGGTAGCCTTAATAAACTGAAAAAGAACGGCAGGATCGAGAGCCATCACGCGATCAAATAACAAAGAATCTCCCTTAACATATCCGCCCCGATCGATTAACGCTCGTTCAATCGATTCTTCAAAAGCCTTTTCATTTACTATCGAAACCATATGCCTACCTTTGTTAAGAATACTGACTTTCCCAGCTTTGAATTACATAAAACATACAGCCTTCAAAATACACAACTATAAGCAAATAAAGAAGTTACATAATACGATAAAAACCGAAACAAGCCATTTATTACATCCCGTTACATAGATTAAGCCCAGAAAGGCACATAACTAGAGTCCTTTTTTGCCCCAGTTTTCTCAATCTTTGACTTAATCAACCCAATCTCAAATGCGTCCTTAATAATCTTGGAAGCGATAGGGTAATTACTATCTTTAATGCCAAGCCGTTTCCTTAGCGAAGCATTGGTCATGTGACTTCCTGAAACATATTGAAGACACGCATGTTGATAACATGCTCTGATGCGTTCCTCGCGATTCATTTGAGCAAACTTCCTTGGGCCATAAAGAACTGCGATAGTGCTTTCCGCTGATACCCTAAAATCAGGAGCAGGCAATTGAAATACTTCAATGTGGAAAATAACCTTATCAATTCCGCTTCCTCTTTCTTCACAAATAGCCATGCGTCTCATCAACGCCGCCAGTCGCTCATTTCTTGATCTCGGAGGTTCATCTATAAAACGCAATGTATCGATAAGAGGCACTCCGGGATTAGTGATTTCCATCCGATCCGAGAACATCTCTACCGTTGGCCCCGTACCAGTAATATTAAAATCCTGATGAATTAGGGCGTTTGCCACTAATTCTCGAATCGCTATTTGAGGATACATACGAACTTCTTTACGCAGAGCCTCGCCGATTTCCTCATTCTGCGGTAGCTGATCATTGATATAGCGTAGTGCGTCTTCGAAGCCTATCGCATACCCTTTTGGTACAGGCAACTCTTTGAGTGTTTCCGTACGGTTAGTTCCGCGGTAAATAATAACTCGTAGTGCCTTGCGCGAGAGGCGATCAAAGTCCTTTAAATTCTTCGCAAATAAAATCGCTCCCACGTTTGTGATGTCGTAGTGATCGCCGACCGCAGTAACGATAATCTTGTCGGCAATTAACCTTTGCAAAATAGCCGCCCGGTTATCCGGCAACGGCTCCTTTAACATTCCAAAATAATTTGGATAATCAATTAATGCTAAAACATCATCCGAGCTGGCGTCTTTTTTAGCAATCCCATCCTCAAAATTGACTCGATCAAAGATCCGCCAAAGGTTCCGCTCTTTTTCAGGATAATCACGAAGCCTCTTGGTATACGTGCCTACACGGATATACTCTGCATCTTTGAAACGAACAGGACGGTTATTCGCGGCCTGAATTTCAAAAAGTACGACATTTTTTCCATCAATGAGCAGTTCGTGCATTTTAATATCAACCCTCGGTTCGAGATTGTGAAGTAGCCAGTTTTCAATCTCCTCATTCCCAACCTTTGTCTCTCGCGGCTTAAAAGTCGTTCCCACGATAGCATGCCCCGCATCCTCAATTCCCCAGACAATATACCCGCAATGTTTTCTGAGCAATGCCGCGGAATTGGCCAACGCGGATACATTCTCGCCGATCTCTTGAGAGTCAACGTTATTCTTCTTGAGCTCAACCCATTCTGTTTCAGTGGAGAGATCACAAAGTTCTTTTATAAGCTTATCAAATTTACCGTCCGTCATTTCTACCCCCTAACGCCTGTGTTGAGCGCAGTCGAAACATCAATCTTTCCCGTCACGACCTCGGAAATCAAAGAGGTGCGATATTCTTTGAGCAATTCAATTTCTCTTTGTAACGTACGAATAGCAGTCTTAGTTTTTGCCACAATCTGATCTAGATATTCAACAATTTCTTCTTGCTCCTTCCAATTAGGCGGAAACCATACTGGAAGACTTGCGAGATCAGAAGCATTAGTTGCCGGATAACTGACACCAACCGAGATAGCACAGACTCGGTCAATGAAAATTTCGCTTCTTAAAACATAATACAGATAGCGAGGATGGATTATCTCCAGTGGATGAATTACAGCAAAACCTGTTGAAACAATAACATCCTGAACATTTTCTTCAAAATAAGCGATTGCCTTAAGATAAGTTCTGACTGTAGATACAATCGTATCGCCTTTAGCCACTATTCTTCGAGCTCGCGAAGGCGCATTAACAAATTGGATTCTTTCGCCTAAAACAAACCCATCTTCAAGATCAACGTTTCCAATATCAACGTAATGAAATTCATAGTCATCTTCTGTGGTCTCTGAGAGCGCTTTGGTATTAACGCGAGTGATATATTTGATTTTTTTAACCAGCCAATGCTTCGGCATCTTGCCCAGCCATTCAATTCCAGAATCTTTCATTTCGTCAGAAGAATTACGATTAAACTCATTAAATGTAACTGCCCGACCGCCCTGAGCATTAACATCCTGTAACAGCTTCTTATCATCCGTAACCAAAATTAGAGACTTATCAATCGCCGTCACAGCGATTAGAGCATCTTCGGGGCCATTCCTTTTGGTAATCTTTTGATACAGCGCATTATTTTCATCACTGCCAAAACAACACTCATCCCATTTAGAGACATCCCATACGGCTACGGAAGTCGGAATACTATTAGCATTGACTGTCTTAAACAAACCAAATAAATGTTGCTTCTTTTCGGCCTTTTCTTGTGGGATGGCGTCTACTTGATCCTTTTGAATATGCGTAATAAAAATATCTACTTGAATAGAACTTAAATCTTCATTCAAAAGACGATCGAAAGTATTCGTATCAAACATAAAAGATGACGACAACCCTTTAGTCACCGCCTGATTAATAATCGCCGTCCGCTCCTCTGTAAGAAGCTCAATCATTCGTTCTTTTTTAGCGATCAGGCCATCAATCTGCGCGGTCTTGCGGTCAAGGTAATTGGAAATATTTTCTTGCTCATCAAACCTTGGCAAAGGAATACGAATCCCCGCCATTTCATTATTCATGAGTTTGGGATTAATATCATATCGAACATAGCATTTTGTTCCTAGATTGAGCACATATGGAAGATACCTTAAAGAGGCCTTCCCAGCTTTTGCTTTTAGCGTACCACAAACGTTTGTGCAATTAAATTTTCCTTGGCGATAAAACACAGTGCCGGCATTTGCGCCGTCAGTTGTCCATGTTACATACTCGCCATCAAAATCATATGTATTAAGACGCCCCATCATACCGTTTTCTACTGTCTGTGAACTATAAACAGGATACTCTCCTAAGTTGTTCGCTATCTCCTCATTGCCAATGACACGCCCACGCCCGAGATAGCACAAAGCCCTGATTGGAGCGATATTCCACTCATTGGGAATCTGTCCAATCCATACAACTCCTGAATCTTTATACTCCCGATAATGATTCATAAAATTTACTCTTCCTTCTGCAAATCGTTTTTAACTATCAATGGCAAGATTGCCTCTGACAATAAAGGGGCAGTAACGGTTACTGTTAATTTTTGCTGAAAACTCTTATCCTTCAAAAGGATCTCTGTAAGATAGCCCTTGCAAAATTCATTTATGCTATGTGAAATCACTATAGGTAACCCTTGTAACTGCCCGATCAACTCCTCTTCGGTTCCAACAAACCCAAGTTCTGTCATTTTATTACGTAAAACAATCAACATGACAGTATTTGAGGAGGAAAATACATCGTTCCCTGAATTGTCGCTCCCCATCCAAAACTCAAGGTCTCCAACTTCTTTCATGGCTTTCTCTATATATGGCTCAATTTCAGGATAATGATCAAAATGGAAACCGAATTTATTTCGGATAAAACAAAAAAGCTCTTTATTCCTGGCTTCGGAAAAGAAAGTATCAATCTCATTCCACCTCTTTAAAAGATTACCCGAAAAATCTACTTTTTCCTTTGCTATCTTCTCGCTTTCCAAGAATTGCCAAATCTCATAAACCTTACTTATAAGTATCTTGGAGATAGAAAAAACTAAGGTGACGAGGATTGCTTCATCCAATTTCTCATGACCCGTCTTTTGCTTCCCACCATAAATGAGCATTTTCCTATATAGATCCATATCCCGTATCATGCTCATTAACATTAGCAGGCGTTTTTTATAACCAGGGGAAAGGCTTTCAATTGTCTCCTTAGGCAAAACTAATTGATAAAACTCTAGTGTTTTATTCCTGTCGACAGTGATATTGCTCATAAATCTAAAACCTCATCCATCAACCCCTCAGTTTCTTTCTCCAAGGCTAAAATATCTTTGCGAATTTCCTCGAGAGACCGAAGCGGTTTATATTTATAAAACTCTTTGGTAAAATTGATCTCATAGCCAATCTTGTCTTTGCTTCGATCCATCCATGCGTCAGGGACATGAGGTAAAACTTCACGCTTAAAATAATCCTCAATATTATCCGAGAGAGGAACATTCTCTGCGTCACGCAACTCGACATCTGCCTCTGGCTTGCCGTCTTTGTCTTTGCAAATGTCCGACTCTTCATCCCTTTCCGATAGGGCTTCAAGGATCGACTTCACAACCGGCGCCTTGATCTTAAAACCGGCCTTGTCAAAAGCCGTATCCATAACCGCTACAAACTTCTCCCGGTTCTTGTAAATTTTGGAACCATCCAGCCCCACAAGCATTGCCTTAATGGCCTTCTGCAAGGCCGTACCTTCTTCAATCTCTTTAACGCCGTCCTTGCCTTTTTTCTTGGACTTGGCGAGGTTAACAAATCCTGACTGCTGGTCAAGCCGGGCAATCCTCTCCGGTGAAGCCTGAAAGTTTAACCGTAATGGCCTCTCGACAATCACGCGGGTATAGCCAAAATATTCATTCGGAAAGATCTTGCAGTATTCAGCATTCTTAAACACGCCGTAGATTTTCGTGGCCTCCGCAATATGCTCATCGCTGATCTCATTGCGCTTATTGCCAAGGCTCCGGGCCATCTTCTTAAAGAAGCCGACTGCGTTGACAAGTTGAACCTTGCCTTTACGGTCTTTGGCTTTTCGATTGGTGACGATCCAGATATACGTTGAGATCCCTGTGTTATAGAAAAGCTGATCGGGGAGGGCAGTGATCGCCTCCAGCATATCGTTTTCAATAATCCATTTACGGATCTCACTTTCACCGCTACCGGCCCCACCGGAAAATAATGGCGATCCATTAAAAACAATTCCAAGGCGCGCTCCGCCATTTTCCGTGCGCATCTTAGAAATCATATGCTGTAAGAATAGGAAAGAACCATCGCTGATACGAGGAAGGCCCGCGCCAAAGCGTCCGGAAAAGCCCAACTGCTCGTACTCTTTGGTAATATCCTCCTCGATCTTTTTCCACTCCACGCCAAAGGGTGGATTGCTGAGCATGTAATCGAACTTATCATCTTTAAGTCCGTCCTGCGTAAAGGAATTGCCGAATTTAATATGCTCAGTATTCTGCCCCTTGATGAGCATGTCAGAATTACAAATGGCGTAAGACTCCGGATTAAGCTCTTGCCCGAATACGCGTAAATCAGCATCAGGGTTAAGCTCTCGCAAATATTCCTCTGCGACCGAAAGCATCCCGCCGGTTCCGCAGGCGAGATCGTATAGTGTTTTGACAATACCTTTCTTGGTGAGGATTTCTTTGTCATTCAAAAACAGGATATTAACCATAAGCCGAATGACTTCGCGCGGCGTGAAGTGCTCTCCGGCAGTTTCATTGGAGAGATCAGCAAACTTACGAATTAGCTCCTCAAAGATATAACCCATCTCGATATTTTTGATTTTATCTGGGTGCAGATCAACTTCAGCAAAACGCTTGATGATCATATAAAGGAGATTCGATTTATCAAGCCGCTCTATGTGATCATTAAAATTAAAATGCTCTAAAATAGCTCGAGCATTTTTGGAAAAGCCATTGATATAATTTCGGAGATTAGCGGCGATATCGTTCGGATCGGCAACCAGCTTCTGGAAATCAAACTTGCTCTTATTATAGAATGACAGCTTCGCTTTTTTCTTTAGCACTGTTTCAGCGGCTTCCGGAGATAATCCTTTGGTCTGAGGGAGATGCGACAAAACCATTTCTTTGGTCGGCTCAAGCACGCAGTCCAAACGCCGCAAAACTGTAAGTGGCAATATTACCCGGCCATATTCCGACTGCTTATAGTCACCGCGAAGCAGATCCGCAATACCCCAGATAAAATTTGCTCTTTCTTTAAAATTAATCGTCACCTTTAATCTCCTTAACATAAGCGAACACTTGGCCTTCCGATAGGGCAAGGTGTTATGTCTTCCCGGTGGCCATAACGCCCTATTGATAGCACCACCTGATATCTATTTCCCGCCAACCTCCCAATATCCGCCTTTGTCAGGTCCGATGCGGCGTATATAGCCTTTATCTTTAAATCCCTGAATATGTTTTTGAACCGCCGAAGGATTAATCCCCAAAAGATGAGCGAGCTCTTTTCTGGAAATTTCCGGCTTTTTTTCGATTTGCTCCAATACCATTGCTTGCTTCTTAGTTAAACCTGACCACCTTTTCTGACCACCTATCTGACCACCTTTTCTGACCACCACCTGATCCATGGCGCCTTCCGGCCGATAGAACGTCACCTGAAAGCCGGTAGATACTTTCTCAAAGGCAACCTTCACGCCCGCAACATCGCATTCTTCCTTGATACGTCGCAAGCCTGATCCCCACCGCTCAATATCCTTGGCCAGATAAAAAACTTCCGCAATCAACGGATTTCTGGGATAGCTCTTGCCATGACCGGCAATAAATTCGTCCGGATCATGGTCAAAAGGGAACTGGCCAGGGTTATAGATTTCGATCCTGTCTCGATAGATGGCGATCTCGTTCGTTTTAGGATTATAAAAATCCCTGTGGCAGAGGGAATTGATAATGGCTTCCTTCATAGCACGAACAGGAACCTCCGGGATCTCGACCCTTGTGCTACCGGAAAGATCGGCGCGCCAGTTTATGTGTTCTTTGGCGTAAACTTCGCACCGTTCAATCAAACTAAAAAGAGGGCCGCGAAAACTTTGAATATCGACGAATGTCGTTTTATCTTTTCCGGCAAAGACAGCCGCTTGAACTTCAACGCCGCTGTCTTCACAAAAGAGCGCTCGCCCCGCGTTAAGCAATCTTTTGCCTTTGATCAGGTGAATTTTATTAAGGACATTGCGCGCCGAATCATAAGCATATTCAATGCGCCCGGCTTTGCGGCCTTTTTCAACAAATTTCTTGACGGTCGCAACGCTAACCTTGGACGGCGAAAAATCAGAAAGCTCGGCACCCCATGAATAGGCATAGTTATTTTTCTTTTCGACCAGATGTCTCAACTCATCTACCGAAAGCTTCTTGTCTTCCTCTCCCATACGTAGATAATACCGACCGCGTGCCGAATACACAGCATCATGGCCGCTGACTTTTACGACAATGCAATCCTTGCCCTGTATCTTCTTGCTCTGAATATCCGGATAAACCTTAGGCTCAATCCAATCGCTGATGGCTTTTGAAATATCTTTCAAGGTCGACTTACCGATCTGCTGTCCCAAAACATTGCCGACATCATTGATCCCAAAATAGACCATGCCCTTGCTATGCTTATTCAGCATAGCGCTCAAAGAAACGATTGCTTCTTTGAATTCCGATGTGGAGCTTTTGAGCTCTACAATTTCGCTTTCTGTAAATTTCATTTGTTATCCTTTTTGTGCTGAGTTAAAAACTTTTCTATATGATACTGTTGAATTTTATTCGGCGTAGTTTTACCGTTAAGCCAGCGGCTGACAGTTGAAAAGGCAACTTTTAACTCATTTGCCAGATCAACCTGTGTGATCCTGTTTTCGAGTCGGTACAGCTCTAATTGCTTTATAATATCCATTGAAACCGCCTCCGTCTCTATGTCTAAATAGTAGTTTTAGGACAACCTGCGTTCTTTTGCACGCTTTGCATTATATAGCAGAAAAGGGGTCCAAGGCAAGAAATATTTTGGTGTAAAAAAGAATTCTTTTTTCATCGAAATGACACGGACACGCCTTTTTAAAATTTTAAATCACTGACAACCTGCGCCTCGCCCGACCTGCACCCCGACACCCCCTTCCAAGGACCCGTAAGCTCAAAGTGCGGTTTTTACCAGAACAAAGCCAATCTATCGCATGGATTGAAGGCGTTTCAGGAGGGCAAGGTTCTGCAGAATGGAACGCTGGATGGCTTTCTCATATTTGATGACCTTCTCATATGTGTCAGTAGATGGCAGACTATTGATCTTAACGACGACTTCCTCGGCAAACTTGTTCCTGACCTTTTTCCGCTCAAGCTCAAGAATGCGCCCCTGTGAGTCTTTGTCCTGTTTATCTCGATAGCCTGATATCTCCTCATCAATCTGCTCATTGTCCTTATGCTCCTTATTCCCGAAGTAATCTGCCTTCTCATAGTAATCGCTAACTGCCATATCGAGTAACTTGCGGATACTGCCGGACTCAAAGCGCAAGACACGGCGTAGACGCCAGTAATCCGCCGCTATCTTTTCAACCAGCAGACACTCCATCTGGCCGGTAGGATGGAGGCTCAAAATAAGGCCGTCTAAAAGCTCGCTATATTCCTGTTCGTCTTCCTTACCGTCTCCAGCTGTAATGAGCAAATCCCGAGCGAAAATGCCATGTTTAACCGCGTTCTGGGCGGCAATCGCCTTGCCTTCAGGCGTCACCGGCCCAGTTGAAACAAGCGCGTTCTGTTTGTTTGCCTCGATCTGTTTCTTCGTAGTCATAATAAATCCTCCTGATAACTAAATAAGACTGACGACCTTTCCGCTAAAGATCTCAAGCGCGTCCCGGATAATAGGCGGCAGAAGCCCATCTTTAAGAAGCCGCTTAACCAGCTGGACGCGCTTAGCCTCCGGCAATTTATCCCAGCGCCTTGAAAACTGGTGCTTAAGCTCTTCGTCCTCCGGGCCGATTGCGGCGTACATCTTGATCAAGACGTCAATCTCGTCTTCAACAAGCATAGCCGGTATTGCCGCCTGCCGCTTGGCTTTGAATGCCTGCAGACTACCATGTAAATTGTTCATTCTTGCTACCCCTGACTTATTTTCAAGACTTTAAGCCAAGCACACATAACTCACTATACATTATTAACTTACGCTGGCTTAAAACCTGTCTTAAATTGAATTTAATCCACGCCCTGAATTTAAGGCGGCGTAACTCATTGAAAACAAAGCTAAATCTGGCCATCTGCCTTAATGCCTTAAAATATTTCGCCGGTCTACGAAGAAACAATTTCGCAACCATGCTTATATCTTGAACCGTTCGCATAGGTCGGTAAAATCCTTCACGTTCATGATGTAAACCCGCTTCTTCTCGCCGTCTATGCGCCGTTGCTCCGAGATCACCTTGACCTTCTTAAGCCTGCGGGTAAGGACATTGGTCTTTTCGATCCACTCAAACTCCTCAGTTGCCTTAAAATACTCAAGCACGCGCTCCGCATCAAATACGCGAATGTCGCCATCCGTACTCAAGGCCGTGACATCATCCAGCATAACCTTGAGGACGGTCAAAATCTTATAGGTTTCGTTCTGCGACACGTTATCCGATTGCTTCTCCTCAAGGGATTTCTTGCTTAACGTCTCCATTGTCCGGGTCAAGTTATCACTGCCGATTGATGCGTCCACCACATTGGCCAATAGAAAGATTGGCTCCCAGATATCAAGCTCACGATTAGTAAGGTGCCCTAAGCCCTCAATGCCGTCCGAGCCCTCTTTGTGATAAAACTCCGCGATGTCTTTGGCATAGGCAAGTCCGAACACATATAGGTCGTCCCGGATGCTCCGCTGAAGCTCAATAATTTCACTCGTTCCCTTATATCTCTGGACGGTCTCATCGTCTTTCTTGCGTAAAAGCGGGATGCGGACGGTGCGATCCTGAAGCACATCATCAATCTCGCTGATCCCTGCAAACATCTTGGGCGAATAAGCGCTATACGCTTTGACCACAAAGCCACCCTGACCGGTCGCCTCCGAACGCTTCACTACACCTGACTTATTAAATCCGGCATTAAAGACGCTGATGACCGAGCCGTACACATCCTTGTCACGTTTACGAAGCTGTTCAACCTCATCCACGAACATCGTGATCAGGTTATTGGAGATATCCCGGAAGATGACCGACTCCGTAGGATTGGTGATCAAATCGCCATTGAAGGCAATCGCCGAAAGAATCTCCATGAGAAGCGTCTTACCTGAACCCTTCTCGGCGTTGAGCCAGACATAAGGATAATAGCGAAAGATCATGAAGACATATGTCCCCATCACCCAGAGTGTGAGGTAATGCAGCTACGCCTCATCCGGGAAACGCATAAACCGCTTGATATAGTCGTAAATCTTCTGATACAGCCGCGGAATGCTAACCTCGTATTGGCCGCCCATAAAAGCGCAAATGCCTTTTGCCGAAAAGCGCGACGTATCCACAGTGTCGTGCTTGAGCGTGAACCCTTCGTCCGCGGCATCGTCCATACCAAATAAGCGGCCATCAGAGGTCACAAGACAAACAGTATCCTTCACCTTGACCGCGTAACTCATAACATTCTCGGCGTAATCCTGCGCCGGATGAATGGTTTTACTGCCTTGCTCATCATGTAAAATGTCGATGAGCTCTGCTGTGCTCAAAGATTTCTTGCCCTCGTCTTCCTTCGGGTCTTTGCGGTAGATTTTAAGCACCTTCTCGTAGCTTTTGAGGTCGTCATTCGTGAAGCCAAAATGCTCTTTGATGGTGTGCTTAAGAAGCGCGTCACCCTGCGCGACGTTAAACGTGGCAATCTCTTTTAAGATCGGATCAAGATGAACAGGGATCTTGATCGGCGACGTGTCCGCCGGGATAGCTTTAATCTTTACCTCAAGCGCGGTGAGTTTATCTTCGGACAAAAGCGTCTCGGCCCGATTCATAGGCTTAGCCTTTACATCAAAACCATAAACATCCCTTGCGAGACGTAGCGTCTCGGTGAATTTATCACCCCTCAAAGCCCCTGCTATCGCTTCATGACACTGGACAACGCCTTCTAACACGGCAATCAATAACAAGGCACCGCCACCAGTGCCACATCTGAAACAATGCCAGACGTTCTTCTCCGAATGTACCACGAAGTTATTGTTATTCGTTGAGCCATGCATCGGATGACCGCAGACAAGCTGGCCTCCGACACGATGAAGCTGGACGCCTTTCTTATTAAGAACGTCAACAACGCTGATTCTTTCGATTTCTGTCTCTGAGTCCTGCGGAGGCACATCAAGCGGGATATATTCTACAAACTCCGAAAAGATTAACTCCCGGCTGACCTCTGCGATTTCAAGGTCTTTAATAACCTCATACGCCGTACCGATGTCAGGGTGAATTGACCCGGGGCCCACAACCTGCGAGCCTTTAGCAATAATCTCCCCGAAGTGGTCGTCCTTTTTAACTGCGGGGTCTTTCTTTAAGACGATCTTTTTGTTTATGCCATCGCAGAAGAAATAATAATGAAAACCCTTCCGGGGCGTCTTGACGGTAAGCGTCTCTGGGAATTTATTTGCCAGAATATCGGCGATCTCCGGTGTGTCGGCGTCAATAATGACAAGCCTGCCATAACCACCCTGAACGCCGTAATTGCCACCCTGATCAATCCACGTCTGAATGTCGGTGAAAGAATAAGGCTTATTCTGCCAGTCCTGCTCGAATGGGATTTTTGTCCGGGCTTTCAGCCTCACAAAGCCGAAACCGTCTTTTTGTAGCTGGTAGGGAACTTTCTCTTTTACAATCTCCATATCAATATGCTCCTTGTCTTACACGTTAAAGACCATTGTCTTTAAGTCTTGAATGGCGCTCTTAAACGCCGTAATGTTTACCCTGCCATCATTGAAAAACTCTTGAATCAAATCCTTACGGTCTTGCCGATCATTAAAGATAAAAATAAATTTATTGCCATCCCGACGCTTATCGAGTAATCGCAATCCTTTGGCTTTCAAATAAGCCGAAAGATACAAATCACTTGTTTTGTAAGTTTCCATTATCTTCACCGCCTTGAGGTTTTATTACCCGACCATTCATGGCCCTTTTGGCTAAGATATCCCGGGCCACGATCCTCGCCAGTACGCGAAGCCCCTCTTCAAGAGGGCTCTGTGATTCAACCGGCATTATGTCTGCTACACAACCGCTCATGTTTACGCGTTCTCTTTAATTAAGAATAGGTCGTCAAATTCACATTCCGGAAAGACATCCATCAGCCTTTGCCTGAGCTTGGGTGACGGATGCCGCGAGCCGTCCATCAACTGCGACATATATCCGCTGGTGACTCCAGCTCTGGAGGCAAGCCAGTTTTGCGACAGATTTTTTCTGACCAACTTCCTCATTATGAATTTTGCTTTGAGATTAACTTTCATCGCCCGTTCTCCTTCTTGCAAACGAATGTATATTTCACTCACAATTAAGATAGCACCTTGCGTTTATTTTGTCAATCATTCGTTTGAAGAAAATGCTTGCAATATGTAGCAAGATATGATAATATCTTTGTTGAAAGGAGGCATACACATGCCTAAGAAGACAAAATCAGAGTACCTATTCGGAAAGTTTTTGAAATCACTCCGGGAACAAAAGGGCGTGAGTTTAATTGACGTCGAGAAAGCAACCGGCATATCCAACGCTTATCTATCGCAATTGGAGACTGGCGCGCGCAGACGGCTTCCCCCTCCTGACCGGCTCCGTCTAATCGCCGACTACTACAATATCTCCGTTCAGGAACTTCTGGCAAAAGCAGGATATTACGAGGCAAAGGACGTTAAAGAAACCTTTGACCAAAAGATCAACAAAGCCTTTCTGCACGTCATCCATGATCCTCAATTTAATACCGGACATCGCATTGACCCAGATGTAATAAACGTGGATGTGAAAAAATTCGTGCTGGAGATGTACGCCTACAATGTCCGCAAATCTTCAGTTCTTGTTTCGCCGCAAGCGGTCGGACGAATCATTGATAAAAACATCGTTAAATCGCTGAGATGGAAAACCGAGGAAGTAACGCGGGATTCTTACAAGGCCGGAGGTAAAACATTGATCCGATACCGCGTCAGGGTGACCTGCACTGAAACCGAAGGTGAGGTTGACGAGGAAAAGATGTATTTCGAAGGCCCAAAGCAAGAAACCGAAAAAGTAACCCAAACAGCGACCGCTGAGGGAGTCTACGAAGAAGATGCCGCCGAATCTCAAGGTTACGAGGCGTTTATATTGATAAAAGCGACTGATATTGCTGTCAGAAACGCGCTTCCTAAAATCAAAGGAACCAATTGGGCCTCGGTTGTCAGGCCGACATGGGGAGCATGAGATGAACGTTGTTCTTTACGCCAGAGTATCCTCGGAGAAACAAGCCGAGAAAGACCTTTCTCTCCCGGCCCAGTTGAAATCTCTCCGGGATTACGCCCTTCGTAAAGAATGGACTATTGTTCACGAATATGTAGACGCCGCTGAGAGCGCCCGGAGCGCTGACCGTCCACAATTCCAAGAAATGATCGCTACCGCAAAACAAAAAGACCGTACCTTTGAAGCTATCCTCGTTTGGAAACTCAATCGCTTCGCGCGTAACCGCGAAGATTCGATCATCTTTAAATCGCTCCTGCGTAAAAGAGGCATCCAAGTCATCTCGATGAATGAGAAGTTCGAAGACAATGCCACCGGCAAGCTCATGGAAGCAATTGTCGAGGCAATGGACGAGTTCTATTCAGCAAACCTTGCTCAAGATACAGTCAGGGGCATGCGCGAAAACGCCAGCAGGGGATTTTGGAATGGCGGCCGAGAACCCTATGGATACAATGTCGAGAAAATTCAGGTAGGTAAGAATTTGAAGAACAAGCTCAAGGTCGTGCCACAGGAAGCCGAGCTCATTAAACGCGTATTCGCTATGTGTTTAAAAGGAAGCGGCATCAAGGGAGTAAGTAAAGCGCTCAACGGGGAAGGCTTGAGGCGACGAAACGGCAAACCGTGGAATATCTCTACTATCAGCTATATTCTCAAGAATGAAACCTACACCGGCACAGTAGTTTGGCGTGATCATAAGAACAAGAGCCAAATCATAAAGACCCCGAACGCCCATGAAGCCTTCATCGACAAGAACAGCTACGAGCGGGCACAGCTCCTTCAGAAGCAAAGAACGAGGCTTGTCATACCTCCCCGGGCCGCGTCCTTAGACCATTTGTTAAGCACCATGCTTAAATGCAAGAAATGCAACCACTCTATGGCCGCTTGCGGCGCTAAGGCCGGTAAATATCACTACTACACCTGCCAAAGCTACGTCAAGATGGGGCCCTGCCACTGCAAACAAAAACTCTTAAACGCCGAGAAGCTCGAGGCTCTCATGGTTAAAACACTTAAAGAGCGCGTCCTAACCGAAGACAACGTGAAGAAATTTCTCTTATATGTTAACGAAGAAGTGAACCTTTTCATTAAAGATTATGCCGTCAAGATCGCCACCCTTCAAAGCAGTCTCGAGGAGAAGCGCGAACGCCGCAGGAAGCTCTACAACACAATTGAAACAGGCACGCTCAACTACTCGGACGTCGCGCCTCGCATAAAGGAACTAAACGACGAGGTCGACCTCTTGACGGCCGAGATCCAAGAGATTAAATCCCAAAAGACGCAACAAGATCCAATCATACTCAGCGATGAAGAGTTAAGGCCGTATGTGCTAGATTTGAAAGAAACCCTGATGAAGGGTTCGATCGTGGAGCGGAAGTCGTTTATGCGAACTTTTATCAAGGAAATCCGCGTGGATTATCCCCGGCTGGAAGTTTAATACACCATCCCACTGCCCATCCCAAAACTTGTAGTGAGCGAGCAAGGCGAGTCGACCTACAAAGAAACCCCCTCAACCGAGGAGGTTCTCTGTATGTACCAGATTGGTAGCCCCAACCGGATTTGAACCGGTGTCTTATGGCTGAGAACCATACGTCCTGGGCCAGGCTAGACGATGGGGCCAAAATGTCATCTATTTTCCGTAACTCTTTTCTTGCTTATCTTTTTGCTTCTTCACTACAACGCTTTTTTCTATCCCTATTCTTCATCTTTAATGGCAATCTTGGCAACAGACGTAATATGATCGTCTTTTTCGAGCGTCATCAACCGCACCCCCTGCGCGTTCCTGCCGGTTTCCCTGATATCTTTAACAGGACAGCGCACAATCATCCCATGATGCGTTATAGTCATAATTTCATCATCAGATAAAACACAATTCAAGCCAACGGCCTCGCCATTTTTTGCAGTAACTTTAACATTAATAATCCCTTTGCCTCCACGGGACTGAGAACGATACTCATCTACAGATGTCCTTTTGGCAAACCCTTCAGCGGTGACGGTCAATATTGTAGCGCCTGTTTTTGAAAGTTCGGGTGTAACAATTTCAATGCCGACAACCTCATCCTTTTTAGATAAAAAGATACCACGCACACCCTTGGCCTGGCGCCCCATCTGGCGAACCTGCTTTTCTTTAAAACGAATCGCCTTGCCCTGGCGCGTCGCCAATAATAAATCCTGGCTTCCATCAGTTATCTTTGCGTTCATCACCGCGTCATCCTTGTCCAACCCCATAGCTACAATGCCGCCTTTACGCGGATTAGCAAATGCTGAAAGTGATGTTTTTTTAATCACACCCTGGCGTGAGCACAAAACAATAAACTTATCCTCTAAAAACTCTTTCACCGGCAAAACAGCGGCCACCTTCTCTTGTGCGCTGACTTGCAAAAGATTAATGATAGCCTTGCCTTTTGACTGCCGGCTGGCCTGTGGAATTTCGTACACCTTGATCCAATGAAGCCTCCCCTGATCCGTAAAAACAAGCAAAAAATCTTTAGTGGATGCGACAAAAAGATGTTCCACAAAATCTTCATCCCGGGTTTCCATGGCCGTAACCCCGCGGCCTCCTCTTTTTTGTTTACGGTACACGCTCATCGGCAGCCTCTTGATATAACCGGCATGAGACACCGTAATCACCATATCTTCCTCGGCAATCAAATCTTCAATTTCTAAATCTTCGACTTCGCCGATAATTTCTGTCCTGCGTTCATCGCCATACTTCTTTTTTAAACCCTCTAGCTCAGATTTAATAATATCTTCAACAAGCTTGTAAGAAGCCAGGATGGCACGAAATTTTTCAATCTCTTTTAAAAGGTCCAAATACTCCTTCTCTATCTTCTCTCGCTCCAGGGCTGTTAGGCGCTGAAGCTGCATTTCCAAAATTGCCTGCGCCTGAATCTCGGATAGGTCAAAATCTTTTATAAGGGCTTTTTTAGCAACCTCAACGCTTTTCGAATCTCGAATCGTTTTAATAATCTTATCCAGGAATTTCAAAGCGATCTTTAAACCTTCTAAAATATGCGCGCGCCTTAACGCGCGATCCAAATCAAACTGCGTCCTTCTCCGGATGACGACTTTTCTATGTTCCAAATAACAACTGATAATCTGTTTCAAATTAAGCACGCGCGGACGGCCATCCACCAAAGCCAGCATAATAATGCCAAACGTCGTGTTTAATTGAGTATGTTTATAAAACTGGTTCAAAACAATCTGCGGCTCAACGTCCCGTTTGAGCTCTATCACGATGCGCATACCGTCTTTATCAGACTCATCGCGAATATCGCCAACCCCTTCAACCTTCTTCTCTTGCACAAGATTAGCAATGGTTTCAATCAGCGTCGTCTTATTCACCTGATAAGGGATTTCCGTGATTAAAATATTGTCTTTGCCGCTTTTTTGACGCTCGATAACCGCTTTTGCCCTTATCGTAACCTTCCCGCGGCCCGTCTCAAAAGCTGACTTAATACCTTCACGGCCGCAAATAATCCCGCCCGTCGGAAAATCAGGCCCCTTAATATAGCGCATCAAATGTTTAATTTCAGCTTCCGGATGGTCAATAAGATGTATAATGGCTTCAGCCACTTCGCAAAGGTTGTGCGGGGGGATATTAGTCGCCATGCCGACAGCGATACCGCTTGAACCATTCACAAGCAGATTCGGCAAAACCGAAGGCAATAACGACGGCTCTTCCAGCGAAGCATCAAAATTAGGCACATAATCCACGGTATCTTTTTCAATATCTGTCAACATCTCCCCGGCGATCGCCGCGAGGCGGGCTTCCGTATAGCGCATGGCCGCAGCCGCATCCCCATCCACAGAACCAAAATTACCCTGCCCATCAATAAGCGGATATCGCAAAGAAAAATCCTGCACCATACGCACAAGCGTGTCATAAACGGCCACGTCGCCGTGAGGATGATATTTACCCAACACTTCACCGACAATACGCGCGCATTTTTTATAAGGCTTGGAGTGGTCTAAATGCAATTCGTGCATCGCGTAAAGAATCCTGCGATGGACAGGCTTAAGGCCGTCTTTAACATCTGGCAGAGCTCTGCCGACGATAACGCTCATCGCGTAAGATAAATAAGACCCCTTCATCTCCTCTTCTATAGCAACCGGAACTAACTTTTCATTCTGTGCGTACACTGTCGTGTTTCCTTTCTAAAAATTTTTAATTCTCTGCCACCGCCCGCAATCCCTGATAACTATAAACCCATAAACCAATCCACAAGGGTGCCCATAAAACCATCATAACCGGGTCTATCCAGCCCAACAAAATATATTTTCCGCCAGAAAAAGCGGCAGCGATCGTATATAGAATAACTCCCACAAAAAAGTACAAACCTAAAAAAATCAAAAAAACAGCCAGATACCTCCACGGGCATTTTTTAATAAGGCTCTTGCTCGCACTCAGGGCGGCGGCCATCCCGGTATTTTCAAACACTGAAATCAATGGCGCCAAAGAAAAAAAGAAGCCATACCAAAAAAAGGCGATCCAAAGGACAACCGTCGCTGTGCTGGTTGTCAATAAAGCGGGCATATTGACTCCGCCCGCGGCTTGCGGGCCAAAATGTGCCCTTCCGGCGATAAAAAAGAAGAGGCCGAGCCCGCCCAACAAAAACATAATACTAAGATAAAACAAGAGCGCTTTAAAATACGGCGTGATTGTCTCTCGCGCCCCTTGAAAGGCTATATCAAAAGATACACGTTTTTTATCGCCTCTCAGAAAATAATGAGCCACAACCAGGGTTATGAAAGAGTTTAAAAAAAATACCGCCGCGTACATAGCTGTTGAAAAAGCTGACGCCGCCCACTCTCCTGTGTGAATATACAACTCCCGTGAAATAAAGCTATAAAATTTAAGCGCGTATGCCGACAAAATGGTCAAGCTATAAATCGAAATCACAGCCAGAGCGTTTCTCTGCCACTGCAAAAAAGACTTTTTAAAAATCACTAAAGGCTGAAAGGTTTTTTTTATCTGCATGGATCCCCTGCCCCTTCTAAGCGCTAAAATAACTCTCAATACTAAATATCTAAATTCCTCACCAGATGCGCGTTTTTCTCAATAAACTCCCTGCGCGGCGCAACCTGATCCCCCATAAGCACCGTAAAAATCTCATCAGCTTCAACCGCATCTTCCAAAACAACTTTCAGCATTGTTCGTTTTTCCGGATCCATCGTTGTTTCCCACAATTGATGCGGATTCATCTCTCCCAGCCCTTTATACCTTTGAATATGTATCCCTTTGCGAGCCTGCTCCTTAACAAAACCAAGAACGTCCTGAAGAGCAAAAAAATCATGCTCCTCCTCATTTGTAACCCTGAAATTAACACGCTGCTTTTTTTCTTTGGAAGACCCTTTATGCATTTCATCTGTTTTTTCAACCGGTTGGCTAAAAAAATCTTCCATAACAACCCCTAGTTTCTCAATTTTAGCAATTATGGCCTCAATCTCTTCGGCTTCAAAAATCTCCTTATAATCAAGCCCCCCTTTTTCATCTTTAAGAGCGGCGGATAATTCGGCTAACTCTTTATCGGAATACAAATATTTGGGTTCATGCTCCACTTTTGCTATATAAATTGGCAATTTTTTGGTCTTCTTGTTTATTTTTTCAATTAAATTCTTAAAACTTACTCCATTTTTTTCCAATATGATACCATAACGATCCATCTGGACTAAATTTTCAAGCAAATCTTTAAACTGTGGCTCATTGAGCGTCTTTTTTTCAGATAAAATTGTAAGTTTTAACCCCTCGCACCCCAAATCCAGCATCAGCTGATTCATCTGTTCTTCTGTCTGGATATACTCTTCTCTATTGCCGCGTTTTATCTTATAAAGCGGCGGCTGAGCAATATACACATGCCCATTTTCAAGTAACTTTGGAAACTGCCTTAAAAATAAAGTCAATATAAGTGTCCTGATGTGCGACCCGTCCACATCCGCATCGCACATAATAACAATTTTATGATACCGCAGTTTTTCTAACGCAAACTCTTCCCCAACGCCAGTCCCAAGCGCTGTAATGATTGTCCTTATTTCCTCATTGGCTAAGATCTTGTCCAGCCTGGATTTTTCCACATTTAAAATTTTTCCTTTGATAGGCAAAATGGCCTGGAATCTCCTGTCCCTGCCTTGTTTGGCAGAGCCTCCAGCAGAATCGCCTTCCACAACATACAACTCTGATACAGAAGCATCCGTTTCAGAACAATCCGCGAGCTTGCCCGGCAAAGCTAAACTTTCAAGCGCCCCTTTTCTACGCGTAAGTTCCCGCGCCTTACGGGCCGCGTCTCTGGCACGCGCGGCTAATACGGCTTTTTCAACTATTTTATTGGCGATAGCCGGATATTCTTCAAAACATGTTGAAAGAAATTCAAATGTCAAAGAAGCCACAAACCCGTCAGCTTCCGAATTCCCGAGTTTTGTTTTTGTCTGCCCTTCAAATTGCGGATTAGGTATTTTTAAACTGATAACGGCCGTTAAACCTTCTCGCGCATCCTCGCCGGAGATACTGGCAGAAGAATCTTTTAACAGATTCTTCGTTTTAACATACTGATTAATGGCCCTGGTCAACGCTGATTTAAAACCACTCAGATGCGTGCCGCCTTCAATTGTGTTTATATTATTAGCGTAAGCAAAAACGCTTTCGGTATAGCTATCGTTATATTGCATGCCGATTTCAAGTGTCATATTATCAGCGGTTTTTTCAAAATAAAGGACTTTATTATGCAGAACGTTTTTGTTGCGGTTGAGGTGCTCCACAAAAGAAATGACCCCGCCTTTAAAACAAAACTCAGATGTTTTATCTGTCCGCTCATCCGTCAAAGTGATCAAAAGCCCTTTATTTAAAAAAGCGAGTTCGCGTAAACGGTTAGCCAAAACATCATACGACATATCAATGCTGCCAAAAATGGTTTTATCAGGCTTAAAAGTAACCTTTGTCCCTGTGGTCTTTGTCTTCCCGATCACGGTCAACTTAGAAACTGTTTTACCTTTTTCATACCGCTGATGATGAACTTTATCGTCGCGCTTTATTTCAACCTCTAACCATTCCGACAAGGCATTAACAACACTAACACCTACCCCATGCAAGCCGCCAGACACCTTATAAACTCTATGGTCAAACTTCCCTCCGGCGTGCAGCGTTGTTAAAACAACTTCGACAGCCGGTTTTTTTTCGGTCTCATGTATATCAACAGGAATACCGCGCCCGTCATCTACGACACTTACGCTCTGATTTTGATGGACAACCACAGCGATCTTCGCGCAATAACCGCCAAGAGCTTCATCGATCGAATTATCAACAACTTCATAAACCAAATGGTGCAGGCCTCGGCTTGTCGTATCCCCAATATACATCGCCGGCCGCATACGGACCGCTTCCGTTCCCTCTAAAACTTGAATTGTCCTGGCATCATAACTTTTTGAATCGCTCATCTCAACCCCGCCTTAAACATCGCCCAGTTTTAATATAAGTTTTTGGATCTTCAAAGACGCTTTCAACTGGTCTTGGATATATCTTTTTTTCAAAATAAGCTCATGCAACCAAACTGAACTATCTACATTAACC
The DNA here is from genome assembly GCA_964423185.1 of uncultured Planctomycetia bacterium. Taxonomy (GTDB): domain Bacteria; phylum Omnitrophota; class Gorgyraeia; order Velamenicoccales; family Velamenicoccaceae; genus CAYRDK01. Next base: position 127,409 of record CAYRDK010000004.1, read on the forward strand.
TGAATTTTATCTTTTGTCAAATAAACTATTTTTGTGTGTTTACCGGCGCGCTTGCCAATAATCCTCTGCCATTCGCAAAAAGCTTTATCAAAATCCGCTGCGGATTGCCGGTCGGTCAATTGCTTAAAAACTGTTTGTAATACCTGTTTAATATCCTCCATTTTGTTTAATTGAGCCTCATAGGCTGAACAACATAAACATATTGTGCAGAGCGCACAACCCCTGGTTTTTCGATATCGAAAAATTCCAAATCAAACTCTTCGTCTTTCCAATTCTTAAGCATATCTAATAAATAGAGAGGGTTAAAACCAATCACAAACTCTTTCCCGGAATACTCGACAGGAATCTCCTCTTTGAATTCGCCTATATCCGGCGTTGACTTGGAAACAACAAGCTTGTTTTTAAATAACTCAAATTTAACGGCCTGAAAATCAGGGGTTGTTAATAAATTAGCCCGCCTCAAAACCAACATGAATTTTTCTTTTTTTAGCCTTAATTTAATCTGAGATGGTGGAGGAATAACGCGTTGATAATCCGGAAAATCCCCTTCAATCAAACGCGAAATAATCACAATGCTGTCTATTTCAAAAAAAACTTGATTATTCCCGACAATAATATTAACCATCCCCTCTTCTTTTAAATTTCTTAATAACTCTTGAACAGTTTTATAAGGAATGATAATTTGAAGGTCTTTTTTAGAAATAGTGGGGAGTTTTTGTTCTATAACAGCCAGCCTGCGGCCATCAGTTCCCACGAGCCTGATAATCGTAGAGTTCTCCCCTTGTTTTGTTTTTACTTCCAGGAGAAGTCCATTTAAAACATACCTTGTTTCTTCGTGAGAAACCGCGAAAAATGTTAAAAATAACATATTTTTTAAAACGCTTTGCTCAAACTCAAAAACCTCTTTTTCTTTAATCTCTGGCAATTTTGGAAATTCTTCTTTCGGAAGGCCTATCAACTTGAATTCACAGCTATTCATCTGGATATCCACAATATTGTTCTTTTTCGTTGTAAGTAAAATTTCCCCTGGGGGCAACTCCTTAATAACATCACTAAGTCTTTTAGTTGGAATGGTTATAGCTCCTGGTTCAATAATTTCAGTTTCAAGATGGGCAGAGATTCCAATATCTAAATCAGTTGTGGTTATTTTTACTTTGTTTTTTTCGGTTTCAAATAAAATATTAGATAAAATAGGTAACATATTTTTTGAAGTTATTATGTTTCCAACAATCTGAATCCCTTTTAAAAGCTCATTTTTATCAATTTTAATCTTCATTTTATTTCCTCTCTACTAATAATAAATATTAATAAAATACGTAAGTAGTAATAGTACTAAGGGCTTTGGATTCTGTTGAAAACTCTCTATCTATAAACATCTCAAGATATAAAGATAATATTTTTCCTGAATAACCTATGAATATAGATATGATTACCCTTTAATTTCTGTAAATAACCTTTCTACAACAACTTTCAACTCTGCGTTAATCCCAAGTTCTTGTTTTATTTTTTTATGAGCGTATAAAACTGTCGTGTGGTCTTTCCCTCCAAAAAAATGGCCTATTTCAGGTAAAGATAGATTTGTTAATTCTCTTATGAGATACATCGCTACTTGCCTGGGAAGAACGATATTTTTAATTCGTTTACGCGTTTTTAAATCAGAAGGCGGTAACCCGAAATGTTTAGCTACAGTTTGTTGAATGTCTTCCGCTGTGATCTGTTTGGATGTTTCATGTAAAAGATCTTTCAAAATGTCTTTGGCCATTTCCAAAGTTAATTCCTCTTCTTGTAATAAAGAGTAAGCGATAACCCGGACCAAGGCTCCTTCCAGCTCCCGGATATTTGTTTTAATGGATTCCGCGATGAAAAAAATAATATTATCAGAAATTTTTATACTTTCATTTTCAATTTTTTTCTTCAAGATGGCGATTCTTGTTTCCAGGTCTGGCGGGTGGATATCTGTTACAAGGCCCCATCCAAAACGGGAGACCAGGCGTTCTTCAAGTTTTTGGATTTCTTTCGGTGGGCGGTCCGAAGAAATTATGATCTGTTTATGGCTGTCGTAAAGGGCGTTGAAGGTGTGAAAAAACTCTTCCTGAGTCGCCTCCTTGTTTGCTATAAAGTGGATATCGTCAATCAAAAGCACGTCAACATTGCGAAATTTTTCCCGGAACGCCGGCGTTGAGCGGTTTTGGATAGCGTTAATAAGCTCGTTTGTAAATTTTTCCGACGGAGAAAAGTAAAACTTTGCCGTAGGTTTTCTTTCTTTTATGCGGTGGCAAATGGCTTGCATCAAATGCGTTTTACCTAATCCGACCTTTCCATATATAAAAAGCGGGTTATACGCTTTGGCCGGAGAAGCAGCGATGGCGATACACGCGGCATGTGTGAAACGGTTTGAAGGGCCCACGATAAAGTTTTCAAACGTGTACTTGGGGTTTAGAAACTGCCCCCCTTGCACAAAGTCCGGAGTGTTTGTTTTTTGGCCCTGTTTTTTCTTTTGTTTGGTAATAGGCGCGGACAAATCACTGTTGACTAAATAAGATATTTGTAACTCTGGATGGGAGTGTTTAAGCAGGTCTTTAAAAATCAAGTCATAATGCTGGATAACCCACTCTTTAAAAAACTCATTAGGGACCTCAAGTTGAATCGCTTTATTATCTAAGTTGGTTGTCGCCCTGATGGGCTTGACCCATGCTTCAAAGGCTGTTTCACCGATGCGTGTTTTAATTGTGTCACAAATTGTGTCCCAAATAACGTTAGGTTGGCTCATTTTTCCTTTAACTAATTAGGCGCATCAAAAATGAATTCTTTTCCGGCTCAGACGATGTTGATAACTTTTCGGTTTTACTCCTGGCATAGCCGCAAGGGGCAGGAAAGCTTATTTATTCACAGTCTCCACAAGTTATCCACAGTCCTGGATTTTACAGCTGTTTTCCTGGAAGTGTCCGGTGGGGTCTTGAAACACATTACAAAGATACCGCCCTTGCTTCTTCTTGAAGCTATGTTTTTATATTATAATTAGCGCTCCTTCAGAATGCAAGAAAATATTTAGCATTCTGGAAAATTTACCTTTCTTAATAGCCATCAAAGACTTATTGTTCAGTAAAAATCTTCACCAAGTTTTTTATTTTGTTCAAATCCTCTTGACTAAAGAAAAGCTTATGTTATAATTCTTCAATTATGAAGAAACATTTAAAAACCCCAACCAAAAGAGTAGGCAAGCGAAAACATGGTTTTCGTCGTCGGATGAAAACCAAAAAAGGCAGACAGGTTTTAAAGGCCAGGCGTCAAAAAGGCAGGCATCGGCTTTCTGTTTAAAATTATGGGGCGCGTCATAATTTTTGCCATAAAATTTTATCAGAACCTGATATCTCCCTATGTGCCGCATAGATGCAGGTTTGTGCCTACTTGCTCGGAGTATTTTCTACAAACCGTTAAAGAGAACGGCTCTTTTAAAGGAGTCTTTTTTGGCCTGAAGAGGCTTTGCCGTTGTCACCCATTTCATTCTGGCGGATATGATCCTGTAAAGTTGCATTCTACCGTCAAGAAGTTTGTTAACTAAAGGAATAACCTCATTATGGAAAAAAGGTTTTTTATCGCCTGCGCTCTCTCGCTTCTTGTTTTGATGTTAAGCACCACTTTTTTTAAAAGCACACAACCTGTTTCAAATAAAGAAGTTATAAAATCATCAAGCGTGGATTCCATTGAAGATAATTCGCGCCCCCCCTCTGTAAGCACCACGTCTTCTGACCCGCTTGAAAATAATCATAACTTATTAGATAATAATAACTTATATGCTTATAAGACAGAATCAAAAATACTAACCTTTTCAAAATTGGGTGGATTTTTATTAGACGTGTTTGACCAAAAGGTTAACACAAAAGCCCCTTTTACAAAGATAGGCTATATTCCAAAATTGGGAGATTGTGTTTTTTCTGTGTCAGAATTGCCAAAAGGCATTGTATTGGAATGTGTTACAAAAAATGGTGTTAAAGTCAAGAAGAGTTTTCGCATAAAAGATGATGATGTGTTGGAGTTAACAGTAACCATTATAGATAACATCAATTTTAATGCCGGAGTTTATGATATTTATGTGGGGTATTTTGATGTAAACAAGGAAAAGGATCCTTTAGCCAAGCGATACTTTGAAAGCTGCGCTCTTGTAGATGATAAGGTTACAAGAAAACCAGTTTTTAAGATTAACCGCGCGATGGAGTTCACAGGACGAATCCCCTGGGTTGGATTGAGGGATAGATATGGGTGCGTTTTATTTTTGTCAGAACCTGTTGCTAATAAAGCAGTTATAGAACAATTAAGCAAAGGGGCGTGTTTAAAAATTGTTATGTCTGAACGGAGCACGGAACAGTTGGGTTCTCAAACAGAAGACCGCTTTACTATTTATATTGGGCCTCAGGACATAGCATCTTTAAGATCGCTTGGTGCTGGTGCAGAAAAAATCGTTAATTTTGGTATGTTTGATAGCATTTCTCGTATTATTCTGTTTTTGTTGAGTGCTATTTTTAAAATTACAAAGAGTTGGGGCTTAGCCATTATTTTTATTACGATTTTAATTTATATTGTCATGTCACCATTGGCTATTAAAAGCATGTTGTCTATGAAAAAGATGCAGTCATTGCAACCAAAAATCGAACAACTTAAAATAAAAAATAAAGAAAACCCTCAAAAATTAAATATAGAAATAATGGAGTTATATCGGCGAGAAAAAGTGAATCCATTAGGTGGTTGCTTGCCTATGGTTTTACAAATCCCGGTCTTTTTTGCGTTATATCAGCTTTTAATGCGCTTTAACAGCTTAAAAGGCGCTAGTTTTTTATGGATTAAGGATCTTTCAGAGCCAGATCGGCTGCTAATTTTTCAGCATAATTTACCAGTTATTGGAAATGAATTTAATCTTTTGCCATTATTGATGTCCGGGGGTATGTTTTTGCAACAAAAAATGTCTACTGCGAGTTCGGATGCTCTCGGTTCAGAACAGCAAAAAATGCTAACCATAGTCATGCCGGTTGTTTTTTGTTTTTTATTTTATAAGTTACCGGCAGGCCTGGTGCTTTATTGGTTTATTAATAGTATGCTAATGTTTCTTTTTCAATGGAAAATCTTAAGAAAAAACACATAAAACTAATTGAATTAGAGGTTGAGGGTAAGACTGTCGAAGAAGCAGTTGAAAAAGCCGTTAATCAGCTAAAAATTCAAAAAAAAGACCTCAAGATTCAAGTTGTATCTGAAGAAAAGAAGGGGCTTTTTGGCATGGAAGGCGGCAAACCCGCAAAAATTCGCGTCACGGTTGCGCGAAAAGCAACTATGATAAAAAAAAGTGCTTGAGATGAAAGAAACTTTTGTTAAAATGTTCCACGTGGAACATTTTAACACAGAATAAGAAGCATTGAGGGTGAGTTTGTAAAAACGTAGTAGTTTGTTTTTGATATTTTAATAAATGGGGTCTGTTGCAAAATGCGAAATTTCATGTCATTCTGACCCTGGGCTAGAGGCGAAGTGGAAGAATCTCGACGCCTCCCTTTAGAATCACAAAAGGATCTTTTCGCAACAGTCTAAAATGTTCCACGTGGAACAATTGAATTTAATCATGGCGAAGATTATCGCGATCTGTAATCAAAAAGGTGGTACAGGAAAAACAACAACGTCGATAAACTTAGCTGTTTATCTAGCACTTGAAGGAGCAAGAACCCTTTTGATTGACGCTGATCCTCAGGGTAATTCTACAAGTGGCCTAGGGATAGATAAAAACAATCTGGATAAGTCTCTATATTACCTACTGCTCAACTCTCTGGATATTAAGGAGACGATTTTAAAAACAGAGATTGATAACTTAAGCATTATTCCATCTAATATCGATTTAATTGGAGCAGAGGTTGAATTAATACAAGAAGTTGATCGGGAACAGCGTTTAAAGAGGGCTCTTAAAGCTATTGATTCCGATTATGATTTCATCATTATCGATTCACCGCCCTCCCTAGGCATATTAACTCTAAATGCTTTAGTTTCAGCTACTTCTGTATTAATTCCTGTTCAGTGTGAGTATTACGCGTTGGAAGGATTAGGGCAATTGTCCAAGACAATTCATTTAATTCAGGAACAATTGAACCCCGCCCTTAGAGTTGAAGGCGTTTTGTTGACGATGGCAGATTTTAGGACAAATTTAACGAATGAAGTTATTACTGAAACGCGCAATTTTTTTAATAATAAAGTTTTTGAAACGATCATCCCCCGTAGTATTAAGTTGTCTGAAGCGCCAGGTTTTGGGAAACCGATTTATTTTTATGACAAAAACTCTATTGGCGCGCAAAAATACTGCGCTTTAGCGAAAGAGGTGCTGGCCCAGGCTTTAAAAGAGGAAGACGAGAAGAGGCGTCTTCTGGAAGAGGCACAGTCTGGAATCAGCGGCGAACAAATTATTTCCGAGGCGGATCCCGTCCAGGATAATAGCCCGGCATGAAATAGACAAAGTTTCCTATAGCGTTGGAGCTGATAAATGTATCGGGATTTTTTAAAATCTCGACTGAAAATCGGAGTATTAATATGGAAAAACGGGCGCTAGGTAAAGGGTTGTCGGCTTTGATCTCTTCTCAGAAAAGCATGGAAGAAGTTTTAAAAAAAGAGGTTTCATTTGAGCCTTCAAAGGGGCACGGAAAAGATATTTCTTTTTTAGAAACATCAAAACTTATACCGAATCGTTTTCAGCCACGCGTTGATTTTAACGCTGAAAATTTGCAGGAGCTCATTGATTCGATAAAAGAAAAAGGCGTTTTAGCGCCGATTTTGGTCAGATCGTGCGGGGAGCAGTATGAAATTATCGCCGGAGAAAGAAGATTTAGAGCTGCTCGCGCTTTAAAGCTGGAAAAAGTCCCCGTTGTTATTAAAGAGGTGGACGATCGGGAAGCTCTGGTTTTGTCTATTGTTGAAAATGTGCAGCGTCAAGAGTTAAATCCGATAGAGGAGGCGCGCGCCTTTTCCAGGCTTATCAAAGAGTTTGTCTTTACTCAGGAAGATGTCGCGCGTTCTGTCAGCAAAGATAGGTCGACGGTGGCGAATATGCTCAGGCTTCTTAATCTTCCTTCTGAGATACAAAAATCTATTAGCTGCGGGGAGCTTTCGTTTGGCCACGGCAAAGCCTTGTTGGGATTGGAAAGCGTGCCTCAGCAGATAAAAATGACGCAGATGGTTTTATCTAACTCATTGTCAGTAAGAGAGTTAGAGAATTATATTTCTAATCTTAAGCTTGCCTCATTGAAGAAAAAAAAGGTATCCAGAGATAAAGATCCTTATGTAGCGGATTTGGAAAACAAGCTTCAGCAGGTTTTAGGAACAAAGGTGCGAATTTTTTCTTTTAAAAAACGTGGCAAAATACAAATAGAGTACTTTTCGAGCAATGACCGTGACAGATTGATTGGGATCTTGGGTTCTGTGAAGGCGTAAACTTTTAAATTTATTGAGGTGGAAAAATGGCGATGGAATTGACGTTGATTGTGATTAAGCCGGATGGCCTGAAAAAATCTTTGACAGGGAATATATTGACGCGTTTGTCAGAAACAAAACTGGAAATTGTTGCGGCAAAAATGGTGCGCGTTTCCAGGGAGCTTGCCGCAGTTCATTATGAACACCTTAAGGACAAGCCTTTTTTTGAAGATGTTTTAAAATATTTAATGGGCGAGTTTCATGACCGTAAAAAAGTGATGGCGCTTGTTTATTATGGCGAGGACGCAATAAAAAGATGCCGCCAGTTAGCAGGGGCGACTAATCCTGAAGAGGCTGATTCAACTTCTATACGCGGGTCATATGGGCGCATCACGACGCACGGGGTATATGAAAATGTCGTGCACGTATCGGCAAATGCACAGGATGCTGAACGCGAAATAAAATTATGGTTTGATCCAGACGAGGTTATAGTGGATTCATATACAACGAAAAAAAATGTTGAGACAAAAGAAAAAAAGGTGTGGGCATGATTTTCAGCATGACCGGTTTTGGCCAGGCTCACATAGAGAAAAACGGGGAAAGTTTTACCATGACGCTGAAAAGTGTTAACCACCGTTATTTTGAAACTTCATTTCATTTGCCTGTTAGCCTGGATTATCTTGAAACTTGTATTCGGAGCAAGGTCCAGGAAAAAATAAAACGCGGCCGCCTTACAATTTCCATAAGCCATGTTAATGAAGCTCCGCAAACGGTTGTCTTAAATGAAGAACTTATAAAAAGTTATTATCACGCGCTTGAGAAGTTGCGCAGGCAGCTTGGCCTTGGCGGGCAGGTTGAGGTTGTGCACCTTGTTGGCCTTCCCGGCGTTTTAGGTTCGAAAAAAGTTGAATTAAAAACATCTGAACGGGAACGCCTGATTAAGGCGGCTTTGGAGAGAGCATTAAAAGAACTTGTTGAAATGAGGTTTAGAGAAGGCAAGGCCCTCGAGGCTGATTTAAAGAACAATATTGATAAAATTGCCAGGCATATAAGTGTTATTAAAAAGATTGTCGGGAGTGTTATAAAAGAAAAAAAGGCGGAACTTTCTTGTGAGATGCTGGAAAGTTTTTTGCGGTCCACGGATGTCAGCGAAGAAGTAACCCGTACTATTTTTCATTTGAAAAGCTTTTCAAAGCATGTCAAGAGTTCTCAGCCAAAAGGCAAGGTACTCGATTTTATCGGGCAGGAGATGCAGCGCGAAATCAATACACTCGGCGCAAAAGTCCAGGACAAAAATGTAGCTTATGAAGTAGTTTTGGTTAAAAATCTTATCGAAAAAATTCGTGAACAGGTTCAAAATGTTGAGTAATGCAGGCCATAGCCAGTTTGTGTGGATTGTTTCCGGGCCGTCTGGATCAGGGAAAACAACATTATGCGAAGCTTTGTTAAAAGATGAGTTTTACCGGAAGAAACTGTTGCGCTCGGTCTCTTCCACGACCAGGGGCAGGAGGCAGGGTGAACTGGAAGGCAAGGATTATCATTTTATTAGCGAAAAGCAGTTTTCTTCGCTTATAAAAAAAGAAGCCTTTTTGGAATATGAAGAGATTTTTGGAGCTTATTACGGAACTTTAAAAAAAGTTCTTTTAGATGCCAGGCGGCAAGGGAAAGATGTTTTGCTTTGTATTGATGTTAAAGGCGCGCGGAAGATAAAAAAAGCACTGCATAAGCGTGTGGTTTCTATTTTTATTCTAGCCCCTAAACTGGACACGCTTGTAGAGCGCCTGCATAAGCGTTCCACGGAGAATAAAAAAGATATAGAAAAAAGAGTTGGACGTGTTAAAATGGAGCTTTCTTATGCGGCCGGTTATGACTACGTTATTGTTAATGACAGGTTTGAAGATGCTTTAGAGAAGCTAAAAGCGATTTTTACAGCAAAGAGGTGCGAGGGAGAATATGTCTTACATTCCGTTAGAGAAGCTCATTGATAAAGGTATGGGTAGCATGTTTAAGTTGGTGTTACTGGTGTCACGCCGGGCTTTAGAATTAGCCGAAGGCGCTGCTGCGCTTGTGGAAGCTCCGAAAGGTTTAAAGGTAACGACGCTGGCCATGAAAGAGATATCACTAGGGAAGGTTTATTTATTACTGGATGTAAAAAAAGCCGAGAAATGAGCAAAAGAAATATTGTTTTAGGTGTGGCCGGCAGTATAGCCGCTTATAAATCCGCAGAAATTATCAGTCAGTTGATCAAGCAGGGGTTTGATGTATCTGTTGTCATGACAAAAGAAGCAGAGGCTTTCATAACACCCCTTACTTTAAGCGTTCTCAGCGGCAATAAGGTATATCGCGGCATGTTTGAAGAGCCGCGGGATTGGGACGTCGAACACGTTTCTTTAGCTGATGCGGCAAGTTTGGTTTTGATCGCGCCGGCGACCGCTCATTTGATAGCAAAGCTCGCCGCGGGATTTTGTGATGATCTATTGACATGTATTGTGGCCGCGACAAAAGCGCCTGTTGTTTTAGCACCGGCCATGAATGATAATATGTATAATCATAAAGTGACGCAAGGCAATATAGAGCGGCTTGAAAAAGTTGGTTATAAGTTTATTGGGCCCAAAGAAGGGCGGCTTGCTTGTGGCAGGCAAGCACTTGGGTGTTTGGCTGATGTGGAAGATATTGTTAAGGCTGTCAAGCGGCATGCCGCATAAATAATATGGCGTGGTAGCCAAGTGGTAAGGCCGCGGTCTGCAAAACCGCTATACGCCGGTTCAAACCCGGCCCACGCCTCCATAAATTTTTAGATAAAAATGTTTGGGCCGGGATGATGAAATGGCAAACATAACGGACTTAAAATCCGTCGGCCGCAAGGCCTTGAGGGTTCAAGTCCCTCTCCCGGCATGTATTAAAATTTTTAAAAGAGGAAAGATTTTGGGCGCGTAGCTCAGTTGGTTAGAGTACTTCCTTGACATGGAAGGGGTCACAGGTTCAAGTCCTGTCGCGCCCATATGAATTCATTAAAAGAGTGGAAAATAAGGCGGGTAGGTTCTCCCGACAGGGCCAGAATGACTGTCGGGATTCATTCGGCCTGACAACTTATGTTCACGTTGTTCCATAAGTTGTGGCCTCATGAAAAGTCCTGTCGCGCCCACTATTTAACAAGACACAAGACACAATGAGAGATCCTGGAGACAAAAATAATTTTGGGAAATTTTATATCCAGGGTTTTATCTTTTTGTTTTTACTTGTGACTTTGTGCCGTGCGGCCTTGTGACTTATAATTTTATGGATTTATCTACATTACGACATAGTTGTTCTCACGTTATGGCGCAGGCGGTTTGTGAATTGTGGCCGGATGTGAAACTTGGCATAGGGCCGTCTATTGAGGATGGTTTTTATTATGATTTTGAAAAAAGAGGCCCGTTTGTTCCGGAGGATTTGGAGCGTATAGAAGCACGAATGCGGGAGATCATTAAAAGAGATTTACCTTTTCGTAAAGAGGTTTTAACTAAAGAATCTGCTAAAAAGCTTTGCGCCGGAAGAGGGCAAACATATAAGCTTGAGTTGATTGACAGGGTGGCTGAGGATACGGTTTCGCTTTATTGGACCGGTAATGATTTTTTTGATTTATGCCGGGGCCCGCACGTAGCTAGTACAGGGCAGATTAAGGCATTTAAGCTGCTTTCGTTAGCCGGCGCTTATTGGCATGGGATTGAAACCAACCCCATGCTGACGCGTATTTACGGTACGGCTTTCGAAAATGAAAAGGATTTAAGCCAACACCTGAACCTTTTAGAAGAAGCGAAAAAACGTGACCACAGGAAACTTGGAAAAGAACTGGAACTTTTTGATATCTATCATGATGAGGCGGGTTCCGGGCTGGTGTTTTATCACCCCAAAGGAGCGATTTTAAAAGATATTTTGGAAAGTTACGAAAAGAAAGAACACAGAAAGCGCGGTTATGAACTTGTTTCAACGCCTTATATTTTGAAAGGTGGTTTGTGGCAGACTTCGGGGCACGCTGATTATTACCGTGAAAATATGTACATGTTTAAAGTGGAGGATGCTGAATATGCCGTGAAACCCATGAACTGTCCCGGCCATATTCTTATTTATAAATCAAAAATAAGAAGTTATAAAGAGATGCCTGTGCGGTTTTTTGAACTGGGCACAGTGTGCCGGCATGAAAAAAGCGGTGTTTTGCACGGGCTTTTACGGGTACGTAGTTTTACGCAGGATGACGCGCATATTTTTTGCTTGCCTGAACAGGTTGAACAGGAGATTCGCGGGGTTTTAGATTTTGTCTTTGAGACGATGGATCTTTTTGGGTTTAAGGAGTTTAAAATAGAACTTAGCACAAGGCCGGAAAAGTCCATTGGTTCTGATAAAGATTGGCATACAGCGGAATCTGCTTTGCGGAATACGCTTGACGGTAAAGGCTTGGCCTATGAGATTAATGAAGGCGACGGTGCTTTTTACGGGCCCAAGATTGATATTAAATTGCGCGATTGCCTCGGGCGTTATTGGCAGTGCGCGACAATTCAGTGTGATTTTGCTTTGCCGGAAAAGTTTGATTTGAATTACGTTGGTTCCGACGGGAAAAATTACAGGCCTGTGATGTTGCATAGGGTAATTTTTGGCAGCCTTGAGCGTTTTATCGGGACTTTGATCGAGCATTATGCCGGGAATTTCCCTGTGTGGTTGGCGCCTGAACAGGTGGCTATCATCTCACTTAAACCCCAGGTGGAAGCATTTGCCCGGGAGCTCGAGCAACAATTAAAAGCGCTGGATGTGCGTTGTTGCGTGGATGGCTCCTCGGAGACTTTGAATAAAAAAATTCGGTCAGCGGAGCTAAAGAAAATTCCGTATATGCTTGTTGCAGGGCCTCGTGAGATGGAAACAGGCTGTGTTTCTGTGCGCAGTAAAACCAAGGGCGATCTCGGCAATATGAAGATTTCAGAATTTATTCAGCTCATCACTGGCGAGATAGATAAAAAAACGGTATAATAAGGGGCAAGGCGTAGTTCCGCAAGGATTAATTTTAGTCATTGCTGAAGTAAGGTTTCATAAAAAAAGAAAGATATCAACTTCGCATAGATTCATTTCAGAAATCTTGTTTAGATCTTTGAAATATGCTGCGGAGTAAATTCGGCCTATACTTTTTGCAGTTAAAGGATTAATATAATAAACTGTCAAAAAGTGGGCCTCATTTAAAGGAGGTGGGAGTATTAAAAAGCTAGTTAGAGTGAATGAGAGAATAAGGGCTCCAGAAGTAAGGGTTATTGGCCCAAACGGTGAACAGCTAGGCATTGTTTCCGTTAAGAATGGGTTGGATCTGGCAAATAAATATGAGTTAGACCTCGTTGAAGTTGCTTCTCAGGTGAAGCCGCCTGTCTGCCGTATTATGGATTTTAGTAAATATAAGTACGAACAGGAGAAGCGCGAACGGGAAGCCAAAAAACACCAAAAGCAGTTTCAGGTGAAGGAGATCCGGGTAAAACCCAATATTGAGGAGCATGATTATAAAATAAAACTTAAGCATTTGGTTGAGTTTCTTAAAGAAGGAAATAAAGTAAAAATATCATTAATGTTCCGTGGGAGAGAGTTGGCGCACCGCGAGATTGGAAAGCGGGTTATAGACCGGTTCGCGGCTGATGTTAAAGAAGCCGGCGTTATTGAACACGGCCCTTCTTTTGAAGGCCGGATGATTATTATGGTTGTTTCGCCTAAATAATGGAAGACAGGTGTCGGGGATTTAACGGATTAAGGATTCAGAAAAGAGTTATGATTTTTTTATTTGGCTCTCTGATGCTTTGAATCTTCAAGGGGGATAGATGCAAAAAACGAATAAATCAATGGCAAAACGCGTCAGGATTACTGGCCGCGGCAAAATAAAACGTTCGCGGGCGAATAAGGGCCATATTCTGACAAAAAAAACACGTAAGCGAAAAAGGGGATTAAGAAAGGCTAAGCTTGTCAGCAAAGCTGATTTTAAGAGAGTAAGGAGGATGTTGCCATATGGCAAGAATTAAACATAGCGTATCAACACGATTGCGTAAAAAGAGGGTGATGAAGGCGGCTAAAGGGCAATACGGTGACCGTTCAAGGCGGTACCGGATGGCCAAAGAAAGTGTCGCGCGTGCCCTTTCCTATGCAACACGTGATCGTAAGGTTAAGAAAAGGGAGTTTCGTTCTCTTTGGACGGTGCGTATTAACGCAGCTTGCCGCCCGCTAGGCTTAACATATTCTCAACTAATTGCCGGGCTTAAAAAAGCTAAAGTTGAGGTCAATAGAAAAATGTTGGCGGAGCTTGCGGTTAGCGATGAAGCGGCATTTGCTAAACTCGTGGAAGCGGCCAAAGGATAAGAAAAAATTACAATTGATAAACCACAAGTTGTATAAAAATGCTATTTTTTATTTAGCAATTTGTAGATTGTAATTTGGAATTTTCTAAGAGGCGGATAAAGGTATGTACATTGTAATCGTTGGATGCGGGCGAGTTGGCGCTCAGGTAGCAACTTTATTGTCGCAAGAGGGGCATAATGTTGTTATTATTGACAAACACGAGGAGTCTTTTAAGAGGCTGACTCATAATTTTAATGGCGTGACGGTTGTCGGCAATGGTTTTGAGTTGGACGTGCTTAAGGAGGCGGGCATTGAAAAAGCAGACGCTTTCTGCAGTCTGACCAATGGCGATAATACGAATATTATGGCGTCACAGGTTGCTCAAAAGATTTTTAAAGTGCCTCGTGTTATTGCCCGCGTTTATGATTCTGCGAGGGCCAATATCTACAAGTCGCTCGGCCTCGAGGTAATCAGCGGTACTGTTTTATTCGCTTCGATGATCAGGGACAAGCTGGTGGATAAGCGGCTTTCCAGCTTTGTTATTGAAACAGGAGATTTGGGTATCATTGAATTTGATGTCAATGAGCAGGTTGCCGGTAAGGCAGCCGGGGAGATGATTGTTCCCAATGAATTTATGATCGTTTCCATTTTAAAGAATCGTGACGCTCACGGGCAGGATATTGTTATTCCGTTGCCTGACACACATCTTGAGCTTGGGGATAAAGTGTACGGTATTGTCAGGACAGCGAGTATTAAAAAGGTTAAAAAAATTTTTGGCGTAGAGTCAAAAAACGCATAACACAAAGAGCCGTTATGTATATTGTTATTGCTGGAGCAGGAAAAGTCGGGCATTTTTTGGCGCAACGCCTTTTAAATGACAAGCATACTGTTGTTGTCATAGAAAAAGACGAGAAGGTGTGCCGGGAGCTGGCTGAAACGCTCAATCTAATAATTGTTCATGGCGATGCGTGTGATCCGCACTATTTGGAGGAAGCGCATACAGAACGGGCTGATGTTTTGGCTGCTGTAACAGGCGAAGACGAAGATAATCTGGTGATATGCCAATTGGCCAAGGAAAAATTTCATATCAAACGCACCGTTGGACGTGTCAATGACCCTAAGAATGAACACACGTTTAACGAGCTCGGTGTTGATGTGCCTATAGATGCGACAAAGATCATCGCAAAAATTATAGAAGAAGAAGTTTCTTTTACGGATTTTGTGAACCTGATGAGTTTTAAAAGAGGAAAACTGGCGATCGTCAGGGTTGATCTGGCGAATGATTCCCCAGCTGTCCATAAAAATCTCAATGAGCTTGTTTTACCAGCAGATTCAGTCCTTGTTTCGATTATCAGAAAAGATGAAGTTATTGTGCCTAAGGGTAATACGGTTTTAGAGCCTGGCGATGATATCATCGCGCTTACTTTGGTGGAGAACGAGAATGAGTTGTTGCGCGCTCTCATCGGAGACCTGAAATGACAAAGGTTAAAAATATTGTGGATATTATTTTAGGTATATCTTGCGAGACATTTTTTGCGTTTGTCATTGTTGGTTGGGCTTTGTTGATCTGTGTTCTCGTCTTTTTTGCATATCCATGATTTTAAAACCTCAAGCTTACGATTTTCGTGTCGTGATACATTTTCTAGGCAAAATTATTTTAGGTTTTGCCATGACGATGCTTTTGCCAATTATTACGGCAGTTTTGTTCGGCGAACTGGTGCCGATTATTGATTTCGCGATCGGGTTGTTACTGTCTATTTGTGTTGGATGGACTTTTATTGAGATAGCCGCTCTGCCTAAAGATGCCGAGATGCGCTGGATGCATGGCATGGTTGTTGTATCGTTAGGGTGGCTTTTGTGTATGTTTTTAGGAGCACTGCCGTTTTATTTGAGCGGGCATTGGAATTGTTTTCTGGATGCTTGTTTTGAGTCTATGTCAGGGCTTGCGACGACAGGCCTTGTATTGGTTCAGGATTTAGACCATTTGTCCAAGGCGGTTAATTTGTGGCGCCATCTGTTAATGTTTCTTGGCGGGCAGGGTATCATTATTGTTGCTTTGTTGTTTTTGGTTAAAGGCGCTGCCGGCGCTTTTACGCTTTATGTCGGCGAGGCTCGTGAGGAAAAGATTCTGCCCAATGTGATTGAAACGGCTAAGTTTATCTGGTTTGTGAGTTTTATTTATTTTGTCTTAGGGGCGGCTATTTTGGCCGTGTGCGGTGTCTGGTCTGTCGGGATGCCTGTGCCGCTGGCTGTATTTCACGGGATTTGTTGTTTTATGGCGGCTTTTGATACAGGCGGTTTTACTCCGCAATCCCAAAATATTATTTTCTACCAAAGCGCTTTTTATGAATTGGTTTGTATCGTGATTATGGTTTGGGGGAGCATTAATTTTAACCTTCATTACGCTGTTTGGACAGGCCGCAGGCGGGAACTTTTTCGCGATATTGAAACCCAGACATTTTTTGTCACCATGACTATTGTTATTATTATGGCTCTTTTAGGGCTGGCAAAGGTTCATATGTATGCCGAGCCTTTGAGCATGTTGAGGCGTGGATTTTTTCAAGTTATTTCAGCGCATACGGGAACGGGATTCCAGACTATTTATGGAAATCAGTTTGTCACGGAATGGGGGGCATTGGCTATTTTAGGGTTAGTGGTGGCGATGGCGTTAGGAGTCAGCGTGTGTTCTACGACGGGCGGAATTAAAATGTTGCGCGTTGGGATCATCGGACGCGGGTTCAAAGAAGACATAAAGAGATTTTTAACATCGGACGCGTCGGTTATTAAAGTTAAATTTCGGCATTTAAGAGACCTGTTTTTGGATGATAAGCAGGTTCGTTCCGCCGCGCTCATCTCTATCGCTTATTTAATTTTGTATTTTTTCGGCGCTGTTATCGGGTGTTTTTACGGCTACCCTTTTTTATATTCTTTATTTGAGTCTACATCAGCGGCGGCCAATGTCGGGTTGACGTGCGGGATTACGCAGAGTGTTATGCCGGCCGGATTAAAAGTCGTCTATATTATGCAAATGTGGGCGGGCCGTTTGGAGTTTATTTCTGTTTTTGTATTGTGTGGTTTTATTATTTCTTTTTTCCGGGGGAAGTAGTTATGGGGCATAAGTTGGTACAGGGGTTTTTGTTAGCGGTTTTTCTGGTGTTTTTTTGCCCGTGTCTTGCGTGCGCCATGGAAGTTTCCTCAGAGGAGCTTATAAATCACGCTTTGGAGCATGATGGCAAAGAAGTGGTTTATACCGGTGAACTGATAGAAACTGTTTTGAAACGTGGTTCTTTTGTTTGGTTAAACTTAAGCGATGGGAAAAATGTCATTGGTGTTTGGGCCGGCCGCGATTTGGCTTCGCCTGTTAAAGTTGCCGGTAGTTACACGCATATTGGCGATATCATAAAGGTGAAAGGCATTTTTCATCGTAGCTGTGTGGAACACGGCGGCGGCCTTGATATACATGCTTTAGGATTAAAGGTTGTGGCCCAGGGAAGCGAGAAGGTGCATTATGTCGAGAGGTATAAAGTCGTTATTATAATGGTTTTACTGGGAGTTTTGTCATGTCTTTTGATCGCGCGCATACTATTAAAGAGATCCAGGCAGAGCTAGCGTCTTGCTGTGATCAGCAGGCGCTTGAAAATTTGCGGATAAAATATTTGGGGCGTAAAGGAGTTTTACAGGAACTTATGAGTAAAATATCCGCTTTGCCTCAAGGCGAACGGAAGTCTTACGGGGCGGAGATGAACGCCCTTAAAGCGGAGATTTCAGGGTATTTTTTAGAGTCAGAGAAGGCGCGGGAGTTGCGCGCTTCCAGCGGCGGCCGTAATAATGAGCCTGACTTTTTAGATGCGACGATGCCGGGTAAAAGAGTTTTATTGGGCAGGCGCCACCCTGTTATTCAGGTTCAGAATCAGATCTGTGAAATTTTTAAAAACATGGGTTTTCAGGTTTTTGATGGCCCGGAAATGGAAACTGAATATAATAATTTTCAAGCTTTGAATATTCCTCTCAATCATCCTTCCCGGGACGCGTTCGATACTTTTTATATTGAAGACAAGTTTAAGGAGAAACTGTTATTACGCAGCCACACGTCTCCGGCTCAGATACGGGCGATGAAGGCATATAAACCGCCTTTAGCCGTGATAGCGCCTGGGAGAGTTTATCGGCCAGATGCCGTTGACGCCTCGCACTCTTTTATGTTTCATCAGGTTGAGGGGTTTGCTGTGGATGAAAACACGCATTTTAGCGACCTGAAAGGAATTTTAGCTGCTTTCGCACACCAGATGTTTGGCGAAAAAACAAAAACACGTTTTCGGCCGAGTTTTTTTCCTTTTACGGAACCATCGGCCGAGGTTGATGTGTCTTGTATCATTTGTTCTGGCAGAGGATGTTCTGTTTGTAAAAAGAGCGGCTGGCTTGAAATATTAGGTTGCGGGATGGTCCATCCTCACGTATTTAAATCCGTTGGTTATGATTATAGGCGTTGGAGAGGGTTTGCTTTTGGTATGGGGGTTGAACGTATTGCCATGCTTAAATATGGCATTAATGATATCCGGATGTTTTTTGAAAATGATATAAGGTTTCTGGAACAGTTTTAAGTATTTTGAGAAGTAAAAGCAGATTCCGGATGTTTTTGTAGATGTTAATAATTTGGTATTAAAGAAAAAATGAAAATTACGTATTCCTGGATAAAAGAGTATTTAAAGATTAGGACGGCGCCGCAGGCTTTGGCGGATCGGCTTTCCATGGCTGGTTTAAGTGTCGCATCTTTTGAGCGCATCGGGGATGACTGGCTTTATGATATTGAAGTGACATCTAATCGGCCGGATTGGTTAAGCGTGCGTGGTATTGTGCGTGAAGTTGCCGCGGTCACCGGTGCTAAGTTCAAACCTTGTTTTTTCGTGAAGCCAGAAAAAAATATTTCAAGCGGGCAGAAAGGGTTATTTGATATTGTTGTTGGGGATAAAAAAGGGTGTCCGTTATATTGTGCCGGGCTTGTAAAAGATGTTAAAGTCGGTGATTCTCCAGATTGGCTAAAGCGCAAACTTGAAAGTGTGGGCTTGAGGCCTGTTAATAATATTGTTGATATCACAAACTATTTAATGCTTGAGCATGGGCAGCCGTTGCACGCGTTTGATTTCGATAAGGTTGGCGGTTCAAAAGTTGTTGTTCGCCGTGCCGGGCAGGATGAAGAGATAGTTTTGCTGGATGGTTCGCGGAAAAAACTTTCTGATGGAGTTTTAGTTATCGCTGGTGCGCGATACCCTATTGCTGCCGCAGGGGTTATGGGTGGGCGCGATTCGCAGGTGGGTTCAGGTACCGTTAATGTTTTGCTCGAGAGTGCTTATTTTGACCCTTGCCTTGTGCGCGGCGGCAGCCGTTTCTTAAGCCTTTCTTCGGATTCATCTTATCGCTTCGAACGGGGCGTGGATATTCAGGAAGTCTCGGCGTCATTGTCACGTGCTTGTTTAATGTTGCGCGATATATGCAAGGGAACAATAGTTTCGGTTAAAAAAGCAGGGCCATTTTCCGCTAAAAAACCGGCTCCTTTAAAAAGAATTCCTGTTTCTTTAAAAAAGACAGCGGATATTTTAGGTATTAATATATCCGGTTCAAAGGCCAAGCGTATTTTAGAAGATCTAGGGTTTGCAGTTAAGGCTAAAAGTAAAGATTTATTTGAGGCAGTTGCCCCTTCTTTTCGTCAAGATGTGGCGATTGCCGAAGATATAGCCGAGGAGATTGCGCGCGTGTATGGATACGGCCGGATTCCTGTAACGCAGATGCCTGTTCGTCCTTGTTGCGTGCCTGTTTCAAAACGGGCGCAGGTAAAAGAGTACCTAGAACAGCTTTTACTCAATATTGGTTTTAAAGAAGTGGTGACATACAGCCTTTTAGGGGGCGATGATTACAAAAGGAGCTCTTTGTGTATTCCGGAAGATATTTTATCACTGCAAAATCCTTTATCACAGGATAGCCGTTTTTTGCGTACCACGCTTATTCCGGGTTTATTAAAATGTACCGCTTATAATATTAATTATGGAAACAAGAATTTGGAAATCTTTGAAGCGGCCAGAGTTTTTAAAGGCAAAGAGGAGAATCTTTCATTGTGCCTTGTGATGGCAGGCGGCCGGCGCACAAGCTGGCGTTCCGATGCGCGCGGATACGACTTGTTTGATATTAAAGGCGCCCTTGAAACAATAACACGAGAGTTTTGTGTGAGTGATGTTATTGTTGAACCGGCTACGGATTCGTATATTTTTGAATCTGGCATGGGGTTTTGGATGAAGGCACAAGATAAGGTGATCGCTTGCTTTGGCATGGTTTCCCGGGAAGTTAAAAAAGCATGGGATATAAAAATAAAAGATGATATTTTCATTGCTGAAGCCGATGTTGAGGCCTTATCAGCTTTGGGGGTTATAGAGAAGGTTTTTAAGCCTTTTGTTTCAATGCCGGCTATGATTCGGGATTTAAGCCTGGTTGTCCCTGACGGGGTTAGTTTTGATAATATAACCCGGCTTATCTTTTCTGCAGGCTGTGGGTATGTGCATGATGTTGTGATGGTGGAAACTTATCAGGGAAAAGAAATACCGGCCCAGGCACGGGGGCTGACTATGTCAATAGAGTATCGTTGTTTGGAGAAAACCTTGACTGAAGCCGAAATTAATCCGCTACACGCGCAGATTATAGGGTGTTTAAAAAAGGATTACGCGGTTGTATTACGTTAAGGCACCTTGTTTTTAATTTTTTATTGTGTTATACTTTTTTCATTGGAAAAATAAAATCCCTGCGATGCGCGTCGGCGATCGATGATTGTTGAATCAACACCAATCATGAGGGCATCCATATTCAGCTTGCCTGAGGGCGGTTTGAGAGGAAGCCCATCTGTCAGTTCAAGGGTTCAAAAACACTTTCCCGACGGCAAACGCGGGGTTTTTTTATATCTTTTAGCCTTAAAGTGGAGGCGTCAAGAGATATTAAGATAGAGAAGAGTTTATTGTTGTGGAAAACCCCATAATTTCGCAAACATCAGATTTTTTTGCGGCAGAACACCTTGCCTGCCAAAATCCTTACCCATCAGATAGCGAACCTTTGGCTAATCGTATGCGGCCTGAGTCTCTTGATGAGTTCATCGGGCAACTCCATATTTTAGGTAAAGATTCATTGTTACGCCGAACGATTGAAGCGGACCGGTTGGTTTGTTTGATAATTTTTGGCCCGCCTGGAACAGGAAAAACAACTTTGGCTCATTGTATCAGCCGTTTAACCCGTTCCAGCTTTGAGCAGGTGAACGCCGTATCTTCAAATGTGCAGGAGTTGAGAAGTGTTATACAGCGGGCTGCTCTACGGCGGAAATCTTCAGGCCAGAAGACTATTTTATTCGTTGATGAAATTCACCGTTTTAGCAAGGCGCAGCAAGATGTGTTGATGCCTGACATAGAAAATGGCAATTTAACTTTGATTGGCGCGACAATTTACAATCCTTGTTTTGCTTTGACGCCGGCATTACTGTCCAGGTCTTTGGTTTTTGAATTTCATGCGTTAAAGCAGGAGGATATTGTTGAGATTTTGGAAAGGGCGCTTAAGGATGCAGAACGCGGTTTTGGCGCTATACCTGTTGAGGCTAGCCGGGAGGCTCTTTTGTTTTTGGCCCAGGCGTGTTCCGGCGACGCAAGGCGCGCTTTAAACGCTCTAGAGGTTGCTGTTTCGGGCCATAACGGTTCTATGCCTGTTTTGTTGACCCTTGAAACCGCGCAGGCGTCTATACAAAGGACAGTTGTGGTTTATGATAAAAGCGGTGATGGCCACTATGATACTATTTCTGCCTTTATTAAATCCATGCGGGGTTCTGACCCTGATGCTTCGCTTTACTGGATGGCGAAAATGCTTGAGGCCGGAGAAGACCCCCGTTTTATTGCCAGGCGTATCTTGGTTTGCGCCTCTGAAGATGTTGGCAATGCTGACCCTCAAGCGCTTGTTTTGGCCCAGGCGGCATTATGCGCGCTTGAGTTTTTGGGGCTGCCGGAAGGAAGGATTCCTTTAGCGCAGGCTGCTGTTTATGTTGCTTGTGCCCCGAAGTCCAATGCTGTTTATTTAGGGATTGAAAAGGCGTTGGAGAGTGTTAAAAGCGGCCATGCTCAGGAAGTCCCGGATCATCTCAAAGATGCGCATTATAAAGGTGCTGAGAAGTTAAGCCGAGGCCAAGGCTATAAGTATCCCCATGATTTTAAGGGCCATTTTGTTGAACAGGAGTATATGCCGGAAAAAAGGCGGTTTTATGAGCCGCAGCCAAGCGGTTATGAAAAAAAGATAAAGGAACGCCTGGATATGCGTAAGCAATCATAGCGCTTGATAAAAAGTTTGTGCAAGAAAAAGGTTATTTTAAGGCAACTGGTATTTATTTCGTTTCAAGGCAGGCGATTCAGTATGAACAAAGCTAAGATGATATGATTATAACAAAACAAAAAAGCCTGGATGTTATTTTAAAGATGCTGGAAGCCAAGAATAAGGTTTTTATTATTGGGTGCGGCGATTGCGCGGCTACGTGCAAGACAGGTGGAGAAGAAGAAGTAAAAAAGATGGCGGAGTTTTTGGGTTCTCATGGTAAGCAGATTACAGGTTTTGTTGTTCCTGAATCTACATGTGTTAGCGCTAAAACCAAGACGGCTTTGGCCAAACACCGCAAGGCTTTGACGGAATCAGATTGTTGTCTTGTTTTGGCGTGCGGATCTGGAGTGCAATGCGCGCGGGAGTCTGATCGGTGTAATATTGAGTATTATCCCGGCTGTGATAGTTTGTTCGCGGCATGGGTGGATAGCAGCGGTGGTTTTAAGGAGGTTTGTAGCACATGCGGCGAATGTGTGCTTGATCTAACACAAGGCATCTGCCCTGTGACGCGTTGCGCGAAAGGGTTGTTGAACGGCCCTTGTGGCGGGCAGAATAAAGGTAAATGCGAGGTTGATAAGAACAGAGATTGCGCCTGGATTCTGATTTATAATAAAATGGCACAACAGGGCCAGGTTGATCTATTGCGCAGGATTACTCCAGCGAAAGATCGTAGAGGATCCGCAAAGCCGCGTGAGATGAAGCTATTTTAGGCAGGAGTTAAGCCGCTGGGATTGACAGAGTTAGGTATCTATGCTAAGTTGATAGATTATAATTTGTTTTTCATTGGGGCAGGCAGGGATCAGGCAAGATTATGGAAAATGTGCAATATAGTGAAAAGGTTATGGAACATTTTTTAAATCCGCATAACGTTGGTGAGATTCTTGATGCCGATGGAGTTGGAAGTGTGGGTAATCCGGTTTGCGGGGATATTATGAGGCTCTATATTAAAGTAGAGGAGGATAAGATTGTTGACGCGAAGTTTAAAACTTTCGGTTGCGGAGCGGCTATTGCCACAAGCAGCATGGTAACTGATTTGGTGAAAGGCAAGACAGTAGAAGAAGCGTTAAAAATTTCCAATAAGGCGGTCGCGGAGGCATTAGGCGGTTTACCAAAAATAAAGATGCACTGTTCTGTTTTGGCCGAAGAAGCATTGAGGGCGGCCATCGAGGACTATCGTAAGAAACGCAAAACTGCTTAGTTTTTTACGCGGCTCCACGTGGTTTTTGAGGGTTATGATTGGCGTGCGCCAGACGGGTATGGAGTTTCATGATACAGGAAAAAAAGAAAAAAATAAGAGAAGAACTGATTAAGAGGCTGAGAGCTTACAAGGAGGAAGAGAGGCTTAAAAAAAGCTCTGTAATCGGTAGAAAGTTATTTGCTTTGAAAGATTTTATTGAAGCAAAGACCATTTTGTTTTATTTGTCGTTTGACGGAGAAGTTGATACGCAGGGGATGATCAAGGATTCTATAAAACAGGGTAAAAGAGTTGCCGTTCCGGCAATTCAGAAAGAACATAAAAAAATTATTCCTTCTTTAGTGGAGGAGTTGGATAGTGAGCTTAAAACCGGACCGTACGGCGTGCGCCATCCTAAAGACGAACATTTAAGGCCTGTCGCGCTGGAGCGGCTTGATCTTGTGATTGTCCCTGGGCTGGCTTTTGATGAGGCGGGAAATCGCCTGGGGCGCGGGATGGGGTATTATGACCGGTTTTTAAGCCAGCTTCCTAAACATGTTCCGACCATCGGCCTTGCTTTTGATTTTCAAATCATTCCTGATTTTCCTCCTTTGGAGTCGCACGACTTCTCTGTCTCAAAAGTTTTATTTGCTTAACCTAGGAATCAATATGTGCTGTGGAGTTTGCGCGCGTGAAGCGTACTCACTCCACAGGTAAACATTGGAAGGCCCCGTTTAAACACGGGAAAGAGTACTTAATTGTAGGCAATGTTAAGGAGGGTGAAAGATAATGACAACAGGATGCAACATATATATAGTTGGATTGGTTTGTGTATTGGTTGGTATTGGCATCTCTTTTTTGTTTTTGTTGTTTAGGAAGTCTTTAGGGCAACAAAAGCTTAAAAATGCGGCATCGCAGGCTAAGGCTATCATTGATGAGGCCAATAAAAACGCGGAGGCTATCCGTAAGGAAAGCGAGCTTAACGCGAGAGATCTTTTGTTTAAGATGCGCCAGGATTTTGAACATGAAACGAAAGACCGGCGCGAGGAACTTTCTGGCCTTGAAAAAAGATTGGCACAGCGGGAAGGTAACATAGACAGGCGAGCTGATTTACTGGAAAAAAAAGAGCGTGAATTTGAAGAAAAGATAAAAAAGCTTAAGAATCAGGAAGATGTTTTGCGGGGCAAAACAGATGAGTTGAATAAGCTTTTGCAGGAGGAAAAGGACCGTTTGTATAAAATTTCCAATATGTCTCCACAGGAGGCAAAGATGCTTTTGTTGGGCCGTTTGGAGACAGAGCTTAATACGGAAAAGGCGGTTTTGATAAAGAAGGCCCAGGATGAAATTAAAGAAACGGTTGATAAGGGCGCGCAGGAGATTGTTGCTTATGCTATTCAACGCTGTGCTGTTGAGCACGCTGTTGAGTCAACAGTGAGCGTTGTTAATTTGCCCGGCGACGAGATGAAAGGCAGGATTATCGGCCGCGAGGGGAGAAATATCCGTTCTTTTGAAATGGCCACAGGCATTGATGTTATTATTGACGATACGCCTGAAGCGGTTATGTTGTCTGGTTTTGACCCTGTGCGCAGGGAGATTGCCAGGATTTCTTTAGAGCGTTTGATTTCTGACGGGAGAATCCATCCGGGTCGCATTGAAGAAGTTGTTGAGAAGGTCAAGAAGGAGATGGAAGTTAAGATAAAAGAGGAAGGCGAGCGGACATTGTTTGATATAAGCGTCCACGGTGTTCATCCGGAATTAGTCAAGCTGATAGGCCGCCTAAAATACAGGACGAGTTTTGGGCAAAACGCCCTTCAGCATTCTAAAGAAGTTGCTCTTTTAATGGGTGTTATGGCTGACGAGGTAGGCCTTGATCCAAAAGTCGCCAGAAGAATAGGTATTTTGCATGATATCGGCAAGGCTATTGACCAGCAGGTTGAAGGTACGCATGCCAAGTTGGGTGCTGAGATGGCCAGAAAGTTTGGCGAAAGCGAAATGGTGATTCAGGCTATTGAAGCTCATCATGAAGAAGCGGAAAAGACGAGCCTGCTTAGTGTTTTAACGGTCGCGGCTGATGCTATTAGTGCCGCCAGGCCGGGTGCTCGCCGTGAAACATTGGAAACGTATGTAAAACGCCTGGATAAGCTGGAGTCTATCGCGAACTTTTTTAAAGGCGTTGAAAAGGCTTTCGCGATTCAAGCCGGCCGTGAGGTTCGAGTCATTGTTCAACCGGATAAGATTTCCGACGCGGATTCGATTGTTTTAGCTCGGGATATCCGTAAAAAGATAGAAGAAGGCATGGAGTACCCTGGGCAGGTGAAGGTGACGGTTATTCGTGAAACCAGAGCGATTGAGTACGCGAAATAAATAAAGCCAAAACTCAAAACGCAACAAAATTTTAGGTTTTTAATTGCCGTTTATATTTTTGATTTGTTATTTTGAGTTTTTACTTATGAGCTTGGAGTTATTTAAGAAGGGGATTTAAGAAAGAGCAGGATGTTATGAGTATAAGAATATTATTCATTGGCGATATCGTGGGTTCTCCGGGAAGGGCGGCGGTTAAGGCCGTTGTCCCGGTATTGAGAAAAAAAGAGGGGATCGATGTGGTTATTGCCAACGCGGAAAATTCCGCCGGAGGCTCTGGTATTACACCGCGCACAGCCCGCGATTTATTCCAATCCCGTTGTGATATTTTAACTTCGGGGGACCATATTTGGAGAAGGCCTGAGGTGATTGAGCTTCTACAGGAACAGCCTCATGTTTTACGGCCGGCTAATTTTCCTAAAGAGACACCCGGCCACGGCTCTACAATTTTTAAAACAGAGTCAGGGGTTAAAGTCGGCGTAGTATGCCTTTTGGGTAAAGTGTTTATTGACGCGATGGTGGAATCACCATTCCGGGTTATTAAGGACGAGATAGCCAGTTTAAAGAAAGAAACAAACATTATTATTGTGGATTTGCATGCTGAGGCCACATCGGAAAAAGTAGCTTTTGGCTGGTTTTTGGATGGCATGGTGAGCGGCGTGTTTGGTACGCACACGCATGTGCAGACGGCGGATGAGCAGATTTTGCCAAAAGGGACAGCATACATTACGGATGCCGGTATGACAGGCCCTTATAATTCCGTGATTGGCCGTAATAAGGATAGGATCATTGAGAGGTTTTTAACAGGGATGCCGACCCGTTTTGAACTTGGCACGGAAGGTATTGAGCTGCATGCTGTTTTGGTTGAAGTTGATTGTCAGACGGGCCGCGCCATTAATATTAGAAGAATCCGCGAAAAAGTCTAACGCGTTTTATGGATAATATGTTGCCGGTATTAACGGTCAGTGAACTAACCGCAGACATCAAAGAGGTCTTGGAAAAAGTCTTTTTTGAGGTTTGTGTTGTTGGAGAGGCGTCTAATGTGCGGCAACCCTCCTCAGGCCACATTTATTTTAGCCTTAAAGACGATAAGTCTCAAATCAAAAGCGTCATTTTTAAAAACTCGTCTTTCAAGTTGAAGTTTTCTCTTTGTGACGGGATGAAGGTTTCCTGCCGCGGGAGAGTTGGTGTTTATGACCGGGATGGGCAATATCAGTTATATGTAAATCAGATTGAGCCTTTAGGCCAAGGGGCCTTGGCGCTCGCCTTTACGCAGTTAAAAGACAGGCTTTCCAAAGCGGGGCTTTTTGACGAGGCGCATAAAAAAGCACTGCCTTTTTTACCACGCACCATTGGCGTTGTGACATCTTTGACAGGCGCTGTTATCCGTGATATCCTTCATGTTTTAGACAGGCGTTTTGGCGTTGAACACGTTATTATTTATCCATCCGCGGTCCAGGGGGATGGGGCCGCACAGGAGGTTGCCGAAGGCATCAAAGTATTTAATCAGTTGAAAAATGTTGATGTTATTATTATCGCCCGAGGTGGCGGCAGCCTGGAAGATTTGTGGTGTTTTAATGAAGAGTGCCTGGCTTATGCCATATATGAGAGCGAGATTCCCGTTGTTTCCGCCGTTGGCCACGAAACCGATTTTACCATAGCGGATTTTGCCGCTGATAAACGCGCGCCGACTCCTTCGGCGGCCGCTGAGATAGTTGTGCCGTCGAGGGCTGAGATAGATGCAAAACTTGAGAATTTGCTTCGTTTCCTCTGGAAGAGTTTTTCAGATATTATTCCGCAACACACACAGCACTTAGACGGCTTGTTAGAGAACATGATTTATGCTGTTAACAACCGGATGAAGAATGAACAGTTTCGGCTGAATCATTTGCGCCAACAGCTTAGTGCTTTGAATCCAACAGCTATATTAGAACGGGGCTACAGTATCGCTTCGCTCTCTGGCACAGATAAAATTCTTTATTCTTCACAAGAAACCAAAAAAGGTGATAAAATAAAAATCAGGCTTTTTAAGGGTGAGTTGGAATGTGAAGTAATGAAGGCGTTGCCGTAGAGTTATGACATTAAAATAAAAAATACGGGGTGGAATATGGGATTTGAAGAAGATGTTAAAAAACTTGAAAAAGTTGTTGATGACCTTCATTCAGAGAAGCTGTCATTGGAAAAGTCTATCCAAAGGTTTGAAGAAGGCGTGAATTTGGCTGAGAAGTGTATTAAGGCGCTGGACGCTATGCGTAAAAAAATAGAAGTTGTTTCTAAAACGAAAGACGGAAAGATTAAAATTAAACCGTTTGACCAGGCATAAAGCGAAAGGCTTTATTATCATGCTGCTTGAAAAGATACAATCCCCGGAGGATTTAAAAACGGTTCCAGTAGAACAGCTGCCAAGTTTGGCTGAAGAGATTCGTGGCCGTATTATTGATGTTGTTTCCAAGACGGGAGGCCATTTAGCGTCAAGCCTGGGAGCTGTTGAGATAGCGCTTGCGGTTCATTATTGTTTTTCTGCGCCGCAGGATATTATCGTCTGGGATGTAGGGCATCAGGCTTACGCGCATAAAATTATAACAGGGCGTAATGAACGTTTCAGCACGTTGCGCCAACATGGCGGCATCAGCGGGTTTCCTTTAAAGAGTGAATCTGTTTATGACCCGTTTAGTACGGGCCACAGTGCCGCGGCCGTTTCCATGGCTTTAGGCACCGCGGCCGCGCGGGATTTAAGAAAATCCCAGGAGAAAGTGGTTGCTATTATCGGGGATGGGACGTTGACTGGCGGCATGTGTTTTGAAGCCTTGAACCACGCCGGGCACCTCGGAACCAATGTTTTAGTTATTTTAAATTCTAATGATATGGCTATCGCGCCGAGTGTCGGCGCGCTGAGCACGTATCTGAATAAGATTATTTCAAAGCCGGTTTATAACCGTTTTAAAGAAGCCCGAGACGCATTTTTGAAGCAACGCCTGCCGAAGATAGGCCCGCGTTTGTTGCGCCTTGTGGACCGCTTTGAAGAGATGCTCAAAGGTTTGATTGTGCCGGGGATTTTTTTTGAAGAGATGGGGTTTAAATATTTCGGGCCCTTAGACGGCCACAACGTGGAGTTGATGATACGCACTTTAAAAAATATTTCGCAGATTAAAGGGCCGCTTTTACTGCACGTCGTCACTAAAAAAGGAAAAGGGTATGCGCCGGCTGAGAGCCAGCCTGTGAAGTTTCATGGCACGCCATGCTTTGATATTATTAATGGGGAAGCTATTGGAATCCTGCAAAAATCATCTGTTTCCTGCACGGATGTTTTTGGATGCAAGCTTTGTGATTTGGCGCAAAAGAATAAGAATATTGTTGCGATTACCGCAGCTATGCCTGAAGGGACAGGGCTGCAAAAATTTTCCGAGAGCTATCCTGATAGATTTTTTGATGTAGGCATCGCTGAGGAGCACGCTATCGGTTTTAGCGCGGGATTAGCCAAAGGCGGACTTAAGCCTTTTGTCGCGGTTTACTCTACTTTTTTACAGCGTGCTTATGATCAGATTTTTGAAGAGGTGTGTTTGCAGAATCTTGGCGTTGTGTTATGTATTGACCGGGCTGGGCTGGTCGGCGAGGATGGGCCGACGCATCATGGTATTTTTGATTTGGCTTTCTTGCGGCATCTGCCGAATCTGACTGTTATGGCTCCGGCGGACCGGCAGGATTTGGAGGGCATGTTGGAATTTGCCTGTGATTTGGAAACACCTGCTTCGATTCGGTTTCCGAAAGATGTTTGCGGGTATCGCCCGCAGGATATTGTTTTTAATAAGATACACGCCGGTAAGGGCGAATTGCTTTGTAGCGGTGAAGATATTGGCTTGATCGGTATTGGCAGTATGGTGTATCCTTGCCTTGAGGCGGCTAAACTGCTTTCAGGAGAAGGATTTCGCGTCTCCGTAGCTAATGCCCGTTTTGTGAAGCCGTTAGACGAGGCTTTGATTTTAGAGTTGTATCGAAGTTGTAAAGTTGTCATGACGGTTGAGGAAGGCGTTGTAACCGGAGGTTTCGGTGGAGCCGTTTTAGAAACATACGCGAAAAACGGTTGTTTATATAAGGCGCCAAAGCCGATAAAATGCTGCGGTTTACCGTCGGAATTTATCACTTTTGACAGAAGGGCTTCTTTACTTGAAAAATATGGTTTAAGCGCCTCTACGATCGCTTCAACCGCCAGGGCTTTATTTGAAAACTATGTCAAAGGTTAAGATTGATAAAAAAAGATGCAAAGGATGCGGATTGTGTGCCATGTTCTGCCCTTCCGGCGTTTTGTTTATGGATGAGGAGTTGAATGAAAATGGCATATTTTGCGCGAGCGCTAGTGAAGATAGAAAATGCACAGGTTGCGGGTTTTGTTTTTTAATGTGCCCGGACGCCTGTATAGAGATTGAGGATATAGGGTGAAAAAAAAGATTTTAATATCCGGAAATGAGGCGATAGGGAAAGGCGCGATAGCAGCAGGGTGTATGTTTTACGCCGGGTATCCTATTACTCCGCAGAATGAATTAACGGCTTATATGGCCGACGAAATGCCGAAGCTCAAGAGAATTTTTATCCAATCCGAGTCCGAGGTCGCAGCTATCAATATGGTTTACGGGGCTTCGGCGTGCGGCGTGAGGTGTATGACGAGTTCTTCTTCTCCGGGTATCAGTTTAAAACAAGAAGGGCTTTCTTATATCGCCGGATCGCAGTTACCAGCGGTTATTATAAATGTTATGAGGGCTGGCCCTGGCTTGGGGAATATTTGGCCGGCACAGTCCGATTATTTTCAGGCGGTAAAGGGCGGCGGGCATGGTGATTATCGCATGATTGTTTTGGCGCCTGCCAGCATCCAGGAGAGTTATGATTTAACCGTATCTGCTTTTGATTTAGCCGATCAATACCGTATCGCCGTTATGATTTTGTCAGATGGTATGCTGGGGCAGATGATGGAAGCTTTAGAATATGAAGATGGTTTAAAAACTGAAAGGTTTGCCAAAGAAAAACCCTGGGCTTTGACCGGGGCAAAGAATCGTAAGCCTAATGTTGTCCATTCATTGTATATAAGCCGCGGTGATGTTGAAAAAAACAATCTCCTCCTGCAGGCTAAATACAGAAAAATTATGAGCCAGCAGCAACAACAGAATGTTTTATATGTGGAAGATGCTGACGCGGTTATTGTTGCCTATGGTTCGATGAGCCGTATCGCAGAAAGTGTTGTGATGGAGCTGCGGAAAAAAGGCGTGAAAGTTGGGTTGTTCAGGCCGGTTTCGCTATGGCCGTTTCCGGAGGAAGCCATGCGGTCTGTTGGAAAAAAGGTGAAAAAGTTTTTTGTTGTCGAGATGTCTTATGGGCAAATGGTGGAAGATGTCCGCCTTGCTTTGAACGGTTGCGCGGACGTTGGTTTTTATGGGCGCTCAGGAGGCGGTATCCCCAGTGAAGCTGAAATTAAAGCTCATTTTTTAAAGTTTACACGCCTAAAAACAAAAAGGTAAAAAACATGGCAAAAAAATTCAATAGGCCCAGCACTTTAACGGATGCGGTGACACATTATTGTGCCGGGTGCGGCCATGGTATTTTACACAGGGTTGTTGCTGAAGTTGTTGATGAGCTGGGGATTGCCGATAGGTCTATCGCGGTGGCTCCTGTTGGATGCGCTGTGATCGCTTATGAGTATTGGCGGTTAGATTGTCTGGAGGCTGCACACGGCAGGGCTTTGGCCGCAGCTACGGCCATTAAAAGATTACAGCCTGAAAAGATAGTTTTTACTTACCAGGGGGATGGAGATTTGGCGGCCATAGGTACCGCTGAGACTATTCACGCGGCCAATAGAGGAGAGAACTTGACCGTTATTTTCGTTAATAATGCTGTTTATGGGATGACCGGCGGGCAGATGGCCCCTACGACGTTGTTATCACAAAAAACGGCAACAACGCCATTAGGGAGAGATCGGGTAAAAGATGGCATGCCTTTAAAGATTTCTGAGATGCTGGCGCTTTTGCCTGGCGTGTATTCCGTTGAGAGGGTGTCTTTGAGCAGCCCAAAAGGCGTTTTGAATACAAAAAGGGCCATAAAGCAGGCGTTTGAAAATCAGATGGCAGGTTTAGGATTTTCTCTCGTTGAAGTATTAAGTATGTGCCCGACCTATTGGCATAAAACTCCTCAGGAGTCTATCGCCTGGATTGATGAAAATTTGGCTAAGTTTTTCCAGCCAGGGAAGCTGAAATAGAGATGATAGAAAAAATTATTTGCGCTGGTTTTGGCGGACAAGGTATTATGGCCATGGGTAAGATTTTAGCCGCCTCGGCCATGCGCGAAGGCAAGTTTGTAACGTGGCTGCCGGCTTATGGTGCAGAAGTGCGAGGTGGCACCGCCCATTGTTCGGTTATTATTTCTGATGAAAAAATAGCCTCCCCGTATGTGGAGAGCGGCGATACGTTAATTGTTTTAAATGAACCTTCCTTGAGGCGTTTTATCAGCAGTCTTAATCCTAAAGGGTTATTGCTGGCCAATGCCTCCATGGTTGACTGCAAAGGCATACCTGCCCGCATTGATGCCATTAGCGTGCCTTTGACGGAAATGGCTGTTAAGTTAGGATTAGAAAAGGTCGCGAATACAATAGCGATTGGTGTTTATCTGGCTAGAAAAAAGCTGATAACCGTTGCGGCTATGGAAAAGTCTATAGAAGAGATTTTGGCAGACAAGAAGAATCTCGTTGATGTTAATAAACGTGCTCTGGAAGAAGGTTTTTTCTGGGTTCAAAAACATTGCAAATGAAAGGGAGCTATAAGTTATGGTTAAGGTAAGGTTTGCTCCGTCCCCGACGGGTTATTTACATATTGGAGGCGCCAGGACGTGCCTTTTTAATTGGTTGTACGCGCGTTCAAAAAACGGTTCTTTTGTTTTGCGCATAGAAGATACGGATCAGGCCCGGTCTAAAAAAGAGTTTTTAGATGAGATTTTAGACAGCCTGAAATGGCTTGGGCTAAATTGGGATGAGTTGTATTATCAGAGCCAGCGGTTTGATATTTATCGCGAGTACGCGCAAAAACTCCTTTCACAAGGCAAAGCTTATTTGGCCCAGGACAATTTAGGCGCTATCCTTTTAAAAATGCCGCAGGAAGTGGTAGAGATTAATGATTTGATTCACGGTGTTATCAGGTTTGACACGTCTCTGATTAAAGATCAGGTTTTAATCAAGTCAGACCAGTCCCCGACATATAGTTTTGCCTGTGTTGTGGATGACGCGCTTATGGGTATTACGCATGTTATCCGCGGGGATGACCATATATCTAATACGCCAAAACAGCTGGTTATGTATGAGGCGTTAGGGTTTGAAAAGCCGCAGTTTGCTCATATTCCCATGATTTTAGGCCAAGGGGGCGGCAGGATGTCTAAACGGGCAGGAGCTACAGCTATTAGCGAGTATAGGGAGATGGGGTTTTTATCGGATGCTCTTGTGAATTATCTGATGTTGCTGGGTTGGTCTCCGGGGAATAACCAGGAGATTATTTCTTTATCAGAAGCCGTGAAAAAGTTTGATATTATGAATAGCAATAAAACCGCGGCGACTTTTGATATGGACAAATTGACATGGCTTAATGGCCAGTATATCCGTAGCTATGATATTGAAAAATTGGCAGATTTAATCAAACCGTTTTTAATAAAGAAGGATTTTATTTCTCAAGATGGTTATGACAAAGACTATTTAAGGAGAGTTTTAAAGCTTGTATGTGAGCGTGCTGTTACATTGGATGATTTGGCTCTTCATATGAGCCTTTTTTTTGTGAAAGAAGTTGTTTTTGATGAAAAGGCGAAGGAAAAGTTTTTATCTTCTGATTTAACCAGGGAGTTTGAATTTTTAAAAGGCAAGTTTGATGCCCTTGAAGATTTTAAGGCCGAAGCCGTTGAAGTTGTTTTTAGAGCGGCTGTTGCTGAACTCGGCTCAACGGTAAAACAACTTATCCATCCTTTGCGCGTCGCGCTCAGCGGTGTAACCATGGGGCCGGGCATGTTTGAGCTCATAGAAACTTTAGGTAAAGCGCGGACACTTGAACGCATGGAACGGGTCATCACTTTTTTTAAAAAAGATAAAGGATAAACAGTATCCGGATATTGAAATAGCCGAAGGCATATTTTTATGATTTGCAGGGGAGATAATTTTGGTGGAAATTACGGGTTGAATGTATTAGAATTGATCTAATAATTGGAGCTATTCCATGCTGTTGACCGAGAAGCTGAATCTTCAAAAGAAAGAGATTATGAAAGAGCGTTCAGTTTTAATCCGATTGGCCTGTTTTTTTATTATTGTCATGATTGCTCTGGCTGGATGTGAAACTGTTAAGAAAGCCGACCAGTGGCTGACAGATGTGGATGACTGGCAGAGGGAAATCGCATGGTAAATAAAAAAGTAATAAAGTTTAGCTGGCTGAGCTGCGCGGCCTTTTTATTGTGTTTGAGTGCGCTTTGTTTAACCGGTTGCCAAACAGCCGAACAGGCCTGTAAAAAAACAGCCGATACTGTCGTAGAAGCGGACCAGTGGTTTCGGGATAAGCTTTGGTAAAGAGTTAAAAGAAGAGTTAGTTGTCTTCCCTCCTTGGGCGTTATTTTCTATTGTCATTTTTCTTGCAAAAAAGAAGGCTTAACGATGCTTGAAAATGCCAGAAAAGATTTTTTGACCGGCCTCTTCGCGCGAGACTCCTTAGATAGTTGTATAAACGAGATTATCTCTTCTTGTGAGAACGAAGGGAAAAGTTTCTCTATCGTACTTTTAGATTTAGACCATTTTAAAAAGCTTAACGATAAGTTTGGCCATCTTTTTGGCGATGATGTTTTAAAATATATCGCCAGTATTTTACAAATGACATTTTTTAACAATGAAGGTTTTTTCTTTCGTTACGGCGGAGATGAGTTTGTAGGTGTTTTTTCAAATGTTGAGGGCTTTGGCACTGTTAGATATATGCGGTTATTTCTCCGGAATATCCTCCACTGGCCATTTTTATATAAAAACAGGTTTCATAAAATTTTATTGAGCTGCGGTGTTGCTTGTTATCCCTGTGACGGCAAGACACCGCAAGAGTTGATATTAAAGGCCGATGAGGCCATGTATTTTCTAAACGGTATGGCCATCATCTTGTTACCGAGGCGTCGCGCATGCGGTTTTTAAAGATGAGGCGGATATTGATCATAGCTATTGCGGGCATCGTTATTGTTTTAAGCCTCATGTTTCTTTATCATTGGATGTTTAAAAGCATTATTCGTCCCAGGATGGAGCAGATCAAGAATGTAAGGATTATTTCCAAGCCTCAAGATTTGGATATGATTATTTTAAAAGATGGAGCTGTTATTGAAGGGCGAATCATATCTGAAAATGCAACGCGAGTTGTTCTCGATTTATATTTTAAGAAGGGGGAAGGAAAGATGGTTTTTCGCAGGGCTGAGATTGCTGATATTCAATATGGCCGTGGAAAGCCGTTAAATCTTTAAGAAAACGTTAAAAAGAGAGAGAGGTTTGAAGAGATTGACAGAACGCCCCCGCCGTAGTATCATCTAGATTCTAAATATCTTTCTTTTTTTGTTTTAATTTTTGCCCTGTCGTCTAATTGGTAGGACACTAGACTCTGCCCTAAACCAGGACAGGCACTTCGTGTCCGGTTTAGGGCAGCCATGAACCAATCTTTGATTTGGTTCATGGCTGGATCAGAAGGAGCTTTAGTGTATTATGTGTATGTTCTGTGGTCTGTTACAGATAAAAAGTTTTATATAGGCTATACTGCTGATTTAGAGCGTCGAATAAAAGAGCATTCTAGACAAGCCGTTTATTCAACGAGCCGTTTTAAAAGTGCCAAGCTTGTATTTTATGAGGCATTTAGTTTAGAAGAAGACGCTCGAAGGCGCGAAAGATATTTTAAGACAACTAAAGGAAAAAAAGCGTTGCGATTAATGTTGCAACGAACAATACAATAATTTTTGCCCTGTCGTCTAATTGGTAGGACACTAGACTCTGGATCTAGGTGTCTTGGTTCGAGTCCAAGCGGGGCAGCCAGTTCTGACGAAAACGCAAACCAACTGCGTTATCGGTTAACGCTTCACTCTTTCGGGTGGAGCGTTTTTCTTTGGAGTTCTTTTCATCCAAGATGCCTTCCGGCAGGTTTTCTTTAATGGTTGGGCCTATGGAGAGGACGATCTTGACATAGCCGTCAAATAGCCTTATTTCTTTCACCAAGGCCTGTATGAGCGGCTTCTGTGCTTCAGGGGAGCATTGTTCAAAGTGTTTCATAACAAACTTCATGTTTTCGTGAACATAATCACTGGAAGCGGCCGACATTTCAGATGCTTTTTGCTGGGCCAGCAGCCTGTCTCTTTTGTCTTCCAGTATTGTTATCTTTGCTTCCAAGTCTTCCATTTTGGTTTTATAGGTCATGCCTTTGCTGATTGTTTTTTTCAGGGCCAAATTAAGTAACTGCTCAGATTCCTTTTTGAGATAGCAGATCTCTTTGTCTATCTTGTTGAGGTTCTTATTTACCTGACTGAGTTTAACCTTGGCTGTCCGGACGGATTCAATAAGTGCTTCTGTGATGATTTTCTTGTTGCGGGATAGGCCGTTAAAGTATGTTATGACGGCTTGGTCAAATGCCTTTGCCGGCATCATGGGAGCATCACACCCCAGCCCCATCCGGCCGCACCGGTAATAATGGCAATGCATTTTTTTGCGGCCCAGGCATGTTGTTGTTGATTGCCGGCTTCCGCATTTACCGCACACCATAATTCCTTCGAGGAGGTATGCATATGTTTTTGGTTTGGCCAGGAATCGGTGTTTCGGCATTCTGGTGCCAAGGATCTTGTTTGCGTTATCCCATAGCTTGTAATCAATAAGTACGGGGTGCTGTCCTTTGTGGATCTCACCCTTATACCGGATAAAGCCTTTATAAAACGGGTTCCGGATGATGTGAAGGAGGCTTTGCTTTCTCCATGAGTTACCTGTAGAACTTTTGACGCCTTCACGTTCCAGTTCCCTGCCGATCATCGCAAGGGACTTTCGTTCTTCAACCATTTCCCATATGCGCTTGAGCTTCGGCCCTATTTTTGGATCTATAATAATTTTGTGAGGTTGCCGGCCATCCGGAAGCCTTGGGCCGTTATCAATAAATTTATAACCAAAAGGCGGAAGCCCGCCAATCCACCTGCCCTGCCGCGCCCGGGCCAAGACAGAGGATTTAACGCGTTCCCCGATCAATTCTCTTTCAAAAGCGGATAATATTCCAAGGATCCCTATGATCACGCGGCCCATAGCGGATGAGCTGTCAAGGTTTTCCCTGACAGACAAAAACGTCACTTCATGTTTATTGAAGAGGTCGATAAGGGTGTAGAGATCACGCGGATTGCGAGTTACCCGGTCAAGCCGCAAGAAGATAACACCATCAAAACTTCTTTTAGATTCATCGATGCCGATTTCGCTTAAGATGGATTGGATCCCTGGCCTTTGTAAATCTTTGCCGGAATAGCTGTCATCGTTAATGACACGCGCGCATTCATAACCCAAGGCTTCAAGCATGTGCTTACAGTGGTGAGCCTGCGCGTCTAAGGTTGTGAAGTCGCCGCGGGCCTGATCGTCTGTTGAACAGCGTGTATAAATGGCGAAACGCTTGGGTTTACTTTGAGGAGGCATTGATAGAGAGGATATCTTCTTTTTTAAGTTCTTGTTCTTTCCAGAATTGATATTTGATTGTTTGCGTACATCCTTTTTTGGATTCAAAAGTCACATAGATAGAATCAAAGTTTTTTTTAGCGGACCAATCAACCCTTGCTTTTATTAATTGGTTTTTTAGGTCTTTCTTCTTTAATCTTGCAAAAAATTCTATAGGATTAGAGGAATCTTTTGGCTTGTCTCCAATGTTTAAACGCCGGTATATTTCATTTAGTAGCTTTTCCTCAATGGGATGCAAAGGAAATTTTTCCAATTCGTTTTTTGTTTCATTTTCTGAGGCCCATCGATTATCCTTCTCATCAATTTTATACAATTCCTCTGAATAAAAAAGTAATAAAAACTTTCGAATTTCCGGATATTTTGGAGAGGTTGTTCCCAGCAACCTTTTTTGCTTTAGTTCAAGCTTTTCTTGTTTAAGAGTAGTTAAAGCGGTTTTAAAATTAATATTCAATGATTTGCATAGAATTTTTAAAGTTTCCGGAGATGGATAGCTATGGCTTCGTTCATATTGAAAGATAGCCCCATGAGTTAATCCGGTAGCTTCTGCCAAGGCTCGCAAAGTCATTTCTTTTTTAACTCTGGCGTGTAATAGAATTTCCGAAAGCTTTACTTCTTTCATCGTGGATTCCTTTTGGTTATATACAAAATTTTAACATCTTTTTAACTAAAAGAAAGAAAAATTTTTGGCAAAAATACTTGACACGGATAACATCTGTATAGTATACTTTTACTACACAAAGGAGGCGCGGAGATGTTCAGAAAAGAGTTGTTAAGAAAGCTTAGACAAAGAAGAGGTTTGTCGCCGATGCAAATGGTTTTGGACTTAGATAAGACAGGTCTTCGAATCAGTCGTCCAACATTAATCAATTGGGAAGCCGGTAATACAGAACCAAGATTTTCTCAGGTTTCCATTTTATCTAAATTCTTTGACATTCCGCTTGATAGTTTTATGAAGAAGTGAGGAGCTATGAAACAATTACTAACACTTAGGCAGGTGGCAGAAATTTTGAATATCAGTTACTCAACACTTTCAAAAAACTGGAAACAGATTCTTTTATCGCGTGGTGCTATTCCAATTAATGTTGCCGGTGGGCCAAATTGCAAAAAAGCAATCTATCGCTTCAGGCCGGAAGAAGTTGAACGTGTTATCGAAAAGATGAGAGTTATTCAAAAATAACCTTAGTAAATTTTTTGAGGAGGGCAAAAAGATGAAAAATTTAAGCTGGGTGAAGGGACAAGAATTGTCTAAAGAACAAATTTTTAACATCAGAAAATATTTCCCAAGCAGGTCGCAGGAGTTGAAAAAGCTTATCAAAAAGGTTGGCAGGCACAATGTTTTTATTGGTTTTTCAAAATTATCAAAACCAGTTTATTTTGGATTTAATTTATGAAGAAGAGCAGGGCTCAACAAAATCTTGCGAAACGGTTTGGCGATCCTTTGCGGGTTGAGCTGGAAATAGAGCAGATCTCCGCTGATACATGTGAATACCGGCAAGAAAAGTTCTTTAGTGCTTTGTTGGGATGCGCCAGTTCACTGCTTGGCCGGCCAGTTGATGAATTTGATTTTTTTCACACGAATTTGGAGGAGTTAATAAAACGTGAGTGATTTGAAAAGAGACGTAGAAGACTATGTAATTTTTAATACGATATGGCATCGCGCGCGGAAGAGGCTTGGGCTTGATGTTTTGGAATTTTGCGTTGCGGACACTATTTATCATCTCTCGGCGAATCCAGCTTCGATAACCCCAGGATGGTCATATCAGACCAAGACTACGATTGCGAAAAATTTAGGGGTTAGTGTTCGTGCAGTTTATAATTCGTTAAATAAATTGATCGCGTTAGGACTTGTGGAGCGTGGAGGCGAAAAACCAAGTCAGCTTTTAAGGACTACGGCAAAATGGTATTACGAGGTTAAGGTGGATAAAAATGGTCTACAGAATTCTCAGACTACTGCAAAATATGCAGACACTCTGCAAGAAGTGCAGTCAGAGTCTGCAAAATGTGCAGTCCAAGGTCTGCAAAATGTGCAGTCCCAATATGAGATGTATATTAAGAATGATATAAAAAATAATGATATCCCTTATCAAGATCGTGTTAAATCATTTTTTCAAAACCTAGACCAAAACTGGCTATCTGAAATTAAGAAAGCCTTCCCAAAAATAAACCTTGAAGAAGAGTTTAAGCTAATGCGGGCGTGGCTCATCTCCAATCCAGATAGGCCTAAAAAGAATCTTAAGCGTTTTGTCATGAATTGGCTGAATAATGCGAAGCCAGGCCAGTCAAAAACGTCCTCAGCCGGTCGTGATCTGATCGTAACTGAAGATTTTTTAAATGAGCGGCTTGGCAAGATCGCTACCCGGACCATGATTAAAAATGTCATGAGATCTATTCCGGAGCAATACTGGTTTAAGATAAGTGATTTTTTACGAAGGCGCTATCCGGGAAGCCCGAACAGTTTTGAGGAGGTCCAGTGTGAATTATTACAAGAAATATCAGAATCGAGGCAAAAACTCAACGATTTATCGAAAAATATAGGCCGAGGTTCCAAGTAATTAGACAAAACGAGGAGACATTATGTTACATAAGCTGATCAATCTTAAAGAACTAGCAGAAATTTTAAACATTAGTTACTCAACGCTCTCAAAAGATTGGCGACAGCGCGTTGTCAGCTGTAACGCAAATTATATTAATCTTGGAAAAGGGAAAAAATGCATACCGCGTTTTCGTGAATCAGATGTTGAGAAGATGATTCATAACATGAGAGCAATTCAAAATTAACAAGTTTGAGGGACGCTTCAAACTTCAAAAGAGCGGCAGTTAGGTGCCTAACCATCTAATTTGCCGCTCTTTGCTTTTTAACGATGAGGAGGGATCTGAGATGAATAAAATCGATGGTTTGTTTTTTTTGAGGCCCTGGGCGATTAAAGAAGATGTTTTGGGCTCAATGGTTGGGGTAGTCCACCGGCATCTGCTCGGAGAAAAATTCGACAAAGAAGAAATTCTGGCGCGGATCGGATCCGATCAAAAAAAAGAATCTCCAGGGTATGAGGTTACAAATGGTGTCGCGCGTATTCCCGTGCATGGCATTATTTCGAAGAGGATGAATATGGTGGCTGATATTTCACAACGTAAGGGCACAGCTATTGAAGCGATCGCGCGTGATTTTCAAGCGGCTTTGAGTGATGAAAGCGTGTCAAAAATAATCCTGGACATAGACAGCCCCGGCGGGACGGTTGATGGGGTTGCCGATTTAGCAGACCTGATTTTTTCTTCGCGTGGAAAAAAGCCTATTCTCGCGTTTGCGGATGGCCAGATGGCATCAGCGGCCTATTGGATTGGTTCGGCTGCTGACAGAGTTTTTGCGACTCAAAGCGCGGATGTCGGATCGATCGGCGTTTATTCTGTTGTCCGTGATTTTAGCACGATGGAACATAATGCCGGCATCAAGACGACTATTATAAAAGCCGGACGATATAAGGCGGCTGGTCATCCATCTCAGCGTTTGTCGGACGATGAGCAGTCAGTTTTACAAGACGAAATAAACGCTCATTACAGGCTTTTTGTTGAGGCGGTCCGGCGCAATAGATCCATGTCGGCTAAAGATGTTGAAAAGATTACTGACGGTCGGGTTTGGATTGGATCACAGGCGTTTAATCTGAAGCTCGTTGATGGCATCCGGAGTGAGAGCTATTTTCCGGAAGCTATTGGTTCTGTAGGTAGTTCCAGTAAAAATAAAGCGGCTTTGAGCATTGAAGATAAGTGCAGGGCTGATTGGGAACGTAATCCAAAGTTACATAAGGAATTTCGTAGTCTTGAAAGCTATATCGGGTATCAACGTGGCGTAGCAACCGGTCGGATTAAAATTTATAGCAGAGCGAGGTAAGTTTTTTTAAAATGAACACACAAACAAAAAGAGGGGTGTCATGATAGAAGACAAAAATAAGAACCAAGCAAAGAAACAAATTTTACAAACAAGAGTCTATCTAGTGTTAGATGGGGATAAGATCATCCGTGGGAAAGAGTTAGCATCAGGAACGGTTCTTGGAGAAATAAAAGTTGCTGAAGGTTTTATCGTTCAGGATATCGATCGCACAATACAATCACACAGAGCAAAGGTTGTTCTGAGCATTGAAAAATAGTAACGGAGTATGGATAAAGGAGCGCTTGCAAAATGATGGTTTCAAAATACGCTATGCCACGCTGGATTTTTATAGATGTCGACGGAACATTGATAAAAAAAGATGAAACACTAAATCAGTATTTAATTGATTGGTGTCGTAAGATGAAAACGGAAGACTACAATCTTGTTCTTTGGTCGTCCAGAGGCATGGAACATGCGAAGCACGCGGCTGAAACTGCCGGTATGTTAGACGTGTTTGATCATATTATATCTAAGCCGGGTATGATTGTCGACGATACAGAATGGGCTTGGATTAATTTTGTTCCGGCATTGGATGTCTGGCGTGATTAGTATTTTGTAGTTGTCAATCTGGAACATTATTTTAATTAAAGCTAAACCAAAACTCTTTGTGAAAGAAAAAAAGATAA
This sequence comes from uncultured Planctomycetia bacterium, assembly GCA_964423185.1. Taxonomy (GTDB): domain Bacteria; phylum Omnitrophota; class Gorgyraeia; order Velamenicoccales; family Velamenicoccaceae; genus CAYRDK01. The sequence continues at coordinate 169,369 of CAYRDK010000004.1, forward strand.
ATAAAAAAGGATTCAAGATGTTGTTTAATATTCTCCAACGACAAAATATTTTTACGGGTCCTTCCGGGGCCGGCACCGCTAGCGGGTAGGGCGAGCGCGGGTGTTTTCCGTATGTGGAGTACTTTTTTGCCATGTCGGGGTCGGATTCAATTGACTTCATTAAAGATGGAACATCGACGGTAAAAGGGAGGTTTTTCTTGTCTTGGATGAGTGCAGAACCCGACATTTAGAAATTTTTTTGATGTCGGTATAAATTAAGCGGGCGGCCGGGCCCGATAATTAAACCGAGCCACCACATGATTTGGGCATGTGGCTTTTACGACCGCTTGCGACTGGGTTAATTTTATGCGGGAGCGGTCTATTTGTCAATGCCGGATGTGTGGTCATGAATACAGAAAATAAACAACAAAATTTAATTGAAATGGCCAAAAAAAGACGGCATTTACACCTTGTTGAGAAGATGGCGCAGGGTAAAGCGCATACGCCGGCGCTCACAAAATCAGAAATTAAAGAACTTGAGAGCTTGGAATTGCCTGAGGTGCCGCTTTCAGTTGTTGATTCTCAGGAAAAGGTCGCAAAGACGTTTGGAGTGGCCGTCAGGACAGTCGAGCGATGGGTTAGAGAGGGGATGCCGGTTGCGTCAAACGGCCGGTATGATTTAATCGCGATAAGATCATGGAAGCTTTTTCGTCGAGGTCAATATAAATCCCCTAATGGGAATAAGAAGAAAACATCGGAAGATTGGGACGCGCGTTACAGAGAAGCAAAGGCAAAATTAGCCGAGATAGAATTTCAAAAAAAATTGGAGAAATTGTGTTTCGAAAAGATGTACAGAAAGAATTGATTCAGATTTGTCTTGCGGTTAAAAGCGCTTTGTTAAGCATGGCCAAGATGTTAGCTCCTCAGCTGGTAGGTTTAGAGACACGCGAAATCGCTCATATTTTAACATTGAAGTCCCGAGAATTAATTAACCAATTTCAATCAGGACAGATATTTAACAATATTGAAAAAAGCAAAAAAGATGTCAAAGACGAAAACTATATCGACAATACCAACGATTTGGACCAAGAGGGTGCGTAAAGCTTGGAGCTTGCCTGGGCAGAAAAAGCGCAAGACCCAAAGAATATTGCAGCCGGTTCAAAAAAAGAAAGGATGAACCATGTTTATGGGAATCAATAAAGCGCGAACACAACGATGGACGTCTAAGAATGATCCGGATCCTGAAAATCCTACGGTTTTTCATATCGGCGTGCTGGATCAGATTATCAAAACGCATATTGAGGATGAGAGTACGCAGTTTATTCCCAGTTCAAATGATCCGGAAGGAGAAGCGGAGATAAAAATTCTTTTTTCAAAGCGCACTCTGTTAACTATAAAATTCGGCGTTTTGAAGATTGAAAACTTTTTTGATCCCGGATCAAAAAAAACGGTAACTGTTGAGGCTGAAGAAATAGTTATATTTGGTCAAAAATATAGCGCACTTCCTGATAAAGCATTGGCTGCTTTTCCACCAGGCAAATGGATTTCTGAGTTAACGACTCAGATTTTAAAGCTTAATTCTTTGAGTGAGGATGAAATAAAAAACTAAAACTGGCAGTCCAGCTGCCTAAATTTAAACTGGATTGCCGCAATTGCACAGATAATCAGAAAAAAGAACGTGGATGTATTAAGGACAGCGTTATTCCGGGAGCATGGGAGCTTGATGGATGGGTGTTTAGCCGGTGCCCAAAGAAAATCGTAACACAGCAAAGCTTTGAATATATCAGAGCATATAATTTTTTCAAAAGCTGTTTTTTGCCAAATAGTGGCGGTTGGATGAACCAACCAATCAAATTCTTAGAAGTGGTTATGTTTATCGAAGGCCTGCAGGATGAGGAGCTTGAACGCCAATGCCAAAAAATAAAGAAATAGAAGTTACGTTAACGCTTAAAGATGAGGCTTCTAAAAAGATTCAGAGCTTTAGAAGCAGTGTCAATGAATTTGGAAATGCGACTAAGGATACTATTCAGCCACTTCTTCAAATGCGGCAAGCATGGATGAAGGTTGGTTTGGCTTCTGGTTTTGTTTTAGGAGCATTTGCTAAAGTTTCTCAGGAGATATTATTTCTCAGAAAAGAAATTGAGACCTTAGATGTTTCAGCCATCAAATTGGGAAAATCCTTCAAAGAAATATCCCTGAAATTTTACGGTTTTGATATTGGCTCTGATGAGGCACGTTTAGGTACTTTAAGTATCGCTGAGATTCAAAAATCGTTTTCTGATGTTAGGCTTAGGACGACTAAAGAGGTTGCTGAAAGCATAGGGAAGTCACGCATCGATTTCGAAAAGGAAAAAATCTACAATGAATTGCTATCGCAACACGGTTATTCATCGCCTAATCAGAAAATCTTCGGTAGTTTTTTAGGCGGCTCGCCAATCGCTAACTTTCCGTCTTTGGAAGAGAACCGGAAGCTTTTAGAAGAGGCTGAGCGTTTAACAGCAGAGCATTTTGAGCAGGAAACTCAGGCTTTTAAAGAAGCTGAAGCCATAAAGAAAGGCGTACTAGCGGAAGTCGTTCAGAAAACCAAGCAGCTTACTTCGAGTTCTTTTGATTACAAAAAGAGCATGCTGAATCAGGAAATTGATCTTTATCGCAATGCCGGCATTGATAAGATTTCTCTTGCGAATTACGAAACCGCGGCCATAAAACGCATTGATGAGGACCGCACAATCGCTTTTACGAACCAACAGGCCATCAGGCTTAAAACTGAAGGCCGGACGTTAGATGCCCTGCAGATTGAGCAAAACAACGCTCTGATCGCGTTTAAGCGACAATTTGGCGGCGATGGTGAGATGGTTAGAGAATTCATCGGCGGCCAGCAAGAGATTTATAAACAGGCTCAATTATCTTATTTGGGTCTTAAAAATGAAATTCAGATATTTCATGATAGCTATGTTTCTCTTGTTGGTACAATGACGAGCACTTTTAGCGATCTATTTTATAATACTGTAACCGGTCAGATTAGTAATCTCCAAGATGTTTTTAACGATTTTGGCCAAGCCGTGCTTAAGAATTTGAGTGACATAATAGCGCAAATACTTGTTATGAGGATGGTTGGTGGTCTTGCTTCTTTAGCCGGTGGTGTTTTGTTAGGGCCTGTTGGTGCAATTGCTGGCGGGATTGGCGGGAATCTTTTAAACACAGGTGCGCAGTCAATAGCCGGTCATGCGTTTTCAACAGCGTGGTCGCCTTATCACGGAGGAGGAGTTGTTAAAGCTCATAGCGGGCTTGCTGTTGACGAGGTACCTATTATCGCGCAACGTGGTGAGGGCGTGTTATCGCGCCGCGGGATGTCAGCCCTGGGCCGGGGGAATTTTGATCAGCTTAACAGCGGTGGGGTCATTGGCGGCCGCGGGGAAATCGTAAACAATCATTTCACGATTAATATCCATGCTGTTGATCCGGCTTCTTTTGTGGAGCTATGTGAAAGAAATCCAGAAGGCATTATGTCTATAGCGAAAGCTACAATATCTGATGATTACAGACGTAATGGTCCGGTTTCTAAAATGTCGAGGAGATAAGACTATGGCGGCACATTTTGAAGATTTTTTGAAATCATTGAACGAATCGGAGTTTTTAAAAACAAGAGATCCGGAGCTTCGCGATTTCTTGATTGGATGTTTTACAAGTTTTACCGTTGAGCTTGAAAAAATGCACACGATTTTGAGGCAGCAATTTTGTCAGCAAGACTTTTTTATCCGCTGTTATGTATCATTTCTTCTTGTTGCGTATAACGACGCAATAAAAGAGGCTGGCGGCATAAATGTTGATATGCGCGCGCTTGAGAAAAGAGCCTGTGAGGTTTTTACAACGGATTGGCCGAGAATCGAAAAAGAGATTTTTGAAACTATGGAAGTTGAAAGAAAAATTAAAGATGTTTTCAAAGAGGATATTTTTAAACAAGGTGGACAGGAAAGAAAAGACTAAAACAAGCGGAAAGGGGTGAAGGATGAATTTCTTTAAAATGTTAAATGGGGCAGAAAGTTTTTCTCCGGAGGATATTGCGGAGGAGATTGTTGTATTGGAAAACAGCCTTCCTAAGTTTAAAGAGGCGGTTGGGGAGGCAGAGAAAGTAGCTAGAAGTGCAATCCAGGCCAAAATCGGTGGTGGTAACATTTCCAAGGCTGAAGTTGATTCTTCCACGAGGAATCTGGAAGAGGCACGGTTAAATCTTGACGCGGCCCAGGATGGCCTTAATAACCTGCAAATCAAATTGAAAGAGATTATTCGTGATGCGCGGGAAACTGAGTTGGCGCAGGTTATAAATGAAAGAAGCATTCTTGTATCCAACAAGCGTACGTCCAGTGACTATATTAGCATGATTAAAGCTGTAGCGTTGCTGTTAGTTTCAAAGGAGGCTTTAGACGGTCCTGACTTAGTTGATTTCTCAGGCACATATCACTTTTATGGTTTTTCGCCGCAGGAAAGAAATTTTTGCGAGCAAGAGATTGTGAGGTTAAAAAACCAACAATCGTGCCCAACGTTTTTCCAAAAAAAGTCAATCTTATTAGGAAGGGAGTTAAAAGCTAGGATTTCCGTTGATGAACAGATTGCAGAGTTAATGAGAAAAGCCGGAAAAGATGTTGTTAAGGTGAATTAAACCGAGCCACCACATGTTCGAGGCTTGTGGACTCCTTGGCCGCAGGGTTAGATGGAAATGGTTTATAGGTTTTCCATTTTCTGAAAACTATCACTGGTTCTAATCCTGTGGCTGGCTCGGTTTTGACTCGAATAATTTTTTGAGGATTGATGAGAGTGGGTTAAAAATGAGGCTGGAAGAGGCACCTATAAGAACTCCATTGAAGGCCATTCGCGCGAAGTGTCTTGAATGTCAATCTGGAAGCTATAGAAACGTTCGTAACTGCGAATTCAAGAATTGCCCTCTATTTGGCTTCAGGATGGGAAAAAACCCTTTGAGGAGGGGTAAGGGTCGGCTTTTCAATTTTGCAAAGAAAACTTCCCACTCAACGCATGAGTTTTGCGAAAAAAACGGCATTCCAGAGAAAGACGAGATGGTGTTTTGCGGCATTTGAGCCCGGGTTCTTATTTTATAATTCTATTGTTCAGTTTTGTTCATCGTGAGATAATCATGACATGGTTAAATCACCGGAGCGCAAAGTAGTGGTATACACTCCTTTGAGATGCCCTTACTGTCATTCTAAGCGCCGGAAGTGTTATGGTGTGCATGCTAGACCAGTCCTTTATTATCGTTGTTTAGACTGTCAGAAGAAATTTAAAGTTATTGAAGTGGATCCTTAGATTATCGCATTTTTTGTTAATATGCCGCCAAAATACGTTAAAACTATTCTTGAAGAAATCTTGTATGAATATGCCAAGATTATTTCTCGCAGTGCTCTTGAAGGGAAAATAAACTATGGGTTTGTATCGGATAGATTTAAAGCACTTCGTAATCGCGAAATTACTATTTCCGGTACGATTAGAGAATGGCAAAAAGAACAAATTTTGACAAAGGTGTGCGTTTTTTGCGGCGCACAAAAAAATCTCCAGCAGGATCATTTAATTCCAAGCAGTAGAGGTGGCCGGGACTGTTCTGATAATATGGTTTGGTCTTGTCAAGGCTGTAATGCTTCGCGTGGGGATAAGGGTGTTTTTGAATGGCTGGGCCTTAAGAAAAAAGATGATTTGCATCGTTTGGTGGCCGGGAAATATTTGAAGCAATTATTTGATCTGCATAGCGAAGCAGGAACGATGGACATTCATGAAGATAATATTATTGATCTTTGTAAAAGATGCGGCAATAAACTTGTCTGTATTGAATGGAAAAAAGAACAAAAGCTGACTTGTTTTTGTTTGGAGAGCGTGTTTTGAGGAAGAGATAAAAGAAAGTTAAAAAAGGGGTAAATATGGAAAAGACATTAATTGCTTCGAAAATAGAGCATACTAATTTAAAACCCGAAGCCACAATAGATGATATTATTAAGCTATGTGATGAGGCAAAGAAATATAATTTTTTTGGTGTATGTGTGAATTCTCAATATGTGTGCTTTGCAAAGGAACAGCTAAAGGGCTCCCGGTGTAAAATTGTAACAGTTGTTGGTTTTCCTTTAGGGGCTTCGATTTCAGAAATTAAAGCAGCAGAAGCAAGAGAGGTGATTGATATTGGAGCCGATGAAATCGATATGGTTATTGCTATAGGCTTGTTAAAGTCAAAACGATATGAAGATGTAAAAAAAGACATAAAAAAAGTTGTTGAGGTTGTTATAAACAAGCCTGTCAAAGTTATTATTGAAACAGCGCTGTTAAGCGAGGATGAAAAAAGAAAAGCTTGCCAATTGGCACAAGAAGCCGGAGCAGCATTTGTTAAAACATCCACAGGTTTTAGCAAGGGAGGAGCTTCGGTAGAAGATATTAGATTAATGCGAGAAGTCGTCGGAAAAGGGATGGGCATTAAAGCAGCGGGAGGAATTAGAGATTATCAAACAGCGGTTGCAATGATTGAAGCCGGGGCCAATAGATTAGGTTGTTCAAATTCTGTCAACATTGTTTCCTGAAATTGTGTGTAAAATAGGAGGTGTGTGATGAATGATGAGCAAAGGACATGGTTAAAATTTACATATGCATGGAATTGGTTCTCTTATCATGCTTCTCAAAGGCTGCAGGCTTTCAATTTTTATTTGATAATAATGGGTGCATTTGCTTATAGCTATAGTTCGCTGCTAAATAAGCAAATTTTTAAAGCTGATAGAATTTTTTATATTTTTTTCTTTGCTGTTAGTTTTTTATTCCTATTGTTGGAAATTAGAAATGCGCATCTCGTAGATTGTGGACGTGATGCCTTGGATAAATTAGAAAGCGATTTAGAACTATTAGGAACGCCATATGCTATTAGAGAAAGAGATAAATTAAGGAAAAACGATCTTGTTAATCATAAGTTTGTAATAAGGTTTATCTATGTGGCAGTTATGATTATTAGTTTATTGTTTGCGTGCGCGATAGTTTAGGTGTGGTATTAAGAAATTTTTGTAAAGAGCTCAAGTCTTAATAAAAATTTATCGTCATGGATAGCTTGAGATTTAGGATTTAATCGAGTTGAAGAGGTTGAATGCCTTCGTCACAGGTTAATAAAATAGAAATAGTTAGAGAGGAGATAATCATGACAAACCATGCACATGTAGCTAGATATTTTCCTGAATTTTATAAGGGGTATGTTAAGATTGAAAAACGGAAGTTTACAATTATTGAAATTGCAACTGAGAAAGAGCTTCCTCCAATTCTGAGAAGATGTGGTGATTGGGTGCTTACTACAAAAGGTATTCATAGTTTGACGATGGGTTATGAATTTGAGAAGGATCGCTTTGATGAAGATTGGTCTTCCCATATGAGAGAAAAAGACTGGTGCAAGATGAACGATTTCATTAAAATATTAGATGCAGGTCGAGAATTTGTAAAATTTGGGATTATTTAGCAGGGGGTAGAGAATTGTAAACTAAAGTGCAACAAAAGGGTTTAATAAAAAAAGCCCCATAGGTCAAAGAAAACTGTTACTTTGTAAGCTTCCACACAAACAAAGAACAGGAGACCTATGGAGCGGATTAATTGTAGCACGAAGAAGAGATACACGCACTTAAAGGAATCGGAACGTTATAAGATCGAAGTCTTGCTGGCAGACGGCAGAAAGAAGAAAGAAATCGCACGATTGTTGCGGCGGAACAGAGCAACGATATATCGGGAGATTAAACGGGGAGCAGTCCTGCGGTTGCAGCCATTTTGGACGAAAACGCAAACCAACTGCGTTATCGGTTAACGCTTCACTCTTTCGGGTGGAGCGTTTTTTATATATCCTTCCACATGGTGCAAGGCTATGGGCGCAAATACTCTGGGTTTATGGCAGGCCCGGGAATATAACTTGTGGGAGAGGTGTATTGACATCCTAAGCCGCTTATGTTATTGTATAGCATCGGCAGAGCATATAAAACAGGGGAAAATGAACAGATAGAGATATCCCTCAGGTGTCATTGTTGGTCTAAAATTTTTTAATTCCACATCAATTAAACTTTTCTGGTTGGATAAATCGATTCTTAGGCGGGCTAATATCAAGAAAAAGTATTGATTTAATCTTATTTTTGTTTTTTACCGAAGAAAACGCTATCTTTATTGGTTCAGGGATTATTGTAAAAGGGTATATTTTAAGATAAACTTAAATTGTTGCATTATAGCTAAGGTGTGTAAAAATGGCTAGGCCAATACAAGCAACTCCAACTTTGAGAGGTAATGACGCGAAAGAGTTTCTCAGGGATTTTAAAGAAACTCAGCCGACCTCTACTGTCTACAAGAAACTCGAACGATGTGAACGTCTCTATGCAACATTTCATGCTAAGATGACTCGCAATGCATCTAAACCCCGCTGATTTAGAACCCCGCATTTTAACACCTGAATCTAAGTTTGAATCTTTTGATTGTGGCGATTCAGATTTAAACGATTTTCTGCTCAATGACGCATTGTATTATCAACAACAATATTTGGCTCACACAATTTTGCTATATTCTAAAAATATTTTAGTTGGCTATTATACTCTTGCCTGCGATGCGATTCGACTTGATGTTAACGAAAAATCATCTTTCTCTAAAAGAAAACGAATTCATAGTTATCCTGCAATTAAGATTGCGCGGATAGCTTTTATTAAGCAATGTCAAAATCAAGGGCTTGGATCCTTTATCCTTGATATCGTTAAGGGGTTTGTGCATAGGATCAATAAAACAGGGGCCGGTTGTAGATTTATTACTGTAGATGCATATCCCGATAAAGTAGATTTTTATTTAAAAAGAGGATTTAAGTATAATATCCATAAAGATTATAAGAAAAATAATCATCCAAGTTTGAGATTAGATGTTTGGAGTCATTTTAACAAATGAGACTTGTCTGGGGCGCTTGATTTATTACCTCTTGGATGGTATAATTGTTTTTCGTTAAAAGGTTTAAAAAAGAATCAATGTCTGCAGGAGAGAGGAATAATGGCTAAGGCCGAAAGAAGAAAACTGATACAGGAGATAGAACAGAAAAGGGGATCAAAGGTTATATGTTATATAACCGGAGATAAACCAGGCTTTGAAACAAGGATTGCTACAGATGCATTCAGGCTTTTTCGTGACCACTTAGAGAAACTGGCTGATAAAAAGCAGATTTCGAAGCTGGATTTATTTATTTACACCAGAGGTGGTGACACAATGGTTCCTTGGAGGCTCGTTAGTCTTTTTAAGGAGTATGCAAAATCATTTTCTATCTTAGTTCCATACAGAGCGCATAGTGCAGGGACGCTTATTGCTTTGGGAGCTAATGAAATAGTCATGGGCAAAATGGGCGAGTTGAGTCCAGTTGATCCATCCGTTACCACTCCATTTAATCCACCGAATCCCGGTGTTCAAGAGAGAAAACTAGATGTTAGCGTTGAAGATGTAATATCTTACTTTTTGTTAGCTAAAGAGAAGGTAGGGTTGACAGAGCAGGATCAATTGGGAGGGGTATTTAAGACTTTGTCCGAAAAAGTTCATCCTCTTGCATTAGGTAGTATTAATAGGGCGCACTCTCAGATAAGGAAGTTGGCCAGACAGTTATTAAATATTCATATCAAAGGAACGACACAGGTGCAAAGAATTGATAGTATTGTTGATAAATTAACTGAAAAGCTTTTTTCCCATAACTATCTGATTTGTCGTGAAGAGGCTAAAAAAGTCATAGGACTGAAGGTTTCTTATCCCGATGTCATTTTAGAGGGATTACTTTGGAATTTGTATTTGGAGTATGAAGCTAGTATGGATTTAACTAGGCCGTTGAATCCATTAAAACTTTTAGGTGAGGAAAATGAAAAAGAAATTACTATTGGCGCGGCCTTTGTAGAGAGTAGTTCTTTTACAGATGTTTTTAATACAAAAATGAAGGTAAAAAAGATAACAACTAATATATCTACAGCGGCAGGGCAGCCAGCTCTCCAGCGTAATGGTATCCAAAAGGACATTCTTGATCAAGGCTGGAATAGAGAGCAAGAAGGATAAAACTCATGGGAACAGTAGCAGAGAGTAACTACACTGATTTTAATCTGAGAATTTCTACATCTGCGCAGTTTACTGAAGACGTATGTCTCGAACATCGATTGACAACTGAACCGAAAAATCGCCTGTTCCGGTATTTTGATGCGGATTCCAATTTAGGTACCTTTTTTGAAGAGTTGATTATTCAAGAAGGAGAGCTTCCTTTTAATCCAAAAGAGGCTGAAGACCCACTCAGGAAATACAAAGAATTGCTCCATAAGATTGATTTTTCTGAGATTGGGAGCGAAGAGGACAAGATGAAAGAAGAGACAAGGCTTTATTTTGATTTAGTTGATTATCGGAAGCGCGCTACAACGGTTTCCATCGATGGGAAACAAAGTGAAATACAAAAATGCGATTGAACATGCATTGGAAAATGCAGGAATACCAGGCAAGTTAATAAAAAGAGGCGATATCTGGACTATCCCGGATAGAATAATAACATTTCCGACAGATAGGTTACCAAAAAGCAAAAGAACGACTCATGATAAAAGGCCTGTTTTAATTTTGTCCTGTGACGAAGATTTGGCAAAGGTCAGGCCGCTCACTGCGTTAATCTCACCACTTTCTACTGTAAAAGACAAATCAGCAACTGATTTTATGCTTTCCGCGGGAACCGCAAACTTAAAAGAAGATTCAGTTGTAAGATTGGGTTTGATACAGCCTATTCTTAAGATTGATCTCAAAGAAAAAATTGGTGATCTTCAATTACCCGTGTTAGATCAGATAATGACAGTTCTTTTGTGTAATTTGGGTATTTTGCAACGACCCTGATATATTTCTTAACTTATATTCGTAGTAGATTTTTGTTGCCCCAAAGAAAAACTAAACCCCTTTTTACGTGTTTTGTGGAGGCTTACGGTCAGCGGGATCTCAATGGTTTGCGGGCCGTTCAAGCTTGACAGCCAACCTTGACGCTCAGGCGAACAATATGGAGGTAGAAAGCTAATGGATGATAAAATAAAGAAATTTATAGCAAGAGAAGGATTGGTTGCGTTAGGGATTATTACTTCTTCTTTTCTTTTATGCAAATTAGGCAATGCTATGTCCAATTATGTAAAGGGAGATATTTTTGATCAAGTAGCAGTTCAAATGAAATTTGAAAAGACAGCTTTCATTCTATACCCACTATATCTTGTTATTCGTTTTATCCTTTGGGCTATTAAGACGTTAAAGACAAAATAGGTTGTCATTTGAGAGAGTGAAATTATGTCATTCAATCCCAAATATATTATTACCGAAAAAATCTTAAATAATCTTACAGCCATTACGGCTGCACGCGAGATTATCGAGCAGGCGCATCTTGTGCCTAAATGGGAAGCGAAATTAAGGCGACAGGCGTTGCTTCGCAATGCCCATTCATCTACGGCTATAGAGGGCAATAAATTAACTCTCGAACAAGTCGAAGCGTTAGCTGAAGGAAAAGACGTTGTCGCTACTAGTAAAGATAAAAAAGAAGCCTTAAATTATTTAGAGGCATTAGAAAATATCCATAGTTTTACTGAAAAAGCGAAATTTAAAATCGCTGACTTACTGAACATTCATAGGATGATAACCAAAGATGTAATGCAAAATACAACCGACTCCGGAGTTTTTAGAAACCGGCAGGTTTTTATAGGTAAAAGAATTTTTGATGGCACAACTTTCAAGGAAATCGTAGAATATATGCCGCCCAAAACAGAAGAAGTTCCGCAGCTTATTCAAGAATTTATAGATTGGCTTAATCTGGATAAATCCTGGGAAATGAATCCTGTCCTTTTGGCAGGAATTGTTCACTATGAAATAGCAAGAATTCATCCATTTATTGATGGAAATGGCCGAACAGCCAGATTGCTTGCCACGGTAATTCTATACTTGAGCGATTTCGATCACAGAAGAATTTTTGCTCTGGACGATTATTATGACAGGGATAGGCAGGCATATTACGCTGCCTTAAAGATGGCTCAAATTGCTGATGGAGATATTACTCGGTGGCTGGAGTATTTTACCGATGGCATACTTTACTCAGTTACAGAAGCAAAGGATGCCGTTCTAAAAGTAGGTTCCAAAAGGAAAAGCGGCCAGGCGCAAATTGCTCTTACGCCAAAGCAGATGCAGATAGTCGAATTTATAAACGTTAATGGCAAAGTAGCAAACAAGGATTTACAAGGGTTGTTTAAAATTTCTGCCCAAGCCGTTCATAAAGAATTAGTCAAATTAGTAGAGCTTAAAGTGATTAAGCCTGTTGGCGAAGGCAGAGCCTTGCATTATCTTTTAGTTTAGGGTAAATCGGTTGTCAATCGGTTGATGATTAGGTTGATGATTTCAATGCGGGCGATTGCCCAGATAGATAAAACCACGCTTAAAACGACGCACAGTCATTTTCACAAGTAAATGTGCCTCTTGAGGATATGAAGTTCGTCTGGCGTCCAGTTCGGGCAGCCAGTTCTGACGAAAACGCAAACCAACTGCGTTATGGGTTACCGTCCGAGGTTATAATTATTCATGCCAAGTCAAATAGGCTCATAAAACCCATTCTCAATGTTCAACCGACCACCATGTTTATTTTATATAAGATATTTTAGATATAAGTGCCGGCAGGGCAGGGATGGGATTTCGCCGAATGTCGCATATGTCCGTGAAACCTTGGGCTTCAAGCCCAAGGGGGTCCATTCGGCAGGTGCAATAATATCTTATAAAGAATAGGAATCCAAGTGGAATTAAAAAAATATAATTATATTGCCTCTGCAAAAGAAATGCATACGATGAAGAGGATAACTAAAGCAAAGGCGATCAAGAAAACTGCAATAATAACAGGTTATTATTGTAATAACAATTGCAAGTTTTGCATTAATAAGAATAAAAAGGAACTGTTAGGCAAGTCGACAGGGCAGATTATTTCTGAGATTATTGACGCAAAAAGGAGGGGGCGGGAGTATTTGGAAATTATTGGAGGGGAGCAAACGATTAGAAACGATTTTATACATATCATTAAGACTGCAAAAAATTACGGTTTAAAACTATCGCGATATCTACAAATGGACGGTTGTTTGCTTACAAAGAATATGCCAGAAAAGCATTGGAAGCTGGAATTACTAATATAATATTTTCTATACATGGACATAATGAAAAACTACATGATTCTCTTACTCAGGTTGAAGGGAGTTTTAGCCAGATGGTAAGAGGCGTGAAGAATGTAGTATCTCTCGGATTTAGGCATGTTGGGTCAAATACCGTAATTGTTAAGCAGAATTATAAGTTTTTGCCTCGCATTGGTAAATTTGTATATGAGCAAGGTATACGTAGCTCTGAATTTACCTTTATAGATCCAACCCACGGAGGAGCCTATAATTATTTTAAAGAGCTAGTGCCTAAAATTTCTGAAGCTGCGCCTTATGTGAGAAAGTGTTTAGATATCGGCCGTAGTAAAATGGCAGATTGGCGCATAAGATATATTCCTATATGTCATTTTATAGGATATGAATATCAGATTAGCGAACTTTATGAACCAAGGCGTTTTCAGACTGAGCACCTGGGAATAGATGTTAAGAATTTTTACGTTGAAGGCGGCCGGAGAGGCGTAGACAGAGAGAAAACAGGCAGATGTAAAGATTGTGTATATTTTTATGATTGTGAAGGAATTTGGAAAGTGTATGTTAAATATTACGGCGATTATGAGTTAACCCCGGTAATTTCAAAAGGCGATGACTTCTTAAGAGGCATGCGGGGGCCTTTTAAAGTATCCATCAAGAGAATTAAGATAGGGCAGATAAATTATTTCACGCGGGACCACCATTTGTTTTCCCATGATGAGACAGTTGATGAGTATATGAAGAAAATAAGAAAAAAGGAGCGAATTTTTCCTATACGCGTTGGCAAAGATAAAAATGGCCAGTATCATATACAAGACGGCCACAGCAGGTATTTAGCTTTTAAAAAGTTAGGATATAAGGCTATTAATTGTGAAGTAATTACTGGTTAGATTATTATTTATCTTAATGTGTTGTCAGGCATAAAAAAGCAGGCATAGAATAACTCTTTTTGTTTTGTTATAATAAAGTAGCCTATAGATAAAACGCGGAGATCTCAAATTCATATTCTTCGTTTAGAAGGTGTTATTAATATTTTCTCCGTCGAATATTCAGCAGGGGATGAAAGATACTTTTAAAAAACTGATAGAAGGTTTTGAGTCATATCTTTGAGCAGTAAAAATTTTCATTGCCGTTTTTGAGTTCAGTGCCAAAAATAAGGGGTTTGAAATGGATATTTTAAAAGAGCTTGTGGATTTAGGGGTCGGCCTTTTAATAATGACACAGGAACAGGCTGAAAAAGCAGTTTATCGGCTTGTTCAAAAAGGCAAGCTGGGGGAAAAAGAGAGCAAGGTGTTCATGCGCGCCCTTATAAAAAAAGGCAGGGCGGAGTCAAAACATCTCAAGAGAGAAGTTTCCAGGATCGCGAAAGATGCTGTTAATGGTTTAAATCTTGCAACCAAGGAAGATGTGAGAAGGCTGGAAAAAGAGATTTCAAGGTTGAAACAACGTAAATCTTAAAGAGTTATTATCGTGTTTATTACGCAGTTTCAAAAAGATGTCCGTGATATTAGGCGCCTGGAGCATATCTTAGGCGTATTGGCCAAATATGGCTTCGGCTATATTATTGATAAACTTCATTTGCCTATTCTTGTGGCGAAACCTTCTTTTGATGAAGACTTTTACCATCTGCCGCTGGAAGTCCGTTTGCGGCGTATATTAGAAGAGCTGGGGCCTACTTTTATTAAGCTTGGGCAGATGCTCAGCCTTCATCCTGAAGTTATCTCTTATAATTTTTGTAAAGAGTTCGAAAACTACAAGATAAAGTACTTCCCCTGGATTATGAAAAGATCAGGGCCGTTGTTGAATCAGAGTATAAGAGGCCTATCCAAAAAGTTTTTAAAGAGTTTTCCCACCAAAGTTCAGCCTCTGCTTCTTTGGCTCAGGTCCACCGGGTTCGGGTGGGAAAGAAGGAGTTGATTGTTAAAGTCCAAAAGCCGGGTGTTGAAGAGGTTATAAAGACTGATATTGAGATTTTGGAGTTTCTTATCGGCCTGTTTGAGAAGCATGTCGAGGAGGTACGGCCGTATAACCCGCGCGGGATCTTAGAAGAGTTTAAAATTTATATTTTGCGAGAGTTAAATTTCAGCCATGAGATTACGCATATAGAGAGGTTCCGGAGGAATTTCCGGGGTGTTAGAACAGTATATTTTCCAAAAGTCTACAGGCGTTTAAGCACCTCTCGTATTCTTGTGATGGAAAAAATCAACGGGATAAAGATTAGCGAAATTGATACGGTTCAAGCAGGGCCATTAAACAGGAAAAAAATAGCCGGAATTTTAGCGGATTGCATATTAAAGCAGATTTTTATTGATGGATTTTTTCATGCGGATCCTCATCCCGGCAACATTTTTGTTTTGAAAACCGGAAGGATCTGTTTTTTGGATTTTGGGCTCGTTGGCCGGCTAAATGAGGCTAAAAAGTTCCGGCTGGCCGATATCCTTATAGCCGCTATTGATAAGGATATAGGCCGGATTGTTGATATTTTTAGGGATTTAGGAGCGCTGGAGTTGACGGATGAAGATAAGTTGCGGATTGCCTTAGAGGAGATGTTTGATAAATATTATGGCATCACTCTGGAAGAGTTTGATATGAACACTTTTTTTAAAGATCTTGTTAAAATCATATCAGAAAACAGAGTTAAAATTTTGCCTGATTATTTCCTTCTTTTAAAATCGCTTGTGACAGCCGAGGGTGTCGGCAAAATCCTGGACCCGAATTTTAATTTAACAGAGAAGGCAGAGGTGCTGGCGCAGGATTTAATTAAAGAAAAATACAGCGCGAAGAGGCTGGCCGGGAATCTAAAAAGATTCGGAAATAATACTTTTGATTTTTTGCAGGCTTTCCCAGGGGATATTTATACTGTTGTAAATAAAATAAAACGCGGAGAGCTTAAAGTCGGTTTTGTCCATACGAATCTGGAAAAGTTGATTGCTATGATGGATAAGGTGAGTTCCCGTTTGGCTTTTAGTGTTATTCTGGCGGTATTGATTGTTGGTTCTGCCATTATTATTAACTCAACAGGCTCTATCTTTTTTGGCCGCCTTCATAATTTTGGGACCATTGGTTTTATTATCGCAGGGGTTATGGGAGTGTGGCTGCTGATTCATATCCTTCGCTTGGGGCGTTATTAATGTTTTTCTTTTTGTTTGGCCGTATACGCAAGAGTTTTTCTCGTGCTTTAAGGCGTTACGCCTTATTTGGAGCGCGTATGGTTGTTGCCCGCCTGCCTTTTTTTCTTTTTAAAATCCTGGCTCCTTGCCTTATGACCCTCGGCAGTTTTTTTTTCAAAAAAAAGAAGAAAATTGTCCGGGAAAACTTATGCGCTGCTTTCTCTAATGAAAAAAGCCCTCAGGAAATAGAAACTCTCATCAGTTTATTTTTTAAACATACCTTTTCAACAATGACGGAGTTTCTTTATTTTCTTGACCGCCCTGGCAAGATCATGGAAAAAGTTACGATTGAGGGAGCGCGCCATCTTGATGACGCCTTAAGCCGCGGGCATGGGGCTATTATGCTTAGCGCTCATTTTGGCAGTTTCGGCTTAATGTTTCTGCGTATCGCCCTTGAAGGCTATAAAACAAATTTTATTATCCGTCCGATGAGAGATAAACATATGGGGAGTTTTATCACGGACTATTCCGCTCAAGCCGGTATCAGTACGATTTACGCTTTACCTGTGAGGCAGTGTGTGGAGGCGTCTTTACGGGCACTTAGTAACAACCAGCTTTTGTTTATTCTTCTGGATCAAAATTATTCAGAAGAGGCGGCTGTGAATGTGGATTTTTTTGGCCGGCCAGCGGCAACCGCGACGGGGCCAGTTGTTTTTTCTTCACGCTCAAAAGCGCCTATATTGCCTGTGTTTATTACCGGTAATATGCGTTGCGGCTACAAAATAACAATTGAGCCGCCAGTTGTTTTTGATCAGGATAGCCCTGAACTCGATTTACAAAGTGCCACGGCCCGTCTCACAAAGATTATTGAAGAACAGATCCGGCTTTTTCCGTATGAATGGGGAGGCTGGATGCATCGGCGCTGGAAAACAGGCAAGAAGGAGCTGTTGGCGCAATGCGGAGAAGCTATTTTATAATCCAGGGCAGTTTTTGCGTAAAGGCCTACGGCTGGTTGAGTTTTATATTAAGCGGCAAAAGAAGATTCTTTTTCGCATGATTTGTTTGTGGAAGATATAAATGCTATAATAATAAAAATATGCATAATCATAAAGGGAACAATTTATCTGTTAACAACGGTTTAATGAATAGTTTTTTTGGTTTAGGCATCGCGCCAAAAATTCTTGAAATCTTGGAAAGCCTGCAGTTTCGTGTCCCGACCGCGATTCAATATAAGGCTATTCCTCTCGCTATCGCAGGCAAGGATGTTGTTGGCATTGCTCAAACAGGAACGGGAAAAACGCATTCGTTTGCTATTCCTATGGTACAACATTTAGCGGCAGAGCCCGGGTCAGGTTTGGTTTTGGCTCCTACAAGGGAATTAGCGATTCAAATTGACGAGGCTTTTAAGGTGCTGGCGCGCCCTTTTGGGATGCTGACGGTTTGCCTGATTGGAGGCGCGCCCATGGAGCCCCAGACGCAGGCGTTGCGTAAAAATCCCCGCATTGTCATTGCGACACCAGGCCGGCTGCTTGACCACATGAAGCAGTGGAATATCGTTTTTGAAGATTTGAAAATGTTTGTTTTTGATGAAGCGGACCGGATGCTTGATATGGGGTTTTGGCCGCAGATTGAGAAGCTTTTAAAATTCTTGCCGAAAAAAAGGCAGACGATGCTTTTTTCAGCGACAATGCCGAAAGAAATTATGGGCATGGCTGCCCAGCATATGAAGCTTCCTGTCTGCGTGGAAATAGCGCCGGCGGGCACGGCCGCTGAAACTGTGACACATGAGCTTTTTATTGTCAGGAAAGAGTCGAAACCGAAGCTTTTGAGCAAGTTATTAGCTGCCTACCATGGGCCTATTCTTATATTTTCCCGGACAAAACACGGCGCGCGAAAAATTACGAAGACTGTCCGGGAGTTTGGTTACAAGGCGGCTGAAATACACGCTAATCGTTCTTTGAATCAGCGCCGAGAAGCTCTCGAAGGTTTTAAGTCAGGCCACTATAGAGTGCTTGTTGCGACCGATATTGCCGCGAGGGGGATTGATGTCTGCGGAATAGAGCTGGTTATTAATTACGACCTTCCTGATGACGCGCAGAATTATGTGCATCGTATTGGCCGTACAGGCAGGGCAGGGCAGAAAGGGCACGCGATTTCTTTCGCAACGCCTGAACAACAGCAGGATGTAAAGTCCATAGAAGAGTTAATAAGATTTTCTTTGCCGATTTCATGCCATCCAGAAGTTCCCGCAAGCCGCCTGATGCCTCAACAGCCGCAAGGCAGTCCAAACCGGCCTGGTCAAAAAGGGGTTTTAAAACGCTCAGGCAGGGATGGTTACGCTTCTCGTAAGGCGCGCCACTCCCACAGCAATAAACAAAGAACTTTTACGCCGAAGCCGCATTTATAAAAAGCCCCCTGTGGCCGTTGGGTTGGTAAAATAAATGTAATGAGAAAAATATTTTTGATTGTTTTTCTGTTTTTATTGGCCGCGAGCGCTGTTTTGACAATGGCCGGTTTTTTAGGCCGGTTTGGCTGGCTGTTTGATTTGGCTTCATATTTCCGGGCAGGTTATTTTCTGATACAATTGTCGGGTGTTATTTTTTTCGCTGTTTTCAGGCGCATAAGAGCTTTATTGGCCGTTTTGATTCTGGCCGGCGTAAATCTTGTTTTGATTATTCCTTTTTACGTGAAGCCTTATGACCGGCACGCGGAAAATAGGGATGATTTGGGAAAGTTTGATATCGTAACCGTTAATGTTAATACGGTTAACCGGGATTATGCTGTTTTGCTTCGTTATATCCGGCAGGTTTCGCCGGACATCCTCGCGTTGGATGAGATTGACAAAACATGGTTTGACTTCTTAGGACAGCATTTACATGAGTATAAGTTCACAAGGTATTCTCATTGCGGAGAGTGTGAAGGCATAGGTATTTTTTCAAAGGGCATCCCTTTTAAAGATAAGATATTCTATTTTAGTGAGTCACAAATCCCGGCCCTGCTCCTGACTTTTAAAAATAGCCAAGATGAGTACGCGTTGATGTTTACTCATTCTATTTGCCCGAGTAAACCTGAATATTTTTTTCAAAGGAACCGTCATTTGGAACAGTTGGCGTTACGTATTCGTGAGTATGGCTGTAATTTTTTATTTATCGGTGATCTGAATACGGGCCCCTGGTCGTATTATTATGATATGTTTCTAACGCTGGCCGGGCTGCGAGACGGGAGGCTTGGGTTTGGCCTTGCCTCAACATGGAAAGCTAACTTTTTCCTTTCCGCTATGATCGATCAATGCCTGATTAAAGGCGGTCTTGTTATTTTGGGTTATAAAGTCGGGCCGGATATCGGCTCAGACCACCGCCCGTTATATTGCGAGGTGGGGGTAAAACGCATTTAAGCCGGAGAGCGCATGGGCTGTAAGAAACCCAAAGGGGTGGTTGTTTTTGGAGTTTTACTTGTCGTGAGTTCGATTTTTCATATCAGCACTTTGATTTTTTCAAAGGATTGGTATTGGAACAATTTTGGTTATTTGCCTCCCCTGCTTTTAGTGGTGAGGTATTTTTTTTCCTGGGTGCAGAGGATTTTAGGGTTGGCCGCGGGCTTGGGTATTCTTAATTTAAAAAATTTTTACCGGCAAATAGCTTTAGGAATCGCCTGGTTTACTATTTTCGCGCTGCCCTGGAAACATCCATATTTGGCTTTTTTGAATCACGCGCGGCGATTGGATGAACTTTTAGGCTTTTTGTTTGAAAAGGCGGGGCATCCTGAAATTTCTTTCACTTCCCTTACGATGCCGGCATTGATTACGCATTACATGCTAGATATTATTTTTTGCGGGTCTTTAATTTATTATTTTACAAGGCCTGAGGTAAAGAAGCATTTTTAATAATTGTATTTTTATGCGGAGCCTACTTTTATATATTCGCGGCGTACCAAACGCACGCCTGTATGGCAGGCAGGGATGGAGTATGAGCCGTTTGAGTAGCGGGCTTTTAGCCCGCAAAGCTTCATTTTTTAAAGGCCTTCATTACAAGAGCTGCCTTTTTTATTCCTTTTTAACGTTTTTGAAACTTGGTAAAGATTACGACCTTCGGTATAAGATTGCGTCGCGTTACATTAAGCCCGGGGATTTCGTGCTGGATGTCTGCGCTGGCCCCGGCCGCCTGGTTCTTTTTTTACCGCTTTTGTGTAAATATACAGGGATTGAAGCGAGCGCGGATTTTAGAAGTGTGTTATTTCAAAAAGGCCTTGCTTGTCAAACGGCCGATTTACACGATGGCCTTGGCCAAGTGGATTTATATTATGATGTTATTGTGATGATTATTTCTTTGTGCCACTTCCGCCAGACATCTATGGATTCTTTGCTGGAGTCATTTAAGAAGATCGGAAAACGGGTTGTGATTATTGAAGATGTTTTGCCCGTAAAACGGGATAAAGGCTCTTTTATACAGAGAGCCATGGATTATTTTTGTTCAACAGATTATTATTTGCCGATGGAACTTTTTACGGCTGAAGAGTTTGAAGCTGTTATGAGTAAGCACTCTTATTCTTGCCAACGGGAAGGCAGGAGATATATGGTGGCTTGTTATGAACCTTAAAGCCGCGGGAGTTAAAAAAAATAGAAAGATAAAAGTCCCCTGGGCAAAACCAGTGTTTTCTGGTTTTGAAAGGCGGTATTTATTGGATGTTTTTGATTCCGGCTGGATTTCTTCTGGCCCTTATGTTGATTGTTTTGAGAGAGAGTTTTCTAGAATACATCAAGGCAGGCATGCTTTGGCCGTTTCCAGCGGGACCAGCGCGTTGCAGTTAGTTTTGGCGGCGCTTGGCATTGGGCCTGGAGATGAGGTGGTGGTGCCGGCGTTTAGTTTCGCGGCCGCGGCAAATATGGTTATGGCTCGTGGCGCCAGGTGTGTTTTTGCTGATATTGATCCGGCAACTTGGTGTATGGATTTTAATTCTGTCAAGCGGTGCCTTGGGGTGAAAACAAAAGCTATTATCGCGGTTCACCCTTACGGCAATATTTGTGACATGGATGTTTTAGCCGCATTGGTAAAGAAACGGAGAATTTGTCTAATTGAGGATGTTGCGCAGGCCGCGTTTTCACGCTACCGTGGTTTTCCGGCGGGAACATTTGGCGATGCCGCTATTTTTAGCTTTCAATCGGCAAAAACAATCGTGATGGGGGAAGGTGGTTGCGTGCTGGTAAGTGATGCTGATTTATGGCGCAAGATGCGCCTGATGCGCGATCATGGCATGCGCAAAGACAGGCATTATTGGCATGATGTGGTTGGTTATAACTTCAGGCTGACTGATTTACAGGCCGCGCTTGGGTGTGCTCAGCTTGAGAATTTAGATGTTATTCTTGCTAATAAGCGCCGTGTTTTTGAGGCGTATAAAAAATATTTATTAAATCTGCCGGGTGTTGTTATGCAGTTTTTTAAAGATTGTGTAGAACCGGTTGTGTGGGCGGTGGCTGTCCGGGTAAAGCCTTCTTTTTTTAAGGGCGGGAGGGACGGTTTGATGAGGGCGTTATTTAAACTTGGGATAGAGACAAGGCCTGGTTTTTATCCAGCGGGCATGATGCCATTGTTTAGGGCGCCGCGGTTGCCCGTTGCTGAACAGATTGGGTTAAATGTTATTAGCCTGCCGTCGTCTCCATCCATGACGGAGAAAGAAGTTTATTTTGTTTGCTCTAAGGTGAAGAAGTTGATAACGGAGAAAAATGAAGACGATAGGCAATAAGGCGCGTGAAAAGATTTCTGTTATCTTGCCGGTTTATAATGAGCGTGGCAATATTGTCCCTCTGGTAGAGGCTGTTGGGCGGCTGCTTCAAGATAGAGAGCATGAGATTGTTATTGTGGACGATCACAGTTGTGATGGAACATTTGAGGCCGCGCGCTGTGTGAGTTGCGGCTCTGTCAGAGTGTTTTCAAGCCAGAAAAGGCTTGGCCTCGCAGTCTCGATTCGGCATGGGCTCATTTTTGCTGAGGGAGAATCAGTTGTTATTATGGATTCTGATTTTAATCATAAACCTGAGTACTTGCCTTTTATGATTGATGCTTTGTCAGATCATGATTGTGTTATAGCTTCACGTTTTCTTCCCGGCGGATCCATGGACAACCGGCTGCGTTATTGCCTTAGTGCTCTTTTTAATTTTTTTCTGCGCCGTTTTACGCCTTTAAAAGTTTCCGACAGCCTTTATGGTTTTTTGGCTGTTAAAAAAAGTATTTTAGAAAACTTTTGTTATGACGATATTTTTTATGGCCACGGGGATTATTGTATGAGGCTGTTATGTTGCCTTCAGAGTATCAATGCCCGGTTTTTTGAGTTTCCGGCTGTTAGCGGCAGGCGGAGAAGCGGACGGCGCAAGATGAATTTTGTCACGATGATGTGGAGATATGTTTCGGCCGCTTGCGCGTTGAATAAAAAGGTGGAGCCCGCGCGTGCATAAGGTTATTACACACTGCCGGCTTTGCGGTAATCCGCGTTTGATTTCCGTTTTATGCCTTGGGGATTTGGCCCTCACCGGTTTTTTCCCAAAAACGGCTCAGAGGCATGTTGATATCGCTCCTCTAGAACTTGTAAAATGTGATGGCGGCCGTAATGAATCTTCCTGCGGCCTTCTACAGTTGCGTTCATCATATCAGTTTAGCCCGGAATATTATGCTCAATATGGTTACCGTTCAGGATTAAACCGTGTGATGGCCAGGCATTTGCGCCGCCTGGCTGCTTTTGTTGTGAAGCGTGCTGGAGTGAAGGCGGGAGATTGTGTTGTCGACATTGGCAGTAATGACGCGACTTTTTTAAAATCTGTTTTGGTAAAAAAAATAAAACTAGTTGGAGTTGACCCTTCCGCCGGAGCTTTTGCGCGTTTTTATCCATCAGGCGTGGAGGCGATAGACGATTTTTTTTCAGCTAAAGTATTCAAGCGCCGCGTTGGCTTAAAAGCGAAAGCAGTTGTGTCCATCGCTATGTTCTACAGCCTTGAGTCGCCGCTGGAATTCACCAGGGAAGTTTATGATATTTTAGATGATGATGGGCTTTGGGTTTTTGAGCAGGCGTATATGCCTGTCATGTTGGCGCTGACGGCTTATGACGCGATATGCCATGAACATCTGGAGTATTACGCTTTAAGCCAGGTTAAATGGATCATGGACCGCTGTGGTTTTAAAATTGTCCACGTTGGTTTTAATGATATTAATGGTGGCAGTTTTTGCGTATCGGTTGCGAAAAGCTTTTCCAAACGCCATAAACGCTTCAGTGGATTAGAAAAAATTTTGGAGAGGGAAAAGTCTTTTGGGCTGGGTACATTAGAGCCTTATAGGCAATTCAGGCTTGGTGTTTTTTCACATCGCCGGCGTCTGCGCGCGATGATGCGAAGGATAAAAAAGGCTAAAAAGAGAGTTGCCGGGTTAGGGGCGTCTACGAAAGGCAATGTTTTGCTCCAGTTTTGCGGGTTTTCCGGCAAGGATGTTGATTGTATCGGTGAAGTAAACACGGCGAAGTTTGGGCGCTTGACACCAGGCAGCCTGATTCCTATCTGTTCAGAGGAAGAAGTCCGGCAGCGAAAACCTGATGTTATCCTTGTGTTGCCATGGCATTTTAGAGGTGAATTTTTAAAGAGAGAAAAGAGTTTTTTAAAAGCCGGCGGGGCATTGTTGTTTCCGCTTCCTGGTGTTGAGAAGGTTATGCTTTGAGTTTAGCGTCGTTATTATAAGCCTCTTGGCGATTTGGCCTGGATAATTTCACAGGTTCCGTCCATGTAGATTTTTATAAAAAACTCCCGATATTGGGAGGGTTGATACGGCCTGTAGGTATAATACCAGAAGCTTCCTTTTGATGAGTTGGTAAGGATAATGCTGAAAATATAATGATTGGATATATCAAAATTTGCTTTTTTTAATTCTTCCTGGGCGGTTTTAATAGAGTTTTCCAAAGTCAGCGTTGGAGAGGTTTGTCCAAAACAGATTTTTGTGCTTGCCGAAAAACAAAGTACGAAGATAAAAATAGCTAGTTTTTTCAATCGCATGTGCGCCCCCATGGTTAGATTTTTATTATCCCAAATTTCGGGATACCTCGATAGCAAGTTTAAATCCTGAACGGATTTAAACTATCGACCCTTCGGGCAGATTTTGCCTAATGCAAAATCTGGGTTAATGGCCGCTGAATCCGCTGGGATTCTATGTTTACGGCCTCATTTTATCACTAGTCTCTATATTTGCTCAATGCAAATTTTGGGTTGATATTTTTGTTTAATACTGGTAAGATTTTCTGCGTGTATTTTTGGGTTTTTGCCGGGATGGTGGAATTGGCAGACACATACGTTTGAGGGGCGTATGCCGCAAGGCGCGAGGGTTCGACCCCCTCTCCCGGCATAAAATTTTCGTTTACGAAAATTTTATAGAGCAATTGAACAATTGACAATAGAATAATAGATTAAATCTCAATTGCGGTCTATTTTCAATTCTCTATTGTTCAAAAGCATAAATGGCTCATCATGTTGTGATGGTGAGCCATTTTATTTTTTGAGGAGTCGAACCCTAAAGGGGCCCGGGGAAAGATTTTCCCCGGGCTTTTGGGGTGACAGAGACGAACGAAGAGAGGAACGCCATAGGGGCGAAGCCCCTATGGGGAGCGACGAAGCGGAGGCGAGGAGCGACGGTTTGACCCCCCCTCCCGGCATAAAATTTTCGTTTACGAAAATTTTATAGAGCAATTAGATCCTTGAACCTCTATGGTTTACGGGTTAGCATGTTAACGGGTTTAACTCGTCTATTCGTTAATCCGAGCACTCGTTACGGCGTGTTTTTTGATTTTTGATTTTCCGCTGGAGGAATTTGATCTAGTTCGGCCCTGTTGTCTGACCGTTTATCTTTAATATAGCAGGAGTATTCGAGGTGTTTAGCCGCTTCTTTAAGTTCAGCGCCTATTTCACCGATTTGGGCTACGTGTGTTAACTCTCGCTGTTCATTGGAAACGATCCCGATAGAGATTGACAGTAAGCCGAACTTTTGTTCAACGCCTTTGCGGTCTTTGCCAACGATAAAGCCGGCCGCGCGGTCCTCTTCCGTGTAGAACGTAGGGGAAATTTTATCAAAATCATCGATAATTTTTTGGCTGATAGGTTCCGCTTTTTCAGGTGTTGTCACTACGACAAAGTCATCTCCGCCGATGTGGCCTATAAAATCATCAGGATTGCCGAGCTCTTGAGTGGCGCGGATAAGGATTCTGGCCGTTTCGCGGATGATTTCATCGCCGTGCCTGAACCCGTATTTGTCGTTGTATACTTTAAATTTATCCAGGTCAATATAGGCCACAGCCAGAGGTATCTTTTTGTCAATGCGCCCCTGAAGGTCATTAAGGATGGACACATTTCCCGGCAGTTTTGAAAGGGGATTCGCGTCAAGGTCGCGTTCAGACCGGCGTAAGATCATTTTGATTCTGACCAAGAGTTCCTGTGGTTCGAAAGGTTTAACCATGTAATCGTCAGCCCCCGCGTTTATGCCTGAGACTTTATCGCTGACGTCGCCTTTGCCTGTGAGCATAATGATAGGCAGGTGGCTTAAAAGGATATCTTTTTTAACGATAGAACATAAGGAGGGCCCATCCATTTTTGGCATTTTATAATCAACGATGATAAGGTTAGGCGCTTTTTCTTTAATCAGATTAAAACCTACTTCGCCGTTTTCGGCTTCAAAAACTTCGTACCCGTCTTCCGTCAACGTTAAATTTAAAACGTCCCGTATATCTGGGTCGTCATCAATAACGATAACTTTAGCTTTTGCCATTGAATACCTCTTTGATTTCCTCGACAAGGTCATTGGCCGAAAAAGGCTTGGTGAGATATTTAGACACGCCTAACGTAAGGCCATTGTGTTTATCCGCGTCAGAAATATAAGTACCTGTCAAGACGACAATAGGGATGTTGCAGGTTTTTTCGTCGGTTTTAAGCTTTTTGATGACTTCAAATCCATTCATGCCGGGCATGTTGAGGTCAAGCAGGATGAGGTCGAATTTTTTTACCGCTGTTTTTTCCAGCGCTTCTTTTCCATTATATGCTTTATCCGGAGCGATGTCGTTGTCTTTTAAGCAAAGTGTTATTACATCAACGATATCAGGGTCATCGTCGACAATAAGGACATTTTTTTTAGCAGCATCGCCATCAATTTTTTTAAAGATATTTTTTATGACGTTCACGATATCCTCCTGCCGAAAAGGTTTGGAAATGTAATCTAAGATGCCATGCCTGAATTGAGAATCTTGTGCCAGGACAGAAAGTATGATGATGGGGATATTTCTAGTGTTTGGGTCATCTTTAAGATGTTTGGCAACTTCAAAACCGTTGATTCCCGGCATCATGATATCTAAAAGAATCGCGTCCGGTTTTTCTTGTTGCGCTTTTAAGATGCCTTCCTGGCCGTTTGACGCCTCTAAAACGTTGTAGCCTTCTTCTATGAGATAGAAGCGGACAATCTCTCTGATGTCCGCTTCATCATCAATAACAAGGATCCTTTTTTTCATTTGTATCATGGCGCGTATAAAATTTGTTTTTATGCGTTAACTTATTGACGAACAAAGTGTAACATATTTTTTTTGCGAAAAAAAGGGCCTTATTTGTAGTTTTTATACCATTCTTCTCCTGTTTTTTTATGCCTTTGGGATGGTGAAGGCGAAGGTCGAACCATGATTAAGCTGGCTTGTTACGGACAGGCGGCCTTTATGCGCTTCAACAATATATTTAACCAGAGATAAACCCAGCCCTGTCCCTTTGACCTGTTGGTTTGCTTCATTATCCACCCTGTAGAATTCGTCAAATATTTTAGTCAGGTCTTTTTCTGCGATACCTAACCCTGTATCAGAAACCGAAACTTGGAGCATCTGGCCGTCTAAGATTTTTGCTTTAATCGTTATTTTACCTCCCGGAGGTGTAAATTTAAGGGCATTACCGACTAAATTGATAAAAACACGTTCAAGCTGCCCTTTGTCTGCGTGGGCATCAGGAATGCCGGGTTGAATATCAAGTATGAATTCAAGCCCTTTTTCTTT
Organism: uncultured Planctomycetia bacterium; assembly: GCA_964423185.1. Classification (GTDB taxonomy): domain Bacteria; phylum Omnitrophota; class Gorgyraeia; order Velamenicoccales; family Velamenicoccaceae; genus CAYRDK01. Next base: position 196,679 of record CAYRDK010000004.1, read on the forward strand.
AAAGAGCGAACCGAGCATGTCGCCTAAGCTTTCGGCCATATTTTTTATGTTGACGGCCTCCAGTTTTAACTCCTGCCGGCCGGATTCTATGCGGGATATGTCCAGAAGGTTATTGATAAGCTGGGAGAGGTCATCGCTGTGTTTGTTGATTTTTTCAACTCTCTGCTTGGCATTTGGCGGCAGTTCGCCAAGTTTGCCCGTAGCCAGGATGGAGGCATAGCCTTTGATGGATGTTAATGGCGTGCGCAACTCATGAGATACGGCGGAAATAAAGTCTGATTTTCTTTTGCTGATTGTTTGAATTTTTTCCAATGCCTCAGATAACTCTTTGGTCCTCTGCCTGACTTTCTGTTCCAGCTCTTGATGAGAGCGCCATGTTTCTTCAAAGAGTTTCGCGTTTTCCATGACCTGGCCGATCTGGGTCGCTAAGATATAAACAATGTCTTTGTCGCCTTCTGTTAATTGAGTATAATTGGATTCACTTCCCAGAATCAGGATGCCGATAGCCCCGTCTTTTTGCATGATAGGCGCGCAGATGAAGCTAGAGAGCCCCAAAAGTTTTAAAAAATGAGGGATTTCTTTTGCTGTTTTATCCTGGTCCAGCGATGAAAAAATATTATTCTTGTCTATGATTTTTTCTGTGAGCAGGGGCTGGCGCGTAAACTCTTGAGCGATTTTTTCCATTTCTTCGCCTGAGTAACCGATAGTTAAGGTTGCACGAAAAGATTTATCTGCCGTGATAAGCAAGGCGGCGGCTCTATCAAAGCCGAGTTCTGTGATGTGTTTCTCCTCTATTTTATTAAATATTTCTTGTTCATCCAGCGTGCTTGAAATAAGGCGGATAAGCTTTTGAAGAGTGACGAGCCCGGCAATCTTTTTATCCAGTTCTTCCTGGGCACGGTGCAGTTCAAGGTCGGTCTGGACAATCAGTTTAGCTTGGCCGTCCAATTCGTTAAAAGCCCTTTGCAGTTTTTCCAGTTCACCTTGTAAGCCTTTTATCCGTTCTAATTTAAAGACGAGGATGATGACGAGGACGATAACAGCAATGAGGCCTATCATGCCCGCGAAACTTATGGCTGTCTCTAGAATTGTTGGTTCCTGGAAGGCGCTAGTGCTGGGCATCGCTTTCACCTATGGCTAAGATAGCTACAGTTTCATTATGGAAATATGTTTCGCCGTAATGGGTTAAGGATTTTAGAGGAGCCTGTTCTCCATAAGAGCAGATGCCGAGGATTGGCACTTCTCCTAATATTTCTTTTATACGGCATAACTCTCGTTCTGTCAATCTTCCAAGGAGTTTATTTCTGGCGATGGATTCAAAAATTATGGCACCTTTAATGGTTTTACCGGACAGGCTGGTTTTGGCTTCCTGCGCGGCTTGGACAGCGGCTTCTACGGCCCATTCTTTGGTGCCCATCATAAGGCGTACTTCACTGTTTTCTGTAGCGTCACCCTGGCAGACAAGGCCGCCGTCTTCGTCAATGCGCAGAGCGTTTCGCAAAAGGTATTCTGATTCACCGGGGACATAGAGGCCCAGCGGGTAGTATATGCTCATACGAATCAGTGTTTTTTCTATCTCTTTGCGGGATTTTCCAAAGTATTCTTCATAGATAGCGACGGCAGGTTTATTTTCAATTTTCTTGATGACATTTCCTTTGACTTCCGTGATGGTATGTGGTTTCCCTAAAGGCTTCCAGCCATGGCGCAGGCCGATGCCGAATGAGTTTTGGCCGGCAAAAATGGCGCCAACGATATTATTGGAAAGAAGCTCTTCGTTATGGAATTGGAATGTTTGATGAAATCTTAAGTTGTCAGCGCTTGAGCCTCCAAAAATAGGAAAACTAATCCCCAAGACGTCTTTGATGCCGTGCAGAAGGTCTGAGCCGTGTTCAATGAGGCCGTCTGAGAAAACCAAGGCCAAGTCCCGGTGCGGGATATTTAAATTTTTTAGGGCTTTATGGGCAAATTCTTCTCCGGCCGAGCGGGCACTTCGGCTTTCAATGCCGCTTGATGAAGCGCATCCGCATTTAATTTTTGAAGAGCTTATCAGCATGAGGCCAGCGCCATACTTGGAGATCTTGTTAGAATGGATAATGGCCGCGCCCGTACAGCCTATTAACGGGATATTTCCGGCGGCATAATGTACGCCCTCTAATAATTTTTTGTCCGCGAGATGGATGGAGGAGAACAAGATTCCTAATAAAGCTTCTTTATGATGGAGTTGATAGGTGGCCATTTTTGCCGCTTCACAGCCAGCCTGAAACGGGTCATTTTTTTCACTAATACCTATACCTATGAGTGTGCTCATCAGTTTTAAGAGTGAAACTCCGCTGATGCGATATGATATGGAATCTTGCGTTAAAAGCTTTGAAAGTAATGCTAGCTTTCTGGTGCAGGGTATCTTAAAATAGCTCAAGTGTCAATAAAAAACTCGTTTCTTATTGAAAAAGGGCTCTGTTATAGAAAAATCTTGACAGGGGTTCATTAAGAATGTAAAATCACCCCCTAAAGAGAAACTAAATATACTTGTCCCCATCGTCTAGTCTGGTCCAGGACACGAGCTTTTCAAGCTTGCGACACCGGTTCGAATCCGGTTGGGGACGTTAAGATTACAGCAGGACACGAGCTTTTTCCCGCCGCTATAAAAGAAAATCAAGCGGCGGGATCCCGCAATCGCTTTATCGGCGGGACAAGCTTGCGGCATCGGTTCTCCCGAACCATTTTTAAATTAAGCGGGATTCCGATTTTGCCGGGAGAATCCGATTAGGGACGTTAAATTAAAAGGGGCCTGATTTTTCAGGCCCCTTTTAATTTAACCCGGGCACCCGCTAACCTAAATGCAACATTATTGGCCCGGGGCTTTCAAGGTGCTGTTTAGATATCGGTGAACGCCTGATTTTTTATCAAAAATTGTTGACGGATATTAGTTCTATATATATTATGAAATAATAAGTTACGCGTGAGCAGTGAATATGCTAGAATATGCTCAGTTAGCGTTTTTAATAAATAATTAATCCTTTAAAACGGATAAAATCAAGAGATCTTAAGATGCAGCACAGCGCTGATATTTTAGTGATAGTGGATGAAAAGGAAGCAGCTGATACGCTGGGTTCTGTGCTTTTTGCCGCAGGCCATAATGTCAATGTCGTCTTTTCCGCTAAAGAAGGCCTGAAGATGCTTAAGGATATCCGTTGCGCTGTTGTTATTGCTGAATTGCGCATGCATGATCTTGCCGGGCCAGAATTGGTCCGCGCGGTTAAGAATATTGACCCTAAAATCAGCGTGATTGTCATTACGCCTTATCTTTTTATTAATTCCGCCATTGAGGTTATGGAAGATGGCGCCTTCGGGTATATTACAAAACCTTTTAATCCAAGTGAAATCAGGATTGTCGTAGAACACGCTGTGGAACGCTATTTCCTCATGTCTGAGGCGGATAAGAAATCTTACTATTATGATTTAGCTATCCTTGACGGTTTGACGGGTGTCTATAACCACCGCTATTTGCATGAAGTCTTAGACCGCGAAATTGCCCGCGCCCGCCGGTATCCGCAGCACCTTTCTCTGATTATGACAGATGTTGATAATTTTAAAAAATATAATGATACTAACGGGCATATGGCCGGCGATGAACTGCTTAAAGGCATGACAAATCTTTTTGTGCGTTCCATCAGGAATTTAGACATGGTTTTTCGTTATGGCGGCGAAGAGTTTTGCATTTTGATGATTGAGACAGATAAAAAAGGCGCTTGTCTCGCGGCAGAAAGAATGCTGGGCCTGATCCGTTTAAGCCTGCCGACGACAGTAAGCATGGGCATCGCTGATTATCCGACGGACGCGGCGGAAAAAGATATTTTAATTGATAAAGCCGATAAAGCTCTTTATCAGGCCAAGGAGACAGGCAAGGACAAGGTTGTCCTGGCTTGACAGCCTCACAGTATTTTTTATGAAGATTATCGTTTTAGACGCGCAAAGCTCGCTATATGAAGGTTTTGTTTCAGAGGCTATCCTGCCGGCAAAAGGCGGAGAGCTGACGATTATGGATGACCATGAACCGATTTTTGTGGCTTTGCGCAAAGGTAGTATCAGGCTTACACCTTTGGCCAAGCAGGGGCTTTTTAGCCGCAGGCGTTTTTCTGAAAGTGCTTCAACAGGCGAGATTAAGCCGATTTTTGTCAATGGCGGTCTAGCCCGCATGAAAAGGAATGAACTGATAGTTTTAGTTGAGTGAAGCTCCGCCAACAGGAACCCGGGGCTTTCTTAATGCGGGGGTAAGATATTTTTTTTAGCGAAAGCTGTAAAAGTGGTGTTTTTGTTTTGTATGGTTGTCTTGGTTTTTATGTGACAAGGTAAAGGGGCGAGCCGTATGGCAAGAAATCTGACAATCGCGTTAATCATGTTTATCAGCACATTAGGGCCTTCTTTGATTATTGCCGTTGTTGGCCACAGCGCTATCAAGGCTTTAGGCCGCAACCCTTCGGCTTCTCCAAAAATTCTGATCGCGCTAATGTTTGCGTTTCTTTTCGCCGAGGGCATCGCCGTTATCGCCCTGGTTATCATTTATAATTTATTTAAATAAGTTTTTATCACGGAGCCCTCCCTTATGGTTATTCAATTAGTATTGTTTCAGATTATTACATTCGCGGTGATTATTGCTGTTTTGCATTTGTTTTTTGGTACACAGTTGAAAATCGCTTTAAGAAGGCTGCAGGTGCTTCATCAGGAAAGCCTGGAAAAAGAAGAGGTTTTAAATAAAGAAATAGAGCGAGCCCGCGTCCAGGCACAGAGCGAGATTGCGCGCAGTAAAGAAGAAGCCCGCTATATTATTGAAGAAGCCAAGAAAAAAGCTGAAAAAGTTTCACTTGAGTGTTGTGATAAGGCGCAAGAGGAAGCAAAAAAGATTTTCGCCGAGTCCATGGACAACGCGAAAAAACGTGAAACGGAGATTCTGGCCGGCGTAGAACAGAAAGCGGCCGGCATGGCAATGGATTTAATCAAGTATGCCTTTTCTTCTCAGGACCAGCGGGTTTTGCACGCGCAGATGATTGACGAGTTGATTGAAGAGTTTAAGAGGCTTGATCAGGAGAAGTTTTCTGTCCATGCGGAAACGGTTGTTGTTTCCACGGCTATCTCTTTGAGTGAAAAAGAGAGAAAAGATTTAAAAGCGGCCATTGAACAAAAACTCCCCGGTACGGTTACGATAGAAGAGGAAGTTGATGAGGCGATGATTGCCGGTTTGGTTTTGCGTGTGGGAGGGCTTGTCGTTGATGGCAGCCTGAAAAGCAAGTTTAACAGGATTACCCGGGTTTTGCGCGCTAAATAACGCGCTGTTAAAAATATGACAGAAAAACAGGATATTTTAAAAATAGAACCTTTTGAGATCAAGGAAGTTGGTATTGTTAAGGAGATCAGAAGAGGGATTGTTAAAATAGAAGGTTTGCCGTCGTGTATTTTCGGCCAGATTGTTGAGTTTGCGGAGTTTGGGCGCAAAGGGCTGGTGGTTGATTTTGATGAAAAACAGGTTATGGCCTTTGTGTTGGGTGATGAGACGTCTATCAGGCTGGGTTCAAGCGTGGCCAGCCGCAATGAAGTTTTTTCTCTTGCCGTCGGTGAGAGTTTCCTGGGCCGTGTTATCAATAGTATCGGCGAGCCACTGGATAATAAAGACGCAGTTATGGAAAGCGGTGTGATGGCGCCGGTTTTCAGGCGCGCGCCGGGTGTCCTTGACCGGCTGCCTTTAAGTGAACAGTTTCATACCGGCACCAAGATCATGGATACGATCATCCCTATCGGCAAGGGCCAGAGGGAGTTGATTATTGGGGACAGGCAAACCGGCAAGACAGCGTTAGCGCTGGACGCGATCATAAATCAAAAAGGAAAAAATGTTTTTTGTGTTTATTGCTGGGTGGGAGGGGCAAACTCTTCTTTGATGAAGATCATTAATATTTTAAAAGAAACTGGCGCCATGAGTTATACGATTGTTGTCGCTGCTTCAGCTTCTTCGTCAGCCGGTGAGCAGTATTTGGCGCCTTATGTCGCCGCTACAATGGCTGAATATTTCATGTATAGCGGGCGGGACTCCCTTGTTGTTTTTGATGATTTAACCAAACATGCCTGGATTTACCGCGAACTTTCTTTGCTTTTAGAGCGCTCGCCTGGAAGAGAGGCGTATCCGGGCGATATTTTTTACCTGCATTCTCAGCTGATGGAACGTGCCGGCCGCCTGAATTCTGAGATGGGGTCTGGATCCATGACGTTTTTGCCAATTGTCGAGACATTGCAAGGCGATATTACAGGGTATATTCAGAGCAATCTTGTTTCCATGACAGATGGGCAAATTTATGTTTCTAGTTCCCTTTTTCATGAAGGGTTTAAGCCGGCTATCGATTTGGGGCTGTCCGTATCGCGTATCGGGAGCAAAGTGCAAAGTGAAGCGCTTAGAGAGGTTAGCGATATGCTTCGTTTGGATTACGCCCAATATAAGGAGCTCTTAAGGTTGATGCGTGTACGCACAAAACTTTCAACGGAAATAAGCGAGAAGATGCGGCGCGGCGCCTCATTGACACAGTTGTTGATGCAGGATGCGCACAGGCCTGTTGATGATATCGCGATGATCATTCAGTTTTACGCTTTTAGAAGAAAAATCCTGGAGATCCTTTCGCCGGAAGGGCTGAGTATTTTTATGGGGGAGATCTACGAGTTTTTAGAGGCAAAACACCCTGAAGTTTTAAAAGATTTGTCGGAAAAAAAATCTTTGGGGGTTCAGGTTAGAGAAGCCCTGGACAAAGCATTTATGGAATTTTTTAGGGAAAAGAAAGTCGTTTAAGTTTTGTATCAGGTTATTTGCCAATTGGATTATCTATAATACGCATCACGAACGGCGAAACACGAACGTTGGATATTTTTTATGATTCCATTGGTTAAACTAAGAGAAAACCTGCGGTTTGCCAAAGAGCTCCAGGAGATGGTTGAGGTGTTGAAGTGGGCAACGGCGAGCCAGTTTCGCGGCCTTCAGCAGAAAAGAGCGGGGTTTGAAGAATTCAAGATCCGCCTGGAAGATTTTTTATCTCTTCTGAAAGTTTGCCGCCTCAGGCATCCTTTTTTGACAGAACGGGCTAATTTGCCGAAAGCTGTCCTGATGATTACTTCCGATGAAGGGTTTGTCGGCAGTTTAAACGCGCTGGTTGTTAATGCCGCTTTAGAGCAGGTCTCCGATCAGGACGAAATGATTGTCGTGGGCGAGCGCGGGGCGCGTTACCTGTCTGAAACTCAAACGCGGGCTTTTACCTTTTTGCCGGGTATAGGGGATGATATTACTTATAAGCGGGCCACGGCTGTGAGGGACATGCTCATTACCAAGATTTTAAGAAAAGATGTTGGCAAGATCGTTATAGTTTACCCGCGTTTTTTATCTTTAACGATCCAGCGGGTGGACATGGTAAAGATTCTGCCGTGTGATGAGATCTTAAGGCAAGAAACTCAGGCGGCAGGGGTTAATGATAAGTTTGAGCATTTTCTGATTGAGCCGTCGCCGGGTATTGTTGTGGACTATCTTGTGAAGATGTGGGTGATGCAGAAGATTTATGAAATTTTCTGGGGTAGCAAACTCTCGGAATGCGCGGCGCGTATTATTCATCTGGAAGGCAGTTACGAAGAGAGCTTGAACACCAATAAAAAATTGATGTATGAGTACTTTAAGCACCTGCACGCGCGCAGCGATAAGAATATCCGCGAGATTTTTGCTTCGCGCCTGAGTTTAAGATGAAAAATTAACGTCTGCGAGGGGCTTGTGTGTTAGCGGTTTATTGGGTTTAACTCACCAGTCCGCTAATACGCCAACAGGCTGATAATAGGGCACTTTATATGGAAGCATCTAAAGAAAAACGGGTTTTAGCGGATGGAAAAGTTATGGGCGTGCATGGCCCGGTTGTCGACGTTTTGTTTCCGGATGAAGATGCATTGCCTATTATTTATGAGATCTTGGAAGTTTTTTCCTATGATGGGCAGAAGATCGTCCTTGAGGTTGTTGAGCATATTCAGGGCAGGGTCGCGCGCTGTATCGCTTTGACGCCGACATACGGATTAAGCCGTGACGGTATCGTTAAGAGGACGGGCAATTCTCTTGTCGTGCCATCGGGTGAAGCCGCTTTGGGCAGAGTTTTAAATGTTATGGGTGAGCCGATTGATAAAAAAGGCAAGATTGAAGCAAAAGAGTTTTTTTCTGTCCGCCGGGAAACAAAAAATGAAAAGATAGATTTGAGTTCGAAAAAAGGCGACGATTATGAAATTATCGAAACAGGCATTAAGATGATTGACCTGTTGTTTCCGCTGTTGAAAAATACAAAAACAGGCATTTTGGGAGGCGCTGCTTTGGGAAAGAGCCTTTTGACCCTTGAAATCATCCATAATATTATTAAAAAACAACAATGGCTTTGTGTTTTTACGGGAGCCGGAGAGCGTATCAGGGAAGGTAATGAGCTTTATTATGAGTTTGTCCGAAGCGATATTTTATCCCGGGCGGCTATGGTGTTTGGCCAAATGGATGAGTCGCCGGGTGCTCGTTTTGAAGTTGTTTCAACGGGCATCACTATAGCGGAGTCTTTGCAGGAAAAGGGCAACAGCGTTCTGTTTCTGATAGATAATGTTTTCAGGTTTGCCCAGGCGGGCAGTGAGCTGTCCGCTTTGCTGGGCCGTATTCCGTCGGAAACAGGGTACCAGCCGACATTAACGAGCGAAATTGGCTCTTTCCATGAGAGGATTCGTTCACGTCAGGGCGCATCCATTACTTCTATTGAAGCGGTTTATGTGCCGGCGGACGATTTAACGGATCCCGCTGTTGTGTGTATTTTTAGCCATCTTGATTCTATTCTCGTTTTGTCGCGCTCGCGTGTGCAAAAAGGGCTTTACCCCGCGATAGACCCGCTTATGTCTTCTTCCGCTTCTTTAAACACGCGTGTCGTCGGAAAGAGACAGTTTGATGTGGCACAGGAAGTCATCCGCCTTTTTCATAAATATGAAGAGCTGCAAAGGATCGTCGCGATTATCGGCATTGAAGAACTGCCCAAGAGCGACCGGACTATTTTTCATAGAGCAAGGAAGCTGGACAATTTTTTAACGCAGCCTTTTTTTACGGCTGAGGTCTATACGAATCGTAAAGGCCAGTATGTGGCGCTGGAAGAGACGCTTGCGGGGTGTGAAAAGATAATTTCCGGCCGCGTTGATAATACGCCCGACGAAGATTTCTATATGAAAGGCGCGCTTACGGGTTGATTAGTTGGCCAGTTGGCGTGTTAGCGAGTTTACGGGTTTAACCCGGCAACTCGTCCACTCGCTAACCCGCGAAACAATAAATAAAGGAACAATATGTTAAAGCTCGGTGAGATATTAGTTAAAAAAGGTATTGTGAATCAGGCGCAGATTGATGTTGCTGTCCGTGAACATGACAAGACGGGCGAGTTTTTAGGGAAGGTACTCATCCGGATGGGTTTTATCACGGAAGACCAGCTTTTGATGACTCTGGCTGAACAGCTTTCTTTGCAGTATTTCTCAAGCCTGAAAGATAAAGTCATTCCGCCGGAAGTGGTCAAGGCTGTCCCAGCCAGGTTTGTTTGGCATTACAAGTTTATGCCGCTGGCTTTAAAAGACGGGCGGTTAACGATAGCGATTTCTAACCCTTTGGATGTGTGGCCGACGGAAGATATAAAGTTTCATCTCGGGCTTACTGTGGATGTTGTCCTGGCGGCGGAATCTGAAATCATGAACGCTATTAAGTCTTATTACGGGATGGGCGCGGCGATTGTTGAAGGGATTTTGGATAAGAAGGAAGAGCCGGTCCGCAAAGCTGAAGACGGTGTTGTTGACCTTGAAAACCCGGAGAAGATGGCGCAGGATGCTTCTGTTGTGAGGCTTGTTAACCAGATTTTAGCGGAAGCTATTCAGTCGCGCGCGACAGATATCCATATTGAACCGTACCGGGACCGTGTGAAGGTGCGTTACCGCATTGACGGCATTCTTTATGATGTGACGATGCCGGATACGATTAAACAGCTTCATATGGCAATTACAAGCCGCATCAAGATTATCGCGAGCATGGATATTGTGGAACGCCGCCTGCCGCAAGACGGCAGGGCCAGAGTTAAACTGGGAGAGCTTGATGTGGATTTGCGCGTTTCTATTATTCCGACGTTGTATGGGGAAAACCTTGTTATCAGAATTTTGCCAACACAGATGCTTTTTAATGTTAGCGATTTGGGGATGAACGCGCAGGATTTGCGCCTTGTTGAAGATCTTTTAAAGAAACCTCATGGCATTATCTTTCTAACAGGCCCAACGGGTTCTGGAAAGACGACGACACTCTACTCTTTTTTGTCGAGATTAAATAAGCCGCCTGTTAAAATCATAACGATAGAAGACCCTATCGAATATGATTTGACTGGAGTGACACAGGTGCAGACCAACGCGAAGATCGGCCTGACATTTGCCAGCGCCCTTCGCAATCTCTTAAGGCATGACCCTGATATCATGATGGTGGGCGAGGTCCGCGATTTGGAAACGGCGGAACTTGCTATCCGGACAGCTTTAACGGGCCACCTTGTTTTTTCAACACTGCATACTAATGATGCTTCCTCCGGTGTTACGCGCCTTGTCGATATGGGCCTTGAACCGTACCTGGTGGCGTCCAGTGTCCAGGCTTTTATTGCCCAACGCCTTGTGCGCACTATATGCAGCGATTGCCGCGAGGAGATTTCTTTTGTGGAGGCCGAACACGGCAAGGGGGCTTTTAAAGAAGGGTTTGAAGTTGTTGAGAAACCAAAAACTATTTTTCACGGCAAAGGTTGTGAAACGTGTAAATTTACCGGCTACAAAGGCCGCATTGCGATTTATGAAATCTTGATGATCACTGAAGAAATCCGGCAGATGATTTTAGATAAGGCATCTGCTTCGCAGATTAAAAAGAAAGCGCTGCAGTTGGGCCTGAGGTCTTTACTGCAGGAAGGGTGGAATAAGATACGCCAGGGGATTACAACGCCGGAAGAAGTGATGAGGGTGACGGAGCTGGGATAGAGGACAGAGGACAGAAGGAGACTTACTTACCGGTTTTAGATTTTAAGTTTTTCTCTGTTTTCTGTTGTCTGTCATCTGGCCACTGATAAAAATCATGCCTACATATTCTTATATAGCTAAAAAAAATCTGAATGAAACGGTTGAAGGGATTATCGTTGCCGATAGCCAGGAAAGCGTTGTGGACAGGCTTATTGAATTGGGCCTGACGCCTGTCCGTGTTGAGATGAAAGACGATGCCGGCCAGCAGGCGGCCGTCTCTCCGCAGGCCGCTTTTTTTTCAGGGGGCCGTCTTAACCGCAGGGATTTAACTATCTTTACAAATCAGCTTAAGAGTCTGATAAAAGCCCGCGTGGATTTATTGAAATCTTTAAGTATTCTCTATGGACAGACTGAAAAAGAAAAGCTTAAAGCTTTGATTTTGGATATTCATTCCCGGATTAAAAACGGCGCGACTTTTTCCAGCGCTCTCGCCGAGCATGAATACTTTTTTCCGAATATTTTTATTAATCTTATCAGGATAGGAGAGGCATCAGGGCGGCTGGATGAAGTATTAGAGGAGCTGGACCGTTTTCTGGCAAAAGAAGAAGAGTTTAAGATGCATGTTAAGACAGCCATGGCCTACCCGACGCTTATGATTTCGGTTGGTATTTGTGTCATTTTTGTCCTTTTTACTTTTGTGATTCCAAAGTTAAGTTCTATTTTTGTTGATTTTGATTATGCTTTGCCTTTGCCTACGCAAATCATGTTGAGTATCAGCCAGTTTTTTTCTTCATTCTGGTGGGCTATCCTGGCCGCGGCCGGGTTTTTGGTTATTGTTTTTATGGGTATGTCTAAAACTGAAAGCGGGCGCGCCCAGTTGGACTGGCTTAAAATCCATATCCCTGTTTTCGGCGCTTTGTCTTTGAAACAGTCTTTGTCCCGCTTTTGCAGGACACTGGCACTTTTGATCAGGAGCGGCCTTCCTATTTTTAAGGCGCTGGAGGTTGCGACTCCAACGCTTGAAAATGCCGTCTTCGTGAAAGACCTTGAAGCCGTGCGTAAAGATGTTATGGAGGGCACTTCTCTGGCGACGAGCATGAAGAAGGTCGTTTTTTTCCCTTCGTTTCTCGTGCAGATGGTTTCCGTCGGTGAAGAGGGTGGGAAGCTGGAAGGTGTTTTGAATGAGATCGCTAATATTTATACACAGGAAACCGACGCGCGCCTTAAAGTGATTACATCTTTGCTTGAGCCTGTGATTATCCTTGTTTTAGGCTTGATTCTAGGAGGCATTGTGATGGCAATGCTCTTGCCGATTTTCCAGATCAATTTACTTGTAAAATGATTTTAAGCGTAAACTTTTGCATGACGCGTCTACGCGCTCATGTGTGATTGAAGCGGTAAAAACTTCAGGATACGGATATGCAGCTTATATTAGAAATAGGTACCCCTTGGTTAAAGATGGTTCTTTTTAAGTCGGGTTTTGGGCTGTCTGCAATCAGGGCGGCCGCCGCGGTTAAGATGGATGTGCTTGCTGAAGGCCATATCGCTTCTCAGGTTAGTGAATTTTTGAAAAAAACAAAAATCAGCAAACCGCAAAATATCATTATCTCTTTTTCCCGTAATGCCGTCACTTTAAGGAACTTGCGTATCCCGTCAGCTAACTCAACTGAGATAGACGATATGATTAAGCTGCACGTCGGGCGCCAGGTGCCTTATGCTAAAGAAGAGATTGTTAACGGTTATCGGGTTACGGGAGTGGACAGCATGGGGTATGCCAAGGTGATGCTGGCTGTTGTCCATCGTGAAAGCATCCGGAAAATTTTTCGTATTTTGGAATCCGCGGGGCTCTATACGGATAAGGTGGAGTTGAGCTCTGACGGGGTTTTGAGCTGGTTATGTAAAGCGGCGAAGATGCCCGTTTTAAAACCGTCCGACGCTTTTATTGTTTTGGATGTTGATTTTAATTTTACGGATTTTATCGTGGCTACGTGTGAGAGCATTCTCTTCAGCCGTGTTGTTACGCAAGGTTGTGAACAGTTAAGTGATGAATCAGGCTGGGCAAAATTCGCCGGGGAGCTAAAACAGTCTATGGTGATTTCTCAGGGCGAAGAGGTGATGCATAAGCCGGTGAAGATTTTCTTAACTGGCGCCGCGGGGAATATCAAAGGGCTTTGTTCAAAACTTGAGGTCGAGTTTAACCTGCCTGTTGAAAGTGTGGCGCCTTTGGCGGGTATTACGGGGGCCAAAGGCATGATGAAAGAACCGCCGGAGCTTTTTGACCGCGTGTCTATGTCGGCCTTGTTCGGTTTAGGGCTCGACCCGTTGAAAAAAAAGATTAACTTTGTTTTGCCTGAGGCGCAGATACGCAAGGGTTTAAGAGAGCGCCACCACGACCTTATTTTTTTAGGTTCAGCGGTTATGTATCTGATTTTAGTGATCTGCGGTGTTTATCTTGAGAAGATGGCCAACCGCCAGTCCTATTTGGATCTTTTGAAAGATAATTACCGCAAGATTTCAATAGAAGCCGAAGGCCTGAATGAAAAACTCGAACGTGTTAAAAGGATCAAATCGAAGCTGGATATAGATGCTGCTGTTATCAACTATGTTTATGAAACCTCCAGGCTTATGCCGTCGGAGATTGTCTTGAAAAACTTTGATTTTGAAAAAGGCGGAAAGATAACAGTTAAGGGCCGGGCCAAAGAGATGTCGGATGTGTTTAAGCTGATTACAATTTTAGAGGAGTCTCCCTATTTGGAAGACATTCAGTCTCGTTATATGACGCGCAAAAAAGTCCAGGGGCAGGATGTGAATGAGTTTGAATTGATTTGCCCTGTTGAAAAATCTTCTGAAAAAAAGACGGAGAAGAAGGTTTCAAAAAAAGAAGTAAAAAATACCGATGAGGCGGATGAATAATTTTTTAAATGAAGTTGTCGTTATGGTAACGCTATCAGGCGGCGGGCGAAAATGAACATAAAACAAAAAAACGTTTATATCTTTTACATCACCGGAATTATATTCGGCTGTCTGCTTATTGTTAAAGTTATATTTTCTCCTTTTCATGCCAGGCTTTCCAGCTTGAGCCGCGAGGTTATTGTGGAAGAGGCACGTTTCAAGAAAGGCGTCAGTTTGATTGAGAATAAAAAAGCCATCGAGGAGGAGTATGGTAAATATGCCTCTTTTTTTTCTATTCAGGGGTTTTCTGACGAAGAAGCCGTTGCCAATTTTTTAAAGGAGGTTGAAAAACTCAGCCGTGATACAGGATTGATGGTTTTAGATATGAAGTCTTCAAACGAGCCTGAGGCGGATAAGTTTTCCAAGCAGTATCAGGTTAAGATTAAAGCGGAAGCCAATATGGAACAGCTGGCGCATTTTTTATACAAGTTAAGTGAGTCACATTTATTGTTTAGTGTTGAAAAATTGACACTTGTCCCGAAGGCGGAAGATTCATCCGTGGTTAGTATTTCCATGACGATTGTGGGCGTGTCGTTTAAATAATCTTAGTTAGCGTATTGGCGAGCAGGCGGGTTGAATCCGCAAATCCGCAAACCCGCTAACACGTTAACTGGCTAACGGATAGAAAATGGAGGAGGTGTAATGATTATTAAACAGACGATAGGACAAAGAACCGGGAAGGGTGGTTTAACACAACGGGGTTTTACCTTAATTGAGATTATGCTGGTTGTGATTATTCTTGGTATTTTAGCCGCGATGGTGGTGCCTCGCCTGACAGGGCGCTCTGATGAAGCCAGGAAATCTGTGGCAAAGACAGATATTGAATCCAGTATCGCTTTGGCGCTGGACCTTTACGATGTGGATGCTGGTTCATATCCGGATTCGCTCGATGCTTTGTTGACGGCTCCGTCGGACGCGACAAGCTGGAAGGGGCCTTATTTGAAGAAAAAGCCGCTTGACCCGTGGGGCCGGAGTTATGTTTATAAATATCCTGGTGATCACAATGAAGACGGTTATGACCTTTCATCTATGGGCAAAGATGGCGCTGAAGGCGGCGGGGATGACATTACGAATTGGCAAGAGGAATAAAGTTTGCGTGTTGGCGTGTTAACGGGTTAATGAGTTAGCGAGTACTCGAGTGTGCGGGTGTTAGGGTTAACGGGTTAATCCGCCAATACGATAACTCGCGAACCCGCTAATTTTAATCGTTAATTATCAAAATTCTTATATGAAAAAAGATCAAATTATGGCTTTCACGCTTGTTGAACTGCTTGTAAGCGTAGCTGTTATTGCTGTTGGCATGGTTTTTGTGCTTGGCGCTTTTAGCCAGTGTTTATCATCGTCGGAAACTTCCAAAAAGATGATTGTGGCTAGTTTTTTATTATCCAATAAAATGTGGGAGATTGATTTAGAACATGCCCTTAGCCAGGGGAGTATCCAGGGGGAGTGGGATGGTATTTTTGAGCCGCCCAACGGTAACTATTCCTGGGCACAGGTTGTGGCGCCTGCCAGTTCACCAGAGTTGGGCGAAGAATCTTTTGTGATTGAAGATGGATTTAACGCGGAAGTTGTAACGCTCGGTTGGCTGCAGGGCCGTCATGCGCGTAATCTTTCCATAGCAAGGTATGTTAAAAAAAGCAATGAAACATTTTAAGGCGCCAGTTTTAAAACCACGAGGTTTCACCTTTATTGAAATGATGGTGGTTTTAGTGTTGTTTGCCGTGATAAGCGTTTCTTTATTTTCTTCTTTTGTTATGGGCCTGAAGGCATGGAAAAAGATTACGAGCGCGAATTTCTCCGAACGAAAGGCTTTGTTGTGTATCGCGCGCCTGTCTAAAGAACTGAAAGGCGCCTTCGGGTATACAAAGATCGGTTTTTACGGGTCCAGTACGAATCTGACGTTTGTTAATATTGCCGGCAATCAGATTATTAACCTGACATACGTGTTTTCTCCGGAGGAAGGCGTTCTTTATCGTTATAATACAAGCATGCGCCAGATTTTGGGTTTTGAAGAGGCGGCTCCCGCGCGCAAAGTTGCCTCTGGAGTAAAAGATTTTTCTTTTAAGTTTTACGGGCTTGACCAGATAACGGGAAACTATACTTTTTTGGATAGCTGGAATTATACGGCTTCCGGCATCCCTGCCGGAGTTAAAGTTTTATGCGTTTTGGATGACGGCAATGATTATGAAAAAATTATCTCGATTCCCTCCGGACAGTAAAGGAAACTCAAAAATCCGCGGTGCTATACTTTTTGTGGCTATCGGCACCATCGCGGTTTTATCTATACTTGTTGTTGGGACCACATCCGCTGTTACTCAGCAGTTGAAACTGGCTAAATATATTACGGACGCGGATACGTCTTGTTATGCGGCGTCCAGCGCGCTTGAAATAATAAGGTCTTTTTTTTATAATGACGCTTCTCCTAATCAAATTACGCTTTATGATTTGCGCAAGCGCGATATCCCTCAAGGCCCAGTGACGCTTCAGGTATCGCTTACTGACGAGCAGGCCCTTATGAATCTGCATAAGGCTGACAGTGCCATGTTGTCCAGGCTCCCCGGGTTAAGTGATAATCCTTCATGTGTTGACCAGATTGCCGCGGCCGGGGCAAATCTCTCCGTTAAAGAGGATATTCTTCTTTTGGACGGCGCGTCCGAAGAGGTTTATAAGCAGTTTAAAGACGAGCTGACTATTTTTGGCGCCGGGGCTGTTAATATCAATACCGCGTCATCACAGGCATTGCAGTATCTTGGTATGGATGAAGCGCTTAGCGCCAAGATTATAGAATTCAGGAATGGCGATGATGCTGTTGAGGCTACTCAGGACGACAGGATTTTTGATATAACAGCAAACATCGTAACATCTTTAGAGCCATATGGTTTAAGCTCTGAGGAGATAACCTTACTTAACAGTACGGTAGCGTCCGGTTTGCTGGCAACAACTTCAAGTTTTATACGCCTGCATATTGTTGTGGAGAAGGCTGGCAAGAGCCTGGCGGTTTATGAAATCGTTATGAATTTGGGCACGGGCAAAGCAGTTTTTTGGAAGGAAGCGTAAGGCTATTGTTTTCCAAGGCTTTTGTGAGATAATACAGGTAAATAAGTTTGCGAGTTAACGGGTTAGCGAGTTTATGGGCTAAACCAGTGTGCTCACTAACACGAATACCCGCTAACAATCTTTTATTATGAGCTACTATCAACTATTAGGATTAGAGAAAGAGCCGTTTTCAACAAGTCCTGACCCTGATTTTTTTTATCAGTCGCAGGAACATCAGGCCGCGTTGACGCGGCTTATGATTGAAATTCGCCTGCGCCGGGGTTTAAGTGTTATTTTAGGCGATGTTGGCACGGGAAAGACAACTTTGTCCCGCAAGCTTTTTCAGATGCTGCGCCTCCGTGAAGACACGATATTTTTCATGATTTTAGACCCTACGTATGAGACGGAGGAGGTATTTTTAGAATCTTTGCTGAGGACTTTTCAGATTCAACTTGATATCGAGCGGCCTTCCATCCTGGACATGAAGGAGTCTATAAAAAAATATCTTTTTCAGAAAGGCATCCAGGAGAATAAGACCGTTATCCTCTTAGTCGATGAAGCCCAAAAATTAAATCAGTCTTCTTTGGAGGTGCTGCGCGTTTTGCTGAATTACGAAACAAATGAATATAAGCTGCTGCAGCTTGTCCTTTTGGCGCAGTTGGAATTGTTGCCGAAGATTCGGGAAATGAAAAATTTTATGGACCGAATCAGCATGAAGTACATTATTAACCCTTTAGACGATGTGGAGACTAAAGAGATGATTGATTTTCGCATCCGCCAGGCCGGGTATCGGTCGTCTCTGCCGCTTTTTAAAGAAGAAGCGATTTTTGAGATCTATCAGCAGACACTGGGTTATCCGCGCAGGATCGGCATGTTGTGCCATAAGGCGTTAAAATCCCTGGTGATGGACAGTAAAATTGTTGTTGATCAGGAAGTCATCCGAAAAATTGTCGCGCAAGACTCGTTGTAAGAAAACATAATGCCGGAACCATCATTAACTCCAGAAGAAAAACTTTTAAGGATTATAGAATCTGGCCCTAAGGAGCTTCCGAGGGCCGGCCGTATGGCGGCCCGCCCGAAGGCGGATTTTAAGTTTGCGTTTAAGGATATACAAAATCAGTACGGTGAGAAGTTTAAAAAGTTTCTTAATTTAAGGGCGCTTAATATTGTTTTGCTTATCCTCAGCGCCGGGTTTACCCTTTATGTTATTTTGGATTTTTTAGCCGGCCTGCCGCGCATGACAAATATTATGCGCTTGGAATCCAACGCGAAGAGCCAGGGGATCGGTGACATAAAAGTCGCGCATTTAATGCCGGTGGCTTATTACCTGCAGGAGATAACGGCTGGAAATATTTTTAATTTGCCCGCGCCAAAGGCGGTTGGTTCAGAGCCACAGCAGGAGGCTTTGCCGCAGGAGTTAACAAATTTGGTTGCTAATTTAAACTTGGTCGGTATTATCTGGTCTAAGCCGCCGCAGGCTATCATTGAAGATAAGGTTGACGGTAAAACTTATCTGGTGAACCGCGGCAGTAAAGTAAAGATCGCCCGCGTAAAAGAAATCTTGAAGGATAAGGTTATTTTAAGCTATGATAAGCAAGAGGTTGAGTTGAAGTAAGAGATACAGGCGGTATTGCGGCATTAAGGAGAAAATTTTAAATATGCGCGGATACAGGATTAAAAAAAATTTATTGATACCTGGATGTTTTGTTTTGTTTTTGTCCACCGCGTTTTATTGTTTATGTCTTCCGCAGGCTTTCGGCCAGCAGGATGCTCAGAAGGATGAGCAGGCTTATGAAGAAGATGTTGATGCCGGCCAGGAAGAGCCGGCGCCAGCCGTTGAAGGTGCCGCGATTTCAGATGCCAGCCCCGGGAAAATATCCTTAGATCTTAAAGGTGTTGATGTTGTTGAACTCTTTAAGATTCTCTCCGTTAAGATGAAGATCAATATTGTCCCCACCAAAGATGTGACAGGGCGCGTGAGCGTGTTTTTAAATGATGTGACATTTGAGGACGCCCTGGATATTATCCTGATTTCAAACGGCCTGGCCGCGGTGAGGGAAAAGAATATCATTACCGTCATGACACTGGAAAAGTATATGGAGATGTATGGCCGGCCTTATAAAGAAACGCGCAAAGTGCGCACCATCAAGTTGAAAAATGCCACCCCTAAGGATATTTTTAACGCCTTGGCGGAGTTAAAAACAACTGTAGGCAAAGTGATTGTTGATGAGTCTTCAGGCACAGTGATATTGATGGATATTCCGGAGAATCTTGACCTGATGGAGAAAACCGCGCGCACGATTGATGAAGTTAAAGAGGTTGAAATTTTTTCACTTAAGTACGCGAAAGCCGAGGACATTAAGGCTCAGTTGGATAATATAGTGACCAGCGGTCCCAGCAAGGTTGAGCTGGATGCCAGGACGAATAAGCTGGCTGTCAGCGACCTGCCGGAAAAAATGAAAATGATTAAGAAGATGATAGAGGCTTTTGACGGCGCGACAAAGCAGGTGTTGGTGGAGGCCCAGATTGTCCAGGTAGCATTAAACGACCGCACACAGATGGGTATTGACTGGGAGAAGTTGTTTAAAAATGAACACTATAAAGGCATGGATTTACAAGGTAATTTTAGCCAGACGCTGACGAATTACGGGCAGTTCACCATAGGCACAATAGATGATTACGCTTTTAATGTTGTCATAGACGCCTTAAATACGATTACGAAGACGAATATTTTGTCCCGCCCGCGGATCGCGGTTTGCAATAATGAAGAGGCCAGTATTCTCATAGGTTCAAAAGAGGTCTATTTTTCTCAAACACAGAGCCAGTCTACGGTCACGACCACAACGGCGGAATCCGTAAACTATGTTGATGTTGGTGTCAAGCTGAATGTGACGCCGACGATTACGGAGGACGATTATGTGATCATGAAGATTCGCCCTGAAGTTAGTTCCGTGCGGGAGACGGCCACATCTCCTTTAGGCAGTGAAGTGCCTGTTGTGGAAACATCCGAGGCGGAAACCACCGTTAAGGTTAAAAACGGCGCTATGATTATGATAGCCGGCCTTATGAAAGAAGATGTCCGTTCAACGACGTATAAAATTCCAATTTTAGGCGACATCCCGTTTTTAGGGGCGCTGTTCAGAAGCACGGATAATCAGAAACAGAAGACGGAATTGGCGATTTTTCTCACCCCTCGTATTATTACCGGTGATATGCCCGGGGTGGACGCGACAAAAGAGCAGATTAAGGCGCAGGGTGTTTTGACGAAACGCATAAAAGGCCGCCAGGCTTAAAAAAAATGGGATCAACGCATGAATAAAATTATTATCGCTGTTGTTATGGTGATGCTCGCCTTTGTGACAGCAACGAGCCTTGTCCTTTACAGCGGCGAGTTGAACAAAAGCAAACTTTTGCGTTCTGAAACCTTTAAAACCACCGAGGATTCAAAAAAAGAGATTGAAAGTGCCCGCCAGCAGCTGGTGGAGGACCGCAGAAAAAGTTCTGAGGAAAAAAAGAAACTTTCTGACGAGCTTAACCTTTGTATTCAGGAAAAAGACCAGGCCGCCGCCGATAAGAAAAAATTCGCGCAATATTTTTATGATGAGCGCAAGATGTCTTTGACAGCCAGCGAGGATGTGGATGTTTTAAGGGATGAGTTAGCCAAGCTCAAAAAACAGTCCCGCCAGGAGATTATTCTTGTGCAGGAAGGCCTGAAGAAAAGAAAGCAGGATTATGACTTAAAAATTCTGTCGCTTGAGTCCCAGCTGGAAAAAGCGCGCAAGCGCCTGAATACAGAGGCGGACAGGTATCATTATAATCTGGGCGTCTTATATGTTCAGAATAAAGATTATGATTTAGCTGTTACGGAGTTTAAAAATTCTTTGGGGTATAACGAGAAAAACGCCCAGGCGCATTATAACTTGGGTATTATTTTTGATGATTATTTTAGCGATACGGAAAACGCCAAGTATCATTACCGCAGGTTTTTGGAGTTAAGCCCAACTTCGGACGACGCTGAATCTGTCCGTGAATGGCTTGCTGTCTTGGATGACTCCAAATGACACCTTTGAGGCCAGACCTCAAAGGTGTCATTTGAGAAAATACTTATATGAGCAGACGGATAAAGATTGATTGGAAGATGGCCACAGGGTTTGGGGGGTTGCTCTTTCTGATTGTGGCCATTGGTTTTATCGGTATCAACCAGATTCAGGGTTTAAGCGGCGTTGTCGCGGCACTTGCCAAAACTGATCTGCCCCGCCAAAATGCTGTCCTTGAGATGAAATCCAGTAATTCCAAATATGCCATGGGCATACGAAATTATATGTTTTGGCAGGGGAATAAATATCTGGACGCGGCTGCTGTGGCAGGGCGCCTGGATATGGCGTTTGATGCCAGTGCCAATTTTGACAAACATTTAGCTTTTTATACTTCTTTGTCGACGGACAAACGGCAGAAGGAGTGGATAGCGTATGTCAGGCAAAAGGAAGACGGCCTGCGTGAGGTAGGGGAAAGGATTATTTCTCTTATTGATTCTTCTAACCGTGAGAGTGGACAGGAAAAGAAGAAACAGTATGAGGAGTCTATCAACAGGCTTCTGATGGATTTTGAAAGCAGGCTTTTTGCTATTGACGCGTTTTTGGATGATCCTCTTCAGCATTTTAATATGCAGGAAATTGACAGCCGTTTAAGAATAGCGGAATTAGGCCGCCAGCGTTCCATCCATCTTTTATACTGGTCACTGGTTATTGGGCTTTTCTTAGGCGCGCAGACCGCTTTTATTATTTATTACCGGAGCAAAAGCGAAATGCGCCATCGGGAGTTTTTGATGAGGAAAGTGATTCGGGTAGAAGAAGAAGAACGGGATCATCTTTCCCTGCAGGTGCATGACCAGATGGGGCAGGATTTAAGCGCGCTTAAGATTTATTTGGGTTTGGCTGAGCAGGATTTACCCGAAGAACTTAAAGACGCGCGCAGCAAGATTGAAAAAACAAAATCTATTCTCGCCGGGCTCATGGATAAAGCGCATAATATTTCTGAGTTGTTGAGGCCGCCGGAGTTGGATGACGTTGGGCTTGTTGAGAGCATTGAAGCGTTAATCCTGCGTTATAAGGAGATGT
The DNA here is from genome assembly GCA_964423185.1 of uncultured Planctomycetia bacterium. Lineage (GTDB taxonomy): Bacteria > Omnitrophota > Gorgyraeia > Velamenicoccales > Velamenicoccaceae > CAYRDK01. The sequence continues at coordinate 218,827 of CAYRDK010000004.1, forward strand.
CCGGGTGCGAATACATTTATGATAAACCAGCAGAAGATTTAGGTTTATCTAGTGAATACAGCCTTCTTTTATACCGTATTACCCAGGAAGCCTTGACTAATATCGCTAAACATTCTCAGGCAAAGCATGTTGGCGTTTTATTAAAAAAGATTAAGAATGATGTTATTTTAGCCGTTTCAGATGATGGCATAGGTTTTGATTATGAAACGTATTTGCACAAGCCTTTCCGCCGCCGGGAAGACAAGGTTAAAATTGGGCTGCATGGTTTAAGAGAACGAGTAGAATTATTTGGCGGGCGATTAAACATCAAAACAAATTTAGGGCAGGGGACAAAACTGGAAGTGTTTCTTCCGGTCCTTTAGGCGGGGGAGATATGGTTTACAAGGTACTTGTTGCCGATGACCACGATATTATCCGCGAGGGCATAAAAAATATCCTTCGCAAAGCGGGCGAGTATGAATTGGCCGGCGAGGCCAGGGACGGCGACGAGGTTTTGGAGAAAATCGGTTTATTGAAGCCGGACATTCTTTTATTGGATATAACGATGCCAAAGAAAAGCGGCCTTGAAGTTTTAAGCCAGATTGCCCGCATCAGCCCGAAAACAAAAACTATTATTATCAGCGTTCATAAAGCGGATGCTTATGTTATGCAGGCTTTAAAATCCGGGGTTAAAGGTTATTTGAATAAGGAAAATGCTGCTGATGATTTATTACCGGCTTTGCGCAAGGTTTCAGCGGGGCAGGTATATTTAAGCGCGGAGATATCTTCATACCTGATGGACAAGGCTTCTAAAGGGCCGCAAGAGCTTGCTAAAAAACAGGAGTTGAGTGAACGCGAAGAGGAAGTTTTACGCCTTGCCGTTGAAGGCAAGACCGCCAAAGAGATTGCCGATATTCTCTTTATCAGCGCCCGCACAGTCGAGAACTATAAAAACAATATTTTAAAAAAACTGGGGTTGCATAAGACCAGTGACCTCATTAAGTACGCCATCAAAAATAAAATCGTCGATATCGACGGCTAATTTCCCAAATGACACCTTTGAGGCCAGACCTCAAAGGTGTCATTTGAGGGATGATTTAGTTTCCTGAACCATATTCCTTCACTAAATCACAAAATTTAAAAAAAAGGGGGGGGTATGCCAAGCAACAGCCTAAACCACAGAATATTAATATCAAGGACAAGGGAACGCGTGTGTTTTAAAGGCGCCGTTTATCATGTCACACAGCGAGCACCCGGAAAAGAAAGAATTTTTCTAGAGGATCGCGATTGTTTAAGATTCCTAAAAATTTTAAAAGAATCTTCTCAAAAATTTAATTTTGAGGTTTACGCTTTTGCTTTGATGCCGAACCATATTCATATTTTGTTGTCTACAAATGATGTAAACCTTTCTGAAGCTATGAAGAATCTTTTTGAACGCTATGCGATTTATTTTAATAGAAAGTACCAGCGCAAAGGCCATGTATTTTATGGAAGATTTAGAATTACGCTTTGTTCCGATGATTCATATCTATTGTCCTGCAGTGTTTATATACATCTTAATCCATATCGCGCCGGCTTATGTGAAAAGCCGGAAGATTACGAATGGACATCAGCAAGATTGTATATGCAAGTTTTGAAAAACTCATTTATAAATGCGGATCGAATATTATCTGTATTAGCCAAAGATAAGAAAGAAGCGCAGCAGAGGTACCTTAATATTTTATTACAATGCTTGCCTTTAAATATAAACTTGAATTTAGACAGGCGATTTGTAAAAGATGGCATTGCTCAATACAATAGAGTTGTCCAAGAGTGCAACGGTAGAAAATTCGAAGATAACGAGCTTGAGAAACTTATTGAAAAATTTAAAAATGACAAGTATGTGTCTGATTTAAAAGATCAAAAAACGCGGCAATACCTAGTTGAGCAATTATTGGCTAATGATTATTCTCGTAAAGAGATAAGAGAGAAATTGGGCATGAGCAAATCTACCCTTTTGCGGGTTACAAGAAATTTAGTCAAATGACGCTTTTGAGGTCTGGCTTCAAAGGTGTCATTTGGTTAAAAAGCGCCGTTTTTAAGGAGTTTTTTACCCTCCTTTTCAATTTTTTTAAAAAATTTAGAGATATAGCCGTACCAAAAATAGAGTAGTTTGCGCAAGTAGAAAGTGCACTTTTACGGATACCTGAATAGACAGGCGCGTGTTATATTTTCACTGGAGATGAGAGAGATGAACAGACATAGGTATATAAATATAAACAGGCTGTTGGGAACGAGAGGGTTTTTTGACAAGAAGAGAACTCTTTTCAAATCAGCAAGTTATGTGTCTGAAGAAAATATACTCGCGTATTTTCTTATGATGTTTTACACGGATGAAATAGATGGATGTATGGGCCGCACTGGGCTTGAGGCTCAGCCAAAAAAAGAATCTTTGTATTTAGCGGACTGTCTGCCTAATTTAAACCTTATCTTTCTCAGGTGGGATAAGAATAATATAAAAAGGGCTTCTGAGGGCATATTTTTGAAAATACTTAAAAAGGCCGCGGGAATCTTTAAAAATAGATTCATGAATTTCATCGCCGGAAAAAAAGAAAAAATATGCTTTGTTTATTTAAATAATTTTGCTATAATTAAGAAAATCATTCATATCATAAAGTCCAGGCTAGTTGAAAGTAACGTGATAAACGATTATTTAAAATTATTAGTTCTCCTGGATCATAAAAGCAGGCGATGCTTTTATTCATTGAGTTCTTCTTTCCATTTTTATTTTTCTAAATATTTCAAATCTATAAAAGAATCTTATTGTCAAATGACGCGTTTGACGTCTGGCCTCAAAGGTGTCATTTGGGGGATGGCCTTGGCGGCGGTGTTGGTGTTGCCGTCGGGGGCGTTTGCCGAGAATGTGAAATACGCCTCTTCACTCGTCTGGAGGGCCGACGGGGCAGGCGATTATAATATGCCGGGCATCTCACCAAACAGCCAGTATATCAGCTTGCCTGTTGTGATTAGTAAAAGCCTTATAAAAGCCATAACTATCACATGGGAATCCAGGGGTGAAGTAACGATGGAGGCTAGCGCCGACGGAGGGGTTCATTTTAAACCGGTGGTTAATGGCGTACCTTTAATAAAAGATTTTACTCAAGGCACCAGTTTGCGGTGGCGCGCGACGGTAGGCCCAGACGGCAGCCTTTCAGAAGTCCGTGTTAGTTATATAGACGCCTCCGGCCTTGCCGGCAGTTTTGGTGAGCCTCAACTATCAGGTTTCAAATACCGTAAACAATTTTATGTAAAAGGCGCGGGCACGGTTTCTCTTTTTAATTATCAGGTTAATATCAGGGTTGGAGAATCAGAAGATTCTCCGGATATAGATTTATCCTGCGGTGGCCGTGCCGCGGATGGTTTTGAGGATGTGCGTTTTACGCTCGCGGATGGAGAAACACTCATTCCATATTTCCTTGAGAAAATATCTGGTGAAGAAGGCAAACGCACCGCCAAGTTTGTCGTCAAAATCCCGCAGATTCCAGCCTCAGGCATACCTGTATTTATTTATTACGGCAACCCGCAGGCTCTGAGCCTTTCAGACGGAAAAAGTGTTTTTGATTTCTATGATGATTTTAAAGCTGAGGCATTAGATAAGGGCGCATGGAGCGAGGCCTTATCCGCCGGCGGCAGTGTGAGCCTTTCGGAAAATGGGCTTGTTTTGGACGCGGGGTGTGTTTTATCAAAAGATTTTCAGTTTAAAGGCGGCTTTATTGAGTTTTCAGCCATGCTTCAAACAGGCAATGAAACCAGGCTTATTATCCGTCAGGGTAACAGCCAGCTTGGAACGGACAAAAGCCAAGTCGCTTATTCTTCCTCATATAGTGGTGCTGAGCATTGTATCGCGGCAGGTGATATTGTCAAAGTCAACGATCCTAACGCCGTCACCCAGGGTGAAACCTATGATTACAGGGTTAAAGCGAAAGAGGATGAGATTATTTTTGAAAGATATTCGCAAGGGTTTGGTGAAAAGCAGGCTTTTGTTACCTATATAGACACGGATGGATTAAGAGCAGGGCCTCTGGGCCTTAAAACTTCTGGCACCGCGCGCGCGGGGAATGCTTCAGTTTTTCATTGGGTCCGTGTTAGAAAATACGCGGAGCCTGAACCGGCCATTGACGTTGAGCAGACAGGCGATGAAGAGATGGCAAATATCGCTTATTTTGATGGTGTCGCGCTATCGACAAAAGGGAATCTTATTTTAAAAGAAGGTTTTAAAGAGGGTGTTTATATAACGCCAGTAGAGCGCGCGCAATTTGACGCGCGTATTATTTCGTCCGGCTGGGAGGGTGAGGGCGTGCGCGTGGATATTACTGCCGATGGAGGAGAAAGCGCCTGTTTGAATTGCGGCAACTTCAGCTATTATTACGCGCCTGAAGGGGATTTTGGCAGGGGTTCAGATTTAAAGGCCCGCGTTATTTTGAAAAACAAGAGTGCTGTTTTAAAGGAATTAAGCCTTCAATACGCGGCCGGCAGTATCACCGTGCTTTCGCCCAACGGCGGTGAAATATGGAATGTCGGTTCGCGAAAACCAATCACATGGACTGCTTGGGATTATGATAAAACCTATCCGCTGAAGATAGAGTTGTCCGTGGATAATGGCAAAACCTTTTCTTTAATTACGGAGCGAGCCGAAAACAGAGGATTGTTTGAATGGGTGATTCCTGTGGACACAGATTTATTGACTACGAAAGCGAAGATTAGAATTTCGGATTCAAATGATCAGGATATTAGTGATATGTCTGATGTGATTTTTTCTATCGCGCCGGCAGGGCTGGATATGGCCGGCAGTTCGCGCGCGGCCGGTGAGGAGAGCGGCGAGGACACTCCTGTAGCTCGTCAGGATATTGAACAGGCCCAAGGCAGTGATGAGCGCGTCATTGAAAAAAAACAGGACGAGGAAGAAGACGCGATTGATTTAGACGTTTCCCTGATGGACCCAGGCCGGCGAAAAGTAAACCTTTATGATGTGGTTATTAAATTAAATGATAACACTCTTTCAGATGATTTCATAAAAGACAGCCGCGGCAGTTTTAAGGCTGGAGATGTTATTATGATTGTGCCCGCGGGGCATACGTGGACGGAAACGGAGAAAAACAGTTTTTTGATTGTTCAGATGTTTTTAACCAAAGAGGAAACGGTAAAATTGACTATGCCGTCAACGTCCGGTGATGCGAAAAAACGTTTTTTTGTGAAAAGAAAATATAAGTTTGATTTGGAAAAATTGGAGCCGGAAAAGAAAGGCCGCCGTAAAAATATTGAAAAGATTGAATCCTCACTGCAAGGCAAGACATGGGGGGAAGTTGTTGTAGAAAAGAGATAAAAGGGCAGGTAGTCAGGAGGAGGGAAAAGTGAAGATTTTGTGCGGTGTTTTAATGATTCTTTGGGTTTTAGGTGTTGGCGAGGCCAGCGCTAACAACGCGGCGGTTTCCAATGTTAATTTTCAAAATAACAATACACTAGATTTGACCATAGAGATAAAGTTTGATTTGGCTCAGAAGAATACATTCAGCGGCACAGATGGCAACGGCCAGGTGTTTTATGACAGGGTGTGGATTTTTGTTAAATATTGGAAATGGAATTGGGTTGCGGGAACTAACGCTTGGGGCCATGCGACACTTGTATCCGGCGGGACGGTTACGCCCACATCCGACGGCATGGGCGCGTTTTGCCAGGTCGGCATAAACCGGACGCTCAAGTGGAGTTATGGAACAGACGGTGTAACTGCGGCTGAAATAGGCAAAGTCAAAGCGCAGGTTTTCGCGATAGAGATGGTGTATGTGCCGCAGGGCAGTTTTTATGTCGGCGACGGCACAACAACGACGATTAAGGGCCAGTTAGAGGCAGGCATAACAGGCGCGGCTTTTCAAATCACCGGCGAAGGCGCTTTGACTTTAGGCGGAGGCGGAGCGGGAAGTTTAGGCAATAATAACGCGGCAGGAATGTTCACGGCCGATGATTTTAATGATGCCACATCGCAAACACTGCCGGCGGCGTTCCCAAAAGGCTACAACGCTTTTTATATAATGAAATACGAAGTTTCTCAAGGGCAGTATTGTAACTTTTTAAATACGCTCACCAGTACGCAGGTAAGTAATCGTTGGGCAACAGGGGTTTTCAATAGTAACCGTTATTTTATTAAAAAAGCGGGCAATGGTAAATTTGGCTGTGACGCTAATAATAATGCCGGCACAGACGGTTCGGCCAACTGGTTTTTGTTGAATGAAGCCGCTGACGGCCAGTGGGTCGCCTGTAATGATCTGAATTGGGCTGATTTACGCGCTTACGCGGATTGGGCGGGATTGCGGCCATTCACTGAATTAGAATATGAAAAGGCTTGTCGCGGCGCAGGGCAAAGCGCGGTTGCCAATGAATATGCGTGGGGCAACACAACTTTAGAATCCGCCACATCGTCTTTAACAAATGCGGGCACAATTTCAGAAACGCCCAACCAGGGCAACTCGAATTATATACCATCCTCTCCTTCTAATGGGCCGTTTCGCGTAGGCAGTTACGCGGATTCAGGCTCAACAAGAACAAACGCCGGTGCCGGCTATTACGGCGGGCTTGATTTATCAGG
>CAYRDK010000005.1:0-218706 GCA_964423185.1 uncultured Planctomycetia bacterium
GATTAAGTGCGAGTCACGTCTGGGCGGGATGATAAAGCATTATTATTGGGGATAACGTAAACTATTTTACCTTGTTAAATTCTCGTTCTTTTGCAGATAGTAATCGGTCTCGCTCTTTCTTAAAGCTCTCCAAGACCTTTAATCTGATTCCGCTATTATACATATTCCTTGAATTAAAGTTGCCATTGATTTCGTCGACAAAAGAATCATAAATAAATTTTTCACCTGCGTGCCATTCTTCCAGAGTAAAATAGGCTGGTATTTTGCCGACTTCATCGTAATAGACCGTAACCCATTCGCGCATATTTTTCCATCCGAAATGCTTAATACTGAGATCAATGTTCTCCAAATAGTAAGCGATATATCGGCCATATTCGGCATCGGTCAGCAATCCCTTTTTGTCCTTTTCTTTTAGATCTTTTATATTCTCTGAAATTTCATTCTGTCTTGCTGATAATTGGTCTTGGGTAAATTGATTGCGGGAATCTTTAAAATCGTTTTTCTTTTTTTCTTGATATCCGTACCACCCTTGAAAAAACAGAAAAATGACAACCAGCCAAAAGGTCAATTTTTTATAGCTTTTCTTGAATTTCTTCTCGGGAACAAAGCTCACGGCAAAAGTAATAAGACCTACCAGAGCGAGAGATATGTAATAAAGGATGTCCATTTTAATCACCAAATAGCCCCTAAGGGTAATTCGCGCCTATTCTGTTTTACCGGCCAAGTGCGCTTGAATCTCAGCTTCGTTTATACGCTTACGGCCGGTCAACTCGTCCGCTGTCGGTTTACGGCCTAAAATTCCGGTCAACACCTGTCCTACTGCGCTGACGATTTTCTTATTGCGGACTAACCGTTCATATTCAGATAAGGGTTTTGTCGAATATATAACATTGAACCGAGGTGGATTGCCGAAACGTTTCTCGAAATTCTTTTTAATACGTTCTCCCATCACCACACCTCCATTAATTTTAAGCACTACAGAGAAACCAATAGCCATCTTTCTGAAAAGTCTGCCCGTTAGTAACATCACGAGCAAATGTCTCATTTTCTATAAACACGTCAACCTTCTTATCAACTGGATAAATATGAATATTCCCGCATTGATTATTAGTAAAATAGGGCAACTTGCGATATTGCCAAGCTGAATACGCTAAGTGTTCACTTGGCACACACCCAAAGAAAGAAATCCGTGGTTTTACTACATCAAGAAAGGTATAGTCTCTGTCTGATTTTCTGCCGTGATGAGGAGCAAATAAAACAGCGGCATCGCTTACTAAGTTTTTATGGTTCTTAAGAATATATTCCCAAGTCTTATCGTTAGAATCACCGGAAAAAATGAATCTACCAGCTGAACTACGATAAATAATCACATAAGAGGCATCATTTATGTCACCGCTCTCGGTAGCAGAGGCAATCAGTTCATCATTAGGTGAAATGATTGACAAATAATCTCCTTCGCCTTCACCCTTATCATCATCCGCATTCCAATACTTACCTCGTGAACCGGCTCTCGGAGTAACAATATTTATATCAGAGATTTTCCCTTCGACAAGCTTTTCGTAAAAATCCCAATCTTCTTTTCGAAAATTAAAATCTTTTTCAAAATCTGGAGCTTCCCTACGAATGCCACAATCCCAAAAGTTAACAACACTCTTCTCTGAAAATAGCCTTTCAATGCCGTCCATGTGATCCATATCTGGATGCGTCAAAATAAAGCGCCATATGTCAGATATCCCCCGACTTGAGAGATACGATATCGGGTTGGTTGGCTTATCACGCATACCATAGTCACCCGGAATCCTTTGAGACGTCTCAAAGAATCTGCTCAAACTTTTCTCTGGCTCGAGATTACCGCAAGAAATATCAATTACAGTCACGCGCCCGCTAGATCGTTCAATAACAAAACAATCTCCCTGCTTGACATTAAGACAATGGATTTTTGGATTCGACATCGTGGCTATCCTTTAAAGCAGTACGGCTTTTCTTTATACCCCATGTCACTTGAGCTATATCTTCAATTTTCTCAATAAACTTATCGACATTAAGACCTGCGACAAAAGCAAGGGCATAAAAAACGAGATAGGAAGGAGCTGTCGTTTGTTGCGCCTCGAATATAATTAACCCTGCTTTTAAGAAAAGACAGCTGATTGCGCCGGAAAGAAAGCTTACAATTGGACGAATAAAGTACCAGGGCAACCAGAGGCTATCCCATTGTTTATAAACACAAGCATTCAAATAAATTCCTCTAAAGCAATACAAAACACCCCCGATTCCTCCGGAAATACCACAGGCAAATATAATTTTGAAGGTTTCATTCGGTAAAGATATTTCACCTTGTGCCAGCTTCCATAGCACCCACCCGTAAAACAGCATTAACGCTAATAAATAAGAAAATGTACGCTTCATAACTCACCTCACATTTCAGAAGAAATTGTTAGATAGATATAAAATACCATCGTGTTTTATTCAGCAACCTTATCATAAAAAGTAAGCGGTTGGGCTGTTGTCCAGCCTTCACGATTTGGCGCACTATCGTGATGCACCTTTGCACTACCTTGTGTCGCAATTACCTTTGCACCTCTACGGATGAATGCATTAACAACTTTTCTGGACGGATGCTTTGGATCTCCATCTTTGGGAGAGCTCACAAAGGCTGTTTTTAAATGCGTAGGTTCCTGTAATTTTTCACCTACGATAGAGTCAAGCAATGAGGGCCCGATATTGTGCTTACTGCCATGATGAGGAATCTGAATAAAATTCAGTGTCTTCAAATCAATGCCCAGACTCACAGCTTTCTTGAGCGCTTTACTTAACGCCTCAACACCAACATCCCCAGTAAGCAGAAATTTCTTTCCTTCAACTTGAAACAATAGAACTACGCTCGAATTATTTTCTGCACTCGTTTCGTTCTCCGGCGGATCAGTTAGTGTTTCCAGTCCCCAATTTTCAGCAACCCATTTGATTGCTTCTTTAACAGCAGTGACAATTTTTTCAGCTAGCGTTATGCTCTCTTTTGGTTGAGGTGTTTCTCGAAAATTAGCAACCATGACACTGTAGAAATCTTTGGTCGGACTTAATACAACAATTTCGGCATTCTTATCTGTAAAATCATCCGCAAACGGTTCATAAATACGAATATTCTTCTGCTTTGCCAATGATTCTAATTCATAGGCATCCTCTAATGCTTTTTTTAAATTGGTCTTCAAACTAGTCCCTGTAATCTTGCCATTTTGAAACATATCCTTTAAGTCTTGGGCATGTTCCCATGGCCGATGAAGACATAACACCCCAACTCTAAGACTGTTAATCACTTCTGTCAATCCAGAGGCGTGATCTGCATCTGGGTGAGAACAGAAAACACAATCAACTTGTGAGGTCTTGTAATATTTTTTGATATGCTCAATAAGAGATTTGCCTGATTCTTTTGTTCCTCCGTCGATAACCATTACCTTCTGCTCCGAACGTTCCCCATGAAGGTTGCCCCATCGAATTGCAATAGCATCACCTCCACGTTCACCCTCGCCAACAGGCAAAAAATCGATCTCAAATCCCATATTTTTCCTCACACAGCTTATTTCGCTTTAACGCCCAGCCAGCTAGTTTCTCGCAATAGACATCAAGCGAATGATGTTGTACGCCTATATCCTTTGCAACCGTCCACGATAACCAGATTAAATTCAGTGATCGGGTTACCTCGGCATATTCAGTCGACACTTTAGAATCTGCGTTTACCGGCGCATTGGTCAAAAAACGCATATCCCCATGATGCTGATATTCCTTAAAATTCTCAGCAAGTATTTTGACCTTATCATTTTTCACCTTTTTCTTAATAAGCCAAAACAAAGGCAACATAATCGGTGTAAACGGTAAGAAGGACACTACATCAAAAGAATTTATCACCCTATAAATAGGAGCTTTTATCTTATCGTCGAATTCTTCGTTGCCAACTTTAGGGCTTCCGAATGTGTAACACGCCCCCAAGTTGTCTGAGTTGATCTCAGACGTCGCAATTAAAGCCAATGCCCCGCCAAGAGAATGGCCAGTTATGTACAGTCCATAGCCAGTTAAAGACTGAAGCTGTTGAGTAACATCTGCCTGTATTTTTTGTAAAGCCAAAAGAAAACCTTTATGTGTTTTTACACTATTCTGATCTGTATGCATGGTGGCATATAAATCGGTAAATACATCAAAGAATGTTTCAAGGGTTAAACCTTCCGTCTGTGTCCCACGAAACGACAGAACCGCCATCTTGTCAGAGTCTCGTTTCGCTAAAAAAGCTTGTGTCCCATCTTGATTAAACGGCCTCACTAATAAAAAATCAGCCTCTGCTAACGCAGTTTTTAACTCAGCGTCGTCTTTCTCAAAAGGCAAATACGCAAGCTTCGACATCTTAGCCATAAGCCAAGCCGTGCGATCACTGTAAGCCGCCCGTTTTACTGGGGGCGACAATAGCTCTTCGTGTTCAAAATATTTGTTACTCATATCAGTTTCCTTGAGACCTCATTTTTATAAAAAATGCCATGCCCTAAATTTTTATCGGGCTATGGCATATCGCAATGATAGCGTTTCTAATCGAGTATTCTCGAACAACCTTCGCCCATTAAAATTAGCACTTTAAGCATTTCTCCTCAGCAACGGAGGCACATCCTGAGCGTATTCGCTCTCGTGCCATACGACAATATTCCGGAGAAATATCAATGCCAATATAATTTCGTTTAAGATCTCTCGTGACAACGGCTGTCGTTCCCGATCCCATAAATGGATCGAGTACTATGCGACCATCTGTCGATGAAATAATCCGCTGAATTAAAGACACTGGAAATGGGGCAGGGTGTCCATTTTTCATTTCCTGTGTAAATTCCCATACATCGCCAGTGGCATTAGCTTTTGACGCCAATTTGAAATCCGGTTTTGCTATTAGATATATAACCTCATAAGTAGGCAAGAAATACCCCGCATTAAAATTAATACCGCCCTTTCTTTTCCAAATGATTATCTGGCGCACAGGGAATTTACTGACAATATCATGGCGGTCTTGAAGCAAGCCATTTTGTACGCGCCATTTGTGATTATAAAAGATCGCACCATCGTTTCGTATTAACCTATACATTTCGTCCAGACACTTAATTTGCCATGCGACGTATTCTTCATGCGGCATACAGTCGTCATGATGACTATATCCGTTAATCAAAGCGGCTCTAGACCATTTACCGCCACGCCCATCCTTCATGCCGTTTCCTGTAGAATTCTTAAGGTTGTAGGGCGGAGAGGTCACGGCCAAATCAATCGATTCGTCCGGCATTGCTTTCATTACTTCTAAACAATCACCGCAAATGATCTTATTCAGATAATCCTTAGGAAATTTTAGTTTAGCGCTCATTTCATTCTTTCGATAAAAGGTTAATCAAAATACCTCTTTAACATCATCATACAGATCCGACCACACGCCTTGCTTGAGCCGAAATTTTGTTCCGTGGTTATGTCCCGTTCGGGCGTCAAAATCAATCAACAAACTTCCTGCCTCTACACAGCACAAGAATTTCTCAAATGAAAAACCAGATAGAACAGAAAGATGTTGATAACAAAAATACTCATGCCCATCGTCAATTTTTGCCTCAGCAATAACATAAAAGCAATTTTTTATCTTTTCACCAATCGCATACTTAAGATCTTCAAATCCCCAGTAAGGCTCAGGCGAAATCGCTCCCAAGCCAGCTCTTTTCTCAACAGAAGATATCCATGCCTTGATCTCAGGGTCTGACATATCAGCCTTCTTTGAGCCAAATACGAACTTCAACTTTTTAGCAGTACGATCGACGACGACTGTAAATCCACGATTTGTAAAACTGCTAGAGCTGGTGGTAGACCGAAAACTCATTTCAGTTTTGGGGTATTTAGACCCAGCCTGTTTATGTGGCCAGCCATATTTTGGTAAAAGAATATTGCTTACAATCCGGGCCGCTGTTGGCGATGGTTCAATGTGCTTTAATGTTATAAGCGAAGAAGAATGCGCTCGCTGTCCTTTAAGCTCCCATTCTCGAGCATTAGGAATCGGTAGATTGTTTTCTGTAATGCCAAGAAGAACTTCAAGCGTGTTACCGACAGCGCCATCATTTCGAGTGTCTCGTGTTTGTTTTACGCTCTTATGCCACCCCTTCGATGCGATAGCCTTGATTTCCTTGATTAATTCATCCTTTGAAAATAATTTCATAATCTCCCTTTCACTAATACCTTTTTTGGGGCGGCTTCCAGAAGTCTAAAAGATATTCAAAAGTTACACCCATTGTTATATAGTTGCTTGGCCAGCCAAAAATACCAATACCATTGACCACATTGGTACGATCCCATATTATGACATTCCGTAACTCATAACCTCGCTTACGAAGCTCTTCAATTAACGATACATGAATCGTTATGCGCCGGTTTTCCCACCACATATCCGGAACATTAATAACGCAATGGGCTTTCTCTTTGAGCAGAGGAAGTAATCCTTCAAAAATATCTCCCATGGCTACTGAATACGAATCAATCGACATTGTGCCTAAATCGCGCACATCTTGAGAATATTGCTCAACCTTACCTAATTGCTTATTGTTTCTATCGCGCCGAGATTTATTTTGGCGAGAGCGATTTAAAAGATTTGCGTAGGGTGGAGATGTCCAGATCAAACTTACGGTATTAGGAGAAATGTATTTTGCAATATTTCTGGCGTCATCCTGAACAGCCATCTGAGCAGAAGCGTTAAATAAGTTGGGATTTTTTTGAAGCCGTTTGACACACAACTCAACGTATTTTTTTTGAAGATCAAAACCGACAGCATTCCGATTTAGGTCGTTCGCGGCGATAAGCGATGTTCCGCTCCCAACAAATGGATCAATAACCAGTTGACCTTGATGCGTAAATAATTCTATGACTTTTTTCGCAAGGGATATAGGAAAAGTTGCGGGATGAACGGATTTATCTCTGATATCGCGAGTCTCATAAAAAAACTGCCAAACTCCTATTTGAGATTTTAACCAGTCCTTTGGAGTCATACAGTTAATGTGCGTGGGGCCGCATTTACACAAACGCTCGTGTGCGATACCTAACTTTGCACCATACGAAGAATCGCCCTCAAACACAGCCAAAGGTTTCTGCTCTGTTTTACCATTGTTATTTATGTCCAACTCGACGGCTCTTTCTTCGACTACGCTATGACCAAAACTTTGATTTGTCATTTTTTTTCTCTTCTATTCTTTTCTCAAATAAAACTACATATTCGGAATCGTCGCCACGACCACTCCCTGAATCTGAAAATCTCTGGTTAATACTATTGGCTGATGCTGTTTATTTTTTGACCTCGGCTTTAATACAACGGTTTCACCGGCCTCGTGAAATTCCTTAACGGTTGCTTCATTATCAATCAGTGCCACAACAGTATCGCCATTCTGTGCTGTCACTTGCTGACGAACCAAAACAAAATCTCCGTCCCCGATGCCTTTCTGATTCATTGAATCGCCCTTCGCCTTAAGCAAAAAATATCGATGTGGCGGGCGAGCCAATTTTGTACTAACTGGTATTTTAGCTTGAATATTTTCTTCAGCAAGTATCGGAGCACCACAGGCGACAACACCAACTAAAGGGACATCAACAGTTTGAGCACGTGTAGTATCATCACCTATACTTTTAACAAACTGTAAGCTTCCATCATCCTTTCGGCGCAATGCGCCTTTCTCAATTAACTTATTAACAATCAGCGATGCAGAGCGCGGAGAACGGTATCCGAGAGAAGACATGAGTTCACGCATGGATGGAATTCGACCAACACGCATGATGAAGTTACGTATCTCGCGAATGGCTTCTAATTCTTTATTGGAGATTGCCGTGGTTTGCATGTATACAGTATTATACAGTTATGGTAATTTGTCAATGATTATTTTTGTTTTCGAGAGCGAAGGAGAGGTAATCGATTAGATGAGAATTACAGTACAGATTCTTGAATCTTGCCGGTCGTAACATCCACGATCCGGTAATGTGTTTCGCAGTTACGACCTTTCCACTGTTCCTCGATATTCAGGCTCCAGTTGCCCAAAGGCATGACTTTCTGGATCTCCCTTAGGCGAAGCTTACCGGCCGGGACTGCGCCCCGCAGGGCGCCTTGCGTTGAGATATTCTCCACATAGACTTCTTTGCCACCCAACCGGACGCTGATATAGCGAGTTTTTCTAACCGTATTTTCAATAACCTTAGCCATAAAACTGCCCTCCTTTTGGGGGAAGTAGGCCATAGGGACAGGGGGCTGGCAAGGCGTTTATCAAGGAACGGCAATAGGACATTCGGACATGCCAAATGTCCGGTTTTGGCGCGCTATAGGACATCGTTTTTGAGGTGATTTTGAGGCAAATTTGAGCCGTTTTCTCGACGGTAAACGCCTTATTGGGCCCATTCCAACCGGACATCCCCAAAATGGCCTATACGACCACGACACGACATTTTCAAAAACTGACATCACTCAAAGCCCGCGCCTCGCCCGACCCGCGACCGACACCTCCCCGGGCAGACATCCGACTGCGGATTATTATGGCGGTATAAGCGCTTTAGTACCGAAAAAACGCCCCGGAATCACACCAGAATCGTCATGTTCCCTCGGAATACGCCAGCCCAAGACAGGCTCCGACCTTACGCCTTAGCCGGAGTGTCCCGCTAAACGCCTTAAAACTGCCTTAAAATAATGAGAATTTTTGAAGAGAATTTGCCTGATTTGAAGCTTTTGACTTTCAGGGGGGTGCAGAAAAGATGAGACTTACGAAACTACTCGTGGGAACCTGCTATAACCTGCGGTAAAATAAACGGTTAAGAGGTTTTTGAACCACTAACCGAAAGGAGGCTTTAAAGATCGTGAACTACACCAATTCTTATACCATAAACGGCTCGCTTTTCCAAGAGTTTCTGTCGCTCTTGGGCAGGATGACCCAAGGCCAGCTGATCCGCCAGATTGAATTCATGAAAGTCGAGAACGAGATCCTGCGATCCAAACTACCAAGAAGGATTACCACCACCCCTGCCGAAAAAAGACGCCTTATAAAATACGGCCTGCCTTTAAGAGGCGAGATTAAGCAGAACATATCCATTGTCGGTTATTCGACCTTTAGGCGATGGGTAGCTGACAGCGTAACCGGAAAGAACGCGCCTAAGCGCGGAAGGCCCCGCAAGACCACACAAGAGATCATTGATCTTATTATCCGCATGGCCAAGGAAAACCATCTCTGGGGTTACGGCAAGATAATGGGCGAGCTGAAGAAACTCGGACTTCTACGTTTTACCCGCAACACCCTTAAGAATATCCTAATTCAAAACGGCATAGACCCAAGCCCTAAGCGCAAGGAAGACTCGTGGGATGCATTTATCAAAAGGCATTTTGAGACACTGTGGGCGTGCGACTTCTTCACCAAGACGATCTGGACAGCCTTGGGGCCGAGATTATTCCATGTCTTATTTTTTATCAATATCCGCACCCGTAAGCCGGAATTACCGAGAAGCCCAACAAGGAATGGATCGTGGACGCCACAAAGAGTATATCGTTTTTATTTGAGGACGATACCAAAAAGCTACTAATCCGGGACGGCGATACGAAATTCCCAAAGGAATTTGACGAGCTGTTCAAGCAGTTTAATGCCAAGGTCAAGCGCATACCTTACCGCTCGCCAAACCTTAACCCTTATGCCGAGGGATTCGTGGGAACCATAAAGCGGGAATGTTTAGAGCATTTCTTTGTATTCGGCGAGGAACACTTCAAATACCTGATCCGCGAATACGTCGATCACTACAACACCAAGCGCCCACATTCAGGCATGGATAACGAGCCGCTGGACTATAAACCACAAAGCAATACCGGCAAGATTAAGTGCGAGTCACGTCTGGGCGGGATGATAAAGCATTATTATTGGGGATAAAATTTTATGGGATATTATTTGAAAGCAGGAATGTCGACTGGTAAGCCAACCCGCATAAAAAATCTGGCAAATGCTTGAGACAGGTGCTCTCGATACGGTGGTAATAACCGCTTACGGTTAGATCGAGCAGAAATAATTTGCTTCAAAAAGGGCAAGGGCACCGCGTAAACGCTTTTGAAATCCACTACTAAAAAATCGTTAGCCCCATTAACATTGCATTCATTTAATAAATGCATACCAAAAATATTCCCTTGGCGTAATTTTTCTTTTTTACCCGCAGACTTATACTCAGAATAAATATTACCAAGCTTTGTCAAAGAATAAAAAGGACATACTAAAGCCAAATTGATTTTATCCGCAACCAGATCGCAGGATTGGCTCATAACGATTACGTCGTATTCTTTGACAACTGCTCGTATATTTTGATCGGCTTGCTGTACTTCAACACTCGGTTGGATTATTTGGCAATTTAAAACAAAATCACCTTGCTGAAGAGGCTCTGCATTATCAACTTGAGCATACCATGGATATGTAATTCCTGCAGAACTTCCGCTCATAGATCTACCTCATCACAAAGAGAAGGGCGCCCTTTTTCAATACGTTCGATGATTAAATTAACCACAAATTGATTCTTCGCGGGCATAATGGGGCTTTCAACATCATCAACAAGATCGGATTCTAAATATTCAGCAGACCTCCCGCTCCCCGAGGTCTCGCCGTTAAGCAATACCCAATTACCGTCGGGACGCTCAACAATGCATATTGATAGATCAGGGAACCTTATCTGTCTGGTCTGAATTACAGGAGTATCCTCATCTAAAAAGTTTAGCCACTCATTATAATAATTGGATGCTGTTGAAGTTTTTTTCGGAGGCAAAGCTTCAATAACTGGCGACATATTAATACTCCGGATTTAACTCTTTTTTAATAAATTCTTCTTTTAGCAAAGTAAAAAATAATTTCTTCTCTTCCTTATGCCCTTGCTCTACAATTTCAATAATATCCTTTTTGGGATTATCAATGTATGTATCAATGTCGATAATAGAGCCCTTAATGGTACCTTCCGCCTTTTTAACTTGCGCATTATTAATAACCTGCAAGGTACTGATAAAATCGCCCGATGGAACTTCCATGCGAATAGTTGAGTCAAAGTCAGTCAAATGATCTTTCGAAATATTGAGAGCGAGGTTTATTTTCTCAAGAATATTGAAATCAAATCCATTGATATACCGGATCCCGACACGTGTGTACGCATCCGCAATAGATATTTTTTTTATCCGTTCAATCATGTCTTTTAATTTGGCAGAAAAAGCCGTCCACCCGTCATACGGATTCACATTGATCAAAGAAAAAACCCGGGCACCAATTTGAAATAAAAACTTTTTATCCTCTGATGACAATTTGTAGTAGGGTTTATAGCGAAGTGCGGGATCCTGTCTTCTGACTACTTCGGGAAGTTGTAAAATCGGTAGTTCTTGTAAATTTGGAAAGTCATTCTTAAATTCATTATACATGATTCCAAAAACCGCATCATAAGGAAACGGTGATTCAAAACGGAATTCAACGACTCCCTCAAGAATTGGACACGGGCTTATTTTCTTGGGTAATTTAACTGCGTCTAAATTAATTTTCATAACACCTCCATTTTACCACAAATGGGCAAATATTCATCCTAATAATTAATTTTCAATTTTCAATAACTTTTCCCAAGCCGGCTCAAACTTTTTTCTGCATATCGGCGATCCAGTCGTCCTTGAGCTTGACCGCATCCAAGAAACCCCGCACCCGCCCGATCTCAATGAGCGCTTTATTTATCTTCGGAGTTATAATAAATTTTGGTCTAAACATAATTCCTATAAGCTGTTAGTGTCAATCTAACCTCGTCGACACAAGGCCATCTTTTAATGTAATAGCGCCATCCTTCAAAAGCGACTCAAATGCCTTGTTGATTAAAGATTCTACTTTTGATCCATTTCTTGCCCATCCAAAAAGCCTAGCTGTCTCAGTAAAAAGAGCCTCTTTGTCAATACTCATGGAATTTTTTACAATGAGTGTAATGGCTAATTTGACCTCATCTTCTGAAATAAATTCTGCGTCTCGTAGAGTTTCGGGTTTACCATCAACTGGTATCCTCGCATTATGTATTGCAAATTGTGGATCAGAATATAAAAATCTACCTTTTCGGAATATATATTCTCTTCTTAAACAAAGCCGTATTGTTTTATCTACAGTGTCTTCTACTACAGACCCCATGCGCTGGATCCCCCAAATTGAAAGAAGCCGTTTTGATGCCAATTGGATATGTATCGGGCTTTCCTGTTTGACTATCTCAACAATAATATCAGCTCGTTTTTCATTACTCTCAGGTAGATTAAACTCATAAGACGGATACATGTTCCGTCGCTTATACACAGAATATGCAATAACACCATCAACGGACATCTCTTTGAAATCATTTGGTTTGCGTTTATCGTATCTTATTTCTATTTCATGCCGTTTGTAAGAAGATCCTGCACAATAGCCATCACTACGAGCTCTATCGATTGCCTCTTTCAATCTTACGATTTCCTCCGCTCTTCTAAAAAACCAATCAGGCGACCATATTCTATGAATTTTCCAGCCTAAGTTTTCTAAAATTTCTTGTCTGATTCTATCTCGTTCCCGAGCTGTAAAAGCATCGTGATATGTCTTGCCATCGCATTCAACACCCAAAAGAAAACATCCGGGATGGGCAGGGTCAATAACGCCGATGTCAATCTTAAATCCACTACAACCTACCTGACTGACCGCATCAAAACCCAGAGCTTTGATTTCATTTTTTACATCCCCTTCGAAAGGAGAGTCTATATCTCCATCCTCAATGCCTTGTAGCTCAAGAGCATCCTTGCCTCTCTCGGCATAATCTAAATAGTGATATAAATGCCTTACGCCTTCTGAATTCAGACTATTTAAATCAAAATCAGAAGCTTTAATTGAGCTCACCAGAATCAATTTTTCTTTCGCGCGGGTAACAATAACATTAAGGCGTTTTTCGCCTCCATCTTTATTAATTGGCCCAAAATTCATTGTAAATCTTCCTTGGGGATCGCGCCCATACCCGAGACTAAGAATAATAACATCACGCTCATCACCTTGAACCGATTCAAGATTTTTAACAAAAAATCCGGCCAATCTATCATTAAGAAAGTATTTGTCTAATTCCGGACGGGTCTTTCTCCTTTGCTCTATAACATCGAGTACGGTATCTTTCTGTGGTAAATTCAATGTTGCAACACCCAGCGTTTTGCCTTCCCCATATTTAGAAAAGTGATCAAAAACTAAGTCAGCTACTATTTCGGCTTCTTTTAAATTATTTCTTTTCCCTCCACGATCAAAAATCCCATCCGAAACATGAACAAATTTAATACCTAAATTGTCATGCTTTTCTTTTGCACATGGGAACGTAACAAGTTTATTTTCATAAAATCGTAAATTTGAATATGCAATTAGGCCTTCGTGTCTGCTTCGATAATGCCATTTCAACATTAGAGGTTGCGGTGTCAGCCCGATTCTCTCGCAATCATCTAAAACGCTTTGATATACTCCAAATGACTCGTTGGATTCCTCTAAATCTTCTTCGTCAGTTGAGTCACCTTGGAAGAATTTAGTCGGAGGTAATTGTTTATTATCTCCAGCTACAATTAATTGTTTGCCACGAGCTATGGCACCCACAGCATCTTCTGAACATATTTGTGATGCTTCATCAAAAATTATGAGATCAAAATTGAAATTTGTCTGGTCAATAAAATGACTGACGGAAAGAGGACTCATGAGAAGGCACGGTTTTAGTTTAAGCAATAGATGCGAAATGCGCGCAAAAAGCACCCTCAAGGGAAGATGCCGACGGATACGCGCTGATTGATCCCTTAACACTGATACTTCGCTACCCTTTACCCCATCCAACAAACCACTCTTTGACTCATTTAATTTCCCAATAATCAAAGAGGACGAAAGGGAATTCAATTTCTTATCAAGCATTCGGAATTCAGATACCGCATCCTCATGGTTGATACCCTTAAATTCACCCAATACCGGCACTTGTTCAGAAATCTTATTAACCCACGCGTTATAAAAAGCTTTGATAAAAATGTCGTTTAATTTATTCGAATCTGGGGGCATGCTAATAATTCTTTCTAAGAATAGCGATAAACCATATTTCCGTAGCTCATTGGCAATATGAATATATTCAAGCCAGGAAGCAAGATCATCGACCCTGCTAACAAGTTGATTAACATCTTGTACGATTTGGTCAAAATTGAGAGCTAATAGCCTTACCGGAGGATAATGGTCTTGTCCATTATCAAAAAAGTTTTCAAATTCTTTAATTCTTTCCTCAGCTACACGAAGCTCCGAATCCAAATCTGATATTTCAGATTCTGTTGGCTTTATTCCTGCCGTAACATGGGCAAAGAAATCTTCCGAAAGAGGAATTCCTTCAATCATGCCAGTAAATTCCTTTGTCCAGTTTAACGCATGGATTATTTCTTGCCAATTTGTCCGTAGCCCATGGAATTTACCCTCAAATGATTGAGCTAGTTTTTCTGATTTTTCCTGAATATTTTTCTCATAATCTCGAATCTGAACAAGAATATCCAATGTACTCAATATTCCCGAGCATGAATTAAAACTCTCCCGGCGTCTAGTTTTTTCGACTGTGCCAGTAACTTCATTAAAACTCTTTAAGGCAAGATATAAATCCTGAAAGTATTTGACTATGGATACAACGGGGCTTTCAATAAGAGGTAATTTTGTTGAAACCAAACACTTGCCCGAAATGATAGTCCCATATTTATCTACCTCATGCAACCACTCGGTCAATGCATTATCAAGGCGGGTAAAAACGATTTTTATATTTGGGTGCGCAACCCCGCATAACGATCCAGCATTTGTTAAGGCGGATGGCAATGGAAGTTCGCCGACAAGATAAATAATCCTGTCCGCTACTTTAATTGCAGACTCTACAGCATTAAGATCCGTATCAAATCCCATGAAATAGTTGCCGAGCATCTCTTTTATGGTCATTCTCTCGGCATCAAAATTACCTTCGAGATCCTTCAGTTCTTTAGCATTCTTTAAATCAGCAATAATCGCGGATAGGCAAAGCTTTGTTTTGCTGGTTTTCTTGATTTGATTGATATCGAAATGATATTGAGGTATAAAACACTTGAATACACTCTTATATCGCCCCTCAAAACTTTTAATTAGTCGCTCAATATCTAGTTTTAAAAACTCAGCATAATACTTGGAAGCAATCGCATCCGTTATTAGGGCATGTTTTTCACAATAGGCACGAAGCTTCTTGGCGATATTAACTACTCTGCTTAAAACTGCGGGATCAAACCACGCTTTTTCAGGCTTATTTGGTGAGAAAAGAAGCGCGGTAATTTCTGTTATTTGTTTTATGCGTTCTATTGAGTAATCGTTTGGCAGTATCAAACCAAGCCCATTCGTAATCTCTTGAATATCACGAAGAAAACATTCTAAATATTGCCTTGAAGTATTTGCAAAGGATTCCAGGTCCTTCCTGACAATAAGTAATTGACCATCGATATCAGCATTTTTCGATATCAAAGAGCTTGTTTCCTTCCATGCCGAATAAAAATCATTTCTTATGCTCGTGACCAATTCGAAAAAGGTTTCATTAAAATCACATAGAATTTTATCTTTTGATTTTTGATAAGCATCATCTAAATCGCAATATTTTTGCGCCTCTATTAACAGATGTTTTCTCTCCGTTTCAGAAAACCATAGCTTAGCGGGAGACGGATTCGTAATTAACTTTTTGCTTATCTTAAGCAGCCAATTACATCCCGAAAGACTTGCCGGAGCGTCTAACTCTAGAACAGCGGAATGATCTTTAAAAAGGCCGTCCACTTTGTTTACCTGAGACGCTATCATTGTAAGTCTGTCAATAAGATCGGCTCTCAGGCTAGGCGTAAACCGTTGAGCCTTGAATCCTCTCCAAGGAAAAGAGCAACCTTCTTCAATAACAGCATAACAATTTCTAAGTCTGAATATGAGGTCTTTACTTGATTGAAATGAAAGAGGAGAGAAGCTATCTTCAGGTAAACTCATAGAAACAAGAGGCACTTTATCGAATTTAGATAATTTGCCAAAAACTTGATACATGCTCTCTCCGAGGGGATCTCTAATAAAATGGAGCTCGAGAACATATTCATTTAATCGTGTGCGAAGAGCTCGAAGTTTTTCCAGCTCAAGGTTAGTAACCCGCTTGGTGGAAACTGGCTGTTCATCCAAACATCTTGCAAGTTCTTTGACTACCTCTTTTTTATTAGCTTTATGACTATGCAATTCGAGACAATAATCGGTTAATCGAGCTTGCTTTAATCTATTAAAAACAACTTCCAATGCTGCCATTTTTTCACTGACGAATAAAACTGTTTTACCTTCCTCTAAAAATTCAGCAATTATATTGCCTATGGTTTGACTTTTCCCAGTCCCCGGAGGTCCTTTTAAAACAAAACTATGCCCACATATCGCTGATTCGATAGCCTTAGATTGACTACTGTCGGCATCTAATATGTAAAGCATCCTTTTCGAGTCTGCGTTATTATCGAGTTCCTTCTCGGTTGGAATTTCATTTGCGCAAAGTTTTTCTTCTAAGAATCCTTCCGCGAGCCCCTTGATTATCGGATGTTGCTCCATCGACGATACATTAGTAGCAAGATCCTGATACATAGCTATCTTATGGAAAGTGAAATTCCCAAGGAACATTCTCTTTTCAACACGCCACCCATCCCGCTTGCCAAGTTTTTCCACCAAGGACAGATACGCATCGAGATCCCAATCATCTGAATCAAAATCAGGTTCCGGCAATTGGATTTTAAAATCAAGATTTATCTTAACTTGAATTGCTGGATTCAGGATAACATCTTCTTCGGATCCAATGATTTTATACGGCTCTTCGGGGGTAGCTTGTAATATCTCTACCGGATAAAGCAATAAAGGAGAACAGACTTCTTCATGAGAATCTTTTTCTTTCCAACACAGCAACCCAAAAGCAATTATCGATGTTCTTATGCCCTTTTCTAAATAATCAGAGGATGATTTTCTGTAAATACCCTTTATTCTTCGTTCGGTCTCTTTTCGACCAGACAACGAAAACGCTAAATCGTTAGCCTTTAAATCGTAGTCTTCATGTAGCTGGTCATCACCAAATAAATCGTGGTTCTCATCGTCATCGAGTTTGTCTTTATCATCATCTTCCGGTGGTAACCATACATTAAATTTCTTTTCGTTGAGCAATGTATTGAATACTTCTGCGAAAGAAGGATGCTTAATCTCAATGGCACTTTTTTTTACGGAATTAAAGAAAACAAGCTGGTTCCTACGTGTCAAATCTATGAGTCTTTTTTTCCACTCTTCGATCTGGAGTCTTATTTTTGATGTATTTGAAGAAGCCCTGTTTGCCATAATATTTATCTCGTTGTTTTACCTTTTAAAAACTTCTCAATGTGATACTGCTGAATCTTATTCGGCTTGACCTTGCCGTTAAGCCAACGGCTGATGGTAGAGAAGGCAACGTCCAATTCCTTAGCAAGCGTCTCCTGCGTGATCTTGTTTTCAAGCCGGTAAAGTTCTAATTGTTTAAGAAGGTCATTCATAGGAATTACCTCAGTATTATTCAGTGATGAATTATTGATCCCAAACGCCATCGTTATCTAAATCTCTGTCTATTCCGCCTTTATCAGCGTCCCAGACGCCATCATTGTCAATATCTCTGTCAATACCACCTTGATTTGAGTCCCATGTGCCGTCATTATCCCAATCCCGGTCTATGCCACCTTTATTATGATCCCATGTTCCATCGTTATCAGTATCCCGGTCAATACCGCCCAAATTCGAATCCCACACTCCGTCATTGTCTAAGTCTCTATCAATGCCACCTTTGTCGGCGTCCCATATTCCGTCATTGTCAACATCACGATCAATAGCCTGAGAAAACGAAACGCTTGGAATAAATAAAAACAATGCTAAAAACACATATAATGATTTTTTAAGCATAATACCCCTTTTTTACCGATATTCCATTTCTTCCATTGTATTTCACTTATTCCACCAAGTCAATCGTTTTATGAGTTATGCTAACTTTAGGAGAAAAGGGAATTGATTTACTGGAAGAAGCTATAGGAGAGACTCTTGAATCTTGCCGGTCGTGACATCCACGATCCGGTAATGCGTTTCGCAGTTACGACCTTTCCACTGCTCTTCGATATTCAAGCTCCACTTGCCCAGAGGCATGATTTTCTGGATCTCCCTCAGGCGAAGCTTACCGGCCGGGACCGCATCCCGCAGATCGCCTTGCGTTGAGATATTCTCCACGTAAACCTCCTCACCACCCAGCCGGACACTGATGTAGCGAGTCTTTTTGACTGCATTTTCGGTTACCTTAGCCATAGAATTGCCCTCCTTTTTGGGGTAAGTAAGCCATAGTGACCGGCGGTTGGCAAGAAATTTGTCAAAGAGCGCCAATAGGACATTCGGACATGCCAAATGTCCGGTTTTGTCGTGTATTCGGACACCGTTTTTGAGGCGATTTTGAGCCAAATTTGAGCTGTTTTCTCGACGGAAAACGCCTTTTTGAGCCATTGCCAACCGAACACCCTGAAATATGCCCATACGACCACGACATGACATTTTCAAAACCTGACATCACTCAAGGCCCGCGCCTCGCCCGACCCGCGGCCGACACCCCCTTCCAAGGACCCGTAAAAGTAGTCCCTGAAGGTCTCGGGCGTAACATACACCATGAGCCTGCAACTGCGCCCGGTAGATAGTCTGAGCCGGATAACTGTCCAGAAACCATTGGACAACCGTTTTCGTTTCGTTTTCTTCATGTTATAACCTTAAAGAATGGCGTGCGGAGAGGACGGGTAACAAGGCCGCTCTTGCCGGACGCTCTTCTCCGGCAAAGCCCTCGCGATGGAAGATTTGACAAGAACACCGCTGAAGGCTCCTCCGCAGTGATTCGGTTAATTTGCACTCGCCTGAGCCTTCTCGCGATACGCCTTGAGGATCGCCTCGTACTCCTCATCAATTTTGAAGGTCGAGACCCAATGCTCTTTGCGCTGAACAGCATCCTCCAGATCCGCAGGAGTCGGCCGCTTTAACTCCGATAATGCCCGATTCTTCTCAGCGGTAAACTCGTCATAAAGAGGATCACTGTTAGACACATTGAACGCGGAAAGATTTCCCAACTGCCTCATAGCTTCCGGCTCATAGTGATAGACGCCGATCATCAAGCCGACCAGACGACCTTTGACCTTGTTCACTTCCCGCAGAAGATTTTCCTTTTCCGTCGCCCATTTATTGCGATCAATATAGATCTGCTTCGTTTCCTGAGCGTGCCTTGCCTCCAGCGACGTGTAGAGGTTTTTCTTGAGCTCCTCGAGACTTTCCTCGACGATCTCCAGATCAAGCACCGACTCGTCGTAAGACTTGTCAGCTTGCTTGATTGCCTCTGTATTGACGCTTTCACCGCACATCGTTTTGCCGCGAAGCTCCTTGCAGATACTCTTGGCATTATCGCGAATTTTCTCGCACTGCGTTTTCTTGATCTCCAACGCGACAACCTGTTCTGCGATCTCCTCCGACGTTGATTCCTTCTTCAATACATTCAAAAAATTCAGTTTCATGGTTTTGTCCTTTCATTTTGATATTGTGGTTTTAACTGACACCCATTTTGATTCCTACTCCAGCAAAAACATCACCTCCTTCGTGAGCTTGTGAGCGTTGTGAGGGTAAAATCCCTGTCCTTTTACCTCTGTGTTTTTTGTGAGCTTTATGAGCCATTTATATAAATATTTTCCTTTCCCAGACCTTTAAGGAAAATAGCCTCACAATCCTCACAGATTGCTGTAACCGCTTGTAGATAGGCGAGTTGACCCCGTGAGGATGCCTGTGAGTTTCTGTGAGGATACATATCAATCCTCACAGAATTAGAACGGCCGGTCATTGTCCACCTCATGGTCATCCTCACAAAATTGCCTGATCCTCACACCATCCTCACAATCTTTGCGGTCGCATTTCCTGATCACAAAAATGCGCCTTCCGGTTCCGCCTTCGCGCTTGTCTTTGATGATGTCGATGCCGACATTACGCATGACCGGCGCGATTCTGACCAGCTCGTTTGAAAGCCACTTGGCTGTCTTGGGAATACCTTTCTCATCATCTGCGGGGTTCAGCTCGGAAAGAAGCTCAGCAGGCGATCCCGACCAATAACCGGCGTGTTTGTCCAAGAATTCGCTGATCTTTTTCGCAAACGTGCTGTCCTCCGCGGTGTCCTGCCATTTGCGATCAACCGACTCCTGATATTTCTTGAAAAATTCATCCTGCGAATAACCCAACGCCTCGGACAATGCACCGCCCCATTGAGCGAAGTCCGACATGCGAAACTTCTCATGACCGGTAACTTGCACTACTCGTCTCATTGCTTTGGATACAACGGTAAAGAATCCTCCGAGAATGCCCGGCAAATACTTCTGCCATTCGTCGTTCATGACGCTCTCCGGCAGGGAACTTTTAAGTATAGGAATTTCAAAAATGATGGAGCGGTCAATCAGATCAGGCCGATACATTGATGAGCCGATACCATTCAAAACAAAACACCTGCGATATGAGCGGATAAACTCGTCGTCATTTGTATAAAGCGAGCGTTTCATATCGCCTTCACCAGTCACGCCCCGGCAATAATAATCACTAAGCCATTCAGGGATTCGGGAGATATTGTCAAAAGAGATAAGCCAATGTTTCTCGCCGATCATTTGCGCGTGTTCCAAATCTTTCGGGTTTGAAATGAGAGTGACGCGAGACGGATCAACCAAACTTTTAATCTTGCGGGAGTTGTTTGATTTACCGGATCCCTGTTCACCGGTCTGGCTTAAAATCACATGCGGAATATTTGGAATAAAATACGAGGCAATAAGCGCCATAAAAAGGCAACAATCATCTATCGAGATGTTACAGAACCGCAGGAAGTCTTTCGGGTCGCATCCCGCAACCGGTACGACTTGTTCGGCTTGATGTTGATAACGCCGGAACATCGGAGGAACACCAACAACTCTCCAACCAATTCTGTCTATCTCAACACCTTTATGATCCGCAGTGGTAAGGTCATAGAAGATTTTATTTTCATGCCAGCCGACACGATTAAATAATTCAACCTGCCGGGAAGCCGCGCAACGCGCCTCAATCTGTACTTTCGCCTGATTGATTGCATCAGTCTTGGGAGGCACGCCGTATTTCTCGCGGTAGCGGGTAGCTGTCCAATTCCTGAAACTCGTCGTTGACGTGGGGCATACCTCGAGGTGATCGCCGACAGGAAGCACCATGATCGAATTGCCATGCTGATCACGGAAAAAGTCTTTGCTGTTCTCCTCGCAGTCGCGGGTGATAATTTCGCCTTGAGTTGACTTATGTTTGAATCCAGATCCTGACGATTGATAGGCATTGGCACAACTCTCAATGGCTTTTTCGATAAGCGATTGTCCGTAAGTCTTACCATCGCTAAAATGTTTTTCGTCCCACTTAGGACGCATGAGGCCCGACTTACGAAAGAGTGAACCCATAAACGCCGAATCCTTGCCTGTCCAGAAAGCGAGTTTATTGCAGAACGCAATGTCCGCTTCGGATTGAGAAGAATATGAGTCCTGCCATTTGCCTTCATAGAGCGCGAAAAAAGTATCGTCTTTGCTCTTGCGTATGCGCTTAAAGAGAGCGTCAATCTGCTTATTCGCATCATCCATCTGCTCGAGCTCACCATAGAGCTTCGATATATCCACTTCGTGTATATCTTGCGGACATTCCGGCACAAGGTCGCCGGTAAAAGTAAAGAACCTGCTACCGGAATACATCTCGACATCAAGCGTGGTAAATTTGCGAACTCTTGAAATCTTGCCTTTGCCAACAATGTGAATGCCGGTTTTACTCGGTGAATATTCGGTGTAACTGGGGAACGCGGATATTATTTTCTTTGCGAGCGGTGAGATAACTTTCTCACAGACAGAATGATCAATATCGCAGACGATATATGGCTCGACAACGCCGATCCCAATCGCGTCAAATTTTAATGTCTCAGCCTTGACAATAACTTCATTAAAAGGACGCCAAGTTTGTGGATCATTCGATTTAGCATGTTCGCCGGTCGTCGAATTGATTGGTTCTTTCTTCGGCTTCTTATCTTTTTGGGGGACAAACTTGAATCCAACCCAGATAGGAAGATCTTTTAATTCCTGCGGGATATTTTCAACAATCCATTTTTTGTCTTTTCTTTCCTCAGATTGCATGATCACACTCCGTTTTGAAATAAATAGTCTTTGGTTTTGCGGTAACAATCGAAAAGACGCGACGCATCGGAATTCTCAAAGAATTCTTTGCTGGTCTTTTGAATTTCCGGGGAGTTGTCGAATTGAAGGCGTTTCTGCCTGCCGTAGCCGGTAAGCCCGCGAATAGAAAACCCGCGGTAAACGAGATAGGCCGCTAAGTAGATATTGCCTGCTTCAAATAGATTGCTCTTATCCTGCACTTTGCTTTCCTCCTAAGGCATATATACGGACTCCTGCGCTAAAGTGTCGGGTCATTTAGAGATAATTTTTCAGGCCATTTCCTTCGAACGCCTCTCCGATACGCTTGATCTCCTCATAAACCGTGCTTCGATGAATATTGAGCTTCTGTCCGGCTTCCTTAATACTCACACCTTCCTCAAGCAGACGGCAAAGTTCTCTTTGCTGAGGTGTGAGTTTTTCCAAAGCGCTGGCAAGGTCATGCTTTAAGCCAATCACCCTGAATACATCGGCCAAATCTTCGGTCAATTTGTCCGCGATCTTATCGATGATGGCGGTCTCGTCATCTTCGCTGATAGGCTCATCCAGCGAAACACTCATCTGATCAGTCTTGCGTTTCTCAGCCATGCGCTCCGCGACCATATCCATCAGCTTGTTTTTTATAACGTTCGACATGTACGTTGATTTTGACGCGCCCTTCGAATCAGTGAATTTGTCACGCCTGAAATACCAATGGCTTAAACACTCCTGCAAGAGATCCTCAAAATCATCCTTGGTAAAGCACCGCCACTTATGCTTGAACTGATCCACCAGCTTTTTGGCAACCGCGATTTCCCAACCCTCAAATACGCCTCCATACTTAAGCCCCATGAGACACCTCCGTTTCGCGAGGTGCCTTTTGAGGCCGACACTTCTACGGCACTTGCCGTATAAAAGAGATAGAGCCCGCCTTAAGACACCACGCTGTTTTTTTTGCGGTGTCTTGAAGCAAGCCCAACTAAAGGATAGGCCAGTTTGAGGGCTTAGGAAATCACGGAGGGCTCCGTGATTAGAAAGCTCGCCTTAAGACACCGCGTTTTTTGCAGGCGCCTTGAAACGAGCTCAAATTCAGGATACGCCGAATCCAGTAACTCCATAATTACGGATGTACCGGCGGGGTATAAAAAGGCTCGATCAAGCACTCTGCCGTTTTTTTTGCAGGTGTTTCAATCGAGCCCAGATTCAGAATACGCCCGGACAAGCTATCGTTAAATAACGGAGGCCTCCGGGAGTTTTTCTTGTTACAAAAACGGCTCAATCAAAGACACCTTGCTGTTTTTTTCAGGTGTCTCAATTGAGCCCATCTGGATAATACCGCCAGCCTTATAATACCGCTACGACCGAGGCCTACCCGAGGTTGGCAACCCATTAAAAAACAATGGGTTACGAGACACCTTCGCTTTTTTTTGGTGTCTCTGAATAAGCCCAGAATCAGGATAGCCCCGAACCTGTACCAGCGCTACGACCTAGCCCTAACTTAGGTTCGTATCCAATAAAAAAAGGCCTGCGAGACACCTCCGCTTTGCTTTGCGGGTGTCTTGCAAGCCCAGATTCAAGATATCCCTAAAACTACGCTCTGAAAATTACGGAGTAATGACGGAAATACATCCTACCCCCGCCAAAACCTCGAATCTATAACTGACGTATCAGTGATGATGCCAGCCTCCGACATTTCAGCTGTCGAATCCGTATATATGCCTTAAGGAGGCTTAAGGCATGGCGTTAAAAGTTGAAGTTGAATACGTTGATAGCCCGGATGAAGCCGAGCGGATAAAGAAAGTAGCGAAGATACTCGCGGAAGGCGTCTATAACTATCTTAAGAAAGAAGGATTGCTCCGAGTCGATCCCAAACGACATGAAAAAGTCCGGCAAGCCATAGACAATGCCCGCGAGATCGCCAACCGCGATTTGCCGTCACCCGGGGTTGATTCAGCTTGACTGGGGTCGCTTCTTGTTATAGGGGTGTTGTTGTACCTATAACGCGGAGGAAAGAATGAAAAAATGCGGATTCGTAATAAGAGTAAGTACAGATAAACAAGCCCGAAATCCCGAAGGGTCGCTTACAAACCAGCTCCAGCGGTTACAGGCTCACGTTGAATACAAAAACACTGCCTGCGGTGAAAGCTGGCTTGAAACCGGACGGTACATCCTCAAGGGCGTTTCAGGTAAAGATTCATTCCGAAGCCCGGAATTCGCCCAGCTATTCGCCGATATGGAATCCGGCAAGGTCAACACAGTCATCTGCACCGCGCTTGATCGCATCAGCCGGTCGGTTAAAGACTTCCTGAATTTCTTTGAGGTTCTTACCAAATACAACGTCGAGTTCGTCTGCTTAAAGCAAAACTACGATACGACATCCTCGCAAGGCAAGCTCTTCATCACGATTATGATGGCGCTCGCTGAATTTGAGCGAACACAAACATCCGAGCGAAATAAAGACGCTACCATCGCCCGGGCAGAGCGCGGGCTTTGGAACGGTGGTCATTTACTAGGCTATAACTTAAATCCAAACAAAAAAGGCTACCTCGAAGTAAGCGAACAAGAAAAAGCCGCGATCCAGTTCGCCTTCAGGAAATATTTGGAGTGCGGGTCGCTGATCGAAACCGGCAGGGCGTTAAATACCAACGGCTACAGAACCAAAGGATACACATCCCGGCGCAACAAAACACGATCACCGCAAACATTCGGCCGATCATCAATGAAACAAATGCTGGTAAACCTCGCCTATATCGGCAAAAAGGAAATCAACAAAAAGTGGAAAACACAGGATCAGGACAAACTTCCAGAAAGCAATAGATACCGCACCGTCCCTGCCGTATGGGAACCGCTAATTGATGAAGAAACTTTTTACAAGGCTCAAAATCTTTTAGCCAAAAACACAGCGACAAAACACAATGAGACTGCGCCTATAAAACACGTTTATATTTTGAACGGCGGATTACTCCTATGCGAAAAGTGTGGAAAGCCTATGGAAGGAACCTGCGGAACCGGCCACAAAGGGAATAAATATTTTTACTATCACTGTAAAGCATGCAGATTCAAAATGTCAGCCGATGAAATTGAGAACGTAGTAATTGACCATATAAAAGGCCTCGTAACCCAAGAGGATATTATTGAATCAATGGTGCGCGATGCAAACGCTGAACTGCAGAAAGAACTGCCACAGCTTAACGCGCAACGTGACGCGCTCAAGCGAAAGCTCGAGGACATAAAAATGCAAGCTGATGGCATCATGATTAAGTGGACAACGCTTGCAACAACTGACAACAGCATATTCCTGCGTGAAAAACTCGATGAATTGGCCAAGGAAAGAAAAGACACTGAGGCCGGGATGGTGGAACTCGACGCGCAGATAAACGATATTCAGCGCGAGGCGATCCGTAAAGAGGACGTAATGCTAGCTGTTGGCAAGTTTGCCAGCCTATTTGACACGCTCCCGCCTTACCAGAAGAAAGAGATATTCAAACTCCTCGTAAAGAAGGCCGTATTAGGCCCTACAGGCATAAAAATAGCCCTGATCGGGAAGTATCCCCAAACAGGGCTATTTGATACTGCGACATCTGACGGCAAAATCCGCTGTCAGACGTCAATATGGCTCCCCCCGGAAGACTCGAACTTCCGACCTGGTGGTTAACAGCCACTCGCTCTACCGACTGAGCTAGGGGGGAATAAAATCATATAAAGAGCTAATAAGCCGCAACGTCACATGACACAAAGTCACATGTAAACCTTAAAACCCGTCACAAGGATACAACGACACAAGACACAAGTAAACCCTTACAAATCAATTCAACAACTAACTACAAGATCCTTCGGCCATTTGGCCTCAGGATGGCCTGTTGTGAGAATTACAACTGGTCAATTATAGTTAAAAAGGCCTGATTCGTCAAGCGTGACGGGTAATTTTTTACATCTCGCGCCGGCACTCAATCGCGCGCGCTAAAGTCGCAGGATCAGCGTATTCCAGATTACTGCCCACAGGCAAACCAATACCGATACGCATCACCTTCACCCCCAACGGCCGCAAAAGCTTCGTTAAATAAATCGCCGTCGCCTCCCCTTCGGTGTCAGAGTCAGTCGCGATAACGACTTCACTGATATCGCCTTTTTTAACACGCTCAATCAAACCGTTCACTTTTAAATCATGAGGGCCGCGGCCTTCCAAAGGTGAAATAGCTCCTAAAAGAACGTGATACACGCCATGAAATGTCGCGCTGCGCTCAATCTGCTCCACGTCTTTGGGGCTTTCCACCACGCAAACCAGGCTTTTATTACGTTTGGCCCCATCGCAAATACCACACACCTCGGTTTCACTGAAATTATTGCACACCGAACAAAACCGCACCGTTGATTTTACATCAGAAATTGCCTCAACCAAACCAACCACTTCTTCTTTAGAAGCCTCCAAAAGATGAAACACGATCCTCTGCGCGCTGCGGCGGCCGATACCAGGCAGTTTCATCAATTGCTCAATTAACTTTTCTATCGTCCTTAAACTATATCCTGCCATGAAATTTATTCCGAAATTCCAATTATCGTTTTATAATCTTGCCGTTAAAAAGATCCAGTGTGGATTTTAAAAATGGCGTCTCTTTCACAACTTCTTCTTCGCGTAAAATCTTTAAATCTTTGGAGATTTCCAAAGATAATTTAATATTCGCCCGCATGATAGAGTTAAGCGTCTCTTCAACAATCTTCAAATTATCCTTATGCGCCATCGCCTCTTTAAAAAAAACAGCGTCTTTGGGAAACCCTATGACCAGGTGATTGTTATCAATTCTGACCGGAGCCGCGGATTTTAAATAAGTAGCCAAGGACATTTTTATTGTGGTGAGTTTCGCGATCAGTTCCTTCCAGCGGCCCTCTACCTCCTCAAGCGTATGCTGTATTTCATGAACAAATGATGTCAATGACACATCGGCTAAACCCTTTTCATCTTTTAATATCGCAAAACCACCCTTAATTTTATCCGGCTCGCGCGGCTTTTGCGCCTCTTCAAAAACCTCCTCAGAAACAGGCTCGCCAGGCGTGGCAACAGGCGGCCTTTCTTCCCTCTTTTGAACTTGCGGCCGCGGTGCGCTCTTCACCGGTTCTATAACAGCAGCACTCTGCTCTTTCTGTCCTAATGATGATAATTTTACCGCCAAAACTTCCAGCGGGATACGGACGGAATTTAACTTACGTGCCATCTCCTGCGCGGCAAAAATATGGGCGATAGAACTCATCACCTGCGAAAGAGTTAATTGCTCAGCGCCCTGCTTTATCTTCTCTAAAATATCCTTGGGCAAATCAATCAACGCTTCAGGGCTGGACTTAACAATCTTTAAAACCATAAGGTTACGGTAATATTCCAAAAGGCCTTCTAAGAAGTTGCTCATATCCTTCCCCCGGCTCAAAACATCGGCTATCAATGTCAGGGCGCCTGCCGCATCATGCTTATTGACGCAACAAGTAAAATCCATAAAAACATCCTGCTCAATAATGCCCAAAACCGAAACAACATCTGACAGCTTCAGGCTGTCTTTCGAAGATGAAAGCAGTTGATCTAAAACAGACTGGGCATCGCGCATACTGCCATCAGCAGATTTGGCGATGGCAAAAAAGATATCATCATCAAGCTTCACCTTTTCATCACGGCAAATCTCTTTAAGTTTTTCAATAATATCTTTTGTGGGAATACGGACAAAATCAAAACGCTGGCAGCGCGAAAGGATCGTCATTAAAACTTTTTGCGGATGCGTTGTCGCGAAGATAAACTTCACATAAGGCGGCGGCTCTTCCAGAGTTTTAAGCAGGGCGTTAAACGCCTCCTGCGTCAACATATGGACTTCATCAATAATATAAACTTTCACGCGGCCGTTGAGCGGAGCGAATTTGACATTTTCACGCAGTGTGCGGATTTCATCAATACCGCGGTTGGAAGCGCCGTCTATTTCAATCACATCCAGACTGCGGCCTTCAGCAATCTCACAGCACGCCGAGCACTCTCCGCAGGGCGTATCCGTCGGGCCTTTTTCACAATTAAGCGCTTTGGCCAAAATCCTCGCGCACGATGTCTTACCCACACCTTGAGGGCCCGCGAATAAATACGCGTGCGCCAATTTATCTGTTTTAACCGCGCTTTTTAACGTCTGTGTGACATGATGTTGCCCGACGACCTCATCAAAATTTTTCGGCCGCCACTTCCTCGCAAATACCAGATAAGACATCAAAAACCACCTAACTATTTATCATCGCCCGAAATCCAGGAACGCTTTGATACAACATAAAAGCCATCACGGCCTGAAAAATAATAAAAAGGACAATCACTAAAATTGAAATCCACAAAAAACGTATATCTTTAAGCTGAGGCTTCAAATCGGTTACCTCAGTCTTTACCATCTGGTCCCCCAGCCTGCGGCCGTCTTTATCGCAACGCATAACAATATATTCAACCACTGGAAAAATAGGAATAATCATCAAAATATTGCGCACGAGCGCCTGCCGCGGTTTAACAACATTACCATCCAGGCCTATCACCTGCAAACCAACAAGCCGCTTTCCCAGGCTTTTACCGTTAAAACTATCCTTAAAAAGGATATAGACAGCCCAAATAATCCAGTTAAACTGAATCAGGCCGGAAAAAAAGAAAAATGTCGTCAAGAACTGCCCTACACAAGAATCAATAAGAAAAGCGCAAACCCTCTTATTCGGACCCGGTTTACTAAATTCCATTGAATTACCTCCTGGATGGATGGTTACTTTAATCAGCCTATTCTTATATACCAGAAAATATCAAAAAAAGCAACCATTCACTAGGTTGAAATTGCTTTGACGCGCTGAGGGCTAAAAGTTACAATATATCAAAATACGCATAGAAAGGAGCTTTTCATGGCCAGAAAAAAACGTAATTTTCACTCTGATTCTGATAGGATTCTATACCGATGACAAGGAAACACTTTATAAGCTCCTGCATCCAAAACTGAATGGCGCCTGGCAATATTACAATATGAAATAACCACGCCCCCGTGCAAAAAATAGCGATTGACAATATTAAGATATCAAAATTTGTATCTTAATATTGTCAAAACCGTTTTTATGGCATCTCTCCAGGTAATCTTCTTGCCTTCCCGGCAAGACCGCGCTTGATAAGAAATTGGCACTTCATATATTTCATAACCTTTTTTTATCGTTTTTATTGTCAACTCTGGCTCAATTTCAAAACCGTCAGACTCCAAGCCTAACCCCTTGATGATATCTGAACAAAATAACTTGTAACAAGTCTCCATATCAGTAAGGTGGGAGCCGTATAACAAATTTGTCAAAAAAGTTAAAAACTTATTAGCCGCGTAATAAGGCCTGGAGATATTATTTTTCCTGATTAGGAATCTTGAGCCATACACAACCTTCGCCACACCATCGGCGATGGGCTGCACGAGCTTAACATAATCCGCCGGATCATATTCTAAATCCGCATCCTGAATAATAACAACATCGCCCGTCACATAAGACAAACCTGTCTTTATGGCATGCCCTTTCCCTTTATTGCGAGAATGTTTAACAACCCTCACAGAACTATCCCTAACTTCATCCAAGATTTGAACTGACTCATCAATTGAGCCATCATCGACAATAATCAACTCAATATCGATATCCACAAGCTTTATTTTTTTAATAATTTGCCGTAAAGTCAGCGCTTCATTATATACAGGCATGATAATAGAGAGTTTCATGCGCCCTTTCCCTGGAAACTAAACCATAAAGGTATCTCTTCTATTACAGGCTACCTGCGTCCCGCTTTTTCTGCCCTCGATATGGCTCAAGGCGGGACAGAAACGTGGCGTCAACCGGATAACCAAGCTTAACCGCTAAATCACAAGAGCTGATAGCTAAATCATACTGCTTGTTATAATAAAATACCAGAGCCAGATTATTATGAATAGCCGCATTATGAGGATCCGCGAACAACACCACCTGAAACTGCTCCACGGCCTGCCTGAAGTCACCATTTAAAAAATACGCGCATCCCAAATCATTATAGAGCGAAAGATCATCAGGGGTAAAACTTAGAGCTTTCCTATAAGCCGCAACAGCGTCTTTCAGCCGGCCTGAGTCTTTAAACTTATCACCCTCCATGCGATACTTTTGAGCGAATTCAGAACTTTTTTGCAAAGCCTGAAGCCGCATTTTATCAGCCTCATCTCCCTTATTGATTTTATCATAACAATAGGCGATAGAATAATACAATGACAAATCCTGCGGGTTACTTCTTAAGAGCTGCTGAAAAAGACTCCTGGCCTCAACATACCTGCCTTCTCTTATAAAAGCCCTCCCCAGATTATAATACGGATCAATATAGCGGGGATTTTTTACCAGCGCCTTTTGATAAAAACCTAAGGCTTCTTTGAATAAGGCGCGCTTCTCATATTCTATTCCCAATTCATTATAAAAAATCGCGTAATCAGGGCAATACTGTATGGACCTCTTAAAAAAGGTAAAAGGATTACTCCAATAATCGTTAAGCTTTATAGTACACAAAGAATAACAAAGCATCATCACAATAAAAACAAAAAGGCCAAAATTTTTTAGCCTTTTATCACGGCACCATATCAACAGTCCGCGGGATAAAACCAAAAAGAAACCTATTGAAGGCAAATACAACCAATGCTCCTTTATGAAAGAATCATTGATAGGATAAATATTGGCTATAGGCAGAAGAAAAATAAAAAACCAGCCTGCCGCAAAAATAAAAAGCTTATCTTTCTCCCTGTTTTTAATTGCATACCATATTATCAAAACGAAAAATAATACCCCCAACAAGGCCTTTGCATCACTAAATCTAAACAACATATCACCATAATGCACATGCAATCCGACAGGAAAAAATAAAATACGGATATAGTTAGTCAAGCCAGCAAAAAAACCGGGGATGCGCGCAACCATCAGGC
Organism: uncultured Planctomycetia bacterium; assembly: GCA_964423185.1. Classification (GTDB taxonomy): domain Bacteria; phylum Omnitrophota; class Gorgyraeia; order Velamenicoccales; family Velamenicoccaceae; genus CAYRDK01. Next base: position 31,240 of record CAYRDK010000005.1, read on the forward strand.
ATGACCGGCTCGCTTCCACCGGGAAGGAGCCTAAAGCAGTAACCCTGATAAACAAATATAAAAGGCTTACGCCCGTAACTGAAAAAAACAATACTGGTTTTATTTTTCTTTTATAAACATAGTGATAAAGCAAAAAAATAAAAGGCAACACAATGGTATTCTCCTTAGACAAAAGAGCCCAAAAAAAACAAAGCAAAGTTGCCGCATAAAAGGGAATACGGAAGAAACGGCCTGTTTTCAGATAGAAGATAAAAGCCAAAAGGAGAAAAACTGATGACAAAGGATCCTGCGTGCCCGACATATTTGCCACAGCTTCGACATGAGCCGGATGGACGGAATAAAACAAAGCAGTAATCCAAGCGAAAACTTTGTCAGAAAAAAGTATTGATACAAGCCAATAAAGGCATAGTGCTACCGCGATATGCAAGATAACATTAACCAGATGATAACCAAAAGGCTGCAACCCCCAAAACGCGTAACATATTATATATAAAATCTTCTGCAAAGGACGGTAAAAATTCCCTGAAGGGACAATTCCGATGTATCCATCCGCCATCTTTTCAGAAAAAACTGTAGGGATATAAGAATAACTTTTTATATGCGCGTTATACTTAATGTAGATATCGTCATCCCAAATAAACTCGCCATTTAAAACATTGATATAAACACAAAAACCGAGAATCGCTATCAAAAATAAATGCCTCAATATAATTATATTATTTTTCTGAATAACCATTTTTATGCCAATCGGTTATAAACTTTTTCGATGAATTATATCACAGATAAAAAAATTTTAGGACTCCTTCTAACTCTTTTTATTCCAATATATTATGATTCTATTATTACTTCCCCCTGGCCTTCCTTCTATCAATAAAAAACCCGAGCTTTTGCCCGAGTGATATTTTATAACGTATTGAATGAATGTTTAAGATTCCGTTTCAATGCGTCTCTCCTTGTTTAAAGAGTGCCGGCCGCTACAGCCTCACGCGCCATCCGATAATTTTTCAGAGCAAAAATTTAATGAGCGGCGCCGTTACGGCCTGCTCACCTTATTGAGCACCATAAGATTTTGATGCGCCGAAATCCCGCGTTCAGCGGGAGCGCCTCGCCACGCGCGTTTCAGCGCTTATAGGCTCTGGCTCGGGCGGAGCCTCGCCAGACCCGTTGTTTCTTCTCTAAATGTTACGAAAAACCACTTCCCTTCCGGGTAAAGTGATTTTTCGTATAAGGAAAAAACAACGGATAGTCGTGAACGATAGGCGAACCCTACAACTACCTGAAATACAATTACTTATAAAAATCTACCGCAAGCGAAGCATGGGTTGGCTAATCGCCTTAGACGAACCCATTAAAACGTCACCGTCCCGCCACCTTTAAAATACGATGCAAGAAAAATGTCGGACCTAAAATGATTAGAGCTATTCCTATCCAAATAAAAGATACGCCCACAGCCCCACCCGACAATGAGAGAAGAACCGTCATTACACTAAAGCTTGCGAAATATAAATACATGCCACATAATCCAAAAAATGAAAATCCTCTGTTCATTTTACTAGAAAGCAATAATACTCCTCCAATGATTAAAAGAGCCGATGATATTGCCCCAATACCAAAAAGAAGCATACCAAGCCAGGAAATGTTATGTGCAATACCCTTATAGATCGACCCCACCTTTTTATACCCGTCACCAATATCAAAGGAAGAAAATATAAAACCAAATCCGTACAAGAATCCCAAAACCACATTCCAAATACCGCAAAAGACTAATAGCCAGCCGACCTTCTTATATTTTTGCAGGATCTCTGTCATAATCACTCTTTCTGGATTCGCGTCCACGACAACCTCAAGCCATTATTGCTTCTTCAACAACTTTTTGTTTTGCGGCAATTTTCGATAATTTTCTTTACTTATTACTTTCTTGCCGCTTTTGTGTTCCAATTCTTTTCTCGCGTTGCCCGCCACAGCACCACCCTCAAACGCGGCTTGTTTATTCTCTACAAATCCTTGAGCGTTTTTATTGACAGCTATTTCTTTCGTTGATGCCTCGCCAAGCATGGAAAAGATAAGCTCTAAATCGTTCATGTGATCCCGTAGATTTTCCCGCTTGAGTCCTTTATGCTTTTTATAAGCAGATGGCGTCATATCAAATGTCGCTTTGGATATTTCTGCGGTCAATATTTCGTATTCCTTTTGCTCCTTGATACCGCGCTTCTGCCACTGGTCAGTTAACTCCTCACGGATAGCAATCCCGCGCATCCGTTTTTCGATCCATTCATCGCTATACCCCTTAGCCTTGTATAATGCCCTTGTCCTCTTTGTGGCAAGCTCCGGATTCTCAATTTCCTGAATCCGCTCATAACCCACTTTGGCCAGCCAACGTTTGAAAGGTTCGGCTTTAGGAGATGGGATTGATTGGATAATGCGAAAAATCCCCTCGGTATTGGCACAAATCATCTGCTGTTTGCCACCCGCGGTTTGAATAGCAAGGGTATGTACAATTTGTACCCACCCTTTGCCAAGCTCCTCATCCCGTTGCTTTATACGCTGAATATACTGTTTGGGATCGTTGGAATCGGTTAAAGCCAAGACGACATCCTCGACTACAAACCACCATTCTTTGTTATGGATGGTTTTTCTGATCTCGCGTTTCCGAAAAATCGCTATTTTAGTTGTGGTTATTTCTTTGTTCATTTTTTCCTCATTTCAGCTCATAGCGGCCTTGGTTCATTATGCCTGCCAGAGTTCGCTTCAAGCGTCAATATACATATAGGCACTTTCATTCGCTGCTCGGCTTGTTAAACACAATAAAGTTTTTTTTAGTAAAATCCCGCGTTCAGCGGGAGCGCCTCGCCACGCGCGTTTCAACGCTTATAGGCTCTGGCTCGGGCGGAGCCTCACCAAACCCGTTGTTTCTCCTCTAAATGTTACGAAAAACCACTTCCCTTCCGGGTAAAGTGATTTTTCGTATAAGGAAAAAACAACGGGTGGTCGTGGACGAAATGCGAACCCTACAACCCATTGAAATACCCCTACTTATAAAAATCTACCGCAAACGCGGTATGGGTTGGCTAATCGCCTTAGACGAACCCAACTTCATTAGACCCATAAAAACCAACAAACTAACAAGCTCCACGATTTATTATGACTATGTTATCTAACAGCTTATTGTCTTGCTCTGTTACCTTTAACTTTTTCTGCTTCTAAAAGTATTTTCTCAATATCACCGTAACCATTATTTTTAGCTATTTCAAGGGGGCTTATTGTATAAGATTTCGAACTCATCAGACCTTCTTTTACTTCGCACACTCTATCAATATCAGCTCCGTATCCTATTAAAAACTTAACCAATTCAACATTATCTTCTAAAACGGCCAATGATAAAGGGCTCATATTCGTCAGCTCAACATCTTTACTAGAATTCTTAAAACGGGTAGAATATACGACAGACAAAGCCATATTAACATCCGCTCCCCTATCCAGTAGCAACTTCATAATTTCTTTCCTGTAGCCAAACTTACTAGCCGCTGACATTACCACTGCGGATGTTATTCGTGCTTTGTGGTCTAAAAGATATTTTATCGCATCGTAATCACACCGATATTTTATAGCTATTTCCATCGGGGTCTCCCCATTCTTTTCTTGGTTAACATCTGCGCCTTTTTCAACCAAATAAGCAATGAGTTTGTTATTCTTCATCCGAATGGCTTCTGTTAAGGAAACATCCGGATACTCACTTACGGCATTCTCTAAAGGCAGATTACGCAATCTATCTTCCTTGATCTTCAGTAAATCAACGTTTTTTTCATGAAAAAACCAACTTGCACTCTGTAATTCGATCTCGCCCTTACCGCCGCCCCAATACAGGAATCCAACCTTACATCGGCCACTCCCTTTTTCTCCCTCTATGTCAAGAGTGAATGTGTTTCCGCCGTCATACATACCATTGGGGCTACGAGGCGCCGGCGCTACGGTAATAATATTGCCTATATCTTGACGAATGGCTTGCATACCCTTTACCTGAACCACCGCTGCTGAGTAGTATGGGTCCAAATTCTTCCTCGCCCATTGATCGCGAACTGAAAGCGATGCCTGATGAGGGAAATCTTCCCCATGTCTCGGAATAGAGAATAGGACAGGTACAAACAATAAGATGATAAGAAGGCCTGGACGTAGAAATCGCTGAAAAGCACCTCTTGCAACCGCACGTGTTTTCATCAGAGAGAGGCGGACCGCACAAAAACAAATAATCGCAGATAATATAAGACGCAGGAAAGGCTGACGCGTATAAACCTCAATAATGGTCGATAATATTTGCCCCACAAATACACCCAGACAAGCTGACGTTGCCAATAATAAGGGGATATACGTCTCTTCTTCTCTTGATATCCAATAAGGCACTAAAGCCGCCAGATAACAACCCATAAAGAAGATAAACGGTGCCACAAAAAGGAATCCTAATCCCTCGAAGCGGCTTATTAAGTTGTAATGGTACAATTCTTGTGGTCGAAAAAATAAAATTCCGATAATAGCCGTAACCACAACTCCCATCAAAGGTACAAAAATTGAAAGCAAATTATTTTTACCAAGAATTCTTTCCATCCCACTCTCCTCTGTAGTTCGAATCCCCTTCTACGAGAGCCAAAACTATCTATGGTTCTCGTCGGAAGGGTTCACCTAAAAATTGGCGGAGAGGGAGGGATTCGAACCCTCGAACCTTGTGAGTTACGCGCTCTCCAGGCGCGCGCGCTAAACCGGACTACGCGACCTCTCCAGAAATTTTACAGGATCTTAATTGCGGGAGGCTCTTTTTTTCTTGAAAAAATCCTGCACTAAACCGGCACAATCCTGTTCCAATATGCCGGAAAGAACCTTTATGCGATGATTTAACTTTACGTTATGAAGGATATTTATAACAGACCCCCCTGCCCCGGTTTTGGGGTCAGCGGCACCGAAAACAACTTTCGCGATTCGTGATAAAACAAGCGCTCCCGCGCACATACTGCAGGGTTCAATTGTCACATACAAAACACAATCTGTCAGCCACTTGCTTTTCAGGTATTCCGCGGCCGACGTAATCGCCAACATCTCGGCATGGGCTGTCGGATCATTCAAACATTCCACCTGATTGTGTCCACGCGCAATAACCCTGTTTTTCAAAACAATAACAGCGCCAACCGGAACATCATCAGACGATTCTGCCCTTCTGGCCTCTTTTAAAGCCTCTTTCATAAAAAATTCATCAGAAAACATATTTTAAGATAATTCTATGCGCCTAGGGGGAAAATCTTTCCCCAGACCCCTTTGAGGTTCGATTCTGACGCTTTACAAAACACCGACTACTTTCAAAGCGCAACTTTTTAAATAAACTTATATGCGCCCAAGAGGAATCGAACCTCTAACAACTTGCTCCGTAGGCAAGTGCTCTATCCAGTTGAGCTATGGGCGCAAATATTATTTTTGTCAAAAGCCAATAGTTTCCTCTTTATTTGCCTGTCCACCGAAGCTTTAACGCAGGTGGAAGCTATGGGCGCAGGGATAATATTGTAATATCGTTAAAGACTTCTGACAAGCATATTTTATGCGGTTTATATATCATCAAAAAGGCGGGAAAAACAATTCATCAAAAAAATCTAGAAGAAACAGGCGTTTCTTGTGTTAATCGCTGCCATAACAGCCATAATAGGCCCAAAAATAATCCTGTTCCTATTGATCCAATCATTCAGAAAATTAATTTTTCCTTCCAAAACAGTGATAAACTGCTGGCCGCTACCAAACTCAAACCCCAAAAACTCTTCAATCCTTGAAAACAACTGGGCTGAAAACATAAAGATAACACTCAAGCCGCAGGCTAGGGCCGAAAACACAATCAACAATACTTTAAACATGAAGAATATCATCCTATATTTATTATTTTTGAATCTTTTGATTTTAAAAAATCTTATAGAAATAGTTTAACACATAACCGGCTCATGGTGCAAAAAAATCTAAAAAAAGAACTTATTTTACTTCCTTGAGCCGCCTTTCAAAAGCCTCGAGCGTGAAATCCATATTATGAGAATGGCGAGGCACCTCGGCCATAGCCAATCCGCCTGATAAAATCAACAGAACTAAAGAAACTAATCCAATTTTATTTATTCCTGTCGTTGTGACACAATCTGATTACGCTCTCCTCTTGCGTCATCATAAAGCTTAACAAGAGATATCTTTTTAATTCGCAATTTAAGAACCAGGCAAAATTGACAATACAATAAATTTTTCTTTTGTCATCCTTATCTCAACATGGCGTTCCAGCCCTTCCAACCCCACGGGATAAAAAACTACTAAAATAATACTTGGGCTCTCAAAAACAGAAATCATGTCATATTGTTTATCTTTATATTCATATTTAGCTACTTTCGGCCACCATTCCTCTAACACCTGCCTTGCCATACGAACAGCCGGAATCCATTTATCTGCAGAACTTTCAACAAACCGTTCGCTATGAGACTTTCTAACCAGCAATTTATCATCATACTCATATGGATATGGATACTTATTGCTCCATGGCTTTTTACTCAATAAACCCTCTAAAACAGCCAAATCCTCTTTGGCGCCGGACAATTTACTAGTCCTTCCACATTTCGTAACCGATATTTCATCTGCCGGCTTAAAAGCCGTCAATGAGAATTTCTCTCCATAGACCAAATACTCGCCCCCTTCTTCAAAAGGAAATCCGCAAGATTTAGAATGCATATGCGTATGAACAATAATCGATTTTCTATGCGGCCCTTTCAAAGTCTGCGATACCTCCAAAGTAACAGCATAAATATAATCCGCTAACTCCTCTTTCGCGCTAACTTTGCCAACAAAAACAACATCCGCCTCATTAAAAGCACCTAAGGGATCCTTTGGGCCAGAGCATGAACACGCGTAAACCTTCTGATTAATACAGACGGCAAACACGAGTAAGCAACAAAATAAAACCTTCTTCATTTTTTTTAAAATTGTTCAACCTCTATTATCTATTTTGAGAAAACAAGACTAAAAAAATATTTAGAAAATAAAGCTCCGCTATACGTTCGAGTTTTTGCATCATTGAGAAGAATATAACCTTAATACATAAACTACCTTGATGTTTGTTTTTACCCGAAAAAAGATAAAATTTAAGGAGCGGCGCCGTTACGGCCTGCTCACCTTATCGGTTCGCGACGGCCTTCACGGCATCTGTTAATTTTTTCCTTATCGGAAAAAATCAACAGAGAGGTCGGGATTTTTCCTCCCCCGGCATGACATTCGTCAGGCCTCCTCTGGAACCGGCCGCCCTCGCTCGAAGCAATGCCGCCCTTCGCAAGCTCAGGACTTCCTTCGGTCGCTCGCACTCAGCTTCAAATCCCTAAGACAATTCCATTCTGTATTTTATTTTTCCCTTATTTTGGGGAAAAATAAAATACGGAGAGGTCGGGATTTGAACCCGAGGACCCGGTTGCCCAGGTCAACTGCTTAGCAGGCAGTTGCTATCAACCACTCAGCCACCTCTCCAAAAATTATTTATTCAAAGCTCCCTTACGGCGGGGAAAATCTATTAAGGGGTTTTATTATAACAGAACCAAAAAAATTACCCAACTTTTTTCTTGATGGACTCAATAATCGCGTCAAAAGAACACTGAAATGCACCTACACCCGACGAGAGAGCTTCCTCGCAAAGGGCGTCAAAATTAACACCCATCTCCTTAAACATAATTAAAATTCCCTTTGCCTTCTCCAGCTCGCTCTCTAATGTCAAAAAAGGACGCCCGTGGTCCGCAAATGCCAAAAGGGTCTGATGGGGCATCGTATTAACCGTAAAAGGGCCAATCAAATTATCCACATATAACAAATCTGAATAAGAAAAGTTCTTTGTGCTTGTGGAGGCCCATAGAGGCCTCTGCATATTGGCACCTTTAGCTTTTAATGCGCCAAAATTACGCTCACTAAATATTTCTTTAAAATTTTGATAAAGCATCTTGCAGTTGGCAACGGCAATCTTACCTTTCAAATTATAAAAATTCTCCCGCCGGCCATAATCATTCATACGCTGGCACAGCGCGTCAATAATCTGATCCGCTTTTGTATCAATTCTGCTGACAAAAACACTTGCGACGGAAAAAATACTGCTGATATCTTTATTATCCTGCAGCCTGTCCCAGAGGCCTTCCAAATAAGAAGCGGCAACATGTTCATACTGAGAAGCAGAAAAAATCAATGTGGCATTTACATTTATCCCTTCACGGGTCAAGGTACGAATGGCCTTACGGCTTTCAGAGGTCGCCGGAACTTTAATCATAATATTTTTACGGTTGATTTTTCGAAGAATATATCTGGCATACTCAACCGTTTTAACAGCATCGTTAGCGTAAATCGGCAGGACTTCAATACTGACATACCCATCCATACCCTTGGTAGATTCATAAACACTCAAAAGCATATCCGCCGCATCCCTGACATCATCCGCCGTCAACTCATCATAAATAACATCCACTTCCACGCCCCGCGCTCGCAAATCATGAATCTTGGCATCATAGACACAAGAACCATTAATAGCCTTTTCAAAAATTGTCGGGTTAGACGTAACACCCATAACCCCCATATCAAATAAACCCTTCAACTCGCCGCTATCTATCAAACGCCTGTCAATATTATCATACCAGGGGCTCTGTCCAAACTGATACAACCTCTTTAATCTGTCCATTGATGCTTATCTCTCCATAACGCGCCGTCTAGTTACTACAAAAATGATTATTTTATGCTAAAACCAATTTTTTTTAAAGCCTTTTAAAAAACATGGTTAACCGAAAAACTTCTCACCGCACGCCCAATTCTCGCCGGAAACCTCATCAAAAACAAGGTAAGTTGCCTCTTTAGGCTTGTTGGCGACCCGCAAAAGAGTATCTGAAAACTCTTTTGCAATCTGCCGCTTCTGATCTTTTGTCAACTTTCCAACCACTCTCAAATTAATATAAGGCATCTGCCCCTCCGCTGATACATTACTTCTCGGCCTTTTTCATAATAACAAAAACCACGTTGAGCGCGAAAAAGTTAGGCCAAAACCGGACCACGCTGTCACGGCCAAGATAATATCTTTCAAGAACTTTTATCCTCTCAACTTTACAATAATCCTTAAAATCACTAAGGCTCAAAAAATGCAAATTGGGCGTGTTGTACCAGTTATAGGGCAATGCCGGCGTCATGGGCGCTTTACCGCGAAACAAAAGCCGAAAACGCGCCCGAAAATAAGCAAAGTTTGGAAAGCCAACAATAACCTTAACACCAACCCTTAAAGCCTCCTTAATAACATAATCCACTTTCTTGACTTCCTGCATGCTCTGATTCAAAATCACATAATCAAAAGACTTGTCCGGATATCCAACCAGCCCTGAGTCGATATCGCTATGAAAAACACTCAAGCCTTTTTCCACACACTTATAGATCGCCTCTTCGCATAACTCAACCCCCTGCACTTTAGCATGCTTGACCTTCGCCAAAAAATCCAAAAGCTCGCCTGCCCCACAGCCAAGGTCCAAAACCCTGGAACCGGTTTTAACAATATCTCCAATAACCTTATAATCAAAACGAACAGGAGTATTCATTCCTGGCCCTTTTTTAGCGTTATGCATCTTGAAAAGTTTTGTGTAAAAAGTGTTTAATCAAACGCGTCTGTTCTTCAACCTCGAGAAGAAAAGCATCATGCCCATAAGTTGATTTAATCTCGCAATATGTGGCATCGATATGGCGCATCTTAAGCTGGCGCACAATCTCCTGAGACTGGTACAAAGGATACAGCCAATCTGAATGGAACGCGATCACAAGAAATCTTGTCAGAATCTGTTCTTGGTAAGGCCTAAGCTTCTCGCCTGATAAATCAAAATAATCCATCGCCTTGGTAATATAAAGATACGTATTGGCATCAAAACGCTTGACGAAGTTATCCCCTCTGTACCTGAGATAACCCTCCACTTCAAAATCCGATGAAAATTTATAACTGTAACTTTTATCCCTCAATCGCCGGGAAAATTTTTCCTCCATAGACTGGCCGCTCATGTATGTAATATGCCCGATCATGCGCGCCACCGCCAAACCTTTTTCCGGCTGGCCATATCCATAATAATTTCCGCCCCGCCACTCCGGATCAGCCATGACAGCCTGGCGGCCCACCTCGTCAAACGCGATCTGCTGTGGAGAGTGTTTTAAAGTCGTAGCGATAGGAATAGCGGACTTTACCATCTCAGGATATGAAGAAACCCACTGTAAAACCTGCATGCCGCCCATCGAACCACCCACCACACACAACAATCTCTTTATGCCAAAACTCTCAACCAGGTATTTCTGGGCGCTCACCATATCAGCAATAGTGATAATAGGAAAATCTAAAGCAAATATCTTTTTCGTTTTTGGATTAACTGAAGAAGGCCCCGTTGAACCTTTGCACCCCCCTAAAACATTTGAACAAATAACAAAATATTTTTCTGTATCAAAAGCCTTACCTGGCCCAATCATAGCATCCCACCAGCCGGGATGCTTATCCCCATTGTGCCAGCCAGCCGCGTGCGCATCGCCTGATAAAGCGTGCGCGACCAAAACAGCGTTACTCGCGTCTTGATTGAGCGTGCCATACGTTTCATAAGCAAGCGTCACCTCGCTTAAGGCCTGGCCGCATTCCAAAACCAACCCTTCTGGCCCGTGCGCGAAAGAAAAACACTTCGTTTCAACCTGGCCTGCTGTATTCTCTATACCCATCTCCTGCGCCTTTCTAAATCCGCTTACTTTTTCAGGAAAATAACCCTGTTGATAAATAACGCTCGCCTGAATCAGGCAAAATTACAACAATCATCTTGCCTTTCGACGCCTCTCTCTTCGCCACTTCCAAAGCTGCCCACATCGCGGCTCCTCCGGATATACCGGTTAATATCCCTTCCTGCCTGGCCAGGGAAACGGCCGTCCGCGTCGCTTCCTGCGTACCGACACATATAACCTCATCTAAAATACTTTTATTCAAAATCTTCGGCACAAAACCAGCGCCTATCCCCTGAATCTTATGTAAACCGGGCTTGCCGCCGGAAAGAACAGGCGAATCAACCGGTTCAAGCCCAATAATTTTAACACTCCGTTTTTTCTTTTTCAAAAATTCTCCAACTCCTGTGATAGTCCCGCCCGTTCCGATACCAGCAATCAGGATATCAATTTTCCCGCTTGTGTCTTTCCAGATCTCCTCGGCGGTCGTCCTGCGATGAATATCAGGATTGGCGGGATTTTCAAACTGCTGAGGCATAAAACTGTTTTCTATTTCCTGGCAAAGCTTTTTAGCCTTGTCTATAGCCCCTTGCATTCCTAAAACGCCTTCTGTTAAAACTAACTCAGCGCCTAAGGCTTTCAACAGCTGGCGGCGCTCCTCGCTCATCGTATCCGGCATCGTTAAAATCAAACGATACCCTTTCGCCGCGCATGTAAACGCCAAAGCGATGCCCGTATTACCGCTTGTCGGCTCAATCACAACAGGCTTATTCTTCAAAAGCCCGGCTTTTTGAGCCGCTTCAATCATAGCAACACCAATACGGTCTTTAACACTTGAAAGCGGATTGAAAAATTCAAGCTTGGCCACAAGGGCCGCATCCAAACCTTCTGCCATCCTGTTGATTCTTACCAAAGGTGTGTGGCCTATCAAACACGTAATATCACGCGCGATCTTCAAATCTCAAACTCCTCTTCACAAAACAGCGTTATCCAAAGCCTGGGCGATATCCACGATAATATCGTCAATATGTTCAATGCCGATAGACAACCTGATGAAATCATCCGTAACGCCGGATGCCTTCCGTTCATCAGGTGTCAACTGCTGGTGCGTTGTTGTCGCCGGATGAAGAGCCAGTGTTTTAGCATCTCCAATATTGGCCAGATGAGAAATCATTTGAAGAGAATCGATAAATTTCTTCCCCGCTTCAATTCCGCCCTTAATTCCAAAACCCAAAATAGCGCCAGCGCCTTTGGGGAGATACTTTTTAACACGGACAGCTTCAGGGCTGGACTCAAGCCCGGGATAATTCACCCATGCTACTTTTGGATGGCCTAAAAGAAACTGCGCCGCCTTATAGGCATTTTCACAATGCCGCGGCATCCGCAGATGCAGCGTTTCAAGCCCCTGTAAAAAAAGAAAAGCGTTAAAAGGCGACATGGCAGGGCCCAAATCTCTCAAAAGCGACACCCTGGCTTTAAAAATATAGGCGATATTACCTAAAGGTTTAAGCATTTCAATAAAATTCACGCCATGATAACTCGGGTCAGGGCCCGCGATAAGAGCAAACTTGCCGTTATTCCAGTCAAATTTACCGCTATCAACGATAATGCCTCCAATAGAAGTCCCATGGCCGCCAATAAACTTTGTCGCTGAATAAACAACAATATCCGCACCAAATGAAATAGGCCTCATCAAATAAGGAGCACACGTATTATCCACAATCAATGGAATCCCATTTTTATGCGCCAACTGTGCCAAGGCTTCGATATCAGCCACATCCAATTTAGGATTACCGATAGACTCCGTGTAAAAAGCTTTTGTGTTCGGCGTAACCGCACGCGCGAACGCTTCCAAGTCATTTGATTTTACAAATTTTACATGAATACCAAGGCGCGCCAATGTATAACGGAAAAGCGTGTAAGTGCCACCATAAAGATTATCGGACGAGACGATCTCATCCCCCGCTTGCGCGATATTCAAAATAGCCAAAGCGATAGCCGACTGTCCGCTGGCCAAAGCCAAGGCTCCAACTCCTCCATCAAACAACGCGGCCCGCTTTTCCAGCACATCCGTTGTCGGATTCATTAACCGCGTATAAATATTACCAAACTCCTTAAAAGAAAAAAGATCAGCCGCGTGTTGTGAATCTTCAAACTGATAAGAAGTCGTCTGATAAATAGGAACCGCCCTGGCCCCGCTCGCCTTATCCGGCTCCTGGCCGCCATGAAGCATAAGTGTCTCAATCTTAAACTCTTCTTGTTTTCTTTTCATCTTCAAACCCCTATCGCTTAGAAAACCAGCTTTTTGCGCTTTTCAAAGCTAATGAAGCTCCACGGCTTAAAACTTGCCTGAAGTTTCTCTCCTTTTAAAGATTCCCCCAGAGCGCAAATCCCGCCTAAAAAACCATTCATCCATATTCTTACGGACATGGCCTGATGACGTGCGGGATAAAAACTATTATCCATTAAAAAATTGCCCGCCACAACAAAAATTTTCAAGAAAACCCTGCTATCCAGCCTGTTGCAACTTTTCCAAGATTTTCACGCAACCTGACGGCATGGTATATTTTCCAAAATGAGAAAAAGGAATCCACTTATAGGCTTTCGGTAAATCCAAACGCGGCTTTAAAACACACTTCCAGGCGTGCAATTTTATCTGAAATTTTGCATAAGCGTGGCGGACCGTCACAAAAGGCTCCGCCGAAACAAAGCCGCCTCCCAATTCAAGGCCGCAGAGCCTCTCCAAAACTTTTTCTAAAGGCTCACCGTCATGAACCTCCTGAGATGGAAACTCCCATAATCCAGCCAAGAGCCCGCTTTTCGGCCTCTGGCGGATAAGGTAACAGCCCCGATATTCAATAATAGCCGCAACCGATTCCAGCCGCTCGACAACACTCCTGCGCGGTTGAGGAATAATATTCTGCAGCCGCTTCTGAAAAGCTAAACAGTTAAAACAAACAGGACAGGCGTTACACATTGGTTCCCGCGAGCGGCAAACCAAGGCCCCAAGTTCCATCAATGCCTGATTAAAAAAACAAATCTCCTTATCAGGCATACATTTATACAAAAAATCATAGATTTTTTTATCTTGTGCCTGATCAGCCAAACCACGCAAAGCCAACTGGCGCATGATAACACGGCGGACATTCGCGTCAATAATCGGATGCCTTTTATCAAAAGCGATACTCAAAACAGCTCCTATCGTATAAGGGCCAAAACCGGGAAGTTTTTTTAAAACACCGGCATCATCAGGAATCCTGCCATTATGATCACGCAAGATTATTTGAGCTGATTTTCGCAAATTACGGACACGCTGATAATAACCCAACCCCTGCCAGGCCCTGAGAACCTCTCCTTCAGAAGCCAAAGCCACACTTTCTAATGTTGGAAATTTTTTTATCCAGCGTTCGTAATAGGAGGTAACGGCATTCACCGTTGTTTGTTGCAGCATGACTTCAGAAACCCAAATCTTATAAGGATCTTTTGTTTTACGCCAAGGCAGGCCGCGCGCGTTTTTTTTATACCAGGACAAAAGCTTTTCTGCGAAATCTTTCATGAATCCGTTAACATCCTATTGCGCGGCCTAAACCATCAAAAAGATAAAAGCGATAATCACAACCAGTGCTATAACAATAAAGGCAACCGCCCAAGGCCATGAATACTTCATCTTCCCCAAGAAACCAGCGCCGCGTTCAAGGCTTTCGCCGCAATACAAACACAATAACGCGTCGTCGTCATAAACCGGTTTTTTACAATGCGGGCAGATATATTCAGGCATGGTTACCTTGATAATACCTCAACAGCCGGCCGCCGCGTTTCTGCTTGGCAGCAGCTTACGGTACACATAAGCTGTTGCCAGCATTGTCACCGGTACCGTAATCAACATCCCGACGCCTAAAGTAAACATCCCCAAAAGATTAATACCCAGAACCATCATATTAAAGATAAACAGCTCAAACTTGACGCCGCGCGTAAGCTGTGAACTTCTTTTTAAGGCTTCAACGGGCCCGGCCTGCTGATCAACAATAAAATAGCTGAAAAACTGAAACTGAATCCCCCAAATGAAAGCCGGAATAACCAGCAACACAACTCCGCCTAAAATGATCAACCCATAGAGGATAGACCCGCACAAAAAACTGAAAAACAATGGATACGCCTTAAAAAGATCCGCTATCTCAGGATTTTTACCATCGCAGAAACTCAGGGCTATTTTGATAAACCCCATGCTGATAATAATCCCGGCCACATGATAAAAAATATTAATAATGGCCGCAACAATAGGCGCCTTATCTTTTAAATATGCCGAGATAAAACCCGGGGCAAGCTGAATCAAAAAAGCCACGAACAAAAGCCCCGCAAAAAACCCCATATTTTTTTTCCACAACTGCCAGCCAAATTGAAAAGCCTGCGGCTTTGAAAAACGCTCCTTCTCCATTCCTGCCCCCGGTTTTGTCAGCTTTCATAACTCAAAAAACAACTTTTGCCCAGTAAGCCACATCTTCATTGCTACGGCTCTCACACTTTTGACTTCTGGCCAATAACCTGCATGCTCGCGGCCCTGATCGTCTCTGTAAAAGTAAAAATCATCATGAACACGCTGATATAATAAATATAGAAACCCTTCAGGCTAAATGTATAAGACTCTCTCATGCCGCGCTTTTCCCTAATGTATCCTGAAACCACATTTTAATAGCATTAACCACCTGGCCGCCGTGTTTGCGCATAAGGTACTCCGCGTGAGGCCCGCCGGCGATAATGACGCAATCTTTTTTTGATTTCGTCTTCTCAAGCAACTTTAACGAATGATGATGCCCGACCACCCAATCCTTGCCGCCTTGAATATATAAAATCGGCGCTTTGACTTTTGACACTAAGGACAACGGCTTATCTTTTTTCAACCAGAACGCCCCGGGCCGGGCCCCTTTGCCTTTGCTGCCTTTACCTAAATTAAAAAGGATATCATTTTCAAAATCAAGTTTCCAAAATTTAAAATCTATTTTTTCAAATTCGCTTGGCGCGCTTAAAGCAACCAGGCTGTCGGCAAGCGTGGAATCTGACAATAAATTTATCGCGATAGCAGCCCCGAGAGAAAAAGCGATTAAACCGACTTTTTCATATCTCAGGCGGGCATAATGAAGGGCTGCTTCCAAATCAAGTTTTTCCCTGGAAGTCCAGGTGAACAAGCCGCTGCTTTTACCATGCCCCCGGAAATCAAACATAATGACATCATAATAATCAAGCAAGCTATCTTTAAGGCTTTTTAATAAAATACTTTCTTTACTGTTAAAAAAGCCGTGCGCGATAACAACGGCTCTTTTATGATGCCTCTCATAATGCTTAATCGAAATCTTCTCTTTATCAGCGGTTATTAAAACATCTGTCTTGCCAAAGCAGGATAACGTTTCAGCCATTTTTTCCTATTTCTTAAAATATTCTAAAGAAGCAAACTGTTTCATCCAATCGTTATCTTTGCCCGCCCCCCAATAAAGCGTCCTGTGCGGAAAAGGAAACTCAATCCCCAGCTCATCAAAACGGTTTTTGAGCCGGCGCCTGAACTCCCGTGCCACCTCCCACTGCCGGATAGGAATAGTCTTAATGCGAAATTTAATAGAGACGTGCGATTCAGCGAAACCATCAACACCCAGCATCTCAAGTCCTTCTAAAATAAGGCGGCCGAAATAAGAATCCCGGCTCATCTGCCCGCCAAGTTCTTTAATCACATCCATCACACGGTCGACATTCTCCTTATAGGCGACACCAATATCAAAAAGGGCATAGGCAAACTCTTTTGTATGATTTATAACAGTCTTTACTTCGCCGTTGGGGATAATAATAACACGGCCTTCTAAATCCCTTAATGTAGTTGTACGCAGGTTAATACTCTCAACTAAGCCGCTAAAATCCCCAATCTGGACAACATCATTAACCCGGTACTGCCCCTCCAACAAGATGAAAAATCCATTAATAAGATCACGAATCAAGTACTGCCCTCCAAAACCAAACGCTAAACCGATAATACCAGCACCCGCCAATAAAGGCGCGACATCAAATCCAAAATTGGCCAGCACCATATAAATAGCAATAGCGGCAAGGACAACCGTTCCCAACCAGCTAAACAGTTTGACAAACGTCTTAATCTGAAGCGTTGTTTCGCTTTCCCGGATCGCGTCCTTATCGCTGATAACCCGTTCCAGTTTTTTTAACCCAATCCGCAAAAGAAAAAACAAAATAAGGCTAATAAATATAATAACCCCGGAGTTTGCTATCTTATCGGCCAGGCTGCGCGCGGCTTTAACTTCAACAACCTCCTGTGCCTGTACTGCCTCAACTGACAGAAAGAATGAAAAAACGACAAGAAGATAAACCCGCGTGAATTCAGGAAACCTTTTATTAAAAACACTGCATACCATTAAAACATTTTTTCTCAATAACGCCAAAAGCTTACCGTTCATTATAAAAATGCCTTCTTGTTCCATGGCAAAAACTCCTCTCAGGCACCCGGGGCGCTTTTTTTCACGACCGGTTAAAACCACTGCTTCCTTTTAAAATAATAAAACATCAATCCGCCGACTGTAATCATCAAACCCCAAACCATAAAATAACCGGCATGCCATTCAAGCTCGGGCATATATTTAAAATTCATACCGTAAACTCCAACAATAAAAGTCAAAGGGATAAAAATTGTCGCGATAACGGTTAGGACCTTCATAACCTCATTCATCTTATTGCTTATAATAGAAAGATAAATATCCAAAATCCCGGCCAACATATCACGCATCGTTTCAATCGTATCCATAATCTGAATTGTGTGGTCATGGACATCGCGCAGGTACACACAAGATGTTTTCTTGATTAAAGGAGACTCACTGCGTTGCAAGCCTCCAACCGCCTCCCTCAAAGGCCAGACGGATTTGCGTAAATAAATCATCTCTCTTTTTAACAAATGAATATTCTTTAAAACTATCGAAGAGGCATTAATTGTTAAATCCTCTTCCAAGGCTTCTATCTTTTCCCCGAGTTTTTCTAAAATTAAAAAGTAATTATCAACAACGGCATCAATCAAAGCGTATGCCAAATAGTCCGCTCCTTCTTTACGTATGCGCCCTTTACCATTTCGAATGCGGCCACGGACAACATCAAAAACATCTCCTTCAATTTCCTGAAAGGAAACCAGGAAGTTGTTCCCTAAAATAAAACTAACCTGTTCGATATCAACCTTATCAGCCGTATTATTATAATTAAGCATCTTTAAAACAAAATAGATATAACCGCCATAATCTTCCATCTTTGGGCGCTGGTCCATCGTTAAAATATCTTCCAGGACAAGCGGGTGGATACCAAACTTTTCTCTTAATTTTTCCAAAATCTCAAGATTGTTCAAACCGTCTAAATTAATCCATGTTACGGTAGGCTCATCTTTATGAGGAAAACAGTCTTCAATAGCCGCCACAACCTTCTCCTGAAAATGCGGCTCATTATATTCTATAACAGTAATCTTGCTACCTTGGCTGTTTCTGGCACCAGATGAGCTAATAATACCGGGAGGTAAACCACCTCTCCTGAAAAGTTTTTTAAATAATTTTGCCATATCCCCCCCCCCTTAAAATGCTTCTGTAAAGACAAAGGCCCGAGGTAAAACCTGTTTATTTATAAAAAGTTATTTTCTCGTCGCCATATAAATACCGTACGCGGCACCAGCTCCTAAAGCCGGCCCTATAAGTGAACATCCCATATTGACAATAGACAATAATATAAACAAAACACCCGCGCATACCATTTTTTTCATTCTCATCTCCAGTTAATTAGTTAATGAAGCTCGCAGGCCAAGACCCACGGCTTTTTGCCAGCTGGCAAGAAGCGAAATACGTCAAACGGCTTATAATTCCATCCCTGCCGGCAGGCAGGCGCGGCGTCTTTTATCGGATAAGGCGCCCAACCTTCTTTAAAGCTTCCCGGTTTTTAATAACCCACACACCCGGGGAATCATTATCCGTCACAGCGAAAAAGATGAAACCATTATCCCGGTTTAACCCAACAAATTCACCTTGACGTTTTGTCCAGGCGATAATATCAACCGAAGAAGAACGGCTGCGGTTGATAATATAAAGATTGCGGGGGTAAAGCCAATACTTCCTCTTTTCATCACGCCTTTTATGATCTTTACCAATCATATAAAAAATGTTTTTATCAATCAACATGGATTCCAGCTCGCCGTCAACCTCAACGACCGTTGAAACCTTATTATCTTTTATGCTAAAACCATAAACCCCGCTCTTTAATTCGCCTGGCATCTGAAAAAGCCCATAAACAACATCCTGCTCATCGCCCTCCTTCAACTCAATAACCGGGGCCTCCAGAGGGTAACGCTGAACAATGGCCTCCTGCTTGATGTTATAAACAATCAGCTCCCTATCTTCTCCTACTATCACATCAAGGACCAAAAAAGGGGCATTCTCCATAAAAAAGGCCTTCTCTACGCGGAAATTACCTATAATTTTTGACTCAGAAAAAGAGTTGTATTTTAAATCAATCATCTTCAACAGACAAGACATGCTCTTCTGAGAATACATAAACACATAAACACAATCCGCCCATAAAGGCCTTCTGATCAAAAGAGGGCCATAACCTTCAGACAAAAGAAACCTCTTTGTAATTGTTTTATCTTCGAGGTCAAACACGAGGACTTCTTCTGCCCCAACACCCTTGTTGAAACTCACCGCGTAACAGACAGCCTTATCAAGTTCCGGCACAACTTCATGCGGCCCCAATAATCCACAATGACGAAAATAGTACTTTTTAACATTCGTAGCATTAAAATCAATGAGGCTAAGGTATGTCTTATTCGGAAGAGCGTCTTTAATAAAAGAAAAACAATATTTGTTGTCAGATAGGGCATGCCCAAAACTGCTATAGCCGCGATAGGCCCTGCTCACATCGCCTGGCTTGCCGCAGCCGAAAACCATCAACGCGCACAACGATATAAAAAATAAATATCTTTTCATTAAAATCTGCTCAAAAAGCCTCTAAGGGCAATAGCGGATCCTGCGGATATAAACCTCCGCTTAACGCTAATAATTTTGCGCTAAGACTTCATAATAAGCCTGAGGATGCCTGCAAGCCGGGCACTGGTCAGGCGCGGCCTTGCCCTCAACAACGTAACCGCAGTTTCTACAGTGCCATTTAACAGGCTCTTTCTTTTCAAAAACCTCGCCTTTTGATATATTTTCAATCAGCTTGCGATACCGTGCTTCATGAAATTTTTCAACTTTAGCGATCTGTTTAAAAGATTCCGCGACTTCATCAAAACCTTCCTTTTTAGCAATCTCGGCGAAATCCACGTAAAGCGCGCTCCACTCAACTTTTTCACCATCCGCGGCTTCTGTCAAATTAGCTTTTGTGCCTTTAATGGCGCCAGCCGGATAAGCGGCCGTGATTTCGACATCTCCGCCTTCCAAATACTTAAAAAATATCTTCGCGTGTTCTTTTTCGTTTTCGGCAGTCTCTAAAAACACGCCGCAAACCTGTTCATACCCTTCTTTTTTAGCGGCAGAGGCAAAATAAGTATATCTGTTCCTCGCCTGCGACTCTCCGGCGAAAGCCTTAAGAAGATTTTTCTCTGTTTGCGTCCCTTTAATAGATTTGCTCATCTTAACTCCTCCGTTATCTTTCTGTTTTTTCCATGGGCTGGCCGCAACAAACCAGTTCACCTCCACCCACTTTTGTTACAACAACTTCATTGCCGCAGATATTACAACGATACTTCTCTTTTAACTTCTCGACAGCCATATTCAACCTCCTTTAATGAGGCCATAACTGACCCACAAACCATCACGTAAAACAAGGCTGATTCATGGATTAATCATCAGGCCGATTAATAAACGCGGATATAGAAAAGATTAGTGTTTATTGCCACCACAAAACTCTAAAGCGGCAGAGTTAATGCAATAGCGCTTGCGCGCCGGCAAAGGCCCATCATCAAAAACATGCCCCAGGTGAGCGCCGCATCGCGCGCATAAAACCTCAGTCCTTTGCATAGACGAGCTGTTATCTGGCTTTAAAACAATATTCAAATCCGACACCGGTTCCCAGAAGCTTGGCCAGCCGGTGCCTGAATCAAACTTTTTTTCAACACTAAATAAATCAGTACCGCAGGCGGCGCATTGATACAACCCTTCCTGAACCGGCAAATCACACTTACGCGAAGAAGGTTGCTCCGTGCCTTTTTGGCGCATAACATAAAACTGCTGTGAGCTCAGAATCCGCTTCCACTCCTCTTCGCTTTTCACAACGCGTTCCACTTCTTTCACAACGCCTTTTCGAGCATCGTATATCCGTATCTTCACGGGCTCCTGAGATTGACAATCTTTACTCATTACGCTCCATAATGCTGGAATAAGTACCAGACATAATACCGCGCGCGTTTTATTCATAGCGAACCACCAGCTATCAACAGCCAAAATTAAGAATCGTATTGAAAAAAGGCTGTGATTGAGTACACTGTATATAAATAATAGTATAACTACAAACCAAAAAAATGAAAAGATTATCTTTTCCACTTATTATCTTAACATGCCTGTTACTGGCGGCATGCAAAGAAGAAAACGCATCCATAGACCCGCGCACCATTACCTGCGTCGTCATCAGAGATCCCTATGGCGCGGCTTCGACAAGAGACCGGCATGACATAAAAACACTTATCTCAGCCATCAATAAAGCGGTTCCCGACGGCCGGTTTGATGAAAGGCCTAAGATTACAGCGATAGAACTGTACTTCAACGACAAACCCGCCTATACGATCAGAAGCAACAAATGTTTATTTAATATTGAAGAGATACAATACTACGAAAAAACGGGGGCTTTCGCGGACGCGGTTTCAGCTATTAGAAATCAAAGGCGAGAGAAATCCGTCGAAAGCAAACTGGATTACCTGCAGGAAAAGATTAAAAAGATTTAAAAAAATATTGTCCGGCACTGCCCGAAAAAAACTACTCCCCCTGTCATTCCCCGTCATCCCCCCCCCATCCCGTCATTCTGAGGAGGGCGAAGCCCGACGAAGAATCCCTTTTCTCTAACGCTCCTGGCCTTCTTCCAACTCAATCGTTACGCTCTTCACGCCATTCGGAAAAGATTTCGTCTCCGTATTAATGATAATGGGGACGTCCCCTATTTTTGCTTCACGGATGCTGTGTAATCGCAATAATAACGATTACACCTCGGGGCTTACCATAGAAGAAAAAAATCCGGTATGCTGCAGGAGTATTTTGCTCAGCGTAAGCCTCAAAAACTTCTTCACCATTCAGCCCAGACAACGAAGGGGATATTGGGGACGGTCCTAATTTCCCACTCTCCAAATTAAATAGAACCCTATTTTCTTTTTTTACGCCAAGCGAACAACGGAATCCCACCGGCCAAAAATAGTACACAGCTTAATGGCTCAGGCACAACAGCCGTTTGAATATTAATATTTGCCAAAACCGTTCCCCAGTTATTTCCATAGTCAGTATCATTAAATCCCAGAATTAAATTACCGTTACCTCCTGCATAACCAGAAAATTCTGAACCTATAAAAAAATATTCCCCTTCTCCTATTTTTCCAAGTAATGAAGCAACAGGATATCCAGCGCCAGGATAACCTACTGTAATATTTTCATTTGGATTTCCACCTGGCCCAAATATCAAATTATAAGAAACCGGGGCATTACTCCAAATGCCTTGCGCTGAAACTTCAAAAAAATCACCTTCCGCTAAAAACAATCCAGTATCCACCGGACTACTAGAAAAAGAAGGAGTTATATTTTGAAAATAAATTGCGGACACGCTATTTAAATCAGCATCAATTATTACTTCTGAAGCAAAAACATTCCCACAGAAACAAAAACTATAAACAATTAAAAGAACTATTTTTCTCATATAATCCATCTCTTCGATAATGATATTGGGTCCTAATTTCCCAATTTTTTGTGCACAAAACAACATTTCTTTATGCACAAATTGTAAACAAAATTTGCACAAAAAAGCGTATATCCCTTACCTGCGCCTCATAACACCCCGCCATCGAGGTATCGCCAGCGCAATAAACCCTTGCCGTTATTCCTAACATCGCAAGGGCTACAATAAGAACCATCCGCCTTCACCTGAGGCTTCGGCGCGATGTCACTAAATGCCTGCCCTGTTTTGCGATACAGGCAAATCTATTGAGTTCCATCAAATATTTTTTCATCTTGGAAACCCAGTCATTCTGAGGACGCAGGCCGAAGAATCTCTTTTCTCCCCCGCACTGTCATTGCGGGCGAAGAATCCAGAAAAACCAATCAATACAAATCAGTCACGGCGGCCGAAGACGTAATGTCCGAAGAAGTGCCGAGCGAGGCCGCTATCATCAAAGATAATATCTTCGGGCATCTAAGCCGGGCGATCATTCTTGAATTTAAACTCTTTTTGTGGCAGTTTTTCTCTAATCAGCTTTGAAATTTTATCAACAAACTCCTCAGCGGTTTTAAGCGCCTCCCTTGCCTCCTTCATTGAACAGGGAATATCAGGTTCATATATAAATCTGTTCCTTTTCTTTCTCATAAAATCATAATCATTAATAAGCCTTGTAAATTCATTTCCTAAAATAGAACTTGCGAACCTGACGATCGTCAGATGTTTATCTTTTATATCTGGCCTAAACCCTTTACTGAACATAAGCGCAAGCCCCGACCTCAGCATCGCGTTATAGGCATAATTAAAACTGCATTCATCATCTTCGCCCAAATTTCTTTTCGCTGTTTTTAAATCTTTACAAGCGCGTTTTAACAAATTAGATATCGCCCTATAATCCACAGAGCATTTTTTTATCAATCCTTCTTTTAAAAGATTTTCTTTGGACGCTTTATAAATCATTTTCCTCACCTACCAACATAATCTTGGGATTCTTCAACAAATCCCGCATAAAACCTGTTTTTAATCTTTTTTTCGCTTTATATTCCCGCGGGGAGTAAATAGTGGGATTTATTTCTCTCTTGAGCCTTTTTTCCAATATAGCAATTTTTTCATTAAGACTGGATATACTAAAATCACCGATAACCATCAAATCTATATCACTGGCGGGCTTCTCTTTTTTAGAAGCAAAAGAACCGTAAATAAAGGCTATTTTTATGCCCTCCATGGAAGACAAGACTTGCTTTAAGCTCCCCTCAACGCCGGTTGTTTTTGAAACAATACTTTTTATTTCATGAAATAGAGGGTGGGTTTTATTAAGAAAATAATAAAGAAGGTTGCCGGCTCTTCTGGTTTCAAACAGGCTATCCTTCTGAAATTTTAAAAGTTCCCTGCGTATACTGCCGGCCGAATATCCCAACAAACGCTGAAGTTGCCTGAGATAATATTCCTGTGAAGAATTAGTAAAGAATAAAGCCAGCAAATCCTGCCGTATTCTAGATTTTGTAATATAGAGGCTATTAAACACATGAACTCCCTTTTGAGTACAATTGTACTCAAAATGAGCTACAATGTCAAATTATTTTTAAACTAAAAAGACCGACACCCTGTCATTGCCCGTCATCCCCCCCCCGCCATTCTGAACGAAGCCCGTAATAATGGGGCGTCCCCTATTTTTACTTCAACATATTGTTAAATGGAGATCCCGGCGTATATTCATATCTAAAGTATCCGCTTTCGGTATTCCCGTCACCACTACGCATTTTCTGCATTTCGGACTTTCCGTTTTTATCATTCGGATGTGGATGAACCATGATGCCGTTTATTTCCTCAAGAATCATATTCAAGAGTTCCGAAAGTTCTACAGCTTGCTTATCTTGATCTGTTTCCTTTAATTCCGTGCTAAAAACAAAGCCTGGCATCTCACGCCTCCTTCTTTACAGCTGCTGAAATTTCTATCTATAAACTATCGAGCACTTCTCTTTCAAAACTTAAAAATCACTTGTCAAAGTGGTGGCATTACACCACCCTAAAAAGGTGGACATATCTCTCACGGATGCTGTGTAATCGCAATAATAACGATTTCACCTCGGGACTTACCATAGAAGAAAAAAATCCGGTATGCTGCAGGAGTATTTTGCTCAGCGTAAGCCTCAAAAACTTCTTCACCATTCAGCCCGGACAACGAAGTAAACTTGTGTGTTTGCAGACTTGGGTGGCGAGGATTTTTTTGCAGATATTTCAGCGCCTTGGATACGGCTTTAAACCGCTTCTCAAAATGCGGCGAATCTTTAAGCTCTTTTAACTCTTCCTTTGCGGTAGACGTAAACGAAAGAAAAAAACTCATAAATTTTTCAAGAAATCATCTAAATCATCAACCTTCTCTGTCTTTTCTGAAGCCGCCTCACCTAAACCCTTCCTGATTTTTCCAATGACTTTTGGATTTTGATAAATCCAAGCCTCGTTAGTAGGAATGCTTACAGTAGGCCGCAATAAGATATCACCTTCACGATCAATAAAAACCTTATAAGAATCGACTTTATTTGTTGACGGCATAATAAACTTGTACCAACGCTCTTTGAGTGTAATGCGATTTTTGGAATCCAACCATCGTGTACCCACAGGTAAAAATTCTTTATTGACCATTACCGTGTTCTTTTCTTTTTTACAAGCTTTTAAAGTCTTCATTTCTTTCTCCTCCCTCTGACTAAAATATATCATATCGTGGGAATATAGTCAAGTGGGAAAGTGGGAATTATGATTGAAATCCAAGGACACTCTTCATAACTAACTTTATTACAATATGTTATGATTTTATTATGACTTCCCCCTGGCCTTCCTTTTATCCAAATGAATGATATTGAGCCCTATGATAATGGGGGCGGTTGTTCCCATATTTTCTTTGGCCTCGCAAAATAACTCATTTTCCCCTGAATATCATAAATGCCCAAAATGGAAACCGAATCACGCCTAAAAAAAGATACATAACAATCGTTTGAATAAAATAATTCAATCTCAAAAATCCAGCAAATAATTCTTTAATCCAGAGTGTTCTGTTTTCTACTGCGTCTGCCGATATAACATCTACCCCCTTCGCTTTTCGATACTCTTCAATCCTTTTTAGAATTAATGTGCTACATGGATGCAAAGCTTCGTCTAAATTTCCTAATGCCTCTCCTTTACTAGACTCATTGGTTTCAGGATAAATTTCTATAAAATCTGTGGTTCCGTTTGAAAGTTTCAGTTTATATCTCGGTATCTCAACCGCATATCTGCAAATGGTGTAATTCTCCATAAAAAAATAAAAACTGCGCTAAACAATAAAATTAATCCCTCCCTCGCTATGATTTTTTTGATATTCATTTCGTCTCCTGGCTTTGAATGTAATAATGGGAACAGTTGTGCTCGCTCTCCAAATTAAAATAGAACCATCCCCTATTTTCCCCAAAACTTAATTTTAAATAGAACCGTTCCCCCATTATTCCTTTTATTTTGACACCCTTCCCATGATCCTCACCGCATAAAGATAGGTTCTCTTGGGATTATCTATGTTCTTGCGGCTGATTTCGCCAAATACCCTCTTTATTTCTCCCTCTCCGTATTCTTTTGCCTTTAAAATTATATCTTCTATTACTTGCGGGTTATTCTCTTCAAATACAATCACAGCGTATTCTCTCGCTTTTTTATATGCGTCTTTGCCATACTTGGCCTCTATCGCCTTTAGCTCCAACTCCCGTATTATCGGGTCATAAAGCTTAAGGATTTTATACGTATTCGGCCTTCTGTCTTCATAAGGCTTGCCGGATAATTCGTCATATTTTACTTCCAGCAGCTTAAACCGCCTTAATTCACCCATCCCCTTATTGATAACATCCTGGCATACGCCCCCAAATTCCCCTGTTATCGTAGGAACGCTTTTTGACCAATACGGTTTCATATCGCTTGCGTCAAAATAAACGAGATTTATTAAATAACAGAGTTTAGCCCTTAAAGACAATTTCCTGTTCCAGCCAAAATTAAAATAATCATCAGGGAGCTCAAAATATTCTTCTTGTGGTATCCGATAGGCCGTGCCAGAACCATCATAACCAAACAATGTTATAGTTGCCTCTTTGGCATACCGGGGCTCAAACTTGATCAATTTATATTTTTGCTCCAAGCTCCGAAATACTTTTATAATCTGCCTTCTATAGGCTTCATTCGTCCAGCCGTCATAAATCCCCAGATATCTGGCAACATCATCATAAAATAAGGTTAATTTGCCTTGCGCCTCTCTGCCTTCTTTAGATTCATATTTCCAGAGCAGGTATAAATAAACGTCAAAAGCTCTTCCCGCCTGATCTTTCACCATCGCCGGTGCCAACTTCGGATTCTGCAAGAATTCCCAGCCAATAGGTATCACCAAACCGTTCTCCTCAATATATTCCCCTCCCTCGCCATCTATCTTAATCGTCTTAAGATAACCTAAAATCTCTTCGGCCAATTTTTCACAATCAATCAAGACATCTGTTTCAATATTATTATCAAAAGCCGATGCCGTCCAATTCGCGCTTCCCAAAATAACTATTTTTTTATCTAAAATAACGGCCTTCGCGTGTGTGTACCTTGCCGGCTCATCATAATAAACCTTTATCCCCGCGTCCTTAAGGCGTTTATACGCCCCTATACTTTTAACCTTAGCCTCCAATGCGACAAATCGCGTAAAATCAATATTCTTATCCAGGATAACTTCTACATCCACGCCCCTGGCCTTGGCTTCTATAAGCGCGCCAATAAGCTGATTGGGCTTTGAATCCTCTCGTGCTGATGAAGACTCCATCGTAAACATCACCACATTTATTGATTCGCGCGCTTTCGATATCGCTTCTTTGACCGCGGGAAAATATTTAGCCCCGCTGATATCCGTCACTTCCGCCTGATAACAATAAGCCCTTGCCGTTATTCTTAACAACGCAAGGGCCATTATAAAAATTATCAAATATTTTTTCATCTTATCTAATCGCCATCCCCGGGACTCCCTCCCCGTGTCATTGCAGAAGGCGCAGGAATCTCTTTTCTCTAACGCTCCTGGCCTTCTTCCAACTCAATCGTTATGCTCTTCACGCCATTCGGGAACTTCTTCGGTTCCTCATTATTAACCACATACTCCCACTTATCATAATGAAACGCCACCGCGTAACAACGCACCTTTTCCTCAGTGCCGTTAAACTTCACAAAAAATCCGCCATTGCCCATTTCTTCCTCCGCCCAATGAAGCTATAATTAAAAAAATTTATTGCTGTCGCCACACATGAATATTGGAAACAGTTGTCCCCTGTATTTCCTCTAGGTATCTATCCCTGTTCTCGAGTGAAAATAATTTATTGTTGAGATATTTTGATTAACTCATCTATTTTATCCGAAAATTTTCCCTGTAATATGTTGATGCCTCCTTCTGAAAACATAAGAGCATTTACAAGCTTTTCTTTAATTTCATCCGCACGAGGATCAACTATGTAAATTTTAAAATCTTTATTATGTCTAAAATAAGATAGAATGAACCAGAGCATATAATCTTCTTCTCTCAATCTAGAACCAATAATTATCAATCTTTCTATACTTTTCATCTCCTCAATTGCTTCTTGATATAAATCACTAATGGCGGAAAACTCGACTGGTTTAATAAAACTAGGTAGCATCAAATAGGGACCCTTTGCATCTAACCATCCTAACTGCGAATAAAATTCAGGAAATTCTTCTTTTGTAACTACGACTTCCACATCTTCCTTACCTTCTGGTGATTGCGGAACTATTTTAAAGGCTGGCGAGCCATGTATTTTAAAAAATTTTATATTCCTTAACTTAGAATTTTCCTCTCTTATAAAGCTCCACCTCAACCTTTTACCGTATCCTCCGTGAAAAGACCATTGTTTTGGTCCCAATAAATTCTCTAAATAACAATCATAATTTGTCGTAAAGATAATATCATCATTTTTCAGAACTTTATCAGCAAACTTTTTTGCTTTATCATTAAACTCTATCTCTTTCCCTTGCATCGAAAAAACCTCAGCAAGAAAATTTAACACCTTAACTCTATTTTCACTCAATTTTTTCTTAAACACGAGGCTTTCTCCGCATTTCTCGTCGAATTTTGCTTTGCCTACAAACGTATGACGCAACTCAATGTCTAATCTTGTTAAGCATATTTCAAAATCATCTGTTTCAAATTTGCAGAGCTCCACTATTTCCGAATCTACTACCTTAGTTATATCTTTATTCACTTGTGATAGTAAAAGAAATTTACCGTTACTGATATCATAGGTAAAACCTGCGCCAAGCAGAAAACCTGTTTTCATATATTTTCCTATATGTACATACAATGGGGACGGTCCTAATTTCCCATTCTGAGGCACTTTCACTCGCTGCTCGGCTTATCGCCTCGCCACGCTCGTTTCAGTGCCGTTTTAATTTTGCTTGTCGCTTGGATTCTTAAAGGCACTTTCACTCGCTGCTCGGCTTATCGCCTCGCCACGCTCGTTTCAGTGCCTATAGGCTCTGGCTCGGACGGCGCCTCGCCAGACCCGTTGTTTCTCCTCTAAATGTTACGAAAAACCATCCCCTTTCGGGTTTGATAGTTTTTCGCATAAGGAAGAAACAACGGAGAGGGAGAGATTCGAACTCTCGAGGGGCTTACGCCCCTGCCGGTTTTCAAGACCGGTGCATTCAACCGCTCTGCCACCTCTCCAAGAAAAACTATAATAATGCCTCTTCTATCAGAAACCGTTGCATTTTGAGCACATCATTTTATCTAACCAGCGAAATCCTGTATTAGTCCTGTTTTTTAGGACTAATACAGGGCAACCGCTCTGCCACCTCTCCAAAACTTCTAAAAGAATAAATTATATAGGCTGGTTTACAACTTAAACCCCTGCAAAAGATCAGCCTTGGTTAAATCAACCGTCGCCAAAACCGCTCCGCTATCGGTATTGTAATCACGAAAAAACCGGCATGTATCTTCCATGGTAGTTATATTCTTATTATCTAAAACTTTCATAATCTCACTTCTCAGGTAAAGCTCTTTGATAACCTCAACCACCGGCATACCGGCACAACGAGCTACTTTATCGCGAAAAACAGATGTGGGGCTCTGTTCCACAAACTTTCTTTCCTCGTAATCATGTTTCCAGACGGTTGAAAGCAAAACCTTCTTCTGCTCCATGCCCGCGGTCTCTGCGATCTCTGACACTACTCTAAATACCTCATTCCTAACATGAAACTTTGAACACGTGATAAAAACATCAATAAGATTGATTAAAACTTCCGGAATATTCATCGGTTCATTCTGCAACCTGATAATAGCCTCTCTGGCAGCGCTGGCATGAATCGTCCCCATACAATATTTACCAATATTCATCGCCGTCATCAAATCCTGAGCCTCTTCTCCTCTGACCTCGCCAACAACAATCCTCTCAGGCCTCATTCTCAAGCTGTTTTTAACCAAATCTGCCAATGACACTTCATCATCACTTTCCAGTCGTGACCAACTATCCTGGCTCTGCGTGCTTAATTCCAGAGTATCCTCAATAATAACAAGGCGCTCTTTATCGGGGATAAAACCTAACAGCGCGTTTAATAATGTCGTCTTGCCTGACCCGGGCGCCCCGAGAATTAAAAGGTTAGACGGCCGGATAGACATGCCCTCCATATAAAGCCACAGAAGCGCAGCCATCCTGTAATTCATGGCCCCTCTCCTGATTAAATCTACAATGCTTAAAGGATTCTCCTTAATTTTTGTTATCGTAATTTGCGGGCCAAAAGGAGACAAAGCGATATTAACCCGCCCCTGGATATTAGCCAGCTCAACGTTATTAAGCTTACGCAGACAATTCCTGCCGGAAAAAGCGATCAGTTTTTTTACGAAAATATCAAGATCCCGCTGAGTACTAAAACGTTTTTCTGTTTTAATCAAACCTCTCAACGTATGATGGATATAGATTGGATTCAAAGCGTTTATAATAATGTCTTCCGTATAAGAATCTAAAAGCAGTTCTTCGATAATGCCGTATTTAAAAAAGTCGTCTATGAACTTTTCGCGCTCCTGTTCATTCGTCAAGCCAACCAACGCCTGGCTTTGCATAAATGTATCCTTCGGCGTCGAACCGTATAAGTCCGTTATAATGCCATCTACAAGGTCTCTCTTCTCTCTATCACCCTGCAGAAAATTAATCCTGCCGATAATTTTATCTAATATCCTTGTTTCAATCTCTGCTCTGGTTTTCGACATATATCCTGCCTTTCAAATTTTATCCATTCCGCCAGGCTCAATATTCTAATAATTCACATGAAATAAGCACTTTTGTCTCTCATTTTATACCAGAAAATAACAAAAAAAGCAACCCAAATACCCCATCAAAAAAATAAAACATCGACAAAATCAGCACAAACTTATAAAATGATGCCTATTAATACATATAAATATTCCCATGACCATGCCAAATCAAGATGAATAGCAAGAACAGAGCCCTTACACATACCGCCATATTGCTCTTGACATTTATGGCTACAAGTTACGCTTATTCCGGCAAAAAAGACGGTTTCTACAAAACCCATTACGCTGATGGCACCTTAAAATCAGAAATATTTTATAGAGACGGCAAAAAAGACGGTTCTCACAAACTTTATAACAAAGATGGAACTCTTTTATCTGAAATAAGATACACGAATAACCAAAAAATATACGACAAAACACAAAATCAAGAAGGCGATACAGTAGAAAGATGGCTTAAGCACAGCCAAGTTACACATTTTAAAGTCTATAATAAACAAGGCAAGCTCATTGAAGAGGGTTCATACAAAGACAACCTTAAACATGGTATCCAAAAAAAGTTTTATCCTGATGGCAGTATCTGGATCATTTCACCATACGCGAAGGGCTTAAAAGAAGGGGTTGAAAAACAGTACTATCAAACCGGCCAGCTACAACTCATCTGCCAGTACAAAAACGGTGCCAGGCATGGCCATTCCAAAACATTCGACAAAGAAGGAACCATAAAAACAGAACAAGTCTATATTGACGGGAAACTTCAAAGAAAAAAATCTAACGCTCACTCCCCATAACCCAACAGCTTTGCTTCTTGCGTTTTCATATCCACTTCAATGAAGATTTCACCACCCTTGCCGCCTCGCTCAATCAGATCTTTAGCTTTATAAGTCAAATGCCATACATGGGGGCCTAAGTAAGAACCGGGCATCACCATGTTCTCCGCTTTAATCAGTTTATAGTCACACGCCGGCAAACCCGAAGAAGAAATATAGCCTGCTCCTATGGATAACGCGCGCATACACTCAACATCTAAAATATCAGGCGTTCTTTTATCGACATGCAAAGCAATCATATTAGAAAGAAGCACCCCTTTAAAAACCTCCTGCTGCGCTGAAACCTTCTGAGCCGTTTTCAACTCCATTGGATTATATTGCAGTGACAACTTGATATCACCAGACAATGTATCGCTTTTAACAATAATATCTCGTTGGACAACTTCGCGGGGTTTAATATGCAAAATCTCAAAATCTTTAACCCTTGTTACAGGCATACTGGCAACAACAATGCCTGTCTTATCCATCTCTAAAACAGGCATATCATTGTTCCAATAAACAATGATCTCTTTGCCGGCCCTATTCTCTAACAATACCACTAATCTAATATTTTCTCCCGCCTGATAAACTTGTTTATCACTTTTAATAACCAGCGTCAAAGGTTGTTTACTTTGTTTCTTTATCAGAGAGAGCATCGCGTCATTATACCGCCTGGCATAATCCCGGGCAACTTGCTGAAATTCATCGTGTTTCTGCGAGAGAATAACGTCGCCTGTATCCTGCATACAAATAGTACCGTATTGTTCTATTTGTAAATCTTCATAATTTACGCCGGGCGTATATTCGGCATACCCCATGAGGCTAATCAGCCTTAAATCATTTTTATTAAACGCGCCCTCGGCATCTTTGCCGGCGTCCGCGTTCTTATATTTTTCAATCAAAACTTCCATGCGCTTGTTAAACTGAGCCGCCTCTTTCATAACCTCCTCGATACCATCCGGCGCAGAAAAATCCTGAGCAAACGCTGTATCCCCGCCGGACAAAAACAATACGCTCAATAAAATAAAAATCCTGTATTTGATCAACATGCCTACACCTCTCAATAAAACAAATTTTATTACACTTATTATAATGCCAAAAGAATCTCTAAAAACCGATTAAAAAAATTTTGCTGTCTTTTCAAAAACTAAACCTGCTGATGATTATTAAATTGAACTATGACAAAACAAATAATTCCCATAATAAATGATACAATAAAACCGTTCATCCCAAACCGGTCTCCAAAAGATGAAAAGAAAAATACCCATAAAATATTTGCCCCAATAACAATACCCAGATAAGACCACAGAGCCTTCTGGCTTAAACCGACGAAATTTGCAAAAAGTGATAAAATTAACGCCAGAATCAAGCTTGCAATAGTAAAATTCACCCCCATGTTAAAAGCATCATCATTTTCGTATCTGTCTTTTAAATTATCATATTTTGGCTTAACGTAATCTTCGTAGTTTTCTAATTCCGCCCGGTCCCTGGCAATTTGCTCTTGCCACTCTTTTATCCTTTTTTCTTCTATAAACGCATCAACCGCACTTTGCGGGCTCTGATAAGGCGGCTGATTCATCATGAATGATTGTTCATCCTGTTCCTCGCGCGTATAGGCCTGGGCGTAACCGCAGAAAGAAAACATCAAAACAAATAACATATAAAATATAAATACTCGATTTAACATATAATTCACAAAAATAAATACATATTAACCGTTATCAGCTTTTACTCCTGGAACCCAGGTATTCAACGATTTTCTGCCTTTCACGGCTGGCAGCCCACATTAATGCCGTCATGCCATTGACATCCTTGATGCCCACATCCGCGCCTTTTTCACACAAGTATTGGACAAGCTCATAATTATCCCTTTTTGCCGCCATCATCAGCGCCGTCTTGCCTAAATTGTTCTGCGCGTTAATATCTATGCCTTTTAAAATTAAAAAATCCACAATCTTTTTATCCGCCAAGCCTTCATAATTAGAAGCATAATATATCAAAGCGTTATCTCCTGAGATATCTTTCACATTCACGTTGGCACCGTTTAAAAGTAAAAAATCCGCCATTTTATAATTATCTTCCCCGATAGCGAACATAAAAGCCGTCCTGCCTCCTTCATCACGCAAATCAATATCCGCCTGGTTTGAAATCAACATTTTTGCTAAAGCCAGATTATCCACATCCCTTCGTTCCGCCAGCATCATCAGCGCCGTCTTGCCATAACTATTACACGCGTTTACATCCGCTCCTTTTGAAATTAAATATTCCACAAGTTCTATATCATTCTGATAAGCGGCCAGCATCAAAATAGTCCACCTATTATCATCTCCGCTCTTTACAAAGGCCCCTTCTTCAGCTAACTTCTGCGCTCCATCAAGCGGCACCATGCCCAAAGGGGCATCTTTCGTTTCTATGCCGAATAACGGGCTTCCTGAACACTCTAAATTAACGCCTGAATCACAAGCAAAGCCCATGCTCTTGACAAGCATATTATATCCGGCCTCCGCTCCTAACAAAGAATGATTCTGTATCAGAATAACACCGTCTTTTACAGGTTTCTTTATGTATAAAACTGTTAATATCTGGTTATTAAAAACAAAAGCGATACGCTGCCTTAAATATTTCTTAGTTAAATTTAAAAACTTCTTTTTTCCGGCATCATTTAAATAAACCTCCAGCCGAAGAAAACCATATTTTGTCCTGCCAATCTCCGCTTTATCCACATCTGGATTATTTGATAAAGATAACAAAACATCTTTGCCTATCCGTAATTTTTCATGCTTATCCAATTCCAGGAGATCAAAAGCCGTATCAGCGGCTTCTTCATCCGTCAAAACCAGCCTTAATTGAATTTCATCAGCGTAACAAAAATGAAACGCCAACAAGCAAATGACCATGACCAATACAATTCGTTTCATATCTCAGCCCATCCCTTAGTAGTAAATAACCTTATAAAATTTAGTACCTTAATATCAGCAAACCCCTTTAAACACTGCACTCATCTCAATACCGTTTTAATTTTGCTTACCGCTTGGATTCTTAAAGGCACTTTCACTCGCTGCTCGGCTTATCGCCTCGCCACGCTCGTTTCAGCGCCTATAGGCTCTGGCTCGGGCGGAGCCTCACCAGACCCGTTGTTTCTTCTCTAAATGTTACGAAAAACCACTTCCCTTCAGGGTAAAGTGATTTTTCGTATAAGGAAGAAACAACGGAGAGTGAAGGATTCGAACCTTCGGTAGCGTTGCCGCCACAACGGTTTTCGAGACCGCCCCATTCAACCACTCTGGCAACTCTCCAAGCAAAAAGATTATTGAAAATAGAACAATCTTTCTAAAAGACCGCCCCATTTTGAGTACATTAATTTATCTATCCAGCGAAATCCTGCATTAGTCCTGCGAAGCAGAACAATGTATTCTGCGAAGCAGGACAGTGCAGGGCAACCACTCATGAGCAACTTTCCAAAATTATTTATTCACGACAAATAACTGCGTAAACACATTTACATAGATCGCCTTAATAATAACAGTGGCATTATTAAAAAAGGCCAAAAAAGAAAATTCCTGTTTTAAAAAGGCGTAAGCGCCGGCTAACACAGCAATATTAATAATATAAATGAAAAGAATTGAAAAGAAATAATTCTCTTTTAGAACACCGGGATTCTTCTTCCTTAACGATCTTGCCGTCAAAGCTATATGCATAGTAAAAGTAAACGCCGCTAAAAACGTAAAAAATAAAAAAAGGTCGGCATCTTTCCAAAAATGAGACGCCAATACATAAAAAACAAACGAAAAAATCGTAAAAATAGGGATGCAAAACCCCGTCACTTGAAAAAGAGGAGCAAAAAAACCAAAAGCTTTCTCGGATATTTTCTTGCCCTTATCAAAAACCTCAACGGGTTCAAACAAAAGAATGTGCAAGATTAAATAAGAAGCAACGCCCCATCCAAACGCCGCGGCACATCCGCCTTTAATCAGATGAAAACTCATCCAGAACGCCTGCGTTATGCCGATTACGACAGGAAACAACAAGACCGCTAAAATAAACTTAAAAACACTTAATATTCTATCTTTCAATTTTTTCCATGCCTCCCATATAAGGGCGCAACACTTCAGGAATCACAACCGTGCCGTCTTTTTGCTGGTAGTTTTCTAAAATCGCCACCACAATCCGCGGCAAAGCAACGCCTGAACCATTCAATGTATGGACATACTCCAACTTCTTTGTTTCGTTGTCGCGATAACGGATATTGGCACGCCTGGCCTGAAAATCGCCAAAATTTGAACAGCTTGAAACCTCAAGCCACGTATTAACACCCGGGGCGTACACCTCTAAATCATAACACTTCGCCGCCGCGAACCCTATATCGCCGGAAGCCAATAAGACAACACGATATGCCAATCCTAAGGCTTTTAAAACAGCTTCAGCATTAGCGACTAACTTTTCCAATTCTTCATAAGAACTCTCAGGCTTGACGAATTTAACCATCTCCACCTTATCAAACTGATGCACCCGCACCAGCCCTTTTGTATCTTTGCCGTAAGAACCGGCCTCGCGCCGAAAACACGGGGTATAGGCTGTATAATATAAAGGCAACTCCTTATCTTCTAAAACTTCATCCCGATGAATATTCGTCACCGGAACCTCGGCCGTCGGAATCAGAAACAGGTCCTCTTCCTTAAGCCGGTACATATCCTCTTCATATTTCGGCAACTGGCCTGTGCCCGTCATGGAAGCGCGGTTGACAAGCGATGGCGGCCACATCTCTAAATACCCATGCTTTGACGTATGCAAGTCTAACATAAAGTTAATAAGAGCACGCTCGAGCCTCGCTCCGGCTTTTTTGTAAAGGATAAAATTTGACCCGGAAAGCTTGGCCCCCCTGACAAAATCAACAATATCTAAATTTTCACAAATCTCCGTATGAGGCAATGGCTTAAAATCAAAAACTTTAACCTCTCCAATCTGACGGGCTATTTTGTTAAAGCTAGCATCCCCGATGGGTGCTGAGGCATCAACGACATTCGGAATCATTAACAAAAGCCCCCGCAGCTTCTCTTCACTTTCTTTCAGGCGCGTTTCATTTTCCCTTATTTCTAACGCAACGTTTTTCATGGAAGCGATTTTTTCTTTTGGATCTTTCTTTTCTTTCAAAAGACAGGCGATCTCATCATTAGCTTCATTCTTTTGACAGCGCAGACTATCCAATTCCGTCAAAATCTTCCTGCGTTCTTCATCTAAAACGAGAAAATCATCCAGATTAATTTTATTATTACGGTTCTTAAGTGATTGCTTCACCAACTCCGCGTTTTCCCTAATAAATTTCATATCTAACATATCAACTCCCCATTTTTCACTAAGTAGAATACATGCTAAAAAAATACAATCTCTTATTTATTGGCCTGCTGAACCCTGTCCCCCGTACCCTGAACCCTGTTTTCTATCCCTTCACAACGCCCATCGGCCTCATGCGCACCACCCGGCGCGCCAGGCCCGCGTTATGGACAACATCCACCACTTCATTAACATCTTTATAAGCGCTGGGCGCTTCTTCAACCATCGTCCCATGGCCTGAAGCCATGCTGACAATTCCTTTCGCTTCCAACTCTTTTATCAACTCATGAAAATGCACAGTGCTTGCGGCCTCATGCCGGGATTTCAGGCGGCCCGCCCCATGGCACGTTGAGCCAAATGTCTCATCCATCGCTTTTTGTGTCCCGACAAGCAGATAAGAGTTGCGCCCCATGTCACCCGGAATAATCACCGGCTGGCCCGTTGTGCGGTACTTTTCAGGCAGCGCTTCATGGCCCGGGCCAAAAGCGCGCGTAGCCCCTTTACGATGGACACACAAAAGTTTTTCTTTCCCCTTCACCACATGCTTTTCAATCTTGGCGATATTATGCGCCACATCATAAATCAAATGCATCCCGAGCTTTTGCCAGGAAGAAGCGAAAACACGCTCAAACGCGCCGCGCGCCAAATGCATCAGGCACTGCCGGTTATTCCAGGCATAATTTGCCGCCCCGCGCATCGCGGCCAGATAATCTTTAGCCTCGTCTGATTCCACCGGCGCGCATGCCAACTGCCTGTCCGGCACATTAATATGATATTTTTCAAGGCACTTAAGCATCACCTTAATAAAATCATCACAGACCTGATACCCCAGGCCCCGTGAGCCGCTATGAATCATAACAACAACTTGCCCTAACGTCAACCCAAACGCGTCCACAAGTTCAGCATCATAGAGCTGGTCAATCACCTGCACTTCTATGAAATGATTTCCTGAACCAAGTGTCCCGGACTGCGCCTTACCCCGCTCATACGCTCTCTCAGACACTTTTTCAGGATCAGCTCCCGGTATACAGCCGCGCTCTTCCGTCATCTCTAAATCTTCTTCAACCCCAAAACCATTTTTTACAGCCCAGCCGGCCCCTTTTAGTAAAATCTCTTTTTCTTCTTTTCTCCCGGCTTTAATTTGGCCCTTGGAACCGACACCGGCGGGTATCGCCTGGAATAAACGCGTGACTAAATCTTTTAAATGCGGCCTGGCGTCTTTTTCCGTCAAAGATGTCTTCATCATCCGCACGCCGCAATTTATATCAAACCCGACTCCTCCGGGAGAAACAACACCGCCTTTTTCTATATCTGTTGCGGCTACACCGCCGATAGGAAAACCATACCCCCAATGGATATCCGGCATGGCAAGGGATGCCCCCACAATACCCGGCAAAAAAGCGACATTCGCTACCTGCTCTGCGGCCCGATCGTGGCGGATATCTTTCATCAGTTTTTCATCCGCGTAAATCATGCCGTCCACACGCATCCCATTCTTGTAGCTCTTTGGAATACGCCAACGATAAGCGTCTATCTTCTCTAAAGGGCCCTGCCAAATTTCAGGCATATATAGAATCCTCTCTTTTATCAAACATCAAAAATAACTTCACCTTTCCAGCCTTTGCGTGTTTTTTCAACTTTAAGCTCATGATATGTAACGGCCTTAATCTCATCCTTCCTTTGATAATACGCTTCATCAAATATATCAAATAAAACGCGCGCCCGCAGTGACATATCGTCAAACTCCAAAGATTTAATACGCGACAAAACAAATCCCTTGGTCTCGTATAAAAAAAGCAACTCGCTTAACCAGCTCTGCAGGAGCCCTTCAGCTTCTTCTTCGTCCAATGCGATACTTATTTCTTTTAAAACGGCGCCGGGCCTGTTTTTTTTCTTCTCCACCATGCGTGAAAACATAGCCAAGGCCGCTGAGGCAAAAAGTTCTTTCAAGGAACCGCCGTAGATTTTGACTAAAATATCAGCCGTATGCGGACTAAAATGAAACCGTTCTTTCATAGAATTAGCCTTATCTTAACAATAAAAAAGATTACCGTCAATCTCCAGAGTTTGGCGTTTCGTTTTTTTCAAAACAGACTCTTTTGCGCAAATCGGCATACGAATGAGAAATCAAATCAGCCTCTTTTAAAAAACTTTTAGGCAAAGATGTTTCTAAAGCCAAACACTCAAGCCCGGCGCGCTTAGCCGATAAAATTCCAAACGGCGCGTTTTCAATAACAACCGCGTCATGTGGCTTTATTTTCAATTTTTTAAGGGCTTTTAAATATGGCTCCGGATCAGGCTTGCCCTTTTTCACCTCACAACCGGTAATCCTGACAGAAAACAGTTTTAACAGGCCAACCGGCAAGATACGCTCCACTTCATGGCAAGCCGTGCCTGTTACAAGGCCGAGCACAAAACCTCGCCTTTTTAAAAAATGCAAAAAACCACGCGCTCCAGGAACAAAACGGCGCTTAACAATCTTTTTAAAAAGTGCTTCTTTCCGGGCCAGAATATCTTTCATTAGCGCTTCGCTATATTTAAAGCCTTTTTCCTTCAAAATCTCTCTCACCGTAATATTGCCCGGTTGGCCTTCCCTTAAATAAATCTCTCTTTGCGTGATAGCAACACCGGCATCTAATAATACACGCCTCCAAGCCTTATAATGATCAGGCATCGTATTCGTAATAACACCATCCATATCAAATATGACAGCCTTAATTTTAAAATACATTTTGGCCTTTCTTGCAATACTGAGCCATCAAAAATAAAAAGTCCGACAACCTGTTTAAATATATGAGAATCTGTTTATTATTAAGCATCTTTTTTCTCGAAAGCGTCACGGCCCGGCGCTCAAGTTTTCTAGCGATACTGCGGGCAACATTTAATAAGCCTGCAAGAGCGCCCTGATCAGAGACAAAAAAACATGGTATTTTTTCTTTTATCTTGTCTTCAAACTCAACAATTTTTTTTTCAAGCAAAGACACATCCTCAGATACAATTCTTCTTTTCAAAACCCCTAAAAAACGCGCCTTCGTCACAACCTCTGTGCCGATAACAAATAAATCCTCTCGAATAGAAACCAGCTCTTCTTTCATCTTTTTTTGTTTAATACAACTTAGAGCCAATCCTAAAAAAGAGCTTAACTCATCTAAAACTCCGTTAAACTCAATCCGCGGGTCATCCTTAGCGATATCCGGCCCCCGGTACATCCCTGTTTTACCATCATCCCCTCTTTTAGTTGTTATGCCCATAATAACTCCTATAATTATAAAAACTTAAATAATCATAACTTATTATATTTAATAATGTTACATTTCAAATATATGCTTATTCTAAGTGTTAACTTGAAAAAAAACCTTCTCTGTGTTATACTTTTTAAACATTTTTAAGAAGATAAAACCTTTACCTAATATTGCAGGAGGCTGTCTATGGTTTTCTTGATGGATCCCACCATTGAAAACGAACGCAGGCAAACACAAAGAATCAGATGTCAAAATGCTATTGAATACCGCACCTTAAACCCTGACCAGTTCCAAAATAATCTCATGTATGATATCAGCGAAAAAGGCCTGAGCATCCTCATTAATCAATGGATTCCCGATGGGATCCCAATAGCTTTTCAGACAAAATTAGCAAAGAACAAACCAGCCATATTCGGCAAAGGCAAAACGGTCTGGGCCACACAAGATGGCTCATCAAATAAATATCGTATCGGCATTGAAATCACGGAATTGGACAAAGAGTCCCTCCCAAGGCTTGCTGAATTCCTGCAAAACAATAACAAAGAACAAACTGAAAACCAAACTTAATCTCTAAGCCAGGCCGCGAGGCTAAAAAATCGCTCCGTGAAAAAACTCTTCTTTATGCTCATAAAGATACTGCAAGATTTCTAATTCCATTTTATCAAACCAGATGCCTCCACAATAGAGGCAACGGTCAACTTCCACAGGATAAGAATAAACAAAGAACTGCCTTTGCATCTTACGCGCGCACTTTGGGCACGTGTAAATCCAGGCATTCTTAGCCCTATATCCATCCGGCCCGATATATAAATTATTCTTCTGTTCCATAGCTAACATTGCCAAACGGGCCACTTTATCATCAAAAACCTTATCAGCGCGTATAAGGATGCGGCTGATTTTCTGATATTCAACAAATGACCCTGAGCAATAAGGGCATCTGAAAATCGGCGCGCCCTCGTAAACAACCTCTTTTAAAACAGCTTTGCATTGTAGGCAATACTGGCTCGCGTCATCCGCTGGATTGAATAAAGCCAACAAATCTTTATTTTCATAGGCATGATAAACACCTGCCTCCTGCTCAAGGCGCATCCATTGATCCGGCTTAAAACCCTCCAGTTTTTTCAACTCTTCATACGTATAAGGCCCTTTCCATTCCTGCCCTAAAAACACAAACCATTTTCTTGGCACTTTTTCATCTTCAGCCTCATATTCAACATCAGCTACCGGTGAAACACGCCTGAAATTCTTCAGATTATCCAGGAGTGTTTTTTCATCCAGATGCGCCATCCCTGTTAAGATTGAAACTCTTTTGCGCACGGGCGGATGCGTCGAGCAGATATTCGAAAACAAACTTTCCGTTTCATCAAGCCTGTCATAAACAGGATTAACAATAAAAATAGACTGCATCTTTTCGCCTTGAGCCCCCTCGCCACGCCATCCGTTAGAAATCAACGTCAAAGCCTCAGCTAAACTTAATGGGTCACGTGTCAAGCGCGTCGCGATGGCGTCCGCGCGGTACTCTCGCTGCCTGGAGATAAAATAACGCATATATGTGCTCATCAAATGCATAAAACCTATCACCAGATATAAAAGAATAAACGGAACGCTGCTCCTGCCCTTAGACTTCTTTAAGAAAAATGATATCTTTGATAAGGCCTCTTCATAGATCTCTGCCAGCGCGCATGTTACAGTTGTGCTTAAACAGTCACCGCTGGCAATATGGCCAGCCTCATGCGCGGCCACAGCTTCAATTTGGGCACGGCTTAAACGTGTCAAAAGCCCTTCTGTCACGCCTATCACAGCGCGGCCGTTAAAATCCTCCAGGGCAAACGCGTTCATGCTGACACTGGAAACCACGCGAGGCTCAATATGGCGCCCGCCAAGCGCGACACTCACCTCTTCAACAATGTTTTTAAAATATTGATGGTACACATCGCCCTCATCAATAGGCGTTGCCCCCAAAATAAGCGACAGCCTTTCAATAAGATGGTTTGTTGAAAAAATCCAATGAAAAAACGCTCCTGAAAAAGCTACTGAGCATATAATAAGGATGTGCTTCCCTTGCGGCCAGAAAAAATTAACCACCTTATGCCCGGAAAAAGACGATAAGAAAAAAACATTTTGCAGAATCAGGAAAACAAGATAGGCTGTTAAAAAATAAAAGAGGATAATAAAAATAAAAAGAAAACCGATGACACGGCTTTTCTTCTCTTCAATCTCAATAAAAGAAAAAGGCATTGATTTGGCTTGTTGCTGCTGAAAAAGATAACTAAGCGCGCCGAAGGTTCCTGAAATCTTTTTAAAATCACTGTAATTGTATCTCTATTAAAACTTCACCTGCGGGGAACGCCGCTGCGCTTCGTCTTCTATTTCAAAAAAATCTCTCTTACTCAAACCGGCCATATCCGCGACAAACTTCGCCGGAATTATAGAAATTTTCGTGTTAAAAAGCGCCACCTCGTCATTATAATACTGCCGGGCGAAAGAAATCTTATTCTCCGTTGAAGAGAGTTCTTCTTGAAGTTTTAAAGTATTTTGATTGGCTTTTAAGTCCGGGTACCTTTCAACAACCGCGAATAAAGATTTTAATGTCTGTGTCAAAAAATTCTCAGCCTGCGACTTATCTTTAATGGTGGCCGCATCCATGGCTTGCGACCTGGCCCTGACAACTCTCTCCAGCGTATCTTTCTCATGCGCCATATACCCTTTTACGGTTTCAACCAAGTTAGGAATTAAATCATAACGCCTCTTCAACTGCACATCTATCTGAGACCAAGCGTTGTCAATCCTCACCTTTAAAGTGATCAGCGAGTTATAAATTATAATGCACCAAGCCACAAAAACAAACAATAAACCCATAAAAATAGCAGGAACCATCGCCTTCTCCCTTCTCAGTTCAAAACAGAAAAATCCCAGAAAAAATCAAGGTTTTAAAAACCTTTTTATGCTTTTACTTTGACACTCTAAAATCTTTGGCTCTTTAATACTTTAAATCACGCTGCCAGATGGTATTATAGCATTCTTATGAATAATCGTAATACCATCTTTAATCATGTGGTTATCAGCCGAAAAATCCCGCACGCCTTTTTCATTGACAATTTTTACATGATCACCGATGCGGGCGTTTTTATCAAGAATGGCTTTTTTAATAACACAGTTATTGCCGATGCCGATGGAAGGCCGTTTAAGCGCTTCATTCTTCCTGATATTCTCAAGCGGCTCATAATAATCGGCTCCAATCAGAATAGAATCTTCAATCACGCTTGAGTGCCCAATCCGGGAACGCAATCCAACAATAGAATCTTTAATCGTTGCTGAATCAATAATGGAACCATCGCAAATCAGGCTCTGAATAATCTTTGAATTCTGGTATTTAGCTGGCGGCAGAGAACGCGAACGCGTAAAAATAGGCCAGTTCTCATCGAAAAGGTCTAAGGGCGGCAGGCTTGATGTCAATAAAAGATTCTCGGCATAGAATGACTTTATCGTTCCGATATCGCGCCAATACCCTTTAAAATTATAAACATAAATTTTTTCAGAAGCGATACTATCAGGAATAATCTCTTTTCCAAAATCCGCTTTCTTATTTTGCATGAGGACCCTGAATAAGGCTTCAATTTTAAAAAAATAAATCCCCATGGAACACAAATACCTATCCAACCCCTCATCCTTGACAGCCATACCCCGAACGGCGCTCTTATCAGCGGGCTTTTCGATAAAAGAGGCCATGCGGGCGGTTTTATCAACTCCAACAATACCAAAGTCTGATATCTGATTTTCATCAACACCATTACAAGCAACGGTGATATCAGCATCTTTCTCTAGATGGTATTCAAAAAATTTACGCAAATCCATTTTATAGACCTGGTCGCCGGATAAAATACAAATATGCTTAATACGAGAGTCATTAAAATGTTTAATGCTCTTGCGCACGGCATCCGCTGACCCTTGGAACCAATCGGCGTTATCCATCGTCTGATCCGCAG
The DNA here is from genome assembly GCA_964423185.1 of uncultured Planctomycetia bacterium. Classification (GTDB taxonomy): domain Bacteria; phylum Omnitrophota; class Gorgyraeia; order Velamenicoccales; family Velamenicoccaceae; genus CAYRDK01. Next base: position 75,581 of record CAYRDK010000005.1, read on the forward strand.
CGATAATATCAATAAAACCTTGCGAAAAAACGTCAAACTTGTAAGTACGGGAAATATGCTTATTCAACGATTCAGAATTAAATTGAGTCAGGACATTAATTCTGTTAAAACCGGAATGTATACAGTTGCTAATCGGAATATCAATCAATCTGTATTTACCAAACAAAGGAACAGCGGGCTTAGCCCTATCCTTGGTTAAAGGAAAAAGCCTTGTCCCTCTGCCCCCGCCCAAAATTATGCACAAAACGTCTTTTTCTAACATAGTCTAATTTGATTTCATAAAACGTCTTGAATTGTTTTTCCAGGGCGTTTGCCCGCCTGCCGGACGGACAGGCAGGTCGAGCGGGCACGGTTTCTCAAGCATGGAATGCTTGAGAAGAGCGAGACCGATAGCCGAGCGAAGATTTACCCGCTGGGTAAATCAAGCGTCCCTGAAAAATAATTCAAGGCATTAAATCAACCCTTGTTTTCAAATAATAAACTTACGCACTTTCTTTACCGGATGGCTTTTAATCTCTCGCGCGATATCAGGCGAAATACCCGGCTTACGAAGCTTATAATACATGTAATTTTTGTATCCTTCAACACCAGGCTGGTCAAAAGCGTTCACATTCAAAAGCTCCCCCTCAAAAGCTGTCGCCATTTCAAAGAAATAAAGCAAAGCCCCCCAACTCGACGCTGCCAAAGATGGCAGAGTAATCGTGCAATTCAGCCTCTGATCACGCACCAATGCCCACTCAGTCGCTTCTTGCGCCAGCTTCAATAACTCTGAGATTTTTTTACCTGAGAGGATCCCCCCAGCTTCACCCACAGCCACATCGTTAGCAAAACGCTCAAGGCGGATCATCGTTACAACCTTATTATTTTCCCCTTCAATATTATTCTGTTGTATAGAATGCAGGTCCGTTGTCCCCCGCGTAGGGATCGGTGTCCTGCCGACATTAACACAACGGCTCAAATCAGGGCTCCAATCTTCAACATCGCCGGAAACTACCTTGATTTTACGTTCATATTTTTTCCCAAGGCTTTCAGCCAATAACTGACAATACCAATCCGCCGTAGACTTTAACGACTCGGCAAAAGGCATCATAATAGCAATAGATTTCCCTTTTTTAATGTAAGCCAAATAATGCGTAACCGCGTAAAGATATGCCGGATTTTTATAAACATCACTTTGCGCGCACTTTTTAGCCATGGCTTTTATTCCAGCAAAAAGCTCTCTGATATCAATACCTATAACGGCCAAGTGAAGCAACCCCATATTAAATTCGGAAAACCGGCCACCAACACCGGGCAAAAGAGAAAAACTTCTAAAGTTTTTCGCGTCTTTAGCCTGCTCCTCTTCAACCCGCCTGCGCAAACTTCCTGATTTTGGGTCAGTAATACACAGCACCTGCCGGCCGTAATGAAGGCCGCACCCTTTCTTAAGCCACTCCTCAACAGCACAAAAAACAGCCTTTGTTTCCGTTGTCTCGCCTGATTTAGAAATGACAACAACAAAAGTCTTTTTAGGGTTTAAATGCTCAAGAAGTACCACAACCGGTTCCGGATCCAAATTATTGCCTTCAAAATAAACCTTAGCCCCGCCCTTGCGCAGCTGTTTAAACTCATTGTAATAAGGCCTGGCTAAAGCGTCTTGAGCCGCCTTCAGCCCTAAAAAAGAACCACCAATCCCTAAAAAAATGACATTTTCATATTTGCGCGCGATCTCTAACCCAAGCTCCTGAATCTCATTAATAAGAGCCTCGTCCTGATACGGCAACACTGCCCATTCAAGGCCAAGATTGACACGATTAACGGAGCTATCCAATAAAGCCCTTAAATGCTTATGGCTCTTCTCAATCAAGGGTGATAATTGTGAAATATCAGCCTCGCCGATACCATGTTGATTTCCGATATTAAAATGAAACATGTTGTTAAAATCAAATTTTAAATTCTGCATTTATCTTCACCCGTTTTATATTTTCTGGGTTTATCGCCGCTAAAAATATCCCAGATGCTTTGCGCCGGAAAACCGTGATGTTTTCCGGCGCGGAAAAATAATTAATTATTTAATAAACAACATCTCCCTGTATTTTGGCAAATCCCAATGCTCGTCTGAAACAACCCTCTCAAGCGCGTCGGAGTGCCTGCGGATATGCTCCATGATCGGCTTAAGCTCGTCAAAATATTTCTGCGCCTTTTCCTCGTGATCCAAACCGCTCGCTTCCTCAAGAAACTTCATCATGCTTAAAGCATTCTTTCTGACATAATAAATCATATCCGTTACTTCAGTTAAATGCGCTTTCAAATCAGCAAGCGCCTCGTCTAAAAACATTCCCGCGTCTTTAGAACGCAAATCAACAAGTTTTGAAAGATTGCTGGCAAGCAACCCTTGATAATCAAACCCGTTAGGGACAACACTTGAGTTCACTAACTCATTAAGTGTTTTGGCCTCAATTTCAAGGAGCTTGATATATGTTTCCAGCCAGATAACATACCTGGAGACAAGCTCTTCCTTGACAAAAATCTTATACTTCTCAAAGAGCTCAACTGTCTCCTTCTTAACAAAAGCCTTTAAGGCCAAAGGTGTCGATGGAACATTAGGAAGGCCGCGTTTAGCAGCTTCTTCTTTCCATTCCTGAGAATAATTATTGCCTTCAAACCGGATCTTTTTTGTCTCTTTGATCATATCAGCGATAACACTTAAAACAACAGTATTGAAATCCTTAGCTTTAGAGGCCGCTTCAATCCTCTCTCTCATGTAATCCAAAGAGTCCGCGATTATCGTATTAATCACCGTAATAGGCATGGCAACACTCTGAGAAGAAGAGACCATCCTGAATTCAAACTTAGTCCCAGTGAAAGCAAACGGCGATGTGCGGTTACGGTCGGTCGTATCCCGGCTGACAATAGGCAGGCTTGAAACACCAAGATTCATAATATCACGACGGTCCACCTTGGTCATCTTGCCCTTCTCAATCGTATCCAATATCTGCGTCAACTGCTCCCCTAAAAAAACTGAAACAATCGCGGGAGGCGCCTCATTCGCGCCCAGGCGGTGTTCATTGCCGGCGTTGGCAACGCTGGCCCTCAGAAGATCAGCCCTGTTGGAAACAGCCCTTAACACACTAACCAAAACAGCCAAAAACTGCAAATTGCTTTCAGGCGTTAAGCCCGGATTCAATAAATTATTTCCCTCATCGTCGGCCATGGACCAGTTTAAATGTTTACCACTGCCATTAATGCCGGCAAAAGGCTTTTCATGCAAAAGACAAACCATATTATGCCTCAAAGCTACTTTTTTGAGCAACTCCATTAAAAGCTGATTGTGGTCGGTAGCCAGGTTTGACTCTTCAAAAATAGGAGCGAACTCATACTGATGAGGAGCAACCTCATTATGCCGTGTTTTAACGGGAATCCCGAGCTTATAAGCTTCTTCGCCAACCTCATACATGAAATTGACAACCCTCTCCTTAATAGAACCAAAATACTGATCCTCCATCTGCTGATCCTTCGGCGAAGAAGCACCCACAAGCGTGCGGCCGGTTAAAAGTAAATCCTGGCGCATCTTATAATAGTTTTTATCAATAAGAAAATATTCCTGCTCAGGCCCACAGGTCGCCTGCACCTTCTTTACGTTTTTATTACCGAACAATTTTAAAAACTTGACCGCCGACTTATTCAAGGCTTCTATAGAACGCAATAACGGAAGTTTTTTATCAAGCGCGTAACCGTGGTAAGAGACAAATATTGTCGGAATACAAAGCGTCTTACCCAGCTTGCTTTCAATAATAAATGCTGGGCTTGACGGGTCCCACGCCGTATAACCGCGGGCTTCAAAAGTTGTACGGATACCGCCAGAAGGAAAACTTGAAGCGTCCGGTTCGCCTTTAATCAAATTAGACCCGGAAAATTTTTCAATCACCTTGCCTGAAGCGTTAAAAGTAATAAAACTATCATGTTTCTCCGCCGTCAAACCTGTCATCGGCTGAAACCAGTGCGTATAATATGTCGCACCCTTGGACATGGCCCATTTTTTCATACTCTCGGCTATCTCGTTGGCCTGCTCTAAACTAATCTGCTTGCCGGCATTTAACCACTGCATAAAAGCGTCAAGCGTCTTTTTAGAAATATATTCGCCCATCGCTGTTATGCTGAATGTATTCTCTCCAAAATAACTGGAAATTTTTTTTAAGCCTTTTATGGGAGCATACTCTTTACTCTCGATACTTTTTAGTATTTCTTGTCTAAAGCTCATTTTTTTTCTCCTTGCACTTGGCGCCACTTATCGTGACAGACAACTCGTTATATTTGATTTAAAAACTCCTCCAGCCGCTTCAGCGCCTCCCTGAGCTGATCGAAACCAGAAGCATATGAAATCCGAATATAACCACGCCATTGTGGCCCAAACGCTGTCCCAGGGACAACAGCAACTTTTTTTTCTTTCAAAAGACGAGAAGCGAAATCCACTGATTCCAAACCCGTCTTTTCAATATTCGCGAACGCGTAAAAAGCCCCCTGAGGCTTTAAACAGCGCAGGCCCATTTCATTCAACCGAGCAACAACAAAATTCCTGCGCCGTAAATATTCGCGCTTCATCTCTTCTATCGGTTTACGCGGCCCAATGACAGCTTCACAAGCCGCCATCTGTGATACAATAGGCGCGCACAAAATCGTGTATTGATGAATTTTCGTCATCGCGCCGATGATATCCTTCGGGCCACAGGCATATCCAACACGCCACCCTGTCATCGCGTAGCTTTTGGAAAAACCATTCAAATAAACCGTCCGCGCCTGCGCGCCTGGCAAAGTCGCGAAAGCCGTGTGAGCAAAATCATAGCTCAACTCCTCATAAACCTCATCGGTTATGACTATAATATCACGCTCACAACATACCTTATTTAAAGCTAACAACTCTTTTTTCGTATAAGAAACGCCTGTCGGATTGCTTGGATAATTCAAAAGGAGCGCTTTTACGGAAACGCCTATGTTTTCCTCAAGCTCCTTAGGCGTCAATTTAAAACCATTTTTTTCGCTTAAATGAATAACCTTCGCTCTTCCTCCAGCCAGTTCAACAACAGGCCCATACGATACATAGCATGGAGAACAAATAATAACCTCATCTTTGGGGTTTAAGATCGCGCGCATAACAAGGTCGAGCGCTTCACTGACACCAACCGTTATCAGCATCTCATCATTGATATCATAAACTAAACCGAACCGCTCCTTCAAGTCACGCGCGATATACGTCCGCAATTTAACCAAGCCCTTGTTGGATGTATAAGATGTAAAACCCTCTTCAATAGAATAAATAGCGCTTTCACGGATGTGCCAAGGCGTCACAAAATCCGGCTCACCAACGCCGAGAGAAATAACATCCTTCATCCCTAAAACAAGATCAAAAAAAACCCTGATACCAGAAGGCGGCATTTTAATAACTTTATCTGCAATAAGATTCTGCTTTTTTCCCATTTTTTCAAACCTTTTAAATTAATAAGAGATCGCAAGCCTCTCATGTTCCTGGCAACACTTTAAAAGAGTGCCATCCTCTTTATACTTCTTCAACAAAAAGTGCGTAACGGTCCCGCGCACATTCTCCATTGGAGAAAGCTTCTCAGCCACAAATCTTGCCACCGTCTTTAAATCCTTGCCTTCGATAACTAAAAGAAGGTCATAACTGCCGGACAACAGATAACAACTCGCCACCTCCGGAAAACTATAAATCCTCTTAGCCACCTGGTCAAACCCAAGATCTTTCTGAGGGACAACCTTGACCTCTATAATGGCCCCGACTTCCGCGTCTTTATCCTCAATCAGCTCTTTATTAATAACGGCCTTATACCCTAGAATAACACCGTCTTTTTCATATTTTTTAATTCTTTTTTTAACTTCAGCAACATCCATCTTCGCCTGTTTTGAAATTTCTTCCGGCGTCATCCTCGCATCTTTGCTCAAAAGCTTTAAAATAACATCCATGTGAACCTCCAATTGTTCAGTTATCAGGGTTCGGGGTCCAGTAAGACGAAAAAATGGTTTTCTGTACCCGGGACCCTGCACCATGAAATAACAAACAGTAAACCTATTTACATTACCACATCGCCAAAAGACGGTCAATCAGTAAGCTTAAAGCTTGCTATTTATAACCATTTGTTATCGGCATGCGCCTGTCTTTACCAAAAGCCTTGGGCGTAATCTTGATTCCAGCAGGAGCCTGCCTGCGCTTATATTCATTATGATCAACCATGCAGATCACGCGCCTCGCCACATCTTTATCTATACCAAGCCGGACAATATCAAGGAGGCTTTTATCCTGTTCCACATAATTCTTAAGAATCTCATCTAAAAGCGGATACGGCGGCAATGTGTCAGAGTCTTTTTGGCCAGGCTTCAATTCAGCCGTCGGAGCTTTCGTAAAAATACGTTCAGGAATGAGAGATCGGCCAGCGGCCTTATTACGATAAGCAGCCAATTCATAAACTAATCCCTTAAAAACATCTTTAAGAACGCCAAAACCACCGGCCATATCACCATAAAGGGTGCAATAACCACAGGAAACTTCCGACTTATTCCCCGTATTTAACGCCAGGTAACCAAATTTGTTCGATAAAGCCATAATGATATTGCCGCGGATACGCGCTTGCAGGTTCTCTTCGGTAATGTCAGGCTTTCTACCTTCAAAAACACCTTCTAATATTTTTAAATACCCCTCAAACACATCCTGGATTGCTATCACCTTAAACTGTATCCCAAGATTATCCGCCAAAACGCGCGCGTCCTGAAATGATTCATCCGAACTATAAGCCGACGGCATAAAAACACCTAAAACATTTTGCGCGCCTATAGCGTCTGAAGCGATAACACTCACAAGCGCTGAATCAATGCCTCCGCTCAAACCTAAAACAACCTTCTTAAAACCATTCTTAATAATATAATCTCTTAACCCCAAAACAAGAGCCTCATAAACTTCCTGAGCAGCGTCCTTAAAAGAAAATATGCTGCTCTTCTCTAAAGGTAGTTTTTCTTTTCCCTTCAACTTAAAAGAAACCGGGGCTTTCTTTGAACTGTAATCTAAATCAAAATCAACAACAAGAAAATCTTCCTGAAAAGCCTTTGCCATGGCTATCAGACGGCCGCGATTATCAATAACCATGCTTTGCCCGTCAAAAACAAGCTCGTCCTGGCCACCGACAAGATTAACATAAACAATAAACGCGCCGGCATCCCTGGCCTGCGCTTTTAACACACGCTCCCGCAGCGCTACTTTCCCGACGTGATAAGGAGAAGCGCTAATGTTAATAATCAACCGGGCACCTTTGGAAAACTCTTGCGCCTTCTTTTGCCATATATCTTCACAAATATTAAGGCCTAATACCGTCCGGCCCATACCAAAAAAACCACTCTTCTGGCCGCAGGCAAAATAACGTTTCTCATCAAAAACGCCGTAATTAGGCAGGCAGCATTTATGGTAAACAGCGCGAACTTTACCGCGCTGCATAATAGAAGCGGCATTATAGATTCGTTCGTTCTTCTTATCCACAAATCCGGCAATCGCGACAATATCTCCTACTTCCGAAGCCAGCGATTTCAAAACAGCTACATTATCGTCAACAAACTTCTTCTTCAACAAAAGGTCTTCCGGGGGGTAGCCGGTTAAAGCCAGCTCTCCACAAACAACAATATCCGCGCCTCTATCTTGAGCCGCCTGGATAGATGAAATAATCTTGCGCTTATTCGCCTCAAGATCGCCCACAATAGGATTAATCTGTGCCAAAGCGATCCTGAGCCCCTGCCTATTTTTTTTCATTATCCTGTCCCCAATGCCTCATCCAATCTAAAACAAGGCTATTTCTTAAATTTTGCCATGCACGCCTTCACGCAAACACCACAGATATACTGCCCTACAACATTACGGCGCTGATAACCCCTTAAATGCTCATAACAAGCCATATGATCAAAATCTTTCTTATTCTCTTTTATCGCGCCCGCCGGGCAAACCTTAAGGCAAGCAAAACAGCCGCCACAATCTATTTGAGAAGGCTTATCCGTTTTTAACGGCATATCAGTTAAAACCGTCACCAGGCGAAACTGCGAACCAAACGCACGCGAAACAAGCAGGTTGTTTCTGCCGATCCAGCCTAAACCCGCCAATATCCCAAGTTTTTTATGCGACACATGGGCACTCTGGCTCTGCCAATCAACAATCTGAGAAGCGCCAATCGGCGCGCTTAAAAAACCCTGCCCCTCAATCCAGCCGGCTACAGAGAACGCTAACTGGTCTAAAAACATATTGGCCATACGGTAGTGATGATAATAGAGCCGCGTTGGCTCTGTCTGAATATCCGATAAAACAAGCCTCGAGAGCCCGACACCGAGACAAACAGCCCGGCGAACCTTCATCCGCACTTCATCACCAACTTGAAACTCAGCTCTAAGCAGAGGGTCTGACACATCCGCAATACCAAATAGCTGCGCGCCCCTATGCATACTGACTTTTCTTAAACGATAATAATTTAAAAGGCTAGAAAACATAGTCGATCATGATATCGGCGTACTCACAGCGCTAGCATTCCCTGAAGAAGACGTTCTAACCACTCCACTAGCATCAATATAGAAACTGCGAGTTCCCGTAATATTATATGTCACAGGCCAGGCTGTCACATTAAAATAACCCGCTCCGCTGGTTAAAACAAAATTATACCCTTGTTTCACACCCGTGCCTAAAACTGTATCAATATAAGGGGGGTAACTTGCCGTTAAAAGGCTCAAGTTCGCCGGATAATCCGGATTGCCAGACCGATAAGCCACGGCGCCCGTCGCTATGGTCTTTAAAGCGGCGATGGCTGTGGCTTCGTTAGCGCTGAGCCGTGATCGCAGAATACCCGGTATCGCGAAAGCGCTCAAGAGAACAATAATAGCGACGACAATCATAATCTCAACGAGCGTAAAACCTCGTTCCGGCGTTAAAAAAAATACAGGCCTTCTTCTATCCATGTTACCGCCTCGTCCGTCTACCTTGTTAAACTCTTTCGCTTTTCCTGCGAATGTATATATTAAACCATAACAAGCACAAAAACGCCATAAAAACGACAAATGCCGCGATATGATCCGGAAAAAAAACGCCTCTTTCAATATAGAGGACTTTTAGAAGATAAAAAAAGACGATCAGCGTCAAAAAGCCGAAAATCCTGATAAACTCGCCATTCTTAAATGACTGATTCAGGCTAAAAGATATTTTTTCCGCGTGCCTCCATGGCTTTAAAGATGGAAAAAACATAGGGACTTTTAACATATAAGTTGTATAAGGAGCGCCGAACTTTTTTTCAAGCCCCTCCTGTTCTTCGCGGATAGTCCCGATATAAAGAAAAATAAAAGCAATAAAATAATACAACAAGAGCCAGGAGTTATTAGCGATAGTAATAATACCAAGCCCCAAAATAAAATTACCCAAATATAAAGGGTTTCTCGTATAAGCGTATGGGCCGCACACGGCCAAAACCCTGGATTTACTGATATAGCCGCTTGCCCAAAAACGCACAGCTAACCCTGCAAACATGAGAATAACCCCGGCGGAAAACGAAAAATCCGTCACGTGCGCCACAAAAGGATAAACAAAAAACATCGGATAGGCCAGCCATAATCTCAGTTTTTTAAATCTCACTTTTTTGTTCATTTTTTTCCTTTTCTTTTTGCAGCTTATTAATATAAACCCTCAAAAGAGAAATAGCCGCAGGTGTTATCCCGGAGATTCTGCACGCCTGGCCTAAAAAAATAGGCTTAAACTTTTCAAGCTTTTCAACAATCTCGCTGGAAAGCCCTTTAATATCGCGAAACTTAAGCGCTTGAGGTATATGAATCCGTTCAAGCTTGCTGAAACGGGCGATCTCCTCAGCTTGGCGTTGAATAAAACCGGCATACTTGACTTCAATCTCAATCTGATTCATAACGTCAGGTGAAAAAAAATAAGGCCCTTTAGGCATATCATTGGTTCTTATCTCATCACTCTCCTGAGGCGCAACCCCATACAAAGATGCCGGTGCCTGCGCCGAAAAATCAAAATTATGGCGCGAATCAAAAAAATCATACAAATCCCTGAACTTCACTTGGGGCCTTTTAAGCAGCTCTTCCAAAGTAACGGGCCTTTCAACTTCTGAACTCTTAAGGCTTTTAAGCTTCTCATTGACTTCATCTGGCTTAAGCCGCGTTTTTCTCAAATACTCAAGACCCAAATGGATGTGGTTCGTCTTCTTTAAAAAATGCTCCTGATCAGCACGGCTCAAAAGGCCAAGTTCATAACCCAAAGGCCGTAATCTCAAATCGGCATTGTCTTCTCTTAAAACCAGGCGGTACTCAACGCGGGAAGTAAACATTCGATAAGGCTCATTGGTCCCCTTGGTCGTCAAATCGTCAATAAGGACACCGACATAAGCCTGATGCCGCCCTAAAATAAAAGGCTTCTCACGCCGGACTTTTAAAGCGGCATTAATACCAGCCATAAGCCCTAAAGCAGCCGCTTCTTCATACCCCGTAGTCCCGTTCACCTGCCCTGCTAAAAAAAGATTTTCACACGCCTTCACTTCTAAAGTCGGATAAAGCTGTGTCGGATCAACATAATCATACTCGATACCATATCCGGGCCTGATAATCCGCGCGTTTTCAAGCCCCTCAATAGAACGAACCATCGCAAGCTGCGTGCCGAGAGGCAAACTTGTCGATATGCCGTTAGGATAAATGGCGATCGTCTCCAACCCTTGAGGTTCTAAAAAAATCTGATGACGCTGACGGTCACTAAACCTGACAATCTTATCTTCAATGGAAGGGCAATAACGCACTCCTGTTGATTTTATCTTGCCTGTGTATAAAGGAGATTGATGCAATGAAGAACGGATGATATCATGAGTCTTCTCATTCGTGTATGTTATATAACAAGGCACCTGGGGCAGCGTGATACCACGAGTTGAAAATGAAAAAGGTGCCACAGGGCTATCACCATACTGCGGGCTTAAACGGGTATAATCAATCGTGCGCCTGTCCAGGCGGGGAGGCGTCCCTGTTTTAAAACGCCCCAGTGTTAAACCTAAGCCTTTGAGAGAATCCGAAAGTCCGCACGACTCCTCTTCTCCGAGCCTGCCGCCGGGAAAACTTTTAAGCCCAATATGAATCACCCCTCTTAAAAATGTTCCCGATGTTATCACAACCGTTTCCGCGAAGAAAGAACCGCCGGAAACCGTGCGTACGCCTGTCACCTTAGCGTAGCTGGTTAAAATCTCAGCAACCTCAGCCTCGAGGCATTCTAAATTCTGAGCCTTCTCGATACAAGCCCTCATAAATGCCGCGTAACGATCCATATCTTCCTGCGCGCGGGTCGACCTGACCGCCGGGCCTTTGGATGAATTCAAAATACGAAATTGGATACCACACGCATCCGCGGCCAAGCCCATAAGCCCGCCCAAAGCGTCAATCTCTTTAACAAGCTGCCCTTTACCAATACCGCCGATCGCGGGATTGCACGACATCGCCCCTATGGATTTAAGGCTCATGGTCAATAAAAGAACCTTGCAACCCATACGGGCCGCGCTAGAGGCCGCCTCAATGCCAGCATGGCCCGCTCCCACAACTATACAATCGTATTGGCTCATCTTATTTTATAATTATTTAGCTAACTTCACTAAAAAACCCATAAGATCAATTCCTGAGATCTCTCCCAAAGAACCATCTCTCGCTGCCTTTTCCGAGAAACTCAAACTACCATCCGGCTTAATGGAATACCCCGCGATCACTAACGGCACGAAATCAGATGTATTTGTCTTCAAAATACAGGACGTCGCATGGTCGCTCGTCACCGCGATAACAACATCTTCATTTTTTAAAAGCGTCATTAAATGCTTAAAAAAATACTTATCAATGCTTTCAATACAAGCCTTTTTTTTCTTAAAATCCCCGTCATGTCCGGCTTCGCCAGGCCCTTTTATTTGAATACACAACACATCAAAATCTTTTATCCTATTGACGGCAATTTTTGACCATACCGCATAATCTATATCTGGATGCCCTGAAAGTGACGGAACATCAACGGGAATAGCCCCTGTTAAAAGGGCGATCCCTTTTTCCATAGGCATCTGGGCAAAAAAACCGAATTTAACACCATAGCGGTCTTTTAAAGAAGGAAACTGCGGCAGGTGGTCGCCAGCATCCCTGGCTAAAATAAAATTAGCAGCAAGCTTGCCTTTGGCGATCCGGCTTTTATTAATCTCTGAAGACGAAAGGATAGTATTCGCCTTTATAGTAAATTCATTCAAAAGTTGAGCGGCATCCCAGGCAGGCTGTAAACCTTCGTAACCCGGCATAGGCCTTGAATCCAGCCAACAGGATTCATATCTATCTCTTGCCAAACCTAACATCCCATCACGCTCATAAGCCGGGTCGGTGTTTGTAATCCAGGCGGACAACTGCGTATGCATCGCGCGAATCACAAGGACGCCCCTATGGCCTACCGTATTTTTTAACTCAAAAGTCGCGTTTGAAAGAATAACTTTCGCGTTTAACTCCTTCACTAAAACTTCAACCTCCGGCTGAGTTAAACTGCGTCCGGCCCTGCGGTCTACAATCGTCCTTAAATCCTCAGCCACTGTTGCGAAATTGACGCGAAACGCGATATTGCCGTTTTCAACCTTCAGCCCTTGAGCAAAAGATTCAAGTACGCCACGGCCTGTATAATATTTGCGGGTATCACATCCAAACAAGTTCAATATGGCAACGTCTGATTCAACAGCCATACCTTTCTCTGCCACGTAAACCGTGCCGCTTTCACCCTGCCGGGCAAGTTTATCCATATTTGGCGTTAAAGCCGCCTCAAGAGGCGTCCTTGCACCAAATTCTTTAATAGGCCCATCAGCCAAACCATCCAAAATTATATAGAGAATTTTTTTCATCTTGCAATTTTATGCAAAAAAAACTGAACACTGGAGGCTAAAACAGCTTAAAGGTTACACATTCTGACTGAAAGTGATATTTTATCATCTGAATGATGGCGTGACAAGAAGTATTTGTGGCTCTTGAGGCTGGAAAACAAAACCATAAAAAAACATAACATCCTGAAAACAAAAGAGTTTTAACTTAAAATTAAAACTGCTCCTTTCTACTGGCCAGGCACAACTTCAGAACTTTTAAAAACAAGGTCATCTTTTGTCTCTTCTTTCCCGTCCGGGCCAAAAGAATAAACAATGTACCCATCCGTTTCATCATAAGGATGCTTATAAATATATTGATTCCCCCAAGGGTCTTTGAGTTTCTTTTCACTGCGTAGATACGGCCCATTCCAATTTTGCGCTGAATCAGGCTTAACCACAAGCGCTATAAGTCCTTGTTGTGTAGAAGGATAGGCTCCATTATCAATAAAATACAAATCCAGCCCCATAGGAATCGTCATCTCAACATCCGATTTAGCAGCCTGCATCAAAACCATTTCAGTTTTTTCTTTTAAACTATCCGTAACCTCTCCCATATCAAGGCCTTCCTGCGCATAACACAACACGGCCATAGACGACAATATCATAGACACAACAAATAACTTTTTCATGAATTCCCCCTGATATAATCTCTCTCTAAAAAAACAATACTTATGCTGCGTGGTGTTGAGTTTCCGCTTTAAAAAAAACCCTGCTTTTTAAAAGCAGGGTTTTTAACATGCTCAAGATATCTTAACACTTCGTAAAACCGCAGGCGCAACACTTCACGCACCCCTCTTCATGCCTTAAAACTCCGCCGCAATCAGGGCACACCCCAACCATTGTGCCAGCGATATGCTTTTCCAGCTGCTCTTCACTTTTTGAAACCTGGGTATAGATCTCTTCATGATTAGAACTTTGCACCTCTACTTTATCACTCAAAAGGCGGCGCTCAATAACACGGGCAATAGCGTCGGCACAGGAAAAAATCCTGCATCCCTTTTCCCATGACGGAGAAGGGCAACGGATACCGCGCAACTGTTCAATAATAACCTTCACATCAACACCTGAACGAAAGGCTAAAGAAACCAATCTGCCTATCGCCTCAAGCTGAGAAGCCGCACATCCGCCGGCCTTACCCATCTGCGTAAAAACCTCAAATGGCTTATTATCCTGATCCGTATTAATTGTAACGTAAAGATTCCCGCATCCTGTTGATACTTTTGTTGTTGTCCCAATCACAACCTCCGGCCTGGGCCTGGGGGCAATTTTGCCATCGGCTGGTAAAACCGCGGGTTGTTTCTTCATATCTTTCACGCCAACATTAAGCACCTGTTCTTCCCTGCTCTTATCCCTGTAGATAGTCACGCCTTTGCAATCTAATTCATGAGCTAGCTCATAAACCTTTTTAACATCCTCAATAGTAGCATCCTGATGAAAATTAACAGTTTTGGAAACGGCGTTATCCGTGTACTTCTGGAAAACAGCCTGCATCTTAATATGCCACTGCGGAGTAATATCATGAGAGGTAACAAAGACCCTCCTGATATCTGATGGGATCTCGCCTATCTCCTGAATAGAACCGTGTTCGGCGATCTTTTCCATAAGCTTTCGTGAATACAATCCACGCTCTTCGATAGCCTCTTTAAAAGCAGGGTCAACCTCAACCATCTTGTCATTATCTAAAACATTCGTCCGAAAATAAGAAATAGCAAATATCGGCTCAATACCAGAAGAACAAGGGCCGGCGATAATACTGATTGTTCCCGTCGGGGCTATAGTTGTCAAAGTCGCGTTTCTCAACCTCTCGCCGCCATCTTTATCATAAATACTCCCTTTAAAAGCCGGAAAAACACCCCTCTCTTTTGCAAGCGCGATAGACGCTTTCCTGGCCTGGGTAAAAATAAAAGACATCATCTTGTCAGCTAAATCAAGAGCCTCCTGTGAATCATAAGGGATCATCATCTTGGCCAAGGCGCTTGCCCATCCCATAACACCAAGCCCAATCTTTCTCGTCTGTTTAGTCCTCTTCTCTATCTCCGGCAAAGGAAACTTATTGATTTCAATCACATTATCCAAAAAGTGGACCGATAAATGGACAACCTCTTTAAGCCTATCCCAGTCTATTTCAAACTTCGAACCAGGCTTCTTCAGTAAAGCATAAAGATTAATAGACCCCAAATTACAACTCTCATACGGCAGAAGCGGCTGTTCTCCACAAGGGTTTGTGCTCTCAATCTTACCCAACTGTGGTGTCGGATTGCCATTATTAATCCTGTCAATAAAAACGATACCCGGCTCACCATTCTTATGAGCCATCTTGACCATGAGATCAAAAACCATTTTAGCGTTTAACTTTTTAACAACCTTCCCCGAATTAGGATCTATAAGGTCATACTCTTGGTTATCCGCCGCCTTCTTCATAAAATCTTCCGTGATAGCGACGGATATATTAAAATTATTAATCTCCTTATCATTCTCTTTGCATATGATAAAATCCATAATATCCGGATGGTCAACACGCAAAATCCCCATATTAGCACCTCTGCGCGTCCCTCCCTGTTTAACAGCCTGAGTTGCAGCATCAAAAACTTTCATGAACGAGATAGGGCCTGAAGCAATACCTCCGGTTGAACGCACTGTGCTGGAACGCGGGCGAAGCCTTGAAAATGAAAAACCTGTCCCTCCACCTGATTTATGAATAAGGGCGGTTGCTTTTATGCTATCAAAAATACTATCCATGGAGTCTTCAATCGGCAAAACAAAACAAGCCGACAACTGGGATAATTCACGGCCCGCGTTCATCAATGTCGGAGAATTAGGCATAAATTCCAGATTAGACATCATGACATTAAAACTCTTCTCCAGCTGGCTTACTTCTTCTTCAGGCTTTTTAAATACCCTGTCAGCTGAGGCTATTGACTTGGCAACACGCGCAAATAACTCCTGCGGTGTTTCAATAACCTTGCCTTTTTCATCCTTCTTGAGATACCGCTTTTCAAGAACCTTTAAGGAGTTATCGGACAGCTTTAATGTCATTGCAGTGCTCCTTTCTCAAAACCCTCTCCTATAATAATTATACCATATATTGATACTAATGAATAAGAAGATACCATATTTTGATGTGCGGCTGAAAACACGTCTAACCTCTTTTTTACTATGCTTACTCGTGAACTATTTGGAAGGAACTAAATTTTAACATTCTGATATTGCATTGTCAATCAATAATTCTTTTCATGAATAATACTTTTCACCACAAAAATATTTTTCCTGTACGCGGCAAAAATCAGCCGGCCCATTCTTTTTTGCGTTTTTATTTTACTACCAAATCATGTTTTGTCAAACTGAACTATTTTAACAAGGCGCGGAAAAAACCCTATTTATGAAAACGCGCGTGCCCATAACCACTATTACGCGCGTTTTTCCAATATATAAAAAAAGCGCAGGCTAAAGCAAAACAAAAAGCAAAAAAACAACCATAAGCTACTGAACCAAACCTGAAATATAAAATTAGAAAAAACTCTATAATCCCCATAAACAAGTAGCCACCCACAAAAGACCATAAAACAACCTGCCTCAAACCCATAATGGCCGTCAGGAGTGTGGCAAGCAACAAATTACCGGCTCCAACCATAAGCATCAACTCAACAAATGACTTAAATTTTTCATCATGGGCGTAACGGCTTTCAATCATAGTGGCGATATCCGGCAGGCAGACCTCAGGCCGCGGCGGTAAAACAGTTTCCCCCGAAAAGGCAACCGACGGAAAACACACTATAAACAACACAAACAACATAAAAAACACAGATAAAAACTTTTTCATATAACGGCCTTTATTAAGACGAACATAATCAAACCAAATGAAGCTCTGCGGCTAAAAACCCGCGGTTTTTAAAAAGCGCGATACCGAACTGCTCTTGCTCCATCTGCTTTTTTGCCTCCACTTGCAAAAAAATATACAATTTATACTTGCGTTTATTTTAACATTTTGAGTTAAATTAAACAACCTGCTTATAGTGCCATGTTTTTTCCGCTCAAAAAACAATATTTACGCCGCTCCTCTTCTTTGTTATCATAGAGTTATGGCGCAAAAACGGTTGATCATATCAGCTGTCCTGCTTAAAGGGTTTACCTCTATTATAGTGCAGACACTCCTCATCAGAGAGCTATTCATCGTCTTTTTTGGGAATGAGCTTACTTTTTCCGTTATCCTCGCCATATGGTTATTGAGCAGCGCCTTTGGCAGCGGTATCGTGGCTAACTTTTTTAAGGAAGCAAAAAATCCAATCCGGCTTTACTGTTTTTTTCAGCTCATCCTGAGCGCCTCTGTTCCTGCGTCTATCGCCGCTATCCGATGCTCGCGCCCCATCCTTGGAATCCCTTTTGGAGAAGCCTTTACTTTCGGGAATACCATCGCTGCCACCGCCATCGGCTTGGGCTCAACCGCCCTCCTGGATGGAAGCATGTTTACAATTGCCTTCCGGCTGGCCACACGGATCATCGATGAAAAACAATCCGCCATGGCAAAGGTCTATTTTCTTGAATCCCTGGGCCTCATTATCGGTGGAATCACCTTTACGTTTGCCATGCTTTCGTTTTTTAACTCCTTTCAAATAGCATTTCTTTTATCTTGCGCCAACCTTCTTATAAGCCTCCTGCTTTTAAAAAATGATACCGGGTTCTTCAGAAAAATCATTTTTTCTTTTGCCTTTCTTTTATGCCTGGGATGTTTCTTCCTTTCAGGCAAAATCCAAAAACAAACACTCGCCATGCAATGGCATAAAAAAAATATCCTCTCCTATAACAACTCCGCATTCGGCAATATCGTCGCTTTAAAAGAAAAAAACCAGCACACAATCTTTTATGACGGCCTGCCAATCTTAAACCTGCCGGCAGGCGATATCTTTTTTGTGGAAGATTTTATCCATATCCCTATGCTCTTAAATCCGGATGCCCAATCAATCCTTTTTATAGGGCATGCAGCAGGAGGCCTCCTCCAGGAAGCGCTTAAATACCCGAAAACAACAATTACCTATTGTGAAATTGACCCATTATTTATTAAAACACTCCTTGGGCTGAATATTAAACAAATGCGGGATGAACTCAACAACCCGCGCGTCCATACGCAATTCATTGACGGGCGCTCCTTTATAAAAACAACCAATCACAAATATGATATCATCTTCATTAATGCCGGCATGCCAACCTCTTTATCTATAAACCGTTATTATACCCGGGAATTCTTAACGGAGGTTAGACACGCGCTCAACCCAAAAGGCCTGGCCATTTTTAAAACATCGGGGACGCTTGTTTATTTAAGCAATGAGTTCAAAGCAATAAACGCGGTTGTTTACAAAACAATACAGGAGGCCTTTGGGTTTCTTGAAGTCATTCCAGGAGACGGATTCAACTTGTTTATCGCCTCAAACAAAAAGCAAAATATTGATACCTCAGCGATGATGAAAAATTATCATAACTCTGGCATAAAAACCAACCTGATAAATACAAACTACCTGAACTTCCGCCTCAGCCCAACTTATCAACAATGGTTCCTTGATAACATCAAACCTGAATTAAACATAACAGCTGCCAACCGGGACTTAAAGCCGGCAGGGATTTACACAGCCCTGGCGTCCTATTACGCGCAGTTCTCCAAACAGATCCCAAATTTACTTAAACTTTTTGAAAAAATTAAATCTTACCACTTTATATTATCCATCCTGGCCCTTTTTGTCTTCCTGCGATGGCTGAGACGGTATAAAAATAATACGCTTATAGCCCTCAATATAACGGCATTAACAAGCGGCCTATTCGCCATGTCAACCCAAATAATGGCTCTGCTCCTTTTTCAAAGCCTGCTTGGAATCCTTTTTCAATGGCTGGCTATCTTAACAGCAAGTTTCATGGCGGGTATATCCGCAGGAACGCTCATCGCAGATAAAAGATTAAAATCATTCGCGTCATTAAAAATAGTGGGGCTTATGGAATGCCTATTGCCGGTAGCCATCGCCTTGCTGACACTTATTACAGCCTTGCTCTTCAATAACGGCTGCCATCCAAACGCGCTCAAGGGGCTTTTTTCTCTTCTTAGTTTTTCAGCGGGCGCGCTTATCGGGCTGGAGATCCCGGCCATCTTCGCGCTGATAAAAAAATATACTCCTCAAGACAAACCCCCGCACGTATCGGCCGGGCATCTTTATAGCCTGGACTTAACCGGCGCCTGCATCGGCGCCTTGATTACACCGCTTATCCTGATCCCAAACTGCGGCATTATCACAACCATCCTGATTTTGTGCATGTTAAAAATAATGAATGGCTTAAATCTGTTTTTATTAAATCGCTGAATTTGTATCGGCGCGGCCGATAATTTCACTCGGATTGACAACGCCCCCTGAAACAAAAAATTTAACAGCCTCTTCTATCCCGATATCTAAAAATATAACCTCATTAACCGGTACTATAATAATGAGGCCCGTCAGTGGATTCGGCACGGAAGGAATTAAAATATTCAAGAGCTCTTTACCAATTTTTTCTTCAATAAACTTGTCTGACCGGTTCGTAACGAAACCCATGGAGTAAATACCCTTGCACGGATATTCAACCAAAACAACCCTCTGTGTCTCGGAATGCCCTTTCGACATAAAGAAAAAATTCACAATCTGTTTTATCGCCGGATAAACCCTTTTGATAACAGGAAACTTAAGCCACAACCTTTCAAAATATAAAAGCAGCTTGTATCCAAGGAAATTCGTCGCGAAGAAACCGGCCGCAAACGTAAGGAGAATAAAGACAAGAAGGCCTAAACCCGGAATCTTAACCCCAAAGTAGGCGACCGTTAAGCGGCTCACATAACGCCCGAGAATACTGTCGAAAAATACAAACAAAGAAACCAGCAAATAAACCGTACATAAAACAGGCAGTATAATCAACAATCCTGTAAAAAAAACTTTTCTCTTTTGTTTTTTCATTATCTCCCCGCTTTTAAAATATATTTAGTTTATGCTAAAAAACCTCAGCAAGAACTTGATTACAGGGATTGTTCCGGCGATACGAAATCGCTGTAATCAATAGTTGTCACGCTTTTTTGAGTGTAAACTATTTAATAAGACATTAATAATAAAACACCCCAGACAATGGCTGTCGTAATCATGCCCACAACCAACCCTACTTTTAACCAGGCAATAAAACTAATCTTAACATGTTTTTCTTTCTCAAGAATGCCAATGGCCACAATATTAGCGGTTGACCCGATTAAGGTCATATTCCCGCCAAGGCATCCCCCAAAAAGAAGGGCCCACCAAAAAGATTCAAGCCCTGTCCCAAGAGAATGAAAACTGTTTATGATAGGAATAAAAGCGACAACAATAACAACATTATCCATAAGGCTTGAGCCTATGGAACTAATCCATAAGATCATGCTCAAAAGCATGCCATGGTTCCCGCCTGACATCTTGATGAGGTTCGTAGCGAATACATCGGTCGCGCCTGTATATTTCAGTGTCCCGGCCTGAGCAAAAAGGAACATAAAGAACAAAAGCGACCACCATTCCACATCTCTTTCAACAAACATCCTGGCCTTCTCCCATTTCCAAATCATAACGAATGCCGCGATAATTAAAGGAACTGTCAATAGAACCGCGTTATTCTCCAGATGAAAAAAAACCTCCAGACGATGGCTGATAGAAATAAGAAAGATGGTCAAACCAAGAACCCACAGGCTATTTTTAAGCTGCTTGCCTATGGGGATAGAAATCAAACGGATTAAAATTTCATTGGCGCCAAATTTTTTAATATTTTCATCAAAAACGGCCAGGCTTTTACGAAACCAGAACATAACCAGTTTTATTGTCGCCAAAAGGCACAAAAAAGAAATGGGCAGGGCTTTCGTCATAAAATCTTCAGCCGTTAAGGTTGATTTCGTCGCAATTAGAATACCGATAGGATTACCCAAAACCGTTGCCGCGCTCCCGATATTAGTCGTAAAAACAGAAATAATAATGAAAGGAAGCGGGTCAACTTCAAAATAATCACAAATTTCAAGAATAGCCGCCACCATAAAAATAATAGAAACAACCTCTCCCGTTGTTGCTGATAACACAGCCGATATAAAAGAAATGGCAACAATAAACTTCCTTGAGGTCAAATTACGCATGCGCAAAATCAACTCCACAACCCACGCGAAAAAGCCAGCGTCTTTTAAAAGAGCGACAATAATCATCATCCCGACTAAAAATAAGATGACTTCCAGAGAAGAAAACTGTATCATGCTTTCGATGCTGATCGTCTTGGTCAGAATAAGGATAGATGTCCCTAAAAAAGCGAAGCTTAAGCGGAACTCCCAAAAGAAGAGCGTCCCGCAGATAGAAGCCGCGAAAATGGCGACAGCCAACACCTGATGATAATTAAGCCCCGCCCAAAAACTCAACAGCCCCGCGGCAAAAGATAAAACGATCAAAAAACTGAACCTCAAATACGGCCTGGTCACTATCAACCTCTCTTTAAATGTCACCTATACCAAGGTAAAAAAATAAGCAGCAGCCAAACAACACCTGTTGTCGCGACGCCGACTAAAGCACCTACCCCAATCCAATCACGAAGGCGGATCTTAATATTTTTTTCTTTTTCAAGAATCCCCAAAGCGACAATATTAGCCGTTGAACCAATAAGGGTGATATTCCCCCCGAGGCACCCGCCTAAAAGCAAAGCCCACCAGAAAGATTGCGAAGCAAACCCCATAGAAACGAGGCTTTTAATAACAGGCTCATAAGCCACAACAACGATCACATTGTCCAAAATACTTGAGCCCAAACTGCTGGACCATAAGACAAAACTCAAAAGGGCCCATGAGCTGTGCTGGGCAAATTTAATAAGTTCCTGCGCGAAAAAATCGGTCACGCCCACATATTTAAGAGTCCCAGCTTGCCCAAAAAGAAATAAAAAGAACAAAAGCGTCCACCACTCTATCCCTTTTTCAACATAAGCGCGCGCCTTTTTTTTCTTCCAAATCATAATAACGCCAGCCGTAATCAACGGCATAATCAAAAGGATGGTGTTAGAGGACAAGCCCATCAACAGCTCAAGAGGGCGATGGAACGCGATAAAAATAATCATAAAAGAAAAAACAGCCAAGCCCGCTTTCAACTGCAAATCCATGGGAATCGCGATAAGGCGCAAAAAAATATCATTGGCCTGAAACTCTTTAGCCTGCCTGTCAAATTCACGAATCGGCCCCTTAAACCAAAACATAACAATACCAATCATGACGCCTAAAGAAACCACGGCTAACGGCAAGGCCTTAGAAGCAAAATCTTCAAATCCCAAGCCCGTTTTTGTCGCGATAACAATACCAATAGGGTTGCCTAAAACTGTCGCGGCACTTCCAATATTTGTAGCAAGGATAGAAATGATCGCAAACGGCATGGGGTTCACTTCATAATAATCACAGATCTCTAAAATAGCGGCGACCATGAAGATGATTGAAGTTACCTCATCGACAACACAGGCCAAAAAAAACGAAATGACGATAATTAAAAAAGTGAACTTTCTTCCGGTAAGCTTTTTTACCCGCAGGATAAGGACAACCAGCCACGCGAAAAAACCAGAGTCTTTTAAAAGGCTGACGACAATCATCATCCCCGCTAGAAATAAAATTACCTCCAGCGACGTCATACTTAAAAACCGGTTTAAATCGATGGATTTCGTTAAGAGAAGTAAAGCGGTACCTAAAAAAACAAAACTGAGGCGGAACTCCCAAAAAAAGAGCGTGCCCATAATGGACATGAGAAAGATGCCAACCGTCAACGCCTGATGAATGCTCAGCCCCGCAGATACACAGGCCATAGAACACAAAACACACAATAAAACCAACGCGCTAATTTTAAAAATAGTTTCTCTCATGCGTTAAGAATATTCTCCAGTACATCAGAACGCGCGACAATCCCCAAAACATGGCTATTGGCATCAACAACCGGCACCCTGCGGACATTTTGTGTCAACATAATTCTAGCTACCTCACAAACAGGCGTATCTTCCAACACTTGAACAACTTCCTTGCGCATCAGTTGAGCTACCGTGAAACCAGCGAGCATACTCACCTTTGCCTTAACTGTTTTCGGGCTATTCTCATAGACAAAATTTCCTACCTGAGAAACATAGCTTGGCAAAATAGCTTTCAGGACATCTTTTTCCGTAAACATACCGACCAGTTTTCCACTCACGTCAACCACCGGCAGGCCGCTGATCTTGTGATCAAAAAGAACCTTGATGGCATCGGTAACAAAAACTTCAGGCGCAAGCGTCCTAATCTCCTTTGTCATAATCTCATTGATTTTCATTCCTGCCTCCGTTTATTCAGGGGACAGGGTTCAGGCAACAGGGTAAAACAAGAATAAAAAAAGATTTTGGTTTTACTGTACCCTAAAACCCAGAACCCAGAAACCTGAAACATCAGTTTTTAAATCTTTTATAAATGGCTGCTGCCATCAGTGCCTTAAACATATCCGGTACGATAAAAGGGCAAACCCCTAACAAAAAAATATTCTTCAAACCCCATCCATAACCAATATGAAGCCAAAGGCAGCCAGCGCTATAAATCACAAGCATGCCGCTAAACATAACAGCAAATAAAATAATCAAACTCTTTGGTTTAACAACGCGGACAGACATTCCAATAAACCAGGCGGCTAATAAAAACCCTATCAAATATCCGCCTGTCGGGCCAAAGAAATACCCTAAGCCACAACCCGCCTGCGTAAACAGAGGAACGCCAAAAATACCTAAAACAAGATACGAGATTACCGCCGCCAAGCCCAACCTGGGGCCCAAAATAGCGCCGCTTAGACAGACAACCATAGTCTGAAACGTAATCGGCACAGGCGTAAACAATAAAGGCACCTTGATTAACGCGGAAAAACACAAAGCGGTCACAAAAACACAAATCCCTAAAAACTTAGCCAACACGATATTACCAGGCCGCACAAACACCAACTCTTTCATCAACATAAACTCTCTCCTGTGTTAAATAATGCTATCTTTATCTTTTGTTCTTGTAAACAGACAAACCGCGGCCTGCCCCTGCCTTATCTTTATTTTCCCCTGTCTTTGCTCTTGCTTTTGTTTTTTGCTTTTACTCTTGCTTTTTGACACTCTAGACCTTTGACACTCTGAATCTTTAAATCTCTGAAACTTTCTACTGCTTTTCTTCCTTTGGCCTTGCTTTCCATCTTTTATGTATCCAACCCCACTCATGCGGGTATTTACGGATATAATTTTCAATCATTAAAGTAAACTCGGACACCGTCTCGACAAGGTTTTCTTTGCCCACGGCATCTTTCTGAACCGTAAGCGGCGGATTTATAACAATTTTATGCCTGGCCCCTTTAACGCGGTGAATAAACATCGGCACGATAGACGCGCCTGTGCGTACAGCAAACACAATCGGCCCCGTCGCGGTAGCCGCTTTAACTCCAAAAAAATCAACAAAAACCCCGCCTGTTCCAAAGTTCTGGTCCAACTGAATAAAAACAATCTCATTATCGCGCAGGGATTTTAAGCACTTGGAAACACACTCTCCGCGAGGCTGAGTATAAATAGACCCCACGCCCATCTTATCACGTTTTTTCTCAAAAAGAGTATCCAGCCTGCTGTCACGCATACGCCTTAAAACTGAATGTATCGGATAACCGGCGAGCGCCAAACGTGACAGTAATAAAGGAAAACTGCCAAAATGAGCGCTCAAGGCCACAACGCCTTTGCCTTTTTTCAAGGCCTCATCCAGGTATTGGAGGCCTTCAATCTGGACAAATTTTTTGATACGCTCAGGATAACGCATAAACATAAAAAACTCAACAACCGTTTGAGCCATAGCAAAAAAACAGTCGCGCGCGATCTTCTCGATCTCACGAGCGGGCTTTTCCTTACCAAAAGCCATCGTCAGGCTTTCAATCGCGATCTTACGATGCTTTTTCGCAAGATAATAACCCACCCAGCCAATAAAATCAGCAAAGGCGTATAAAAAAGATAAAGGAATAATCAAAGCCCCTAAATCACATATACCAATGCCAAACCTTGCCAACCGATAGCTTATCCAGCGTACAAAAACCTTATTCTTGCTCATATATTCCCTATCTGTTTAAAGTTTATATCCTATCTTTCTTAATAATCCTTTTCGCCAGTCAATATCTGATTTTTCCTCCAAGCCCTGGGGCTTACAACCATCAACAACTCCCAAAATACCCCGGCCAAGCGAAGTCTCAATAATAATCACCTCTACAGGGTTAGCGCTGGCGCAAAAAATAGAACAAACCTCTCCAACGGATTTTACAGCATTTAGAATATTTATCGGATAGGCACCCTCTAAAATGATAAAAAAAGAGTGGCCGCATCCAACCTTTAACGCGTTGCCTGCGGCAATTTTTTTTAGATTTTCATCAGTCCCTTCACAACGCACTTTACAAGCACCTGAGGCTTCACAAAAAGCCAAGCCGAACCGTATATTCGGCACAGCCGAAACAAGCGCCTCATAAAGGTCCTCAGTTGTCTTAATAAAATGCGCCTGCCCGATAATAATATTAGCTTCTTTTGGTTTATCAACCGCAACAACTTCAATCTTATGGCTCATCACAACCCCGCCGTTTTAAGTCAATTCATCAAAAAATTATTATTCAAATACTTTTATCTATCCTGCTTTACTTCTTTTACAGCTATTTCCTGCAGCCTCGCCTGAGCCCTCTCCATTAATCTTTTAGCGGCGTTCGTATAAAGCAAAGAGTGCCCTTTTTCCTGTTCTATGACCGCTGTAAAAGACTGGACCGCCTCCGCGTACTCTTTCCTGCCAAGATGCTCAGCGCCATCTAAATATAACTCTTTGGCCGATTTCTGCTCCTCGGCTTTAAATGCAACGCTCTTGGAATCCTCTCCTTCAGGCAAACCCCCCTTTTTTTCTCCGCTTACCTGGCCTGAAGATTCTGGCGCCATATTTTTCTGTGCCTTCTCCTGCCGTGCCGCTTCCTTTTTTGCCTCTTTCTCTTTAAGCCCGGCTTTTTTCTTCTCCTGGGCTACTAAAATCCTGGCCTGTTTCGCTTCTTCTTTTTCCTGACGGCATTTTTCAGCCGCCGCCAATTTCTCCTCTCGCCGCTGTTTCACTGCCGCTAACTTTTCTTCTTTAATCTTTTTTTTATCAACGGCCCCAGCCTCTTTTTTTACCACCTCTTCAGGAGATGCCTCCACGGCTTCAAGCAACTCCTGAACAGCTGCTTCTTGCGACACCACAACCTCTGCCGGTTCCTGCAAAATAACTACCCGCGCCTCTTGCCCAGCGACTGACTTCTTATCTTTTAAAGCCTGCCGCCGCTCTTCCTTAATCCTTACCCTCTCAGCGGCTAACTGGCGTTTACGCTCTAAAACAAGCTCTTTTTGCTTAATTCTGCCCTCTTTCTCTTGAATCTTCCTTTGCTTAAACAACCTCTTTTCTTCTATCTTTTTTTCTTTTGCCAACTTACGAGAGATAAATATTTCACAACGCTCTCTGTAAAAAGAAGCAAAATCATCAACGGGTTTAAGTTTAAGAATCTCTTGAAAAACTGCCTGGGCACCCTCAAAATCATGCCGGGCGTAGAGCTCTTTCCCTTTTTTATACAACTCCTGTATCTGAACATTCTGGCTTTTTTTCGCCTCAACACGCTTTTGTTTTTCATCCATCTTTTTGATCTTTTCAACAAACTCCACGGCCTCCTGATGAGACGGATCCACAGACAGCGTCTTTTCAAACTCATTCAAAGCTTTATCGTAAAGCCCGCGTTTATAATATTTAACGCCATTCTGATAGTGAAGCTCGACCACAACAGGGTCTAAAGCCGCCTCCCCTGTTAAACCAAGCTCTAAAAAAACACAACTTGCAAGAATTATCAACACAAACACCAGCCGAAAATACATGTTTTTCACAAAACACCTCCATTATATATTTTTGCTCCGCAAAAATTTATAGAGCAATTAATCAATAAGAACCAATATCAAAAAACTTCATCGTCCAAAAAAACTCAACGGGCTTTTTCAAATCAAGGAAATAAAGTTTTACACCATTCAATAATTTTATCGGCATATTCCGCCGCGTATATAGCTTCATCTCGCTTGATAGGCCTGTCTTCCTGCTCAACCAGTTTTTTCAAATTTAAAAGGGCCCTGATACGAAATAAATTCTCATCCACATCCGCGCGATGCACATATTTCATCATCAATCTTGTTACATTATCATGGCTCGGCTCATCACTCCTGACGCCATGATGATAAATCAAGTACGCGTCACAAAAGTTTATGCCAGCATAAATCGCGTTTAATCCGGCCGAGTGCCAACGGCTCTGCCTAAGAGACTCTTTCATCTGAACATAATACCTTTCACCTAGATTTAAAAATATCGGAAACTCCGTCAAATCAGAAGGGATCCCAGGTTGCTTGGAAGCCAGCTTCTCTTTCATATTGCGCCATTTTTCCGTCTCCGTCTGCAAATGGCGTGCCTTTTTCTCTAAAGTAGCCTGCGCGAGATAATCCTGCCTCTCCTCATCGAGCAACTCTTCCTGTTGTTTTAACTGCATCTGCTTCTTTTGAATCAACTCTTCACGCGCCGCTTTTCTTTCCGCTTTCGCCGCTAAAAAACGCTCCCAATCCTCCTGAGTCCTTATATCACTTTTAATGTAAGAAACTTCTTTCTCAAACTCATTAATATGATCTCCCAGGCCATAAGAACTTTCTTTTTTGTCGCGGCTCCTCAAAGAAGGCATCTTGTCCTCGCATAAACGCGCGTAATAAAGAGAAAACTTATCATTGGGATCTTTTTCCAAGACCGCTTTAAACGCGTCTAAAGCCTTCTGATAATTCCCTTTTTCATAATAAGATTTACCCAAAAAATATAAATCAACCATCTTCCTGTCTTTGGAATCCTCATCCTTCATCTTAAAAAGATCATCCCTGTACTGTTCAAGCTGTTTGACGCAACGGTTAAGATAACGTTGCGTGTCTTTATAATAAGGATCCATCTTATCAACCGCTTGAAACTCCTGTAAGGCGGTGTCATAACGGCCGGCTTCATAATTAACGATGCCCCTGTAATAATACAAAGCGGCCTGTTTTTGTTCAGCATGGTCAGGAGGCCCCGCGTTCAACACCTGCGCTTTGAAAAACAACAAGCTGAAAAAGAAAATAGAGATAAAAATATGCCTTAATATCCTCATCTGTTCTTTCTCCATTTAATCAAGATAGTTAAAACAACGTACAACGCGCACAAAAGGATAAAGAGATCTTTGAAAAAAGGATAGAGGCTTCGCCGGCCTGTTTTATAAACTAAATGCGTTTTAAAACCGGTCACAAAAGTCTTCTTGCCTTTTGAATCAGCAATACTTTCAACAACTCTGCCAACATCATCAATGAAACAAGAAACTCCCGCGTTCGCCGCGCGCAGGCACCACACCCTGTTTTCAACAGCCCGAAGAATAGATGCCTGCATATGCTGATAAGGGCTCGCTGTATCGCCGAACCAAGCGTCATTCGTCATATTGACCAAAAAATCCGCTCCATTGAGCACGAGACGCGTGGCGATGCTGTCAAAGATATCTTCAAAACACATTAAAACACCAAATTTTAACTCCTGGCCGTCTTCATTTTCAACAGAAAAAACATGATAATCAGACCCAGCGGTAAAATCTTCAATCGGCAAAAACCTCCCCAACCAGGGAAAAGATTTCCGCGCCGGAATATACTCCCCAAAAGGGACAAGATGAATTTTATCATAAACGCCTGAAATTTTCCCGTTTGAGGAAAAGAGCAAAGCGCTATTATAATAGTTAACATCTTCAAGCCTGATGGAGCCCGCCAATAAATGCGTAGAAGATAACCGCGCGAAATCTTTTAAATCCTTGTCATTAACATCAAACTCCAGATAGTCTGGAAACGAAGTTTCCGGCCAAACGACTAAATCAGGATTCTCCCTTAAGATAACAATCTCTGAAAGAATCTTGTATTTATTAAAAATTTCATCATGGAGGCTGAAAACCCATTTAATATCCTGGGCAATATTGCCTTGAATCACAGAAACCTTCAAAGCGGATACATTCTTGGGATTCTCATTAATTCTGAAAACACCATAAGAAAACCAGATGATGGCTATGAAAACAGGAATAAAAATATCCATCCGCTTTAAAGGATGTTTTTGAATATAGCCCGAAAGAGCTTCAAAAATAAAAAGATTCACAAATATCAAGAGATAGGAAACCCCCAGCACGCCAAAAATATCCGCCCCCTGAATCGCGGCAAGATTAAAAGCCTGAGAATAACCCAACAGCGCCCACGGAAAAGCCATTGAAGAAAATCCGCGCAAATACTCCAAACTTATCCAGGCGGCAGGCAAAACCGTCAAGCGCTGCCAATAGTTCAAATATCTCGCGGCAAAAGAATAAAAAAAGAAAAAAACAATAACATAAAAAGTTAAATATACGGATAAAATAATCATACCCGGCCAAGTGACACAACCGAGCCAATAAATTACCGAAGAAAAAAACAAAAATCCAAACAGGAATGAAACGGAAAAAACCTTTAAAGGCCGCTTTCCTTGCACGCCGAAAAAAACCGGAACAAACGCGTACCAAGCCATCATCCAATAATCAAATCTCGGAAAAGACAAGCGTAATAAAACCGCGCTCATCATGGCTAACAGATATGGGTTTTTATATATCTTGCTCATCATAGAAATTATTCATTTTTCTCTGTACCCTAACCCCTGAATTTACTGGCCGCAACACTTCTTGTATTTTTTGCCGCTGCCGCACGGACAAAGATCGTTCCTGCCAACCTTAGGCCCTTGGCGCTTAACAGGGGCCGGCTCTTCCTCTGCCGCCTTCTTCTGTTCTCCCGCCTCTGCCATTTGCCTCCTGCCCTCTTCTTCTGAAAGGCTATTAAACTCTTTATGAACAGCCCTCTGCGGGAGCGAACTAAAAACCCCCTTAACCGGCCTCTCTTCCACGAGTTGCATTCTAAAAACCAACTCAACAACCTCTTGTTTAATGCGGCCCATCATCTCTATGAACATGCTATAACCTTCACGCTGGTATTCAATCAAAGGGTCTCTTGCCGCATAGGCACGCAAGCCAATGCCCTCTTTAAGCTGATCCATAGAATAAAGATGTTCTTTCCAGCGGCTATCTATCACATGAAGCATAACCATACGCTCAAGCATCTGCATCTGCTGCGCCCCGACAGCCGCCTCTTTCTGTTCATATAAAATAGTTGCCTTTTCGATAAAATACTCTTGAATATCACTCATGGGCATCTCTATTATCTTGTCTTTTTCCAGGATAAAAGAAGGCCCAAACTTCTGTTTTAACCACGCCTCAAACCCGCTCCAGTTCCAATCCTCTGGCTGAACATCTTTCGACAGATACATGCCCACAGCCTGAGGGAAAACTTCTTCTATCATATCAAAGAGAAAAGTTTTTAAGTCATCCCCTTCTAAAACCATTTTTCGCTGAGCGTAAACAACTTCACGCTGCTTATTCATAACATCATCATATTCAAGAAGATGCTTGCGAATTTCAAAGTTGTGAGCCTCAACACGCTTCTGGGCCGTTTCAATAGAACGCGTTACCCACGGATGCTCTATCACCGTCCCATCTTCAATCCCAAGCCTTTCCATAATACCAACAAGCCTGTCAGAACCAAAAAGCCGCATAAGATCATCTTCCAGTGAAACAAAAAACCTCGAAAAACCCGGATCCCCTTGCCGGCCACAACGGCCACGCAGCTGATTATCTATCCTTCTGGCTTCATGACGCTCTGTCCCAATCACATGCAGCCCGCCAAGCGCAACAACTTTATCATGTTCCAAAGAAGCCTCTTTTTTAAGCTTTTTATACACACAAGAAAGCTCTTCTTTATACGCCTCGCTTGCCACATCTATCTTTTTAGCCGCCACAATATTCTTAGCCATAAAATCCGGATTTCCGCCCAAAAGAATATCCGTTCCGCGGCCCGCCATATTTGTAGCGATTGTCACCGCTTTAAACCGCCCGGCCTGGGCAACAATCTGAGCCTCCATTTCATGATACTTAGCGTTTAAAACATTATGCGTGATACCCATCCTTTTAAGCACAGAACTGAGCATCTCAGACTTCTCGATGG
Organism: uncultured Planctomycetia bacterium; assembly: GCA_964423185.1. Classification (GTDB taxonomy): domain Bacteria; phylum Omnitrophota; class Gorgyraeia; order Velamenicoccales; family Velamenicoccaceae; genus CAYRDK01. Next base: position 106,669 of record CAYRDK010000005.1, read on the forward strand.
AGATGGTCCCAACCAAAACAGGCTTACCCTGTTCATATAAAGCTTTTATCTCCTCAGCAACCGCCTGATATTTTTCCTTCTGCGACTTAAAAACAGCATCGGGGTTATTGGCGCGCACCAAAGGCCTATTGGTAGGAATCACAACAACATCGAGGTTATAGATTTGCTTAAACTCATTAGCTTCAGTAAAAGCCGTACCGGTCATACCGGCTAATTTTTCATAAATCCTGAAATAGTTCTGCAATGTGATCGTCGCCAGCGTCTGATTTTCACGCTCAATACGCAGGCCTTCTTTAGCTTCAACCGCCTGATGCAGCCCATCAGACCAGCGCCGGCCGGGCATAAGGCGGCCTGTAAACTCATCAACAATCAAAACCTTGCCATCTTTAACAACATAATCAACATCTTTCTCAAATAAATCATGCGCCTTGATGGCTTGTAAAATATGATGGGCCCACTCTCCGGTTAAATCATCATAAAGGTTGGCAACCCCTAAAAACTCTTCGCAGCGGCCAATACCCTGCTCCGTTAAATTCACAGTATGGTTTTTTTCATCCACAACCGCGTCATACCCTATAGATAAATCTTCGCCCTTATATTTCGCTTCAATCTCTTCCTTCTCTAAAATCTTGCGCCGTTTTAATTTTGAGATAATTTTATTAATGACGTAATACTTTTCAACGGAATCATCCGTCGGCCCCGAGATAATCAGAGGCGTCCTGGCTTCATCAATCAAAATAGAATCCACCTCATCCACGATAGCGTAAGAAAGCGGACGCTGGACCATCTGTGACTTATCCGACACCATATTATCACGCAGATAATCAAACCCAAATTCGTTGTTCGTCCCATAAGTGATATCGCAATAGTAAGCATGCTGTTTATCGCTAAACTCCATATCATGCTGAATGACACCGACGGATAACCCTAAAAATTCATAGATAGGCCCCATCCACTCCCTGTCTCTTTTCGCCAAATAATCATTAACCGTGACAATATGAACCCCCCGGCCCAAAAGAGCGTTTAAATAAACAGGCAAAGTCGCGACAAGTGTTTTGCCCTCACCGGTGGCCATTTCCGCGATGCCGCCTCTGTGCAGCACGACACCTCCGATCATCTGGACATCGAAATGCCGCAAGCCGATAGTGCGGCGGGAAACCTCTCGCACAACAGCAAAAGCCTCCGCCAAAATCTCTTCTAAAACAACCGCCTCAATCTGCTTTTTAGAACTCTTATCGGCTTCTTGATAATCTTTCTGCTGGAAACGTGCGGATATTTTAGCCCTGAACTCTTTTGTCTTATGGCGCAGCGTATTATCATCGATCTCTTTCAAATGAGTTTCATAACTACCAATAACTTCAACAATAGGCCATATCTTTTTCAAAACACGCTCATTCTGCGTGCCTAAAAATTTACCAAGAAAAAAATTAATCATTTTTCGTCTTCACCTTTCGTAAATATGCTTCAATAAAACCATCTATCTTTCCGTCTAAAACACTGCCCGTATCGCCCGTCTCATATTCCGTCCTGTGATCCTTAACCATGTTATACGGATGCAGCACATAAGAACGGATTTGTGATCCCCATTCAATCTTCTGTTTCTTGCCGTATTCAACAGCCAGTTTTTCCTCTTGTTGGCGGCGTTTAAGCTCCAACAATCTGGATTTTAAAATACTCAAGCCTAACTGTTTGTTTTGGTACTGTGACCTTTCATTTTGACACTGGATAACAATCCCTGTCGGAAAATGTGTTATCCGCACCGCGGAATCCGTCGTATTTACACTCTGGCCGCCATGCCCGCCCGAACGGAAAACATCTATTTTAATCTCATCAGGTTTGATATCCAAAACAGCGTCATCCTGAACCTGTGCGATCACATCAATAGAAACAAAAGAGGTGTGCCTTCGTTTATTGGCGTCAAAAGGCGAAATCCTCACCAGGCGATGGACCCCTGCTTCCGGACGCAGATACCCATAAGCATAAGCACCATCAATAATGGCCGTAACATTTTTTATACCCGCTTCTTCTCCCGGCAAAATATCCGTAATCGTAATATCAAACCCATGCGCCTGCGCCCAGCGCGTATACATCCTCAACAGCATAGATGCCCAATCACAAGACTCCGTCCCTCCTGCGCCGGCATTGATGCTGATAATAGCATTGCTCTTGTCAAATTCACCAGAGAACAGTGTATAGAATTCAAGGGTTTTGAGTTCTTCTTCAAGCTTTTTTAAATCTTCTCCTAACTGCGAAAGAAAACCGGCATCTTCCCCATGAGAAATAGAAAAAAACTCCTCTATCTCCTTAAACCTCTGGGCCTGCCGATGCCAAGGCTCACAGATCATTTTCAGGCCTTTTAATTTCTTAACAACAGCGTTTGCGGATTGGGCGTCCTGCCAAAAATCCGATTGGGCCATTGCGGCCTGCAAAGAAACGATCTCCTGATCAAGACGGCCAATGTCAAAGATACCCCCTGAGCCGCTCAAGCACAGCTCCAACTTCTTTTATATTTTTTCCTATATCTTCACGCATGGTTACATCCAATTATCAGCTAGCAGATGTCAGAAAACAGACAACAGAGAAAATCTTAAAAACAAAATCTGGTTAGCAGGTTCCTGCCTGTCCTCTGTCTTTATATCAATCTCTTAATCCCTTTAATCTCCAACCCCAACTCATCTTTACTATCAGCATATTTATAAGCCTCTTCAACCGTAATCTTCCTTTCTCTTACAAGCCGGGCCAGGCTCTGTTTAAAACTCTCCATACCAAAAAGGCTCCCTTCTTCCAAGAAACGCGTTATATCTGCTAAAGCGCCTTCGCGAATCAAACGGCTGATCGTCGGCGTTAATATCATCGTCTCACACGCCGGCACGCGCCCGAAACCTTCAGCGTTAGGCACAAGCCTCTGAGACACAACACCTCTAAGCAAAAATGATAACTGCATCCTGACCTCAGCATGCTGATGAGGAGGAAAAAAGTTAATAATCCTCTGAGCCGTCTGGGCGGCGTTAACTGTGTGAATTGTGCCAAGGACCAAAACCCCCATCTCGGCGGCATTTAAAGCGGCAAACATTGTATCATGATCACAAATAGTGCCAATAAAAACAACATCCGGACTCTGCAATGTTACCTGCCTCAAAGCCATAGGATACGAAGTAACATCCAGATCAAGCTCTCTCTGGTTAATAACAGATTTTTTATCATCAAACGTAAACTCAATAGGATTCTCAAGCGTAATAATATGCCGCGAAAAATTATTATTCATATAATTAATCATACTGGCAATTGTTGAGGACTTCCCACTGCCAGCCGGCCCGGTTACCAAGACTAAACCACGCTTCTCCTGTGAGAGCATTTTAAAAACATCCGGGCGCAAATTTAACTCTTCAAAATCCGGGACATGCTTTTTAATTCTCCGCATGACGATAGAAGGAACATTACGTTGAAAAAAAATACTTACCCTAAAACGATCCAGGCCTTCTACGTCAATGCCAAAATCAGTATCGAAGATTTCCCTCAAAATCTTGGCATGAACGTCATCCGTAATCTCGGCGATAATCTGCTCCATATCTCCAACGGTCATAGCCGGAAAATCATTCAATGGAATCAACTCCCCGTAAAGCCTTAGATAAGGCACATTATTAACCTTAAGCAATAAATCTGAAGCGTCACGTTCACAAACAATCTTCAAAACTTCTTTAATATTCATAACACCTCACTGTTTTAATAACATTAGAAACTGTTAACGGGTGGGCGAGTTAACGGGTTATCGGGTTTAACCCTCAAACCGGCTAACGCGCAAACGCGCTAACACTCTATGCCTTTCCTTCTCTTCTCTCTCAAGCAACGCCTTCTTCTTCGCCGCCCCAGCGCTATACCCTCCCAAAGAACCATCGCCAGCAATAACGCGATGGCAGGGGATAAACGGCAGAAAGAGATTTTTATTTAACGCGTTGCCGACAGCCCGAGCAGCGCCGGGCCGGCCAATCTTACGCGCCACCCACTGATAACTGCGTGTTTGAGCAAAAGGAATCTCCATTACGGCCCGATAGACCTGTTTCTCAAACACCGTTAATTTAACCATTGTTAAGAACATCTTTTCTGCGTAACAAATGATGGTATTTTAAAGCGAAACGATGGGCTTCGTCCCTCATGGCCTGAATCAGGCGTAAAATATAAGAGGCCCGATCAAGCCTAACGCCTTCTTTATGCTTAACAGTATAAATCAATTCTTCCTTTTTGGCGATAGCTAACATGGGAATTTTTAGACCGGCCTCTTCCAAAACTGCTTGAGCCGCTTCCAGATGGCCCAGGCCTCCATCAATGACAATTAAATCCGGCAAACCAGAACCCTCTTTCAAAAGCCTCTGATAACGCCGTCTGACAACCTCCTGAATCATAGCGTAATCGTTAATACCGCGGACACCGCGGATTTTAAAACGCCTGTAATTTTTCTTATCAGGCATACCATTATAAAAAGAAACCATGGAGCCAACAGCGAAACTTTCCCCAATATTGGAAATATCAAACGCTTCTATCCTGCGAGGGCCCTTCTTTAAGCCGATACTGCTAAAATCATCGTGTATTTTTTGAAACTTCCGGTTGTCAGCATCTTTGAGAGAAACCAGGATACTTAAAGCCTGAAGCTGATCCCTAACACGCGCCGCTTTTTCATACTCCTGTTTTTTAGAAAACTTCCCCACCTCAAAAGAAAGCCGAGAGATAATATCAGAATCATTTTTCATTAAAAAATCTTCAAGCCTTCCCATCATGCGCGCGTATGCCCCCTGGGATACCTTATCCTGACAAGGGGCCAGGCATAACTTTAAATCATAATTCAAGCAGGGCCTTGAGCCAAACCTGCGGCAGGAACGAAAAGGAAAACTCTTGCGCAAAATATTTAAAGCACGCCGCAACAGTTTAGCGCTCGTGTAAGGGCCAAAAAGATCAACGCTCTCATCTTTCTTTCTGCGCCGGCCAATCAAAACACGCGGAAACTTTTCATGTGTTATTTTAATATAGGGAAAACTTTTATCATCTTTAAAGCTGATATTAAAACGCGGCTTATACTGCTTAATAAGCTTTGACTCCAAAACAAGAGCATCATGCTCATTAGCCGTTCCCTCAAAACGGATACCTTTAACATAAGAGAGCATAACTTTCGTCTTAATGGAATGCTGAGTTTTCAAAAAGTAACTTGCCACTCTCTTTTTTAAAGATACCGCCTTGCCGACATAAATCACTTCACCAGCGCTATCCGCCATGAGATAAACACCGGCTGAATCCGGAAAATTCTTTATCAGCTCTTTTGAAACCAAAACCGTACCCCCTTAACCTCCTTGACTCTTAAAAAGAGAAGCGAAGCAACATAAAACAAGACACCCAGAATAATCACCAGGAACATTTTAACAAAAGCATTAGAAAAGAAAAAACATTTATACCATAGCATATAAACGAAAACAGCCATGGCCACTGAAGCTAAAGATGCCTTCGACATAAGCCGGTTAAAATCGCCGGAAAAACAAAACCCCGTCCTGCGCTTTAAAACTATATAAAGAAAAACAAAATTAAAGGCGGCCGAAAAAACGCTCGCTAATGCCAAGCCGGCTATACCCCATCTTAACACAAAAATAAAGAGCGCGTTCAAGACAGCGTTAATAATAAAAGCGGCCAGAGAAACTTTAACAGGAGTCCATGTATCCTGAAGGGCGTAAAAAGCTGAAGATAACAACCTCGTGCCAGCATAAGCAAGCAGCCCAAACGTATAAAAGAAAACCGCCTGAGTCGTTATCGCGGCGGAATAGGCATCAAAATGGCCCCGTTGAAATATAACTTCGACTAATGGGCCGGAAAGCGCCAAAATGCCCGCCATAGCGGGCAGCGTCCCCAAAAAAGTGGCTTTCATGGAAAACATAAGCGCCTTTTTAAAGCGGGCCATATCGCCAGACGATGAACTCTCGGACATAACGGGCAAAACAGCATTAGAGAAAGCTACGCCGATAATCGCGAAAGGCAGCTGTACGATACGATTGGCATAATAGATAGCAGCGATAGCGCCTTCACCGGCAAAAAAAACTAAAGACGCAAAGATAGTATCCACAAAAATATTCATCTGATAGACGCTAGCCCCCAGGACACGCGGAGCGCCTAAACGAAGGATCTTCCGCACGGCACTCCTTTTATAGAAATCCGCGTAAGCCCCTGCCGAAGGTTTAAACCCCGCTTTCCATAAAGGCGGAATCTGTATGAAAAGCTGAAAAATCCCGGCAAGCAATACGCCGGCGCCTAAAAAATAAATAGCCCGTTCCGGTGCCAAAGAACTGATAAAAATAATACACACAATTAAAACAATATTAAAAACGGTTGAAGAAGAAGCAGGAGCCGCGAAAGAATTTTGAGCGTTAGCGATTGAAGTTAAACAGGCGCTGAGAGCAACAAAGATAAGGTATGGAAATAAAAGCCTTGTCAACTGGACTGTTAACGCGAACTGGCGGCTGTTTTCTAAAAAACCCGGTGCTATCAAGCGCACGATAACCGGGCTAAAAACAGTACCAATAAAACAAATAACAATCGCAACAGCCCCCACCAACAATAAAACCGTATTAGCCAATTTTAAAAAATCAGCGCGGTTCTTATGCAACAGGCACTCACAAAAAACAGGCACAAAAGCCGCATTACCGGCACCCTCGCCAATAGCATTCCTGAATAGATTGGGGATCTTAAATGCCACAAAAAAAGCCTGGGCATAAAGGCTTGTACCGAAAATATTAGCCATCAACACATCACGAAAAAACCCGGTTATACGTGAAATAACTGTAAAAAGGCCAATAACGGATGCTGACCTAAAAATAGACTTGTGTTCAGACATATTAGAAAAACTCTCCCTCACGCCCAAAAAGGCCAACTCGACCCACAAAACAGTTATTGACAACCATGGCTTTCTATGATATAACCCCATTCACGGTAAATACTAAAAGAACATATCATTTTCAACAGATCCGCGCTTATAAAGCGGAATTATTTAAGGAGCAATTGTATGCCACAAAGAAAATGCGCTTTAAAAAGATTAGAGGTTGACAGAAAAAAGAAACTTCTTAAATTAAATCTAAAGTCAGACCTCAAAAAGGAACTCAAAGGGCTTCGAGCTTTAATAAAAGATAACAAACTTGAAGAAGCCAGAGAAAAGATTAAAAATGTGTTCCGTAAGCTCGATAGAGCCTCTGTAAAAGGCCTTATTCACAAGAATACTGCTGCAAGGCAAAAGTCCAGCCTTTCCATTAAGTTAAATAAGAAAGCTTAACGACTAGCGTTTCAAGAATCAAAGTCTGCCGGGCAAAAGCAGAAGAAGTTGATTTTAGTTTTTTATCCGCTTCAAGGATAAATCTCAAGCCCTTGTCATAGTCCTGTTGCGCGATTTGGCCCTTGCTATAAGCATTATCCCACTGCCAAAACATAGCCCCTAAGATTTTATCCGTCCGTTCACGATTCTGCATAAAACCAGATAAAACGCGTAATGCCTCCTCAGGCTGGCGCTTAAGGATAGCCCGCCCTAAATCAAAAATATTCAAATCAGGATGCATCTTGAAACGGACAACCTCGGCATTAAAACCGGAAAACTCATTAACAAACATATCCGCACTTTTTAGTTCATCAATATCAACAACAACAACCGTGCTCTCACGCATCTTTTCTAAATTTTTTTTAAGGCAAAGCAAAAGAGGTTTCTTAAGCTTATGCGCCATTTTAATGATAAAAAGGCGCCTTTGCGCGCCTTCTGTCGGCAAAAACATCAACAACTCTTTAAAACTCTGCGCTGTTAATCTCTTGTCATCGCCGTAAATGATTGAAAGATTAAAATCCTTCAACTCTGGAGGGAACAACTCTTTCTGAAGGCTTGCTATCCTCTGACGTTTGCCAGCTTCATCATCACCCAAAAATATAAATAAACTAGCCGCTACCATGCTTCGACAGTCAAATCAACAATACGGCGCGCCAGATCTTTTGTAGCCTCCTGGATAGCCTGAGACTCGGACTTCACATAAGCTCCGGCCGTATAATATGTCACATCCCCTGCAAAATCACTCTTCTCCCACAAAACTTTATTATTCTTTTTATCATAAAGAGAAATATTCACATAGATTGTAATGCGATACTCCTCTGGGGTATCGTCTGTGGCATCTTTTATGCTCTGGCGGCCATACTTCACCAAATCCCCCCGTAAAACGAGATCGGCCTCCTTCTCTTTGGAAACTTTTAAGCCTCCATCGAAATTAAAACGGTCAACGACGGCATTCGTTACCGTATTTTCCAACAATGGATAATAGGTCCTGAAACGGCTGCCTTCACTAAATTCCGTTGTTGTATCCACCTTGTTCACAAAAGGTTCAATATAAATATAACGATAGCCGCTTTTAGCAATATAAGCGTGTGTTGTATAACCACAACCGGCAAATAAGCAACAAAGCAAAACCCAACAGCCTGATAAAACGGCTAACTTATGTTTTTTCACTTCATCTCCTTTGTTTCCATCACCTTAATTCTCTCCAACGATTCGCCAGCCCATTTGCTTCGAGGAAACTTATTAATGCAATACCGATAGTAAATCTTAGCACTTTCATAAGCTTTCTGTTTCTCATAAAACAGGCCAATCTGATAATTTGACTCCGCTTCCTGTTCATTGAGCTCAACAACCCTTTCTCGCGCGTCTTGCGACAATTCAGCTTCGGGATGAGATTTAATAAACTCGTCAAACTTATCTTTAGCTTCCTGAGTCAGAGTTTGATCATAAGAGGGGCCCGGTGAAGAACTGGCCGCGCATAAAGCGATTTGAAACTTTGCAGGCTCAGCCCACTCGCTATTAGGATAACTATCCAGCACCTTTTGAAACTCTTGGCTGGCCTCTTGAAAAAAGGCCTTAGCCTTATAAACAAGCCCTATCTTGTATTGGCTGGCCGGCGCGTACTTGCCATAGGGAGCGTTGGCGATAATCTTTTGAAAAATTTCAATAGCGGTACTATCTCCCGTGAACTCGATACCAACGACATTCGTCTTATAGTCCAAAAGTTTCTGAGCAACAATATATTCCCTTTGCAGGACATCTTCCATTCGGGAACTAAAAGGATACTTATCTATAATCCTTTGATACGCCTGGTAGGCGTCATAATATTTTTCCATCTCTTCAAGGCAAAGCCCCATATAATATTGAGCCTCAGGAGCCTGAAGCGCGTCACTATAGTATTTAATCAGTTTTTTAAACTCTTTATAAGCCGTTAAATAGTCCTTCGCGTCATAATAGCTTTTAGCAAAAGTAAACTGTTCAGCCGGGCTTTCCTTGGGAGCATACTTTGGATTAGTCCACTTTTTACTCTCAGGGGTCCAGACCCAGAACGCAAAAGCTACCTGCGAAAAGGCAAAACACAAGATTAAGGCACACATAACTCTTTTAATCATAGCCTTTAATCTATCATAGCACCCATGCTTTGTCAATCAAAGTGAAGCCCCTCACTTATAATAAAATCAACAACCAGCCTCGAACAGAAAAAGGGCTTTTCTAATACATGATCAAGAAATCTTTTTACTGTCTTATTAGATAAGTTTTACACACAACTCATTATCTTATCTATATGAAACATATATAGATAAGTTCTAATTAAAAAATATCTTACCCTAAAAAGCTAGACTGCGCCTAAACCGTATAGAAGTTTTCATAAACACAACCAAACCAATAAACAAAATATAGACATTTCCAGTTTTTAATATACAATATACTGCCATGATTGAATTCGGCCCCCTTAAACTCAACACAAATATCATCCTGGCACCGCTAGCCGGGATAAGCGACTCTCCTTTCAGGCTCCTATGCAGGTCCTTTGGGGCCCAGTTTACTTTTGTGGAAATGATTAACGCCCGTGCCATATCCTATAAAAACAAAAAAACAAAAAAGATGCTTCAAACCGACCCTCAGGATAAACCGCTCGGCATACAGCTTTTAGGATCAGAGGTCCCTTATCTCTTAAAAGCCATTGATATTATTGAAAGCTATAACTTTGACCTGCTTGATTTCAATGCGGCCTGTCCGGTAAAAAAAGTGTGCCGCAGGCGCGAAGGTGCCGCGCTCATGAAAGAGCCGGAAAAACTTGAAAAAATACTAAAAGCCATTGTGAAACACTGGAAAAAACCTATAACGATAAAAATTAGAAGCGGATGGGATCAACAACAGAAAAACGCAGTCGAGATTGCAAAAATCGCACAGAGCTGCGGTGTGAACGGCATCTTTATCCATGGCAGGGACAGAAAACAGTTTTATTCTGGAAATGTGGACTACTCCATTATTGCTGAAGTCAAAAAAAACGTATCTATCCCTGTTATCGCTTCAGGCGATATCTGGTCAGGTATCCATGCCAAAAAAATGTTTAACGAGACCGGGTGCGACGGCATCCTGATCGCCAGAGGCGCGTTAGGAAACCCCTGGATTTTTAAAGATATTGATATTTATTTAAAAACCGGAACGCCGGCGCCGGCGCCTGAAACAAAAGAAGTTATCACGACCCTCATCAAACATCTGGAACTATGCGTCGCGGAACATGGAGAAAAAAATGGCGTAGCCCTCATGCGCAAGTTTATAGGCTGGTATCTCAAAGGAAAACGTTTTATCAGGCCCGTACGTAATAAAGTCAACACACTTAAAACAAAAGAAGATGTCCTTTGCGCCCTCGAACCAATCAGGACATCCGCTTCAGAAGAAGGCCGTTGAGGCCATTCCTGTACTCTCCCATAAACAGGCCTCCGTTGGCATAAACCCAGATCCAATTAAAGAGTATGCTTCAACAAGAAGCTCCACGGGCTAAAAGCCCGCGGCTTCTTGCCAGCTGGCAAGAAGCGCAATACCAAGAGGCTCATACCCATCCCTGCCTGCCAGAAAGACGTGCGTTTGGTACGCCGCGAATGTATAAAAGTGCGAAATAATTGTAGCTTTACTAATAAAATTTAGGGTTTGCAAGAAAAAATGATAATGGTAAAATAAAACACTGCGGATTGATTCCTTTGGCTTGGCGCAGATACAATCACCACGAGCCGGGCAGGATAAAACCTGTAGTTATCACATTTTTTCCATCATAAACTGAAAACAGTGCCGTTCTGCAAACGAATAGACAAAAAAGAAAGAGAGCCGCAATATGCTTAAACTTTTACGAAGAAAAAATGTCACGAAAAAAATATTTTATGCGCTGGCCATCATTATCATCCCGGCCTTTGTCATCTGGGGATCTGCCAACTTTACCCAAAAAGATAAAACACCGCGTTACGCAGGGATTATTTTCGGTGAAAAAGTCAGCTTTGATGACTTCCGCTATGCCATGATGGCCTGGGCAACACAACTCAAGCTGCAATATGGAGAAAAAACCAACGAAATCATCAACGCATTTTTTAACCCTGTTGAAGCAACATGGGACAGGCTCATCCTTTTGCATGAAGTCAAAAAAAGAAAGGTTAAAGTCGACAATCAAGAGATTATTGACGCTATCACAAAATTCCCATTTTTGCAAAAAGACGGCCAATTTGACGCGCAGGCCTATGAGCTCTTCTTAAAATATTCACTGGACATCCCAGCGAGAACATTTGAAGAGCAATTACGCCAGAATATTGCCATGGGGAAAATCTTTAAAGAGGTAACAAAAAATATCACCATGACAGAAGAAGAAATCGAAAAATCTTATAACGACCAAAATGAACAAACGCGCGTAAAATATGCCTCCTTCCCTTCTCAAGGATACAAAGACAAAATAACTGTGAGCGATGATGAACTCAAAGAGTTTTATGAAAATTCAACACAGGAATTCCTGGCCCCTCCTCAGATCAACACAAACTATCTTATGATCAAATGGGATCAGCAGACATCTGAGCCTGAAAAAGAAGCCGCGCGTAAAAAAATGCGAGAAGCCAAAACCCTCGCTAAACATAAATCGTTAGACGATATCGCAAAAGAGTTAAATTTAGAAAAACAAACAACGGGCTTTTTTGGCCTTTCAGACCCTATCCCGACTTTAGGATGGATGCCCCAATTAGGCCCTGCCCTTTTCGACTTGCCATTAGATCACGTGAGTGAAATTATTGAGCTTGAAAACGGAATCTTCATCTTTAAAACAATTGAAAAAAAAGACGCGCATCTTCCTGATTTTAAAGAAGTTAAAGAAAAAGCAACTACGCTCTTAAAAAACAAAAAATCAAAAGAGATGGCGCGCGCTAAAGCTATTGAGTTTATTACGAAGCTCAACTCAAAACCAGCCCCCTTATCCGCTGATTTTGAAAAGGCCGCAAAAGAGCTTAATATTGAAATTAAAGAAACGCCTTTGTTTTCCCGAGACGCCTACATCCCGGAGTTAGGCATAGCAGAACCTTTGAAAAAAATCGCTTTTTCCCTTAAAAAAGAAGAGTTTGCCAAAGAGCCCATCGAACTTGAACAAGGGTACTACTGCATTCAATCGCTTGAGATAATAATGGTAGATAGCGAAAAATATAAAAAGGAAAAAGAGGCGTTTAAGGATCAACTTTTGAGCCAGAAAAAAAGCAAAGAGTTCTCTGGCTATTTTGATGATCTTAAAAAACAAGCCCACCTTACCAGCTATATAGATGAAGATACTGTCAAAAAAGGAAGGCGGTTTTAAAATACCGAATCAATCAAATATTCCCCAGATAAACATACTTTAACTTTTTAAGCGCGATCCTCTGGGCTTTCTGAAGCGTCTCTTTTGGCGTGGATGGAATTGACATTTTATAACAAGGAAAATAACGAGAAAAGTGCAGAGGCACCTCATCCCCCAATTCATGGTAAACCCACTCCACAAGATCAACTAGATCATCATCGCTGTCATTAAGTGTCGGGATGATTAAATTCGTTAACTCTATATGGCACGCCTGTTTCGCCCGTTTTATTGTTTTAAGGACCGGTTCAAGGCGGCCCTGGCATATTTTTTTATAAAAATCATCCCGAATAGATTTTAAATCAATGTTCATAGCATCGATAAAAGGCAATATCTCCTCTAATGGTTCTTGATTAACGAACCCATTAGTCACGAGAACATTAGCCAGCCCGGCTTTTCTAGCCAACTGTACCGTCTCATAAACAAACTCATACCAGATAAAAGGCTCATTATAAGTATAGGCGATACCGAAAGAACCTGCGTCTTTAGCCTTCTCAATAAGCTCCAAAGAAGAAACAGGTTCTGTTAACACGTCAAGATTTTTTGAAATACTCCAATTCTGGCAAAACTGACAGGCAAAATTACACCCTTGTGTTCCAACAGAGAGAATATAACTTTTCGGATGAAAATGATAAAGAGGTTTCTTCTCGATGGGGTCCAGCGCGATTGAAGAAACCCTTCCATAATTTATGCTGTAAAGCTTGCCTTCTTTATTTAACCTGACTCCGCACAAACCATGGCGGCCTTCTTGAATATGGCAAGAATGAGGGCACAAGAGGCATCTCAAGGCTTTCCCATCCAGTTTCTTATAAAATAAAGCTTCTTTCATAAAAAAACAGGCCTGATTCTAAATAGAATCAGGCCTCTCATTAAGTGCTGTTTTAAAAATACCCCGGCCGATATAATAAAAGACAATACAACGGCTCTTACGCAACAACAATAGCATTCACGGGGCACTGATCCGCAACTTCTTGTAAATCACAATTACAAGTAAATTTTGGTTTCACATGAGCAACACCATCATCCTTCATTTCAAACACTTCAGGACAATTCTGCTCACAAAGACCGCAACCAACACACAATGACGCATCAACAGTAACTTTTGCCATTTTTTCCTCCTTCAATGAGGCCATACTTTAATAATTTTTACAATCTTAACACATTCTTTTATTTTTCTCAACCATTGTTATCAAAAAAAGTTCACAGCTCTTTGGCACTTTGGATCTGGCGCCCATTGCGATCGCCCAGATAAATCTTGCCACTCTCATCTGAATAAAAGATAAACCTGCCCGTTACATCTTTCCCGGAAGGCCTCGCAAAAAGAGTAAAATGGCTTTCGTTAATTTTCTCGTATTGATAAATATACCCTCCTGCCTCTCCCGACAACTCCTTAGCCGCTCCCTGCCCTAAAAACTTGTCTAAAACACCTAAACGAACAGGATAAAAACCTAATTCCAGCTTATATCGAGCTATAGCATCCACGATATCACGCGTAGCGATAAAAGCGTTAACCTCATTAAGCTTAACCATCTGAGACTTTGTCTCCGGATAGACAGAAACGATGAAACCGTTTATAGCCGGCCCAGAAGCCATAATAATAAAAATAGAAACCAAAAAAGGCATGATAACTCCCGCAAAAACCAAACGGACAGTATCAGCGCGATAAAACTCTCTCAAACCAGCAATGAGAATAAAAAGCGACCAAGATATAGATACAAACCCGCCGATAATAGGCAAAAAATAAAAGAGTTCTGAAGCGCTTTTATAACACATAACCAAAAAAAGCGAAGAGAGCTTTTTATCAAAACCCAAAACAAATTTAATGCTAACCGCTAATACTAAAAAAACTAAAATAAAATTTATAAGAGGCCGCCAGATAAAAAATGGCGATTGAATCATAGTCGAAGCAAGAAAATCAAGCTGCATCTGCTGCCCCTCTTCAAGTAAATTTTTAGCCAAGTACTTGAACCAAATAACATTAACATAATCTAAAAAAAGTTTAACATACCCCAAAATAAAAACAAAAATCAAAGCCCTCCACAAACGCCTTTTAAGATCAACATGGCTTAAAGAAGCAATCATCTTGAAAAAAAAAGCCGGCCTGAATAAAATAGCTGCGCATAACGGAAGAAACACTTTCAGCCTCTCGCGGAAACTCCCATTCTCCCAGGACAAATAAGTTTCTTTATCTGTTTTAGTAATACGGCTATCTAAACTCATGGCTATCCTTCCTTAAACCCAAAATTTGCAATAGGCTCTTATTCTTCTTTGTAACTTCTTACAGCACCAAGAGTTATCCTGTTGCAATGTAGCACAAAAAAGTGTATGCAAATTTCGGGATACCTCGATAGCAAGTTTAAATCCGTTCAGGATTTAAACTATCGACCCTTCGGGCAGATTTTGCCTAATGCAAAATCTGGGTTAAAAAATAGGCTGCTCGCTTCAAACTTGACGTAATCAAAGGTTAAAAAATACCACTTCTCCCCTTATGTTTCGTAGTTTGAAGCGAGCAGCCTAATACTGACTTTTATAATCCAGAACAAAACGTAGTTAAAAAACTAATGGTACCGATTTTTTAAAAAAGAAACCGGAACAAAAAACATATTATTAAATCAATTTTTTAAAGTTATCTTTTCCGACACCGCATTCAGGACAAACCCAATCCTGCGGCAGGGCTTCAAACTTCGTTCCGGCTTTAACACCGTGCTCAGGATCACCTATGACAGGATCATAAATATACCCACAGACCTCACAAACCCACTTTTCCATAAGATTACTCTTCCGTTTTTAAACCATATTTTTTAATATTGTAATCCGCTACATCCTGAATCGCTTTTAAACCCTTTGGATCTTTAAGCAGATGCTTAAAACGGCCCTGCAATTTTAAATACTCCTCAACAGGCTTAATCTTGGCGATCTTTCTTGAAACCAATTGGCCATCGATATATTCAAATAACGGATAGAGGCCTGTTTCTACGGCAAGCTTGGCAACTTCAAGCGTCAGGTTTGATTCATGGCGCCATCCTAAAGGGCAAGGGACATGAATCTGAAGATACTTCGGCCCCTTAATCTTTAAAGCTTTTTTTACTTTATTCTGAATATCCATCGGAATCCCCGCTGAAGCCGTCGCGACATAAGGAACGCCATGAGCAGCGGCAATCTCAGGCATAGGTTTTTTAGGCCTTGGATTACCATAAGAGTTTTTGCCCGGAGGCGTTGTTGTCGTGTTAGATGTTGTCTGTGTCAAGCCGCTGCGCTGGATACCTGTGTTCATATAAGCTTCATTATCATAGCAAACGTAAAGGATATCGTGCCCTCTTTCAAGCATCCCCGACAAAGCCTGTAAGCCAATATCTGCCGTACCTCCATCACCAGCCTGCGCGATCACATTAACAGCATCTTTCTTCCCAAGATACTTCAGAGCTGATTCAACACCAGAAGCAACGGCCGCACAATTTTCAAAAAGCGAATGAATCCACGGCACCCCCCAGGAAGACTCAGGATATTTTGTCGAGAAGACTTCCAGGCAACCTGTATTATTGGCAATAATCGTGTTTTTTCCCGCCGCATCCACAACTAAACGCGCGGCAATAGCCTGCCCGCAGCCGGCGCACGCTGTATGTCCCGGTTTAAATAAAGTTTCAACCATTTTTCCCCTCCAATAGTTCTTTTTTAAGCCCAATAAATTCACAATCAACCTGTTTTCCAGATAATTTTTCATAAACATCAAAAATAGAAGCTTTCTTAATATCACGGCCGCCTAATCCTAAAACAAAACCACTAACTTGCGGCGCCTTATCCTTTAAAGAAGCCAAAGCCGCTTTTAAATCGGTATATACCGGCCCAAAACTACCAAGCGAAATCGACTTATCTACAACAGCGACTTTCTTAGCCTTGCTCAATGCCGAAATAATGGCCTGAACAGGAAAAGGCCTATAGGCAATAAGTTTTAACAAACCAACTTTTTTTCCATCTTGGCGCAACTCATCTATGGCATCCTTAATCGTCCCGCAAACAGACCCCATAGCAACAAAAACAACATCAGCATCGTCAAGCATATATTTTTCAACCAGGCCGTCACCGCCCCTTTTAAACTGCTTTTCAAAAGCCTGCGCGGTTTCTACAATAATAGCCAAAGACTCCTCTTGCGTTTTTTGAATCATATACCTCATTTCCAGATAATATTCTGGATCAGCCAAAAAACCCATCGTTTTAGGATCATCCACGTCCAACTTGTAATCCGTTTTATAACCAGGAAGAAACTTATCAACCTCTTCCTGAGAAGGCATATCAACCGTCTCCATCCCGTGTGTCAGGATGAAACCATCCATATTCACCATAACAGGAAGCATAACCCGTTTATCCTCAGCAATACGATAAGCTTTTAAATGCAAGTCAACTGCTTCCTGATTATTTTCAGCAAAAAGCAAAATCCATCCGGCATCCCGGACAGCCATAACATCCTGCTGATCATTCCAGATATTAATAGGCGCTGAAATAGCACGATTAGCGCATGTCATAACCAGAGGCAGGCGCATACCGGCGATATTGAAAACAACCTCCGCCATCAAAAGTAATCCTTGTGAACTTGTTGCCGTATAAGACCTCACGCCTGTAGCTTGAGACCCCAAAACGACAGAAGCCGCTGAATGCTCACTCTCCACATTTACAAATTGGGCATCCATCTCTTGATCAGCAACCATTTGAGCCAAATCTTCAACGATATGCGTCTGAGGCGTAATCGGATAAGCAGACACAACGCCGGGTTTACATCTTTTTATAATTTGAGCGACTGCATGTGAACCTTCTAAAAATTGTTTCATCTTAACATTGCCTCCAATTAAGTGCCTTTTCTCTACCTATAATTTATAATCCATTATTCTGTTTCAGGAATCATTTCTATGTCTTTTTTAGGGCAAATAGCCGCGCAATTTCCGCAGCCCTTGCAATAGGCAAGATCACAATCAAATGTATTCTTCCCATCGCCTTTAATAATACCTTCGGGGCATATAAAAACACACATCCGGCAGGCTATACAGTTTTTCTTCAAAAACTTAGGCCTGATATCTACCCGCCAGGAACCGGTTTTATTCGCGACGCTTGAACCTGGTTTTGATGTAATATGGCGCAACATAAAATATCTCCTTTTTCTTATCTATTCCCTATCAAGATTTTCTTTTTTTAATAAACTCAAAACCTTTTTTTATTGCTTCCTTATTCATCTCTACAACCTTGGGCCCTTTTCCATCAAAGCGTTCACTGATTGATTTAGCAAGATCATCTAAATCCAGTTCCCCTGTTGCCGCCGCGTAAGCGCCCAAGAGGACTACATTGCTTAACAATGTCTTGCCCATAATCTCCATGGAGATCTTGTTTCCGGGAACAATATAAAGCTTTTGTGACCCTTTGGGCTTGGGAATCTCCATGCCTTCCCTTTCATTGACAACGGCAACACCATTATCTTTAAACCCCACATAACAATCAAAACCGCGCATTAACGTCGCATCAACAACAATCAGATAATCCGGCTGATTAACCTGGCTGCGTAAACGCACAGGCTTATCGTCAATGCGGACAAACGCGTTCATGGGAGCGCCCATGCGTGCCGCCCCAAAATGAGGAAAAGCATATGGATACTTACCTTTATGAAAATACGCATACCCTAAAATGCTGGCGGTTGTAATAGCACCCTGCCCCGCTCTGGCATGAATCCTGATCTCCTTCATCTAAATCCTCCTGTTCTATCCTTTTTATATGTAAAAACAAATTTTTTGATATCACCCGTCTATCCTGAAAACATCCAGATACACAAAAACGACTAAAAACACCATCAAAAGATGATGCTGTTTTAATAAACTTTAAATTTAATATGGCTAAATGTCAGGAAGAAACTATATTATAATAGCTACCTAAAATTTAATCAACACTTTTTGCGCAGACTTTTTTACAGACTATTTTCGCGAGGAGATAAGAATCAAAGAGGTGACGAAAAAATAATTTTAAGCCGAATAATTCTTTAATTAATGCACCAACTGCCTTGAATTACACTCATCACATAACCCAAAAAACTCTAAACGGTGCGAATAAATCCTAAAACCCGTAACAGAGCGAACCTTATCGTCAAGCTCCTTAATCGCGGGTATACGGATATCATAAATCTTATGGCAATTCTTGCAAATAAAATGATAATGTGAATGCACAACCGCGTCAAAATGGCTTAAGCCAGTGCCAAAATCCAATTCCCAAATCTGCCCTTGCTCCTTTAGAATTCTTAAATTCCGGTAAACTGTGCCCAAACTTAACCGGGGAAATTTACTTTTAAGCTTCTTATAAACCTGGTCAGCCGTTGGATGTTCTTTGCTGTTGGTCAACAGTTCAAGAATCTTCTGCCGCTGTTTTGTAATCCTATAGGCGCTATCCTTATCCGTTTCTTGAACTTTACCTGCCATATTTTTTTTGGTCTTCTTCATTTAAATCTCCTTAACTTTGCCTATATTAGTAAATATCTCTGCCTGGCACTGCCCATGTTTCAACAGGCCAAGCCAAACTTACGCTTATCGCTTTATAGACGATCTATAATAAATCAATGTGAAACAAGACAAGAATATTTTTGAGGTAAGGCTTGTAACCAGTAGCAACAAGACAAAATTATATAAAATTAATAATAATTATTATTACTAATAATATAATAATTTTTGCGTCCTGTCAATATAAAACTAATCCTTCAGCAGGCCGGGGTAATCCCGTGGCAGGTCATTGCCTTGATATTGAATAGTGCCGTTCGCAGCGATTAAAACATATGTTGGGACTCCAATAACACCATAACGGGTGGCTGTTTTAGAATCCGCATCCAACAAAACCTCTAAAGCCAAATTTTTATTCTCAATAAAAGATTTAACCTTTTGGCGGCTCTCGCCCACATCAATGAGCAACAGTTGAATCTTCTGTTCTTTATAAACATCTTGTTTTTTAGAAAGTTCTGAAACCGTCTTGATACAATACGGGCACCACGTCGTGAAAAAAAACATAATAACAGGCTGGCCTTTAAAATCTGACAACGAAACACTCTCGCCGCTTTCTGAAGACTCCAGTACAAAATCGGCAGCTTTTACATTAGAACGGCCTTTTTCCAAACGCGCGGAGGCCAAGAGATTCCCCGTTAGAAGGAAAAACAGGCACAACGATAAAAAAAATACCCTCTTCAATATTCTCTTCATACAAGCAACCTCCCCATATTAATCAAAAAGTATTCCCCCGCTAAAATTAAAAGGATTCCGCCAACCTTCTCAATCGTATACATCCACTTACCAGACTTGGGCATATTCACCAGAATACCGCTAAAAGTACCCGCCAAGATAAGCAAAGTCCCCATACCATAAGCAAAACTGAACAACAGGATAATTCCGTAAAAAAGATTCTGTTTTGTAGCTACAAAAACAAGGATTGTCCCTAAAACAGGCGCGGTACACGGCCCAACGATTAAACCTGAAATTAATCCTAATAGAAAAACAGAAAACTTGGATTTCGGGCTCTTAATCTTATTTAATAGGGGTGCCGGAATATGCACCTCAAAAACACCCAGCATCGATAAACCAAATATAACACAAATATTTCCAATAATGAAAAAAGAGATCGGGCTCGAACTGATTTGCCCAAATATCTTTCCTGTCAAGCTGGCAAAAACCCCCAAGATACAATAGGTGATAGACATACCCAAAACATAAATCAGGCTTAATAAAAACGCGTGAAACTTATCTTTCTGTGAAGAAGCTCCAATATAGCCGATTGTGATCGGCAAAAGCGGATAAACACAAGGCGAAAAACTCACTAAAATACCCGCGCCAAAAGCCAAAAGTATTTCTAAAGGATTCCCTCCTGAAATCATACCTGCCTACCCTTCCCTTTACGGCTACAACATTCAGCCTCAATCCAATCCAAATATGCCTTATTCCCGGCAATAATCGGAAAAGCAATAACCTCACACACCCGATAACTATGCTTTTCTTTGATAACCTTGACCAATCGCTTCAAGAGGCTACGTTTTGTTTTAATGATTAAAAGAGACTCTTGAGCCTTGTCAATCTTAGACTGCCACCAAAAAAAAGAGTCAATAGATTTTATTATATTCACACAAGCACATAGCCTCGATTCAAGCAATATCTGAGCCAAAAAGCCAGATTCTTTACCTTTTGGTGCCGTCACAAAAACAACACAATAACCCATCTTCTACTCCGATTGCAATAAATAACGCGAAACTCCCAAGACAGCCTTGGCCCCTTCGCCGGCGGCAACAATAATCTGCTTCTCCGGGATATCCGTCACATCACCCGCGGCAAATATACCAGCAACGCTTGTGCGGTTTGAACTGTCCACTTTGATTTCCATCTTACTATTTTTCTCCACAAAATCAATCATTTCTGAATTGGGGACAGAACCGATTTCAACAAAAACTCCCTGGACGGCAAGCTCTTTTAAATCCTGCCCATGCTGAAAAATAATCTTTTCCACGAAAGTTTTCCCTGCAATTTCCTGCACGCGCGCATTATTAAAAATATCCACCTTCACGGACTCTTCAACCTTCCGGCGCATAATCATATCGCCGCCCAACTGCGCGTTGATATTAATTAAATAAACTTTTTGCGCAATATTAACCATCTGCAATACTGCGTCCAGCGCGGAATTGCCTCCGCCAATAACAGCAATAGTTTTCTCAGCAAAAACCGGGCCGTCGCATGTCGCGCAATACGTCACACCCTTATTACAGTACGCCTCTTCCCCTTTCACATTAAGAGGGTTGGAGCGCCGGCCGGAAGCGATGATAACTGACTTAGCCGCAAAGACAGAACCCTGAACTTCCAGATGAAAATAGTTACGCTCGCCACGCAAAATCCGCCGGACAGGCTTATTCTTCACAACAGCAACGTCAAACTGCTTCAAATGCTGCTCAAACTTATCAACAAGGTCAATACCCCTCACCAGCTGATAACCTGTATAATTCTCAACGTCCGCGCTCCAAAGCGTCTGGCCTCCAACATCATCTGTAACAATTAAAAGGTCTAGCCCTTTCCTCGCGGCATATATCCCGGCGGTGATACCCGCGGGGCCCGCTCCAACAATGATGAGGTCATGATAAATCATAAGCCGAGCTTGGCATTAATTCTAGCCTGGTCAAAACCAACAATAACGTCCCCATCAATCACTACCACAGGAACGCCCATCTGGCCGCTGAGGCCTATCATTTCTTGAAGCCCGGCCTGATCTGATGAAACATCAATATTCTCAAACATGACACCTTTTTGTTGCAGATAGTTTTTAACTCTCACACAAAAAGGGCAAGCCGGTGTTGAGAAAACTCTTACCTGAGCCATAGCACCTCCTCTTTCATGATGCGTATCGCACATTCTGCCCGCGCTATTAAAACATCTGCCATATAATGAACTATTTAAATACTTTATTCAACCACTTTGAATGATCAGGAGACTCTAAAGAACTAAAAAGTTCTTCTTCTTGAATAAACCTTATCTCCTTCTGAAGTTTTTTCAAACACGATGAAGCCTCTTTAGCTAGCTTCCTGAATGAAGCCTTATCTAAAACAAGTTTGTCATTTTTGAGTTTTTTATAAAAAGAAACCAGCTTTTCCTCAATCTTTATCGCCATTTTTAAGGCTCCAATCAAAGAAAACCCCTGAGGTTTCATGTGGAGCCCTTCAAGCATACGAGACGCACCCGGCTCATATATTTCACCCGTTAGCTCCTGCAGATTCGCGATAAGCAGTTTCTTATGGACAAGCGACTCCTGATACATAATGCGAAAATTTTCTTTAACTTTGCCATTCTTTGTGTGCACCGTTACATATTTAGAAAACTTCGCGGCAGCATGCTCTAAATCAACCGCGGCTTTAAGCCCATGATAAGCACTAAGCGCCTGCGTATCTTTTCTAACCATCAGCTTGATTTGAGCAACGATCTCCTCGGCTTCTGGAAAATCATCCTGCTTAGCAACCAAGATACCGCCTTTAAAATAAAGCAGTGTCGGAATAACCCGGACACTAAACTCTTCCTGTTTTTTATTATCCTTCACATTGAGCCTGAAGAATAACATTTTGGAGGCATAATTTTTACTGGCTTCCTGTATGCGCTGGGCCATCGTTTTACAAATAATACACTCCGGGCTGGCGCACTCAACCAAAACCGGAAGGGCAGATTTCAACACGATCGCGTCAAATTGCGAATCATTAATCTCAATCATCTTAATCATATTATTTCACCCTCATAAGAATAGAAATCCTGAAGCTAATCCCCGCGGGATGTATCATGCGGATAAAACCTTATCAGCTCTGAACCATCAGCCTTTCATAAAAAACAACAACAGGCTAATTTGTATGATACCATGGATCAAGATACCATTCAAGGCGGACAGAACAATTTTATTCTTTTTTTACAACATCTCAACCAAAAACATACTTCTGCCAGCGCCTGAGCCTTCTTTCCGATAAGAAAAAAACTCGTTGTTATGGCATGAAGTACAAATCAAACTGTCATAAATAGCATCTTTTCTGATTCCTGAAGCAACAAGCTGATCCATAGCGGCCTCCTGTAAATCAAAATAGATTTTTTTGCCGCGCCAAATTAAAAAATTATCAAAATGTTGCAAAAACTCTTCCCCTACTTCATAGCAACAAGGCCTGATAGACGGCCCAACAACAACCAGTAACTCAGACGGCTTTACGCTCAAACGGCTAACCATGGCATAAACTGTCTTTGAGATAATTAACTTCTCTATACCGCGCCAGCCAGCATGAATCAATGCCATCGCCTTCCTGTTCTTATCTAAAATAAAAATAGGAAGGCAATCAGCCGTCAAAATGCCCATAGGCAGCCGGCGCGCATCTGTAACAAAAGCATCTGTAGCATCAATGGCTGTTATTCGATTCAAGCCCCCGCAACCTCTTTGTGCGCGTACGGTAAAAAAAATACCGTCACCGTGCACCTGATTAGGACAAACAATTTCATGCCCGCTTACCTCCATAGCCTCATAGGCCTGCCGCCGGCTGGAAACCCCAAAGTCATCTTCAAAAGCCATATTGTAATCACGTGTTGTAATAAAACCTCGAACCTGAAACTTTTCTAAAAGCGGGATTCGGTAAAAACCTTTATCTTTTTTTAAAACAAGAAGGTTCGGCATAATGTGGATTTTAATCAGCTAAGAACTTCAATAGTTTTATGATGGGAATGCTCCCCCCTGATAATTACAATAGAACTCTTACTGACACGATAATACCGGGCGAGCATATCTACAAGGGCCTTATTGGCTTTACCCTTCTCAGGCGCAACCGTCAAATATACTTTTAATAATCCGCCTTCTTCTTTGACCTGATTACGGGAAGACTTGGGGACAACCTTAACTTTAATCAACATTTTGGAAACATTCACAATTCCTGATCAATGGCCTCGGGTTCTTCCAGCTTAATCTGAACAATGCCGTCTTTTTCCTGCCGCAGCTCTTCGATCTTCTTCAACTGTTTATCCAGCTGATTTTTACGCGTTGTACATAGTTTTTCATACTCTTCCTGGGCCTCATCAATCTTTTCCCCTATCTTATCCAATGAAGCACAAAATAAAAAATATTGTTTCTCAAAAGAAGCCAAAACATCCAAAATCCTGTGAGCTGTACGCTCAAGGTTAAAATTATCAACGGCCTGGCGGATAACAGCCAAAATAGCGAATAAAGTCAACGGAGAACAGAAAATAACCCGTTGTTTCATCGCCTCATCTAAAACAGACCTGTCATTTTCATTAACAAAAGCATAAACTTGTTCATTAGGAATAAAAACAATCACGTATTCCATAGTCTGATGCTCGGGATCTATATAATCTCTCGTCGTAACTTCTTTAATACGATTTTTCACATCGCGCAAAAATTGCTCTTTATAAGCCTGTTTTTCCTGATCCGCTTGCGCTTCAAAAAAACGCAAGTAGTTATCCAAGGGGAATTTTACATCCATATTAACTCGCAGGCCCTTCGGCAGAAAAAAAGTATAATCCGGCCTTCCAGCCCCTTGAGCCTTCTGTTTGACATAATTAACGCCTTCGATAAAACCGGCCATGCGAAGCACATCTTCAGCCATCCGTTCACCCCATTGCCCTCTAGTCTTCGTATTAGTCAAAGCCATCTTAAGCTGTTGGGCCGTTTCCTGCAACTTGGACGTTTCCTGGGCCATCTGGCCCAATCCTAATGACAACTGGGCAAACTTATTTTCTCTGTCTTTCTCTAAAGACTTCATCAAATCCTTAACCTTCTCCAACTCCCCTCTCATATCGAAAACAGACTGATCAATCAGCTTCTTCTTGCCTTCTAAATCCTTATCAACGGAGAGCGACAAGGTATAGAGCTTCTCCTGCGCCAATTGCAGAAAATGCTCGCTGTTTTTCGACAAAGCCTCATAAGACAAACTGGCAAAAACCCCTTTAAGTTTATCCACCGCGTCACCCATCTGCTTATCCGATTCAGCGGTAAGTTTTCTTTTTACGGAGAAGACGATAAAAAACACTCCTAAACCCAATATTAATCCGACTAACAACATAATATAATTCATATACTTTGCCTTCCTTTTAGCCGGAATGGCTACCTATCCATTAATACACAATCTTATTTCCCTTGCCGGTCTCATTATATCCACCTTAAAAGAATTTGTCATGGATTTTAATACTGGCATTGAAATAGCACATATTTCCTAACCATGCGACAAGGACGGTACGACTCTTTGGCAAGGCGCATCCCCTCAACACCTAAATCCTGCTGGCGGTTTATATAGATATACTGCGATGGCAGGGAAGAAACAAACAAATTATTAACCATCTGATAAATGCCGACAAATTGCCCATTAGCCTTCTCTATTCGGCAATGCACAATAGAAATTCATCTAACATGAAAAGTTCAAACTGATAAACCTGAGGCCAGGCAAAAATATTGGTAAACGTCAATTCCGATACCTCAGGAGGGATTTTTTTTACACACCGGTCAAAGAAAGGCTTATCCGAAAGCTCAATCGGCCTTTTCTGCGGAAATACAGGAATAGGCTCCATCTATATCCAGCCCCTTTTTCTCTAAATAACGGCCTCTTAAGATTGTCTTATAAGCTAGTTCGCAAACATGTCTCCGCTGCATCCTTCTACTAAAACTATCTTCTATATCAGGCAGTTTCAAACAAGGGTGAACCTGAACAATAACTTTGATAGACCTGCATGTCAAAAGATTAAAAAAATGATCTATAAATGTCATATCGCCGTACCAGTAAATCATATCCCTATTATCAGCCGCCACAGAAAAACCATCCACGCTTCGATAAGATAAACTAACCGGTACAACACTGGCCCCGACAGCTAAAGGCGCCTCAAAAAAAGTCGCCACAAAAGGAAGCAGCCGATCCCCATTGGAAGAGGTACCTTCTGGAAAATACAACACATTCCCCCCTGCCCCAAGCGTCTCAGCCATTTCCTGAATCGCCCCTAAAAGATAACCCTTATGATTCCTGTCAACAAATAATGTCCCTGATATCTCCGTCATAAAACCAATCAAAGGCCATTTTTTAAGTTCCGTCTTCGTGACATACACAACCGGAAACAAAGCGCCTAGAATAAAACCATCCAGATAACTGAGGTGGTTACTGACAAAAAATTTCCCGCAACAATCAACTTTAAGGCTTGAAATATCCCCCTTCACCTCTATTTTGATACCCATTAAAAATACAAGGCAACGGGCGAACAACTGAGTCAATTTCGTTGTCAGGCTCCTCCTGCGGGGAGCTTTATAAAAAACAAAACAAAAACGCAATACAACAGCTATGAATAAATAAGAAAAAAAACACGCGAAACAAGCCGCGAGTTTTAAGAAAGCCTTCAAGTATCTCAAAAAAGAGAGCGCCCTGTCATGCTTCATAAGAAAAAAAGTTATCGAGCCCGAGCCGTTTTAAAAAAACCGCATTGATTTCACTTATTTTCAACATCATAAAAAAATCAACTGTCCCAAATTCATAATCTAAAATCGGATCACTGCAAACAACCGCCCCCAGTTTTAAATATGACCGGACAAGAGCCGGAATTCTGGACAAGATATCCTTTTCCTGCCCAATGATGTCAATATCAATCTTAAGGCCGAAAATCTCGCGCCCCTGCCTGGGCTTAACTAAAAAAGCATCTTTAGCGCCATGTTTAATTTTAAGTAAACGGTATATTTTGCTGATCTCAAGAAGATCTGTCGTATAAACACTGGAACAACCGATGATATATTTTACATCATTGGCTTTTACATATTCCAAAATGGCGCGCCAAAGCAGGATAACAACAGCACCTTGACGATAATCCTTGTGAACACAAGAACGCCCTAATTCTAGAAAGTCCCCCGCATTGCTTTTAATCTTGCTAAGATCAAACTCGTTTTCTGAATAAAAACTGCCGCCGTTTTTTAATTTTTTCCCCAAAAGCAAACGATATGTCCCAACAACCTCTTCTTTTTTTCTATCGATGATTATAATATGATCACATATGGCGTCATACTCATCTTCGTCAAGGCCCGAAGCATAAGACTGTTCCAAGCCTTTCTGAAGCTCTATGTTAAAGACTTTAAAACGAAGGCGCTTTGCCGAATCGACCTCTTCTCTACTCTGCGCAAACTTTACAAGAAAATCATCCATTATTTTTTCTGTTAAAAAAAGCGGCTGCCAGGCTATCTATATATTCAGTAAACACAAGAACTAAACCGAAAGCTTATTAATCCTTAAGATTTGGAAACCAGCGAGGAGTTTTTTGGAAATACAGAACATAATCAACGCCGAATCTTTTTTCCAAAGATTTCTCTTCAATTAAAATAAACTGACGCATAACCAAAAAAATTAAAAAAGCGTAAATCAAAAGCCCAAAAGAACCAAAAAGAAAAGCACTGCCGAAAAGAAATAGAACCGTACCAACGACCATGGGATTTCGCACAAACTTATAAGGCCCGCAAATAACAAGCTGTTTTGGATGGGCAAAAGGCAGAGGCGTCCCTTTGCCTTCATTGATAAAAAGCATAACACACCATACCGCAAGCATATAACCGGCCGCCGAGAAACCAACGCCGACCAACCGCAGCGGCTTCATGTAAAAACTACCTAAAAAAGGGTCCACAAAAGTCTTGATTAAAAAAGGAAACAACGCCCACAAACACATAATAAAAGACCCTCCGATAATAAAAGTTTTTAATGTATTTATTAAATCTTCACGTGATTTTATTTTAAGCATATTTCCCCTTGATATTACATAATAGAAATTGAATGGCCAAAAAAACAAACATCATTACAAATGCATTTTTTCAGGCAATTAAAATTACAACATCTTAAAAACACTGAGAATTCGACACTGCCCTATTCTCTGATACGCGTTAAAACTTTAAAACATTCGCGGCCTGTTCGCCTTTTTCACTCTGGATAATCTCAAACTCAACCGCTTGCCCCTGCTGCAGTGTTTTATACCCCTCACCTTGCACAGCGCTATGATGCACAAAAACATCTCTCCCGTCCTCTGTGTTAATAAAACCATAACCCTTCTGATTACTAAACCACTTTACCGTACCCTTTGCCATCTTGCTTCCTCCATTTTGAGTAAATTTAAAAAACCGTAAAGCCTTTAATACACTCTACGGTTCTTTAATTGCTGCTTATATGCCTTATCTGATCAACCATGCTATTCAACATCAAAAAATCATTATAAAAAATTACTTCTTATCCCTGATTTCTCTCAAAATCTGAATCATAACTCTTTGGCGCACAAGCATAACTAGAAGGCATGAAAAAAGCATAAGAATAAAAATAATTTTAATCGCGAACAATAAATAAACCCCGCTAACATCCAAAAGTGTAATATCGTACATCTTACCCCCTTTTTTTTGTTATGACTTCAAATAAGCACGAACAATCTTCTGTTCTCTCAAAGGCTTATCACCATCGCCAACAGCGGTTTTTGAGATCTTTTCAACAACGTCATAACCTCCACACACCTCTCCAAAAATGGTATGATGCATATTCAACCAGGGTGTCGCGGCAACCGTAATAAAAAACTGGCTCCCATTAGTTCCGGGGCCGGCGTTAGCCATTGCTAAAATACCAGGTTTATCAAACTCTATGTTCTGCGATACTTCATCTTCAAACGGCGTTCCAAATAAAGATTCGCCGCCTCGGCCTGTTCCAGTCGGATCCCCTCCTTGAATCATAAAATCCTTAATGACCCGGTGAAAAATGATGCCGTCATAATACCCCTTTTTCACCAGCCCTATAAAATTTTCGCATGCTTTTGGCGCAACATCGAAAAAAAGTTTTAATTCAACAACCCCGGACGTCGTTTCTAAAATAACCTTTGTTTCTGCCACATCTTCCCCCTCTCCCATAAGATGCTGATAGCCTGCCAGCATTAAAAAAAACCAAGCAAAAAAAACAATGCGCCTAACTTTCATTAAGCTCCCCCTCTACTCTTGAGCGTTAATAAAGATATGATCAAGCTCTTCCAGCTTCACAGGTTTATTGATAAAAGAGTCTCCGCCCAACTGGCGCACAACAGTGTCATTAACGGCCGGAAAACCTGAGATTAAAACAATCTTCGCGTTTGGATTTCTAGTGCGCGCAATCGGAATTAACTCCAGGCCTGTCAAATTAGGCATACTGCAATCCAATAAAAAGAAGTCAAAAGCGTCCTTCTCAATCGCCCTCTTAGCCTGTTCACCGTCAAAAACAACGACAACCTTGAACTTTCTCCTTTCAAGGTATTTTTTTAAATACAGACAAATATCTTCTTCGTCATCCGCTATCAAAACTCTTTTCGAACGTTTAAAAAAAATCATTTCACTTATTTTACCTTTTTAAAAAAATTAAATCAATTCTTTTGTTGGCTCAAAGCTCAACCGCTCAACTGACCCAATCCTTAAGCCTTACCGCCTTGTTAGAAAACAAATACAACTGTAACGCGGCTAAAACAGCAAAGTTATAAAAACAGAACTCATAGGGGATAAAAAACATCCTGAAGAAACTGCTCCTTTTCATTCCGGTCTTTTTTAAGAATAAACCCAAGAGCGCTAAACTGTAAAAGATTATCTGGATAAGAAAGAAGAGAAGGTAAAAACCTAGCTGACTAAAAAGAAAAATATTCGTAATAAAAGCACAAATAACACAATAAGGAATAATCAGATCCAAAACATCATGGGAAATAAGCTGAAAAGCCACTTTCGTCTTAAAAGGGTTCAAAGATTCTAAAAATAAAGAGAAAATCTGATAACTGCCAATATATTTTTTAACAATAGAGGCGAAACTGTCCTCCTGTTTACGCGGAACAAGGCTGTGTGTCCTGGCTAACGGTTCAAAAACAGCACGTTTCTTTAACATAATAACATTCATAGCCATATACACGTCATCCAAAAGGAGGTGTTCCGGCATATACCTAAACAGGTCCTTTCTGACAGCATACATCCCGCCCTTTGTTACAAACGTAGAATCAACGGCGTTCTCTAATTTTCTAAGAACCTTATCTTGCGTATCATAAAACAAGAGTTCAGCTTCTCTGGACGCCTCCCGGGGTTCGTCATATACAACCTCTCCTAAAACGCAACCAACGCTCTCATCTGCAAAACAGGCGATAAGCTCTTTCAAAGCAGTACGCTCTATCCTCTGCATGGCATCAACAATAACAAAAATTTCTCCTCTGGCATCTCTAACAAGTTTATTAACCATCGCATTTTTACCAATCCTCTGGAACGCGACACCATAACGTATCTTGTTTTCATCAGCCAGCTGCTTAACGATTCTGTAGGTTTCATCTGTTGAACCGTCACAACCAACGATGATTTCCATCTTATCGCGCGGGTAATCAAGATGCGTAATATGAGTTACTTTTTCTATAATGCTTTTTTCTTCATTGTAAGCTGAAATAAAAATGGAGATAAACGGATAGATCTCTTTCTTGCGCACCGGATTTTCCATTAGCGAGAAAAAAAGGGCCATAGAAAAAGGGTATAAGATATAACGCCAGGCGATAACAGCTATGCTAATAAACAGTAACCATCTCATTTTAACATTGCCTCCAATCAGGTAATTCTTCTTTACAATGTTAATCCTTGCGTCTGCTGAGAAAAGTTTATGTGGAAACTTTTCCAGCGGTTAGATGCAAGGGTTAACTGCTCATTGCCTCCAATCAGATAGTTCTTCTTTGGCTAAAGCTTAACCACATTCGGAGCTTTAAATTTCACAGCATTTCTTGTATCCAGAAGAAGCCTGGCATGCCGGACAATCCATTCATAATCATAACAATTATGATCTGTCACAACAACCACGCAATCACTTTTATTTAAAAGAGACGGGGTAAGCTTAACACTCTTCATGTTAAAATGATCCTTCGCGACTTCAGGGACAAAAGGATCATTATAAGACACGACAGAACCTTTCTCTTTAAGAAAATGCATGATCTCAAAAGCGGGAGACTCCCTGTAATCGCTGACGTTTCTTTTATAAGCGACACCTAATATAAGAATTTTAGCATTTTTTAAGCTTTTACCTTTATTGTTCAACGCATCCGCCACTTTATAAGCAACATGCTGCGGCATCATACTGTTAACACGGGCGGCTAAGTCAATAAAGCGCGCTTCAAATCCAAAGAATCTAGCTTTCCATGACAAATATAGGGGATCAATAGGAATACAGTGCCCGCCCAAGCCGGGGCCGGGATAAAAAGGCATGAAACCGAACGGCTTCGTTGAAGCCGCATCAATAACTTCCCAGACATCAATCCCCATACGGTCGCACATCAAAGCCAGCTCATTGACTAAACCAATATTAACAGCCCGAAAAGCATTCTCGAGGAGTTTAACCGTTTCCGCCACTCTCGTTGAAGAAACGGAATAAACAGATTCCATAATCAGCCCATAAAACTTTTGGGCAACATCAACACAAGCAGGCGTAACTCCACCGACAACTTTTGGAATATTTTTTGTGCGAAAACTTCTGTTGCCGGGGTCAACGCGTTCAGGAGAAAAAGCTAAATAGAAATCTTTACCGGCCTTAAACCCTTTTTTTTCAAACATAGGAAGCAAGACTTCCTCTGTTGTTCCCGGGTATGTTGTGCTTTCTAAAATAATCAACTGCCCCTTCTTGAGATAACGCGCGATTTGCGACGCGGCGGCAACGATATAAGAAATATCGGGCTCTCTGGTTTTAGACAAAGGTGTCGGGACACAGATATTAATTGTATCAACACTTTTTAGAATTGAAAAATTGGCGGTTGCCGACAATAACCCCTTAGAGACACACCTGGCCAGTTCTTCCGCGTCAACATCCTGAATGTATGACCTCTTTAAATTAACAGCATCAACTTTACCTTTATCTAAATCTATACCGACAACCTCTATGCCGGATGCGGCAAATTCAATCGCCAAAGGCAACCCAACATACCCAAGGCCAACCACCGCGCTCTTAATTTTCTTCTCCTGAATCTTTTCAACCAAAGTCATATTCTTCTCCTTATTATAAAGGCATAAAACTAATCACGCGCGTTCAATCAAACATCTTGGGCACAAAAATCATCCCGCCAATCACAAAAGCATTTAAAGCAGCAATAAAAACTCCTCCTGCCGCGATATCTTTTAATAATTTTACATTGGGATGAAACTTGTCCCCGTGGACAAAATCAAGCAAAAGCTCAAAGGCGGTATTCGCCGCTTCAGCAATCATAACCAAAGCAATAGCAAATACAACAAAAATAAATTCAATTTCACTGACTCGCAACAGAAAACATAACACGACGGCCACAAGGGCAAAAAAACAATGAACCTTCATATTGCGTTCAGTTTTAAAAACAAACTGCAACCCTTCAAAGGCCAATCTAAAACTCTGAATTGTCGTCCTTTTATACATGGCTTCTTTTGTTATATCGCAATTAATGCTTTTTTGCTACATTTTTTAGAAAGGCTTTTTTAAAGAATCTCAACCATTTTATCAATGGCGGCACGCGCCTTAAGCCTGATTTCATCAGAAACCCTTACTTCCGCCCTCATGTCGCGTAAAGATAGGTAAACCTTTTCCAAAGTTATACGTTTCATATTAGCGCAAACAGCATTTTCCGAAGCAGGATAAAACTTTTTATCCGGATTGTCTTTAGCTAGCCGGTAAATAATACCAACTTCCGTACCGACAATAAACTCCGTATCACGCGAGGCCTTCGCGTAAACACACATTTTACCGGTAGATAAAACTTCATCAGCAAGTTCAATAACCTCCGGGCGGCACTCCGGATGAACCATAATTTTCGCTCCAGGATGCTGGCGTATCTTTTTTATAATATCTTCGGGCTGAATTTTGACATGAGTCGGACAATGCCCATCCCATGAAATAAGGCGGCGGCCCGTCTTTTTTGAGACATAGTCTGCCAAATACTTATCCGGTATAAAAATAATCTCATCAGAACCTTTCAATTTAGACACAATCTCAACAGCATTTGTTGATGTGCAACAAATATCTAATTCAGCTTTCACATCGGCCGATGTGTTCACATAACCAACAACAACCGCTTTAGGATGCCGCTCCTTTAACTCGCGCACATCCTCAGCAGAAATCATATTGGCCATAGGACAGCCGCCTAAAGGGTCAGGGATCAAAATCGTCTTGTCCGGGCACAAAATTGAAGCTGTTTCCGCCATAAAATAGACGCCACAAAATACAATGATGTTTTTTTTGGACTTTGCCGCAATACGGCTCAGCTCTAAAGAATCACCGACATAATCGGCAATATCCTGGACCTCTCCTGCCTGATAATTATGAGCCAGGATAATAGCGTCACGTTCTTTTTTAAGGCTCTTTATTTTTTCGATTATTTCATTTGGCATCTTCCATCCTCCTTAAAACAAAACCTACCTTGTAAATTCAAATTTTCTGCGCAAAATATCGCCATAAATATTCTTGCCATATTTATCTTCAAACAATAAAAATAACACGCACCCAAGAGCATGCGCTGAAGGCACGTTAACAAATGATTTCAACCCCACCATCGGCTCAAAAGGCCTGCGTGATGTCTTAAGCCACTTCGGCCGCCTGGCAAAAGGCACGCCCAACTTTTTACTCACCCATACATAAACACCCTGCATGGCACCGACATCTTCATCTAATATCCAATATAAAAACGCGTCATTGCCCTCTTTTAAAGCGTACATATGGGCAACATGCCTCTGGATACCTATGGCAAAACCTTCTTTAAAAATATCTAACTTATGAGAAACGGCACCGCCAAATTTAAAAACGTTCTCCAAGTGATGCGCGTATTCATGCGCTAAAACATGAGCCAATTCAGCGTGGCGCCCATAAGATATGCTTTTAGACGGCACAATAATCGTCTGTGTCAAAGGGTTATACGAATAACCAGATGCCACCTTCGAACCATAAACAGCTACGCGAGATATAGTTTTGTAGCCTAAAAAAAGTGCCCCTGCCCCCAATATAAAAACGGGCCAGGAGTTACGATAATAGTGCCGCAACAATAAACCCGCCGCCATAACCACAAGGCCCAACAAAGTAAACAATACAGACAGATAACTTGTAGGCCAGTTTAAGAAGTGATAAGGCATTAATTGTGGGGAAGATATCTTTTCTAGCCCTAAAAAGGTATCCACATCTTTTTTTACCTGCCCCAGCATCTCAGGCAGGTCTTCAAAGAGGGTAACAAAACCAAAATCCAAAGCTTTTCTCCTGTAAGCCTTCTGAAGCTTCTCCAGCCTTACAGACTCTGCATCTAAAAGCTGTTTTAACTTAGCAAAACTATCCCGCTTGATCAAAAATTCAATCAAGCTTTCATTTTCAAAACGCTTCTCATATTCTGCCGTCAGTTTTTTAGGCGCCATAAAAGCATATCCAGTTTTCTATAATCCGCTGCGCTAACACAGGCCTTATAAAACCTCTGTAATCTTAGCCCCCGCGGCCACAACATCGCCATGATAAAAAACAACAAACTGCCCCGGCGTAATCGCGTTCTGCGGTTCCAAAAAATGAACAGCCACTTTATCCTTATCCAATTTGCAGATACAGCATGAACCTTCCGGATGGCTATAGCGTATTTTCGCTTTAAGAAGGACTGAATCACTAAACAGGCCCTTCTCTAAAATATTCAGGCTCTCAGCCACAAGACCTCTGGAATAAACATCCTTTTTAAAACCTACAACAACCTTATTTTCCCTGGCATCAAGTTTGACACAATACAATGCCTCTGAAGCCGATATGCCCAATCCTTCCCTCTGCCCTATCGTATAATTCACAATACCTTTATGATACCCTAAAACGCAACCCTGTTGGTCAACAATCTCTCCTTTCTTAAAATAAGCCCGGCCTAAATGCTTCTTCAAGAAAGCTCTATAATCATTGCCAGGAATAAAACAGACTTCCTGGCTGGAACGCTTATCAGCAACACAAAAGCTATTCTTCCGCGCTAAAGCCAGCACCTGTTCTTTTGTCATGCTCCCTAAAGGGAACAAGATATGGCTTAAGGATTTTTTAGAAAGAAGGCACAAAAAATAAGATTGATCTTTTTTTGAATCGGCCCCCTTCTTAAGCGAATACCCATTAGAGCCCTTTTCTATTCTGGCAAAGTGCCCGGTCGCAAGCGAAGAAAAGCCAAGTTTACGAGCTTTCTCAAAAAGCAGATTGAATTTCAAAAGCTCATTACACCGCACACACGGATTAGGCGTTCTGCCGTTGGCATATTCAGCTAAAAAATCGGCGATCACATATTTCTTAAGTTCGGTGCTAGCGTTGAAAACCTTATGAGAAATATCCAATTGCCGTGCCACCGCCCGAGCATCAACAACGGCCCTGTCTGAATACCGATGGCCAAATGACATCGTTATCCCGGCTACATCATAACCCTGCTCTTTTAAAATAAAAGCAGCTACAGCCGAATCAACCCCGCCGCTCAAAGCCACTAAAACTTTTTTAGACATAATATTATACAGGGGGCCAGGGTACAGGCAACAGGGTTCAGAAAAACCAAAAAAACTTTATGATTTTTAACTTTTAATTTTTTTTAAACCGCACCCTGTCCCCCGAACCCTGTACCCTGCCTACCATTGAAACTGGATACCG
This sequence comes from uncultured Planctomycetia bacterium, assembly GCA_964423185.1. Taxonomy (GTDB): domain Bacteria; phylum Omnitrophota; class Gorgyraeia; order Velamenicoccales; family Velamenicoccaceae; genus CAYRDK01. The sequence continues at coordinate 142,504 of CAYRDK010000005.1, forward strand.
CATTTAAACTGGCGGTCCGATTCAGGAATACCTTCAATCTCCTGATACTCCACATTCAACAAATTATAAACTTCACAAAACAACCCAACATTCTTACTGACATCAAAAGTAAAACGATCATTGACCAATACCCACGCGCGGCGGCCAGGTTTTTTCTTCATAATAAAATCCACCCTGTTATGCCCAAATGAAAAACCGGAATCAATACCCAAATCCAACATATGTTTGGTATAATTTAGGCCGTATTTATAAATTTTGCTACAGCCTTTCATATGCTTATTGGCGAAAAAATACCTGAAATCCACTGTTAGATTTTGAGCCGCGCGCCAACGCGTAAAAAAATTCAAACCTTGTGTTGAACCTTCGCTGATATTGGCCGCGATAAATTTTGGGTCACTTGGCGTATTTTTAACAAAATCAATTGTGTCATATTCCTGCCTGACGAAAAAAGAAAACGAACCGTTCAGGTTTTCAAAAAATTTTTTGTTCCACCCGCATTCTAAACTAAGCGCCTGCTCAGGCTTTAAATCAGGGTCACTTCCTGTCGTCGGGTCACTATAATAAAGCTCCGTAAATGTGGGTATCCTGATTGAACGGCCGAAGGTCGCGTAAATATCACTGGCATCGCTGAAAAGGCGCTTCAACAAAACAGAACCTGTCAGTTCTTCTTTAAATGTGGAATAATCATCCACCCTTAAAGAAACCTGTGCGTTTAAAGAATCTGAGAATTGCCAAAGAGAATCCGCATACATATCCCAATGCTGGCGGTTATGCTTGCCTAAATTATTAGAACTAATCCTGTCCTCGCCGTAATCGGCACCTGTTGATAGCTTTAAACCATCATGCGGAAACTCAAACCGGCCACCTGCTAAAAACATATCTGTCCGGTGATGATTAAGGTAAAGGCCGGGCCGGGTGATATCCAGCATGAACTTATCATGATGCTGCCTGAAATCAAACCTTGGCTCAAACGAAAAATGTTCACCTTTCAGGAGGCCGCGCACGTCAAAAAAACCAGTATTGGTCCATTCTTTTGACGGATAATTCTTGCCTGGCGTATAAAAATCATACGCGCCAAACTCCTTCTCATTATAGCCTGCATCCATAAAAAGGGATGCCTTGCCTTTTTCGACAGCGCTTGAATGAAAAAACGTAGATGAGCGAAAATCCGTATCATAACGGCATCCGTTGGACTGAGCGTGGTCAAAACTTAAGCGGTTGGAAAAATCCTGCGGGCCGTATGCCAAGTTTAACTTTCCTTCAAATGTGTCGTAATTGCCGCCGGCTGCCGACACATAACCTTTTTTTCCCTGAGGCCTTTTTAAAACAAAATTAATAGCCCCGCCGATGCCATTAGGGCCATAAACAGAAGAACGCCCTGCCGGGATAATCTCAATCCTTTCAATATCATCCTTATTAAAAAAAAGGTCTAAATTATGATGTGCCGTCTGCGGGTCATTAACAGGTACCCCGTTAACAAGAATAAGCACCTGCTGAAATGTTGAAGCGTTTAAAGAGACGTCCGACTTAACGCCATAAAATCCGCGCGTTTGAACATCAACGCTCAAATAGTTTAAGATATCTTCAGGAGTATTAGCCGCTATTTTTTCAATATCGTCTTCTTCCAAGACAGATGTCAACACCTCTTCACGGCTACCATAAGAAGCATGCTTGACAACAATAGGTTCAAGCTCTGTTTCAGCATAAACAAAACCCGCCAAAAAGATAAGAACTAAACAGGAAAATACAACAGAAGAACTATTTCTTTTTATCATCATATAAAGGAGACATGGCGCGCAGTTTTGAAACAACGCCGGGGAATACCTCTAAAAACCTGTCAATATCCTGCTCTTTTGAAAACCGGCCCAAAGTCAGCCTTATAGACCCATGGCAGAGCTCATGAGGACGGCCGATAGCCAACAAAACATGAGAAGGCTCCAAATCACCTGATGTGCACGCAGACCCTGTTGAAGCGGCGATACCCAACCTGTCAAGATTCAATAACATAGACTCCCCCTCAATAAACTCTATAGAAAAGTTTACATTATTCGCAAGCCTGAATGTTGGATGGCCATTCAAATATACATATTCAATGTTTCTTTGAATACCGCTGATAAGCTTATCGCGCAACCTGGCCTCTTCCCGCGCTTCCTCAAGCATCGTCGCGCCGCAAAGCTCTAAAGCCTTGGCCAAACCTATAATACCGGCGACATTTTCGGTTGAAGCCCGCCTGTGTTTTTCCTGGCCGCCGCCGCGCAAATATGGGGCAATTTTTACCCCTCTTCTCACATAAAGGCACCCAACACCTTTCGGGCCATAAAACTTATGCGCGGCTAAAGATAACAAATCCACATTCAAATCAACTACATTAACAGGAATATGCCCAACCGTTTGCACGGCATCCGTATGAAAATAGATACCTTTCTGACGCGCTAATAAGCCGATCTCTCTAATAGGCTGAATAGAACCAATCTCATTATTGGCATGCATACACGAAATAAGGATCGTCTTATCCGTTATCGCTTTTTCTATATCCTCAACAGGCACAATACCATTAGTGTCAGGCTTAACATAAGTAACTTTAAACCCTTTTTTTTCCAAAAATTGAGCCGGTTCCAGGACAGCATGATGTTCAATGGCAGTTGTGATAATATGATTACATCCAGATTCATTCGCCCAAGCTATGCCTAAAAGAGCAAAATTGTCCGACTCTGTCCCGCCTGATGTGAAAATAATCTCCTCAAGGCCAGCCCCTAAAGAGGCGGCCACAACAGCGCGCGAGTCCTCCATCGCCTTTCGCGCCTGACGGCCAAAAGAATGAATACTGGAAGGATTGCCAAAAATATCCGCATGATAGGGCAACATCGCCTCAACAACCCGAGGGTCTGCCGGAGTCGTTGCCGCATAATCAAAATATATATTTTCCATAAAAAACTTTATTTTTTGAGGTTTTTAAACCTTGAAGATTTCCGGGTTTTGATTAAATCAAATTTTTACAATGACGGTATTATACTCCAAAAAACCATCTAAAATAAAGGATATTTTAAAAATGGCTAGCGGCCCCTGTATTCTCTTATATCAACATACACCAAGCCGTATTTCAGCGTTTCAAGAGCAGCCTCAACACTTACCCTATCTCTAATTTTTATAATTTCAGCTTTATCAACTTCAATACAAGCGCGAAGGCCTTGATCCCGGAATCTTAAATTTCCTTTAATGCCAAAATTTCGGCGTAAAAATCTTTCTACGCCTTCAATCTTATGCAGGCGCTCCGGAACAATCTTCTCATTAACAGGAATCCTTGTCGCAAGGCAAGGCGAAGAAGGCCTATCCCAACCAGACATCCCCCGGTCTTTTAATAAGAGCCGGATTTCCTGCTTCGTTAGCCCAGCTTCCTGAAGAGGGGAAACAATAGCTAATTCTGAAGCAGCTTTCTTGCCAGGACGCGCTTCCATAACATCATCAGCATGAGAACCATCAATAACATGCTTGAGGCTATATCCGGAGGCAATCTCTTTTAGTTTTGAAAAAAGAAGTTTTTTGCAAATATAACAGCGGTCTTGTGTATTCAAACAAAAAGAAGGATCATTAAGTTGCGCAGCCTCAATAACAAGGTGCCTGGCTTTGGCTGAGGCGGCAAACCCCATAGCATATTCAACTTCTTCCCGCGGGAAAAGCGCTGATGAAGCAGTGACGGCCAAACAGTTATCATCCGCCAAAACATCTTTAGCTACCGCTAACAAAAAAAGGCTGTCCACCCCGCCTGAAAAAGCAACCACGACTGACTGAAGGCCGGCCAACCTCTGTTTCAATGCGTCCAACTTCGCAAACATGACAACCTTTTCAAACGCTTCCTACTCCGTTACCACTTCTTTGATTTCAGGGACCTTGCTCTTAATCAAACGCTCAACACCCATCTTAAGCGTCATTGACGACATTGGGCACCCACTGCAGGCACCAGTCAATTTCACAACCACCTTGCCATCTTCAGTCACTTTAATCAATTTCACATCCCCGCCATCAGACTGCAGCATCGGCCTGACCGCTTTTAACGCCTCTTCAACTTTTTCTTTTAATGTCATCTCATCCTCCTATAATGTGAGATAATTATCAGTTATGGAATCTTCTTCTCTAAACTGTTTTTTAAACAATTTGTTTAACACTTTCTTATCAGAATCCGTACAAATCTCTTCAAAAAATTTCTGCACATGTCTTTTACTTTCTCCTTCTTTCTGAAAATCAAAAAATATTTTTGCAACGGCTTCGGCTATGATGATAAAAAACAAAACATCTAAAGCCGGCCGGCCCTTCTGGTAAACCTTGTCAGCTAAATATAACATCCTCGCGCACTGATGAACAATTAATCTTGCCTTTTGATTTGTTTTAGCTGATCCTATAAATTCTTCTGCAGCTTTTTGATTGCCAAACACAGAAACAAAATATTCACAAATATCAATACTAGCTATATGTTTTTCTGTTTTTATCCGTATTGAAAATTCTTTTAAACCGCTATCTATCTCGTTAAAGTAATTTTATCGGCAGATGCCGCTTATAACTTTCAAAATCTTTATCACTTGTAAAAATAACAAGATCTTCCAGATAAGCCACCGAACAAATCAAAAAATCAATCGTTGAACCTTGGACGCCCTTGCTCCTGCAGGCATTACTAAATTCGGCGGCTTGTTCAAAATGTTCTGTTTTAAGCGCTATATCTTCAAAAGATAAAAGAATACCCTTTAACTGCTCAAATTGGTTTTTATCAGGTATGCCGGATAAAAGCTCCTGGCGGATAAGGCCCATCATGACAACTCTGCCATCTTCAATCAGGTCTTGAAGCTTTTTGGTTATCTCTAAATCAGGGGATTTATAGCGCAAGGCCTGCGACCAAATACAGGTATCAACTAAAACTTTCATTAGTTTCTGGCCTTTTTATAGTCATAATCTTTGCCAAAATCAACAGACCCAAAAGCCTTGAAAATATTCAACTGCTTCTTATGAGCAATATATTCCCGTAAAGCCGCTGTCACAGCCTCTCTCTTGGTTTTATGATGCCCCGCCTTCTGAGCCTGCATAATCAACTTATCATCCAATGCTAAATTCGTCGCCATCTCAACACCTCCTTTTACACATAATATAACACATTATTATGTGTAAAACAAAGAAATTATTCTAACAATCCATAGACGGCTGATTTCCCATAATATTGGTAACCACATATGGGCCGACGCAAGGCCGCCTCCCTATGATGTTGTTAATTCTTGCTTCCCTGTGCCCCGTCCCCTGTACCCTGACCCCTGTATTATCTCCCCCAAACGACCCACACAAAAATATAAGCGGCAAAAACAGCGGCCAGCGTAAAAGGAAAACCGATTTTAAAAAACTCTTTAAAGCTGACGGCGTGGCCATGTTTTTTCAAAAGACCGCAGGCGACAATATTGGCTGAGGCACCTATAGGCGTAATATTACCGCCAAGACTTGCGCCAATCAAAAGGCCAAACAATAATAACGACGGATTAATATGCAGCTTATCCGACATAGAAACAGCCACCGGCAGCATGGCTGCTAAAAACGGCACATTATCCACAAAAGCCGAAGCAAAAACCGAAACAAAAACAATCAATGTATAGGCCAAAAATACATTTGTGCCCACCCAATGAAAAAGCACTCCTGAAATCGCGTCAATCCAGCCGGTCTGAGTCACGCCGCCGACCAAAACAAAAACCCCGGCTAAAAAAAAGGTTGTTTCCCAATCAAGTGACTTTATATTCTTAAAAAAGCATTTCTGATAAACGATCAGTTCCCACACAGCGCAGGCCAAACCAAACACCATACAGAGAATACCTGCCATATAGGAAAAACCCCTATCTAAAAACGAGGACAAAGCCAAAGAAACAATTAAAACAACAAGGATAACCGTCGGTACCCAGGAACGTACCTGTTCGCTCACTTCAAGTTTTACCCTTTTTTTCTGATCCCGGAAAATATAATACAAAACAATAAAAGATACTAAAGCACCTGCCTGAACGGCAAAAAATATGCTCATACGGCCCTGATAAAAAAAGAAGTCCATAAAATTCATTCCTGCATACCCGCCCAAAAGCATACTTGGCGGATCGCCTATCAATGTAGCCGTACCCTGCAAATTACTTGAAACAGCGATAGCGATAAGCATCTTGACCGGGTTCATATTCAGCTTTTTGGCCAAGGACAAGGCGATAGGCGCCACAATTAACACAGTCGCCACATTTTCCACAAAGGCCGATATAAAACCCGTCATCGCGCAGATAAGTAAAATAGAGATGGCTGTATTTTTAGAGCGGTTAACAATGATTTCAGCCAAATAGGCCGGCAGGCGGCTTTCCATAAAAGCATTAGCGACAAACAACGTGCCGACAAAAATCCCCATAACGTTCCAATTAACCGCCCAAAAAGCATCTTGAAACGTCATGACCCGAAACACAATAAGCGCGAAAGCGGCCATAATAGCCACAAGCGTCCTTCTGTGAGGAAGAAAAATAAAAAACAGATATGCCAAAGCAAAAATAGCACCTGCCATATATGCCGAATTCATAAAACCTCGTATTAACAATATTTTTTCGCTTTTCGGTTTACGGTTTTTACTATACTTGATAATATCTGATATCTTCTTCGCCTAATGGCGGAACATGCAGGCATTCTTCTTTACCGCCACGCCTGATAAGAATTTCACATGTCTCGCCTGTCGGCGATGTCTTTTTATTAATGTACCTGCAAACAATCATAGCGCTCAAAGCCACATCTCCTATATGGAAAAACCGCCCAACGCCCAATGCCGACGGGCCGCAAACTTGCGGTAGAGGCGTAAAGATGATGTCTTTTTCACTTGCCGCGGCCTCTAAAGCCGCGTTCTCTTTTTCATTACGGCCGACAATCAGTTTTGATTCTCTATTGATACGAAAAAGACGGCCCATTTTCAATAAATCCAAATCTCTTCTATTCCAGGCCCCGTGTGTTAAAAGATCCTGAAAACGCCGTGAGAATGCCGGGTCTGTCAATAAACACCCTCCGCCGGGATTAGGATAATCATTAATCTGAAACTGCCGCGCAAGCTTCATCTGCTCATTTCTGCTGCGGCCGCTGATCCCAAAAAGTTTCAAACGGTCAACCCAGCCTTTTTGTTCAGGAATTGTAGGTTCCAAAAGCTGAGCCGATAAAGGGCGCAAAATCAGGCCTTCCAATCCCGACCTTTTTTCAATCATGCGCAGTGTTTCTTTTTTTTGTGACATCGGGCGCTGGCCGGCGACCTCTCCTGTAATCAAAAAAGAAGCGTTATAATTCTTCATCAACTCGCCCGCCTTCTTTAACATAAGGAGCCGGCAATCAATACAAGGATTCATATGCGCGCCAAAGCCATATTGAGGATCCTCCAACATCTGGCGGCATCCGCCTGAGATATCAACAATCTCACACCTCACGCCGATCTGCTGACAGGCTTCTAAAACCTGTTTTTGCATCGCCTTCTGTTTTTCAAGAAGCCAAAAAGGGACAATGAAATTGACAGCGACAACCTCAACACCCAACTGAGCCACAATCTTCGCTGCCAGAATGCTGTCCAACCCTCCGGAAACCAATGCAATGGCTTTAATATTCTTCTCGTTCATAAAATCCGTTCTTTCAGGGTTCAGTGTTCAGCTAGTGCAAAAAAGATTTTGGTTTTACTGAACCCCGTACCCGGTGCCCCGTCATTTTATAAAATAATATTTAGAATCCCACCTACCAACAACGTCACCCCTGCCATAATCGCAATACCGGCTAAAAGATACTTCCATCCCAGTTCTTTTAAAAAAATAACGAATGTCGCGATACAGGGAAATGACATAGACAAAACAACACAAGCGATAATCAACTGTTTGATTGAAAGGCCGAGTGGAATCAATAATCCCGCCGCAATATCCTTTCTTAAAAACCCGATACACAACGGAAAAATAGCATCTTTAGGCAACCCTAACACAGCCTTCATAACGGGCGCAAAGAAATCACTGACTATTTCAAAAATATGAATATACTGCAAAAGATTAATAATCACAACACCCAACATGACGTAAGGGAGAGCATCAAAGATAAACTCTCGAACCCTGATCCATAATTTTGAAAAAAAGATATCTGCCGGCGGAAAACGATAAGGCGGAATCTCCAAGACTAATTCAGGGCTGTATCCTTTTAAAGAGTGATTCAAAATAAAACCTATCACAACCCAAACAAAAAAAAGTGAAGCATAAACAATAATAAGTGGATATATTCCGAAAGGGCTCAAGAGCCTAAGCATCATGGCCTGAAGCGCCGCGCATGGCACAGCAATAGATATCAAGGTTGAGGCGATGAAACGCTCCCGCTTGCTTTCTAAAACACGCGTAGCCATAATACCCGGCACGTTACATCCAAACCCAAGCAAAATAGGAATGATAGCAAAACCATGAAGCCCGAGCCTGTGCATCACAGCATCCAAAAGCAACGCAAAACGCGGCAGATAGCCGATATCTTCCAAGAGCCCTAAAACAAGATAAAAAGAAATAATATACGGTAAAACAAGATTAAACTCCACATAAGGCGCCGTTGTTAATAAACCGGCGGAGTTCTTATAATCTATTGTGCCGCTTAGTAAATCGCCGATTAAAACATGATGAAGAAAATTATTTTGGCCTAAAAAAGCGCTTAATTTCATCAATAGAGGCGCATAGATATTATTAAAGACAGGATCCAACAAATACGTGGTCAGCCCCTCGCCGATAAAACGCACAATCTTAAAAACAGCATAAATAACAATAATGCCTATGGCCACGCCGCTCACCGGATGTATAGATAAATCTTCTAAAAATTCACGCCAGTTATGATGCTTATGAGTTAACTTTTGCGCGGCTAAAATAATTTCACCAACAGCCTGCCAGAGTTCATCATGCGTGCGTATGCGCGCGGGGCGAAGTTTAACCTCGCTAAGCCTGTCTTTGAGCTGCCTTACACCCAACGCCGTCACACCGCATGTCGCGATAACAGGCGCGCCAAGCAAACTTTCTATCTTTTCAAAATCAACCTCAACCCCTCTATGTTTTAACTCATCACACATATTCAAGGCGGCCATAACGGGATAACCCCGGTCAATCAAATCAAGCGTCAGATGAAGATTGCGCTCGAGATTCGTACTGTCCACAACATTAAGCACAATTAAATCTTTATCTTTTCTAAAAGCCTCTTCCAGAAAATCCCGCGTAACCTCCTCGGCTTTTGACGTCGGTTCCAGGCTGTATGTACCAGGCAAATCAATCACCTCAAACTTCTCATCAGCCAATTTCATAAAGCCTTTTCTATACTCAACGGTTGTGCCGGCATAGTTAGAAGTCATCACCTGCACACCCGTTAAACGCGCGAAGACAACACTTTTGCCGACGTTAGGATTTCCTATTAAAAGAATCTTCCTCATAGTATTCTAATTAGATTATAAAACCGGCTCAACCATCACCTTTTCAGCCATGCCATGGCCTAAAGCTATCGTTGAAGAACCAACTTTGATCGTTACAGGCCCTCTTAAAGCAAAAGTGCTGAGCTTTACAACATGGCCGCCAAGCCGAATACCCAAAGCCGAAAGCCGATGCGCAGCCTGTTTGCCTGAAATAATTTCAACGACCTTCGCCGCCGCCCCTTTTTTAAGTTTTGTAAGAGGAATATAGGATATATTTTTTGCGGAACTCATACCTTACGATTATAAAGAAACCCCTCCTTAAGTCAAGAAGATTCATAAACCAGCACAAAACAGCACCGACGTAATTATTTATCCTTGCCTTGGACGAACCTGCTCCTTTTTTTCCTTAACACATTGCGGCCTTTAACATTTTGTCCTTGAATTAATCTCCTTTGCGCCATCCTGTCTGCCTTATTCTTAGCCACATAAAGCGGATGGCCTGATTCAGGGTCACATCCAGTATAATACATGCAATTTGACCGTGTCATCGGCAAAGGGATAAAATCCTGTATTTGTTCTGGTTTAAAACCCATCTGTTTAACAAAGGCAGCTAATGTTCGCGCCGCTTTCATATCACAACCCGGATGCGCGGTAATAAAATAAGGCACTAAAAATTGCTTCTTGCGGGTTTTTTCATTTAAACCCTCAAATAACGTAATAAATTGCTTATATTTTACAAATAACGGTTTACGCATAAGGCGTAAAACATCATCACTAGAATGCTCAGGAGCGACTTTTAACTGGCCACTGACATGATGCCGGCACAAACACTCCAGATATCCACGTGCCTCGGATTCCAACAAAAGGTCATACCGGATACCACTTTGGATATTCACCTGCTTCACCCCGGGAATCAAACGCAAGACATCAAGCATTTTTATCTGTTTAACAAAATCATTTTTAAAATGAGGGCATGGACGAGGAAAAAGACAATCCTGTTTTGCGCACCCGCTCTCCAATAAACAACGCGCGCCATACATGTTTGCCGTCGCGGCACCAACATCAGAAATGACACCGTTAAACCCTGGCTGATGGGATAATACCTTCGCCTCTTTTGCAATAGAGGCGATACTGCGGCTTTGAATAAAACGCCCCTGATGAAGAGCAAGAGAACAAAAAGAACAACTTCCCGCACAGCCGCGATGGCTTGTGATAGATGTTTCTACCGTCTTCATCGCCGGAACTCCGCCGGACTTATCATAACAAGGATGGCTCCTCCTGCAAAAATCCAATCCATACACTTCATCCATCTCGCCTTCCGTTAAAGGAAGAGCCGGCGGCAGTTGAATACAAAACCTTTGATCAACCTTCTGGATGAGAGAGAGGGCTTTAAAAGAGTTTATCTGGGCGCTATAAATATTAAACGCTTCAAGAAACTTAATTTTATCAGACACAACATGGGTAAAATCAGGCAAAGCCACATAATCTTTTAAAAAAGAGATATCATTTCTGGCGATAACTGTGCCGCGGACATCATTTAAACTTTCTATCTTCTCGCCGTTTTTCAAGCGTAGAGCGATTTCGCCTACCTGGCGTTCCGCCATGCCATAAACTAACATATCCGCCTTAGAATCAAAAAGAATAGAACGCCTGACCTTATCTGACCAAAAATCATAATAGGCTAGCCTTCGCAAGCTTGCCTCTAACCCTCCAATAACAATGGGGCAATCAGGAAAAATCTCCTTCAGCCTGTTGGTGTAAACAATTGTCGGCAACTTTGGGCGAAGGCCAAAAGTACCGCCTGGTGAATATTTATCAACTTTTCTAAAGTTCATAAAAGAGGTATATAGATTAAGCATGGAATCAAGGTTGCCGGCTGAGACACCGAAAAAAAGCCTTGGACGGCCTAACTTTAAAAAATCTTCCTGCCTCCTCCAATCAGGCTGAGCGATAATGCCTACCCGATAGCCTTCATGCTCCAGGAGGCGCGAAAGGATCGCCACGCCAAAACTCGGATGGTCGCAATACGCGTCTGCTGTCACAAAAATAATATCCAGCTCCTGCCAGCCGCGCTCGCGCATATCAGTTTTATTAATGGGAAGGAATTTCATCATATTATTATAACATTATTTTAAGTAAAAGGACGCTTTCAAAACCCGCTTTAAAAACGGCATTTGAAAAATTCTATAAAACAAAGAGCCTTCTAAAAAATTTTAGAAGGCTCTTTGCAAACCATCGCGTTTAAAATATTGAATCTTTAACGAGTTATTTAAACAATGAGTTAGCCATAACAAAAGACGCAAAAACAATAGATACCATAGACATCAATTTAATCAAGATATTCAACGATGGCCCTGACGTATCTTTAAAAGGGTCTCCGACAGTATCGCCAACAACAGTGGCTTTATGCGAATATGACCCCTTGCCGCCATAATGCCCTTCCTCAACATACTTCTTGGCATTATCCCATGTACCGCCGGCATTCGCCATCATAATCGCCAGCACAAAACCTGTAACGGTCGCGCCGATCAATAAACCCGCCTGCGCCTCCAAACCTACCAACAATCCTACAACTATAGGCGCGCTAATAGCCAAAAGAGACGGCGCAATCATCTCTTTTTGCGCGGCCGTTGTCGCGATCATGACACAACCGGCGTAATCCGGCTTAGCCTTGCCTTCCATAAGCCCGACAATTTCCTTAAACTGCCTGCGGACCTCTACAACAATTTTAGAAGCCGCGCGGCCCACCGCCTGCATTGTTAACGCGCAAAAAGCAAACGGCAGCATACCGCCCAAAAGCAAACCAACAAGAACCTGCGGGTTCATCAAAGATAAATCTAGTGTCTTTCCTGCCAATGTCACCTGATCACGAAAAGCCGCAATCAGCGCCAAAGCTGTTAAAGCCGCGGAACCTATGGCAAAGCCTTTGCCCGTTGCGGCCGTTGTATTACCCAATGAATCAAGCGCGTCAGTCCTCTTGCGCACTTCAGGCTCAAGTTCAGCCATCTGCGCGTTTCCCCCGGCATTATCAGCAATAGGCCCATAAGCATCTGTCGCCAAAGTCATGCCTAACGTTGACAACATACCGACGGCTGAAATAGCGACTCCATAAAGGCCGATGTTATAATTTTCTGCTCCGCCCGATAGATAAAAACTTGCCAAAACAGCGCCACAGACAATTAAAACAGGAACAATTGTAGATAACATCCCGACCGAGATACCGGCGATAATAACGGTCGCGGGCCCCGTCAGAGAAGCATCGGCAACCTTTCTCGTCGGCGAATAACCGCTTGACGTATAAAATTCCGTTGAGATACCTATGATGACACCGGCAACAAGCCCGGCAAAAATAGACCAGTAAATCCCCATATGCTCAACACCTAACGTAAACCGGACCAAAGGATAACAGGCGATTAAAATCAAAATAGCCGTGCTAAAAACGCCTTTCCTTAAAGCCCACAATAATGCCGCCTGTGAAGCCTCTTCTTTACTACGGACAAAAAATGTCCCGACGATAGAAGCCAAAACGCCAACCGCGGCCATAACCATAGGCACCGTAACACCGCCAACCCCTAAACCAGCCGCCACGCCTAAAGCGCTTGTCGCCACAATAGAACCAACATAAGATTCATATAAATCGGCCCCCATACCGGCCACATCGCCCACATTATCACCGACATTATCAGCAATAACAGCCGGATTACGTGGATCATCTTCAGGAATACCCGCCTCTACTTTACCGACCAAGTCCGCGCCCACATCTGCCGCTTTCGTAAAAATACCACCACCAACCCTGGCAAAAAGAGCCTGAGAACTCGCCCCCATGCCAAAACAAAGCATCGTTGAAGTGATAATGGTAATTTTATCCAAGCCTTGCGGCAAAGCATGGTTTGAATACCACCAATCAAGGCCAAAATACCATAAACTCAAATCCAAAAGGCCGAATCCAACAACAAGCATCCCCATAACAGCTCCACCTGAAAAAGCAACTTTCAAGCCGCTGTTTAAACTTTTTTGAGCACCGCTGGCTGTGCGGGCGCTGGAATTTGTTGCCATCTTCATTCCTAAAAACCCGCATAATCCGGAAAAGAAACCTCCGCTTAAAAAAGCAAACGGAACAGCTGCCGGCAAATGCCCGGCTCTGACTAATAATAGTAAAATACCAAAAACAATAACAAAAAATATAGTGACTGTCGTATACTGCTTTTTCAAATACGCCGCGGCACCTTCTCTGACCGCCTGAGCGATACTGATCATTACCGGCGTGCCTTCTCTCTGCTTCATAATCGATATCGCTAAATACCATGCAAACCCCAGAGCCAAAATAGATCCTATTGGCGCCAACCACAACAAATCAAACATCTTTCCTCCCATTTTAAATAGCCCTGCTTACAACTTTTTTATGAGCTCCACGGCTTAAAACAAGCCTATAGTTTCTTTTCTTTTGAAGATTCAAATAAAACCAAACCTGGAAATCATTCATTTATGTTCACAAGAACATAAATTCCTGAATGCGAAAAGGTATAAAATCATGCCGATACTCAGGCCTTGTGCCTAAAAATAGTATTGCGGGATAATATAATATAATTCACGTTCTTTAGCAAGAAAAATTTTCTCTATTTTAGAAAAAAGTATCTTAAAACAAAAGATAAAACTATATGAGTTTCAGCTTAGTAGAGGCCGCTCAACAAAACCAGACCCAGAGCGAAAAAGACCGCGGCCATAACAAGTTTAATAAGGCCCAGATTTTTTTTAGCCCAAAACTCGAAGTTCCGGGAAGATGTGCCAGCCAAAGTTAACACAAAAACAATGATAAGAGGGAGAATAAACATCAGATTATAGAGGAACAAATAGAAAATGGCGCGCGCGCGCAAAGCCCCTTCTTTCAAAACAAAAATAATCACCGGAAGATATAACTGGCCTGTACAAACAGCCTCGAGAAGAGAAACCATAAAACCGACAATAAGAGCGCTCAAAACCAACCCAAACAAAGACTTCTTTTGGTCTTTATCTTCCTTCCTGTAATAACGGCCAACAATCGCCTGGATCCTTTTCTTAATGGCTTTTGGCAGCTGCAAAGCCATCCTTGCCGCCTCGCCCGTTCTTTTATAAACAATATAATCCTTTACAGCGATATAACCTAAGCTAAAGCTAAAGAGCCCTATGAGGGCATAAATAACGCGCGAGAAGAGATGGAAGTAACGAAACTGGTATAAAGCGGTAAAAAAACCAAACCCCAAAAGAACATATGTCGTAAAGATAGCCGTGATATAAACTACCCCTATCAAAACCATCTCTGTGCGCCTATAACCCATCAAAGTTAAAAAAGACATGAAGAAAACGACAACCGTAAAGGCGCAAGGATTAAAACCATCCACGAGGCCCGCCGCAAGGACGGTTATTGATCTGAACGATTTAAAACGTTCAAAGATTGCCAGCGTCGAAGGATGAAGGACAATTGGCAGCGGCTTTAACTGCAAAGCCGAAGCAATCTCCTTTTCCAGCGAATCCGCTACTTCAGTGAGCCCAACCAAAACCCTCTGCCCAACCACAACTGTCGGGCTGCCTAATTTGCGGCCGGTTTTTTTCTCTAAGTCAAAAAAAACACTGTAATTTTTTGGCAGTGTCAGTTCAAAATACTGCCACTCAACCTGCCGCCCATACTTCTCTGACAATGGCCGGATCACATCATGAATAGCCGTAATACAACTTTTGCAATGTGGAGAGAAAAAAACTTTTACCACAGGCGAACTTTCCTGGGCCGGCGCGGCAAAAACCGTGCCAGAGGCCAAGAGGCATAAACATATTAATAAAACATAAAAACCAACTCGCGAAAATCTTCTCATCCAGCTCCTAAAAAAGTTTAACTTATTTATTAGTACGCAAACTCGTTAGTTTTACTTCAATATTCTCCATCAGGTCTTCTATGGTAATGATACCGACGACGCTCGTCTCATGAAACACAGCGGACATAGTTTCCTTATTCGGCTGCATCTTAGCGAAAACCTTATCCAAACTTTCACTATCCTCAATACGAATAATAGATCGAATAAGCGCTTGCCAACTACCAGCGGAACTATCGTCTAATGAAAAAAAGATATCAAAAACATTAATAACACCTTTTAACTGTTCCCCTTCAAATACGGGGAAACGCGTAAAATGGTGAATCCGGCATTTTTCTCTAATATCTTCAGTGGTATCCTTGGTATAAATCCTGATAACATCCCTTAATGGAACCATAACATCAGCCGCTTTGGTTAGCGTTAATTCAAAAATCTCTTCAATAGCGTCTTTTTCATGGCTCTCCAGGACACCTTCTTTGGAAATATCCTTAATTAGAGATTTGATCTCATCTTTTGTTAAAAAAGGATTTTTCTTAACACCTTTCGGATTCACTATTCTGGCAACAGACTTTGAGAAAAAACTAAAAAAACTGACTAAAGGCAAAAACACTTTCTCGCTGAAGCTCAAAGGGCCTGCAACGCTTAACACAATCTGGTTAACCCGGTTACGAAAGACAGTTTTTGGCAAAAGCTGGCAAAATATGAAAGAAATCGGTGTCATGACAAGCGTCGCGATTAGAGCGCTGTAATTTTTGCATATTTTAGAAAATAAAACCGTAGCGCACGCGGAAGAAATAACAACAGAGATATTAGTCCCCACCAAAGTGGTAATCAACAACCGCTCAGGCTTCTTTAAAAGATTGTGGACACGCATAGCGCGTTTATTCTTTTTTTCAATCAGGTGTGTGAGTTTTAAAAAATTCACGGAAATAAAAGCAGACTCAGCCCCTGAGAAGAAACCTTCTAAAAAAAGTGCCAAAAGAATCAAAAATACCAAATGTATCATTTCATCTCCACAAGCACGCTTTTAATACGACGCCCAACGATCTTTTCAATAATAAATACCGCGCCGGCCGCTCTAACATGCTCACCTTCGGCAGGTATCTTGCCAAAAACGTACAACAAAAAACCGGCAATCGTTTCATAATCACCAGGTGAGATAGAAAGGTTGCAATCCTCATTCACCTGATAAACCGGTGTTTTACCGCTCACTCTATAACGGCCTTCCGACATAAGCTCAACAAGTTTTTCCCCCATTTCAAACTCATCGTAAATTTCACCAAAGACCTCCTCTAAGATATCTTCTAAAGTCACCAGTCCGCTTGTGCCGCCGTACTCATCAATCACAATAGCCATTTTTGTTTTCTGGCGGTAGAAATCCTGCAACAACTCATCAATCCTCTTTGTAGGCGGAACAAAAATAACCGGCTTGACCATATCAGCAAAAGCGCGGTTTGACTCTAAAAAAATATCCTTGGTATCAACCATACCAATAATATTATCGTAAGAATCTTTATAGACAGGCACTTTGGAATGCCTCGCCAGACGGATAAGGCTTTTGACCTTGTCCATGGGCCAGTGAAAAGCAACCGCTTTTATATCTGTACGGGGAATCATAACTTCCTGAGCGGTTGTCTTCGTCAGCTCTAAAACAGAAAGAACCATCTCCTTTTCATTTTTACCAACAACTCCATGGCGCTGGCCAACCTCCATAATGGTCTTAAACTCTTCTTCCGTTAATGTCGGTTCATGTTTAAGTTCTATATGCAACAACGCGATAACATTGTTGCATATTTTTGTTGCTAAAAACAATAGAGGCGAAACCATCCTGGTAAACAAAAATAAAGGCTTGGAAAAAAAGTAAGCCAGCCTTTCATTATTATGAATGGCCAGAGTCTTAGGCGTAACCTCTCCGAAAACAAGCAGGATAAAAGTCGTTACTCCAATAGAAATAAACAACCCCCCCGAACCTAACAGATCAATCAAAATGTATGTGATCAATGCTGATGCCGCGATATTGGCCAGAGTATTGCCGGCAAGGATCGCCGTCAAAAGATGCATTGGGTTTTCAAGAAGCTTGATGATAAAAGATGTATCTTTCCCGTTTTGTGACAACCGTTTTATTTTGATGGAGTCAAGCGAAAATAAAGCTGTTTCAGAAGCGGAAAAAAAAGCGGATAAGCTCAAAAAAATAAAAAGAAGAACGAATTTTACTATCAAAACTAAACCGATCATAACCTCCTCTATCTTAAACGAAAACTTAAATCCAGAAGCGTCCTAACTAGAAAAGCTCTTACGAACATAAGGGTAAGTATCACGATGACAGGCGATATATCAACTCCAAATCTTAACGAAAGCGGCAACATGCGCCTTACAGAATAAAGGACTGGTTCGGTGATAACCTGCAGAAACTGCACAATAGGATTAAAAGGATCCGGATTAACCCAGCTAATCAAAGCCCGGACAATGATAATCCAATAAAAGGCAACAAGCACCACATCCAAAATCTGCGCGATAGCTGCCAGAAGATTTGACATAACAAACATAAAACCGCCTCCATAGCACGAAGAACCACCAAGAACAAATCAATATACGCTGTTCAGGTATAACCGTTATAACAAATCATCATGGGCAGGTCAAGCAAAAACCCTTATTAAACCAAACAAAAACAAACCTCTACCCGCTCTATCTTTTAAAAACCCCCCCCCTCACTAAAGAAGTTTTTCGCGGCAAAATTCAAACATCTCTTTTAAATTTTTAACAAGATAGGTTGGTTTTTCTTTCCTAAGCTCAACCATGCAAGAAGATCCGGTTGCCACAATCAAAACATCCATACCAGCCCTGCGCGCCGTCTGAACATCCAAAACCATGTCCCCCACATAAATAGCCTCGCTTTTAGATATTTTGAAATACCTAATCAACATATTTAAAACAAGTGGATTCGGCTTGGCATATTTTAAACGGTCTGTGCATAATACTTTATTAAAAAAATGACCTATTTTTAAATGTTTTAAAACCAGCCGCGTAAAACGAGCCGGACGATTTGTAGCTACGGCCATTTTAACGCCGCTCTTGCCTAAAAAAGTCAAAATTTGACGCGCGTAAGGCATTAATCGCGCTTCCCGTACTAAAGATTCCATATGATGCCGCCTATAAATGACAATAGCCTTCTTTAATGCCTTTTTTGGAACAAAAGGCTTTAGCAAGTTTATATCTCCCCGCCCAACATGTTTTTTTATAATATCCGGTTTTTGAGCCTTAAAACCTGATTTCCGCATAGTAAAATTAAAGCTTGATATAATCGCCGGATACGCGTTGATTATGGTCCCATCTAAATCAAAAATGAAAAAAATTTTCATATTAACAAGGCCTGTAACACAGCAAAAAGCGAGGCTTGATACACCCCGCTTTCTACAAAATCAGCCTCCTCTTTTAAGGCCTATTCCTGCTGATGTTCCGGATTAATATCTTCAGCAGAAACCGGTTCACTACTGATAATATCCGGCTGTGCCTCTAGCGGCGCCAAAGGAACCGTTATATCATCAAGGCTGTCCAAATCGTCTTTTTCCATAACATCATTTAAAACCTCATTCTTGCTTACACCCGCCTCTTCTGAAACCGCGATATCTTCATTCAACTTGCTCTGTGCCGCCGCCAGGCCACCAGACGATATAGCATCCGCCTTCTCTTCTTTTAAAATAGCCGCTTCCTTTTTGTCCACATCGATATCTTTCTTTTCCACAACAATAAGCATAGACAAATTAGAACTATCGAGCTTGCGGTAGTCTATCGTGACGTAATCTTGCGGCTTAATCTCATTGATGCCGGCCACATTATCAAATACGGTTGAATCATTTGTATCAAGAGCCATCACGGCCTCATCATAAGTTTCATAATCAAGATACTTGACTGTGATCTGTTTTTTCACCGGGTCAACAGAAATAACTTCTCCCCAGACCCATTGTGTTAAATCATCTTGCGGTTCATTAACCGCAATCTTCTTAATCTCCCCGCCCGCTTTCGCTGAACCTTCTTTTTTATCAAGCTCAATAGATGCTGCAGCGCTCGCAGCCGGCTTAGGTTCCTGATCAGAAACTACCTCTTGAGTTTTTCCAACAACAACATTTTCTAAAGCGATGCCGCCTTCTCCTACCCCTGCGGGTTCAGCGGCATTTGATGGCGCAACACTTGGCTGTGACGGTGCTGTTTCAACATAAGATTCTTTAGCATCTCTTCCCTGACCCGGCAATGATGTGCTGCCGGCAACTAAAACTTGCGGCTCCTCTTTTTTAACTTCTTCTGATGTTTCACCCTTTGGCGCAGCGCCTTGTACTACCTGAGAATCTTGCGAAATCCCCGTCTCAGGAATCGTAACCATTCCAACTTCATCATCTGCCAAAACAGTCAAAGGCGGCATACAACAGAAACAGAACAAAACAATTATAAAAACCTTCCATTCACATTTAAACATCACTGCCTCCTGGTCAATTAACACATTCCTTTAAACCAAATGCATAAAATCTGCGTGTTATTTCAAAACATCAACCTTAAACTTTCCGCTAAATCCTTACAAACTTCAGCAGACTCACAAACAGCCGCTTCAGAAGACGACGATATATCGCCATCCGTTGTAATCAATACACCATTTTTCAATAAAAATTGATGAGGTTTTATTTTTTGAAATAAACGGTTTCTTAAATCAAAGCCTTGCAACCCTTCTTGTTCAACAGGAACGCAGCCCAAAATAGGAACACCGCCTCTTTTTAAAAAAGACGCCAAAGCCTTCTCAAATTCCGCAAGTACTTCAAAATTGCCACAAACATCAAAATGCAATAAATCAATAGAAAGGCGCTGTGTAAAAACACAATCTTTCACATTAGAAATCCGTAAAGCGCATAGAGCCTCATTGTCATGAATAACCTCAATTAAACTATTCAGCCTCTCAATGATCTCCTCTAAAGGCAACTCCATTGCGCTTAAACAGATAGAAGATTCATCAATCACGACAATCATCTTTGTCTTTACGTTCGCTCTAAACTGCCTTATTAACCAAGCTGTTTTTAAAGACAATACCAGAGGAACCAGCTCACCAAGCTCTTCATGAAAAATAAGCGGCTTGCCATTTTCATCACAAAGGCCTACCCCAGCGCTTAATGGGCCTAAAACCTGAAACTTTACCCAACCTTGCCAATTCATACCCATCAACCTTTGCGACAACAAATACAGCGATGGAGAATTCTGCTGGCTAAAAGCAAAATAGCCCGCATCTAATGCCATACATCTTGTAACACACTCCTCTAACGCAGCTTCAAAACCAGGGCATCTTGTATCTATCCAGGCCTTTTTCTGAAATTCATCTACTTTAAAACCGGGAAGATTATCACAAAACCGGACAACATCTTTTTCAAAAAAACTACGGTTTGGCAGAGAAAACCAAAAAGGAATTTGATACTCATAATGATCAAATACAAAACTTAACGCCCTCTGCGCATCCTGGAAAGGCAAAATACCACTGCCTGTAGCTAAATAGTTATCTTTAATGCTTCCTATAAACCCGGGCATAATTTTAAGTTTTCAAAATCCATTACGGAAAACCCTCACGCGTAAAACCGAAACAGGCTGACTCAAAGTAAAAACCAAAAAAATCAATGAAACGGCTTCACAGAATCTCTGATAATTAATTCCGTTGGGAGAATAATACGTTTAATTTGACGGCTTTGATCCTGCATCTGCAAATAAAGCTCCTTTACGGCCGCCTGAGTCATCTCGCGAAGCGGCTGCCTGACAGTTGTCAAAGCAATCGGGCCAAAAAGACAAACAGGATCATCATCAAAACCTATCACAGAGATATCGTCAGGAACCTTTAAGCCTTTTTCCATAAAAACGGACACAACTTCTTGGGCCATATCATCGGATGAAGCAAAAACAGCAGATGGCCTCTCGCGCATGTTTAGAATACTCTCAGCGGCAAATCGTGCTGATTTTCTGGAATAATCACATCTTAAAATATAATTTTCACGCAGTGGTAAACCCGCCTTTTCTAGCGCGCGTTTATACCCTGCAAGCCGCTGCTGCGCTGCCTGAGTTATCAAATCTCCGGTAAGAAAAACAATATCCTTATGTTTATTATTAATCAAATATTCCACCGCGCTCTGTGCCCCTTTGGCATTATCAATGCTAACACTCGTTACCTCTAAATCAAGCGCGGCGTAGTTCATGAGGACAACAGGAACCCCCATCCCCATCAAAGCCTCTACATGCGCCGTGTTATTAATCAAATCCGCAAAAACAACCCCTCCTACCGCGGCGGAATTAATACAACTAACCCCATCTGTCAAATGAAGCAAAAGGTCAGTTTTAAGCGCGTCACAGGCGATACCTATGCTACGAAATATCTCCATGGCATAAAAAGAATAAAATAAACCTTCGTAACGCGGTATTTCCAGGCCAATGGTATGGTTAGAACCACTCGCCAATCTCTGCGCCGATAAGTTTGGCTTAAACTTAAGCCTTTTTACCGCTCCTTCCACTTTTTTACGGTTCTCTTCCTTTACGGTAGGAAACTTATTGATAACGCGCGAGACCGTCGTTATAGAAACACCGGCCAATTTCGCCACATCTTCTATGTTAATATTTTTTTTCTGCGCCATATTATACCCAACTGAATGGTAAAAGCCCGCGGGTCTTCTCCGCAGGCTTCTTTTTATACCACTATAACCACCTAAAATTTACAAGACAAATCTTTTACCGCCTTCTTACAAAAAATCCTAACTAACAACATCACCGATTTTAATTTGAGCCCCTGATCCTATATGTTTAATATCCGCAGCGGAAATCTCTTTCCTGCTCTGAATAACTTCTACTGTCGCGATCTTCTGAGAATTTCTAAAAACTGAAAATGTCTGGCCAACCTTAACACCATCATCCTGCCCGAGGTCAATAATGACAAAGTTATTTTCATCGTTAACAGCTAAAACCTGCCCTGCTGTTGGCAAAGCCTTTCCGGACTGCGAATCCTCCTGAGCGGCTTTAACAACAATGGGTTGCAACTGGACAACACGGCTATCTTTTACATCAGCCGTATCAGCCTGAACACGCGCAGCTTTCAAGTCATCTTTAACCTGGATAATCTGATCAACACGATCCTGCAAAATATTATCCAACTCGGAAAGCCGCTTGGCTAAAATTTCCCTTTCCTGCTGTAAATCAACGACTTTTGTTTCTAATACGGACTTCTTATCCCCTAAAGCAACCAATCTATTTTTTAATTGAAAATTTTCCTGCCGTAAATTTTCTAACTGCAGGACAATGGCCTTTTTATCGCGTTTTTCTCTAACCAAATCTTCAGACAATGCCTCAGCGAGTTTTTCATTATATTCAAGGCGCCTCTCAATATCACCTTTGGCCTCACTCACTGTTTTCATCTGCATGTCCAGCTTACGGCCTTCTTCCATGGCCTGCTCAGCTTTCAACCTGTAATCTTCAACCTGTTGAGTCAGAGTTTTGACCTGAAACTCTAACGATGTTTTTTCACGCAACACATTAGCCCAATAGGCATCATCACCTGAAACGGCAGAAGCCGTATAAGACTGTGTAACCTGTGAAGCCTGGCTTGAGCCTGTTCTTGTTTTTTTAAGCTCTTCTATTGAATCTTCCAGGTCTTTCTTCTGCTTGGCTAATTCCTGCAGTCTTTCAACAAGTGTCCCGCGTTCTTTTGTAACAAAATCAAATTTGTCTTTAAGTTTATCTCTTTCCTGAGACACAGAATCAAATTTAGACCGTAAATCTCCCAACTCAACATCAAGCTTCTTTTTGGCTTCTAAAACAGAACTCAACTGCTGATTTAAATTTTGTTTTTCTTGCTGAAACTCTTGTTCTTTAAAAGCAAACTGGCTGCGAAGGGATTTATTAACAGTATTTAATTGGAAGGCGATAACCAAAGAGATAGCGCACAATACAGCTAACCCGACGAGCAAAATTTTTATTTTATTATTCATCAGTTCTCCTTGCTTGCATTTAGATATATCATATTATACACCCAAGCGCAAGAAAAATTTATTGATTAACAATCATTACTTAACTAAATACTCAACAGAAGATTATGTGCGGCTTACAGATAAGAATTATTCATCTAAAAACCAGTCATCTTTTTTTATCATCACACGAAATCTCAGGCGAAAATAGACAAATATGCTTCAGAAAAAGGCACAGCTTTGAACTATGATATGATAAATGATATATAAAAGCTACTCATTATTTAATACAAAACTCTGCCGTATGATAAGGCTGGCCGCGCCAAGCGCCACGGCATCATCACCAAGCCTTGAAGCAACAATCTTAACCGCCTGGGAGGATTCCTGAAAACACCACTCGCTCACAACTTCTTTAATTTCTTCAATTAAACTCATGCCCGCGTGTTCAATGCCTCCGCCTATAATCACCATCTGAGGATTCAAAAGATTAACAAGATAAGCTGTACGAACACCAAGACGGCGGCCAGCTTCCCGGATAACATCAACAGCGGGCTGTTGGCCTGATTTAGCAAGCTCAAAAATAGCCCCGAGGGTATATTCCTGAGTTTTTTCAATATTCACGCCGGCCTGTTCTTTAACAGCTTTAAGAAAATTTTCTCGAATGTCTAAATCCATCTCCCATCTGTCTAAAAAATAAGGAGCCTCTTTCTTGTCGCTATGGATCGCTACCTCACCGGCGCAACCGCTGGCACCCCGGTAAATCTCATTGTTAAGCATGAGCCCGCATCCAACACCAGCAAACATATAAACAAGATCCTTAACATCTGATTCAAGGGTCAACCACTGCTCTCCAAAACAGGCGAGCGTGGCATCATTATCAAGCATAACAGGCAGATTAAACTCTCTTTCAATAATATCCTTTAAAGGAACAGTAACATCCACATAATGATAAGTTTCACCGACGCGCTGAGGCCAGCGCACCTTCTCGCGGTAAACATCAACGATCCCGCCGATCCCAATACCAACACCCTTTATTTTTGACCGTAGAGATTCCGCCTGCCCGCAAAGCTCTCTAACAATAGATAAAATAGAATCAACAACGCCTCTAACGCCAACGCCCTGTTTATCTTTACTAATTTTAAACAAAACATTACCGCTCAAATCCATCACAACGCCTGTTGTGTTAAAAAGGTTTACACCTATGCCAATGGCATAACCGGCTTTTTTGTTAAGATCTAAAAGCAGAGGCCTTCTTCCACCCCTGGACACATCAAACTCTTTTTCAAAAACAACTTTCTGCCTCAAAAACTCTTCTATATAATTTGAGACGGTTACAACGTTTAAGCCAATCAATCCGGAGATATCCGTCTTGCTGATAGGCCCGCGCCGCCTGATTGTATCTAAAATAAACAGGCTTTTTCTGGCACGGTCTGAAAGGTTTTCGCCTTTAAAACTAAACTCTTTCACTTCAACCTCTTATAATTGTTTTAATAAAGATCAACTTTGTATCGTTTGTTATTATACGCTACACAGGAACGTATCCGCCATACAATTTTTTAAAAAATATTTATTATTTTAGGCCTTCTAAGGAATTCTTTTTAATGACAATCTTAATCATCTCAAAACCAACGCCTTCCACGCCTTGCGGGCCTACAACCGCAACCTGGACAAGTTTAATAGCGGGCGTGTCATATTCTGTTTTTAAATCAAAGGTATTGGGCACATTGGCGAGGCGGCCCATCTCGCCGGACCACTCATAAGAATAAGCCGGCACCATACATCCCGTTTCCGGCTTAGATGTTGTCACAACAATCCTCACAGGCACGTTCGCGTCCTCATTCGGAGGCTGCGCTGTCACATCAACACTCAAAAATCCGCTACTTTCAATTTGCCCTATCACAAATATGCCGCTTAAAAAAACCTTTAAGGAATATTTGATATCCTTGTTTTCTAAAATCTCTTTTAAGCGGCCTTCGGCCAGGCAAACAAGTTCATTTTCTTCAGAAGACGAAACAACAACAGGGGCGGCCGCGATAAGCTTGTCGTAAAAAACCTTGGCTTTTTCTTTCTCGCCTTGCCACTGATTCAAAAGGCCAAGCTGATATAAAGCAGATAAGGATTGCGCGTCTTGCGGATACTCTTGCGTCAATTTCAAAAAGTATCCACACGCCAAAGCGATATCTTTTTTCGCGTAGGCAGCCAATACACCAAGGCGGTAATAGATTTCTTGCTTATTGCCATAATCAGGATAATTATCCAAAAGGTTTTGGTATGCCTCAAATGCCTGATGATATTCTTTAATGCGTTCTAAATTAAAAGCCCGGCGGTATTGAGACGCGCTCGAAAACGCGCTAACACCCGCTAACACAAACGCTTTGGCATATAAATTTTCGGCATAAAGAGGGTCCATGGCTTCGCCTGAATCCTGAACCGCGAATTTATCCGCTGTCGCGACTATCTCGGCGGACACAAGAGGATCCTCTTTGAGTTCATTAAAATAAAGGCTTAACAGCGCCTTCGCCAAATATGCTTTGTCCGCGGAAGAAAAACCATCCGCCATGCTCTTTAACTCTTGTGCCCCTAAATGAAGCTGTGATATCTTCTCCAAAAAAACATCATAGAGCCTGCGGGCAGGATTTTTATCTTCTGAAAAAGAGAGCTCATCCCCTATAGACTTAACCATCTCGATATCGCCAAGGCTTGAAGCCTTTTCTTTTGCCGTATTGATCAGATCGTTGAGAAGGCCGCCAGCAGCATCAGAATCATCTTCTGAAACAACCTGCCACTTTAAATACTTAATACTCAAAAGCAAGCCCACATCATCACCTGTCAGGCCCTGCGCCTGATTTAAAGAGTTAAGAATATCTTTTTTGTAAAGAGAGGCCTTATCATAGATCCCCTCCCAATTTTTTATCTCCTTCCAATAAGCAATCTCTCGCTGTCTTGCCAGAGCCATAAAATAATAAATCTTGGCTTTATCGCCTTGTGGCTCCAGGAGGAGTTTTTCATAATGCGCGTAAAGCCCGTCATAATCATGTTTTTGCACATATGCTTCGAAGGTATCGTCTAAAACAGGGCCTATTTTTTTGATAGAAGCGCCCTTTTGCGCGTCAACAGTATTGACGGATTTTAAATCAGCGGGCTTATCGCCTGGATCATCTGATCCTTGCGCGAAACAAAAACCGGCCAAAAACATAAATAATAATACCAACGCAAAAGTTATTCGCTTTTTCATCTTCTCGCCCGTCTTGGTTATTTCATTCCCTTAGTTTAACTACTACCACCACAGTTTCTCACCCATTTAAACATTGCCATATCTTAAATCTTTGCCATCATGAGGCGACTGCCAAAATTTTCTAATCGCGTAATAACTTCTACGCGGGATGCGTTCATCCAAGCCATCTGCACTCGGTTTAACCCCCACAATACCAAACCACTCCTCGTTCATATTCATATTGCGCTCAGCCTTGATGTCTAGATAATAAGAACCATTGGACCAGTTAGATTCTGTGTCATGAACCGCCCAACCGCTGGAATCATAATCATTATGCTTCCACCACTCATCGCTCCATTCAAACATAACACCGCCCAAACAATTCCCTTCGCCTGAAGAATTCCCAGCGAGATTCTGATAAATCTCAGCCCATTGCGATTCCAAAAAGAAAGCCTGCATATCTTCATCTTCGCACTTTTGCTGCGCGTTATAAACGTCCGAACCAAATTCGATAAAAACAATAGGCTTATCATATATCTTCTTTAAAGAACTAAAACTATTACCGAATGTTTTACCTCTATAGATAACACAACCGACAATATCAATATCGCCAGCCACTTCATGGGCGATATCAAGATATGCCAGCTCACCATTGCCCATCACAACAGGATGATCAGGGTCAATCTTATGAATTTCACAAGCCAGCTCATTAACAAGGGAGTAATAGACCCTGGCCTTCTCAGCCAGGCGTTCCCGCGGGTCTTTAATAGCGTCCAGGCGTTCGCTTGACCAGGAGTTAATCTTGCCACTAAAAGAAAAGTTATTCTCATTTCCTAAGACCCAAAACAGGATACCTTCCTCATCTTTTAAGGCCTCTACCATAGCCAAAACTTCTCGCTTTACGGATTTACGGAATTCTTCATCATCATAAAAAGGCGCGGGGTAATTCCAAAAATTAAGCCAATGGCCCATCATGGTATGAACGCCGTAATTATGATAAAGATCCTGCACAACCTTTTTTACTTCTTCTAAATTCTGGCCGGCCTGATAAAAACGAACGGTATTTACACCCATCTTTTTCATCATTTCGCCGTCTTTCTTCCATGGCTCTTGAGAATCAGCCCAAAAATTATAATCGTGTGTCTGGCCTATAGGAATAGGGTTATAACAAACACCTTTAACGATAAACGGCCTGCCAGCAACTATCAATTGATAGTGCCCGTTCTTTAGCATTTTAACATAAACTTTCTTATGGTTGGCTGGTGCCATTCCCATAAAAAACAGAAGACAGAAGACAGAAGACAGAAGACAGAAAAACCTTCTTTTCTCCCATCTCCCATCTTCCGTTCTCTGCCCTCTGTTATCCGATGTTCTATTCGTATTTAATCTCATCCAGATAAAATGTAGCCCCATCAGGATTAACATCCAGATTTGTTGCCCAGGCAAAACCACCGATAATATAAGACATATCTTTGCCCTGGAGATCAATCGTATACTGTTTCCAGCTTTTGTCTAAAATCACAGGGCCAATACCGCCCGTGTCAGAATCTGAAAATTCACCCATGATGCCGCCAACTTTAAACTCTTCTATCCTCTCGCCGCCTTTTTCACCCCTGGCCCAAAATGTAACCTTCGTCGCCTTGGATAAATCAAAACCGGCATCGACTCCACCCCAATTATTCGGCGGATGCTGCCAATAAACACCTGCCCAGCGGGCGCCATTAGAAGCTTTATTCCCATACACAATCTTCGTGCATGTTTTGCCAAAATAAGGATCCTCCAAACAACCAACATCTAACTTAATATCACTATAATCACCCATCCAGCCAGAAGGAATAAAATGGTTAGAAATAGAGCCTTTATCAGCATAAACATAAAACGGCACATCTTGAGACGCTTTCTTAGACTCTTTTAATTCCGGGTCATATTCAAAACGAATATCGTCCATATAAAATGTTAAACCATTAGGATTCGAATCCGCGTTAACAACCCAGCTTAAGGCACCGTTGATATAAGAAAGGTCTTTCCCAACAAGATTAACCGTATACTGCTGCCATGTATTCGTTAACTCGATTGGCCCGATAGACATTTCGGCCGTATCCGGATAAGTCCCTTTAATACCGCCAATGGCAAACTTATCAATGACCTCTCCGCCCTTATCGCCTTTTGCCCAAAATGTAAGCTTGTTTAAACCTGTTAAATCAAAACCGCCCTTTTTTGAACCCCAGTTATTTGCAGGATTCTGCCAATAAATACCGGCCCAACCTTGATTCTGGCTTTTTTTGGCCGTATAAACAAATTTAATACACGTGGAACCGCCATGCGCGTCCCCCATATATTTATCGTCCATGGATAAGTCGCCAAAATCCCCCATCCAACCGGAAGGGATATAATGATTATCCGGCGATTTACTATCCGTGTAAACGGGGAAGCTTTTAACATCCTTCGCATACACAGAATAGCAAGTCGTAAGGCCTATCAACAATACTGCCAACCCCAACAACTTCTTCATTCTACACCTCCATTTAAGCTGTCCCACGCAGAAAAATAACA
Source organism: uncultured Planctomycetia bacterium (assembly GCA_964423185.1). Classification (GTDB taxonomy): domain Bacteria; phylum Omnitrophota; class Gorgyraeia; order Velamenicoccales; family Velamenicoccaceae; genus CAYRDK01. Next base: position 171,520 of record CAYRDK010000005.1, read on the forward strand.
AACTACGCCCATGTAATTGTTATCGTGCGACATTGCCATTTCATTTTTTCCACAACTTTTGATACTCGTAATACCCTTTTCTTAATTCCCGCAAAAACGGGCTTTTAGCGCCATCGCCCTGGCCCGCTACACCGAGCCATTCTTCATGCATGGACCCGTCCGGAAAAGGCCCTTTGAAAAGGCCTTTCTTATCATGAAAAGATGGTTCATACGCTTTCCACCACTCATCCAGCCATTCGAACAACACACCCCCGATAGCATTGCCGCAACCAGAACCAAACGCAGCATTATCCATAATATCTTCCCAATTGCCTTTTAGATACTCAGACTGGGCTTCCTCTGCTTCCTCCTGTGTCAAACCATAGGCAAAAGCAGGGCAACCATATTCCGTCACAAAAGCAGGCTTATCCGTTAACTCTTTAACAGATTCCCAATAAGACCCAAAACCACTTTCTCCCCGATAAACATTAGCACCAAACATATCAACATCAGGGCAATACTGGGCAAATCTATCCAAAAACAGTGTATCACCGCTGGCAATCGCGACCGGATGATTTTTATCTAAAGACTTAATTAAACGAGCCACTTTGTTAACAAACTTAAAGAAACTTTCAGGTTTCTTATCAGCATTACAGGCGACACCATAAACATTCTCATTCCCTAATAACCACGAAAGGACATAAGGTTCATCCTTAAACTCTTTTACCATTTTTTCAACAGAATCCAGCATAGCCTTCTGCTGTTCCTTGTTATCGTAATCTGTCCCATCAAACCAGGTCGCGCCAGAACCAATGGCATACTTCCCTAAAAAATCCCCCATAATAACACGGATACCATATCTTTTATAAAGATCCCGGAGAATCTTTTTATCTATTTCAAAAGGCTGATGATACACTCTGACCGTATTGACCCCCAACTTCTTTAATAATTCAAAATCGCCGACGGAAGGCTCATTATGATCCTGTATCCCGTTGCTATTGGCATCAACAAACGCGTCATAAGGGCCATCGCATTTTCCATTATCGTTATAATCATATTCCATCCAGTTTTTTAAACTCCCATTATCCGGGCTCTGGCCGACTTTAGATACAGCGTAAGTGATCCCCTTAATGATAAAGGGGCGGTTATCCACCAGCATCTGCCAATCTCCATTCTCATATTGGATAAAACGCACCTTCCCTTGCCCCAGCTTTCTCTTGATTTTTGTCTGCATAATCCTTTTATCAACATGCTTCTTAATCCTGTCAAAAAAAGTTTCCGGGATATTATTCTTTACAATCTTCCCTGGATTCGTAACAAAAGCGTCATTTGAAACATCATTATCATAGCCATTAATAACGCTGATTTTGGCATCAACCAAGCTCATATTTAACTGCGGGTATTTTGCACAAAGATACTTAATCCTGGCAATAGCGGCCTGCCCCACATACCAAGGCGTGTGCCAATAGGTCCATCCGACCGTATGGGGAAAATGGACCACGGCCGCGTAATAAACTTTTATCGCGTGTTTAATCAATCCGGACTTCTCGAGGACTAGCCCCGTGTAAAATAACTTAATCCCATGGGGCTCAGAAGATATTGCCCATTTGATAAACGCCGCTTCCAGGTCAGGCGAATAGACAAAATCCCACTGGCTGCCTTCCAGGCGCTTCTCTTGCCTGACCTGACGGAATGCCGGATCCCAACGGACACTGGTTGTATTCGGATAAATCCCTTCGCCAACAGCTTCCGACAAACCCTCTTGCGATTTTATAATATATTTATAATTCTCTGTACCGATCCCGACAAACTCTCCATATTTGGCATAATCAACAACTTCCTCTTTCCCTGAATCATAGAGCACAACCTCAGTCTTGGGGACACCCTGATATTTATCCTCTTCAGAGCTAGCCTTCTCTATGGCATCAAGCCCTTTCTCAAGCTTATCTAAAGTGGCCTGCGACTTTTCAGCAACTTTCCAATACCAACCGCGCGGATCCCACGCCTGCGCGAAAGAATAGTCAGAAAGAATAAGATGGAATATTTTCTTAGCATCCTCTGTCTTATTCTCCTTTAAAAGCGCCTCTCCTTTGATAAAAAGACAAGTTGCCACATTATTTAACACATCATAGTTTTTTGTTTTTTCCGCGGCGGGAAAACTGTTTAAACTCTGCTGCTGCTCTCGCGCCTGAAGACCATACTCATCAACCATCTGTTGAGCAATAGCATACACTTTATCAGGCTCATTCTTGGCCAAAGCTTCCCAGCACTTTGCGACCGTCTCTGAAAGGCCTGCCCCGGGGGTTGGCTCGGATTGAACTTCAACAGCTTCCTGCGCATAAACAACTCTAGTAAAGGTAGTATTAAAGATAGAAAACATAAACACTGCCAAAGCACAACACTTGAAAATATTAAATTTTATTTTTTGCATTTCAACCTTTACGTTGTACTTCTAAATAATAACCGGCTCTTCATCCGACAACGGCGCCAGCCGTAATACCTTTAATAATAAATTTCTGCATTAATAAATATATGATCAAAATAGGCAAAACGGTGATCGTCATGCCCGCCATAAGCAAAGGGTACTGAGTAATATGCTCGCCCTGAAACACCATAAGCCCGCGCTGCAAAGGCATCAGGCTTTTGCTGGAAAGAATCAGATTCGCAAGAATATATTCATTCCAGACATTAAGCGCGTTATAGATAACAATAACGGCGATAGCCGGTTTAGCCAATGGCAAAGCCACATGCCGCCATATCCCAAGCCGGGTGCATCCATCGATCCTGGCGGCATCTTCCAGCTCCTTTGGCATCTTGTCAAAAAAGGTCCTCAACATAAAAATACTAAAAGACAGGCCAACATTAATCATACACAGGATATAGGCAAAACGCGGATAAAACTGCATTTCAATAAAAGATATCAAATTGTAAACAAAAGCATCCGGCAGAAATTTCAAAAGAAAAGGCGTGGACGCGTTAAGCGCGTTCAAAAGAACATTACGCACATTATTAACCAGGACATAAAGAGGGACAAAGCTCCCCGGTAAAGGAATCATCATGGCCGCTAAAAACATAAAGAATAAAAGGTTCTTTCCGGGAAAGTTCATTCTGGAAAAAGCGTATGCGGCCCAAGAAGAAATAATAACAATGCCAAACACTACAATAACGGTATAAAATAAACTGTTGAGAAAATAAACACCAAACCCGCCGTTGGTCCAAGCCAAATAAAAATTCTCCCAATGCATCATGCGCGGGATAATACTCATATCAGAAAAAACGGTGCTTTGGGTTTTAAGGCTTGACCCAAACATCCAAAGAAGAGGAAACACACACGTCAAGGCGATAATCCCTAAAAAAACATAAACAATAAAGTTGCTTGCAGTTGTCAATACTTTGTATTTATTCAGCTCCATTGTCCCCTCTAATTGAGTTCTGCTTTTACTCTACAACACTATTTTTTGACACTCTATATCACGCTTGCTTCAATTTGCGGGATATTCCCATCTGCGCGAAAGATACCATCATTAAAATAACACCAAAAACAATCCCCTGTGAACAGGCATACCCGAACATGGACGACCCTTGCATGGACGCCAGTATTCTCGTCACAGGCACCTCCGTATGATACCCAGGCCCGCCGCCTGTCATAGATAAAATAAGGACAAAAACCTGCATCGTCCCTAAAATCGTAAGGATTGTAACAAGCACAAAAACCGGGATCATCAAAGGAATTGTCACATTTTTAAAACTCTGCCAGATATTAGCTCCATCCACTCTCGCGGCCTCATAAAGCTCTCTTGGAATAGTCTGCAGGCCGGCCAAAAGAATCATAAAACCCCAACCGAAACCTTTCCAGCAATGAATCACGGCGACACACGTTAAAGCCGTCTTAGGATCAGACAGCCAGCTTCTCGCAAAATCCGCGAAACCCAATGAAACAAGGGCATGGTTTAATAAACCATAATTGCCGTCATAAATCCAGCGCCATATTAAACCAACAACTACTTCCGAAAGGACAGGCGGAATAAAAAAAATAACCCGGAAGAAATTTTTACCCTTAATCTGCCGGTCACACGCCAAAGCCAGCGCAAGCGCCAAAATATTCTGAAAGACCAAAGCTATAAAGGTAATATAGAGAGCGTTGCGCATAGATGTCCACCAAATCCTGTCCTGCAGCACTTCTTTAAAATTACCCAAACCTGCAAATGACATGGTTGGCGATATACCATCCCAGGCATTATGGCTTAACTGCAACACTTTAAAAAAAGGATAAATATAAAAGATAGAAAAGATAACCAGCGCGGGAACCACAAACATAAAACTGGCAAGTGCTTTCTTTGTAATATTAGCGGCTATTAAAAAAAGCAGTGATAAGCAAACAGAACTATAAACAATAAACCAAAAAACTGCGGAGGCGTGAAAGTTTAAAAAAGAAATCTCTAAAACACAGGCAAGTATTAATATGCCGATAACCTTCTGCTTTGCTGTTGCTTCATGCAGAAAATTATAAGCCTGCTTTATCTTTTCCGATATCTTATTTCCCATAGATAAAACCTCACGGACAATCTAATTAGGCCCTTGTGCAGGCGGCCGCACGAAGACGGATAAATTACCTAGCCTTCTTCTGCATCTCTTCAGCTTTTAATTTTGTCAACTCTTCTCCGAGTTGCTGCGGCGTCTTCTCGCCGATAATAATAGACTGGATGCCTTTATCAAAACGCTCAATAACCTTAGGCAGTTCATTCACAGGCCAAACATTCGGATGTGTTACATTCTTCATGCCTTTAGCAAAATCCGCAAGAGCCTCCCCAATATCGCCTAAAGCCTTTTTATTAGAAGGAAGGTTACGGGTTTTTTGGCTCAAAAAAACCTGCTGGCTTTCGGATGTGACCCACTTTATAAAAGCGATCGCCTCCTCCTTAACCTGTGACCTGTCATTAACCAAAAAGGATGACCCGCCGCCGCCCCAAATATACATCGGATGCTGCACGCTCGATTTCGGAGGCAGCATAACACCATAATCCAAATCAGGATTCATACCATGATAAACATTAACACACCAGGATCCGTTAAAAGCGAAGGCGGCTCTTTCGTTCGCGAAAGCCTGTTCAGCGCTCTTGTTAACATAAGTTACAATGCCGCTGGCCAACATCCCCTTATCAGCCATATCTTTAAAAAGGCTAAAAACTTTAATCCAGTCCGGGTCAGAATATGGAATCTCGCCTCTGATCGTCGCGAAAACCTTAGCAGGCCCCATAACATTAAAAGCCATATTAGAAGCAAAACAGTCAATCATCCAAACTTCGCCCCAACCACTGACAAACCCCTGTATACCCGCGGCCTTCAACTTTTCACAGGCGGAAATAAAATCTTCCCATGTTTTCGGCGGGTGATCCGGATCAAGGCCGGCTTTCTTAAAGAGGTTTTTATTATAAACCATCTGAATATTCATCACGTCTATAGGCGCGCCATAAATTCCAGGCTGCACACCAAAAACATTCCCCTCTTCAAACTCATTAACAGCCAAAGCTTTCTCAAAAAACTCTCCCTTCCAAAAAGCGTTATCCTTATCCATCTCTTGCGTTAGGTCTGCGACATGCCCAGCTTTGATGAATGCGGCAAAATCTCTTTTTTCACCTAAAAGGCCAAAAACATCCGGCAACGCCTTGGCCTGCGCCGCGGCCCGCACCTTTTGCGTATAAGCATCAGAGGGAGCATAGAGTTCAAACAGAACTTTAATACCAGTCTCTTCTTCGTATTTTTTTGCCAGTTCCTGGAAAGATTCTTCTCTGTCCGTCATCCAGTGCCACACGACTATCTTTTTCGTGGCAACACGAGGGGCAGATTCAGAAGGCTGAGAAATACAACCTGTTAAAACAGAAGACAGAAGACAGAGGGCAGAAAACAGAAAAAAACAACCACCAAAAAAAGACAAAGCTACTTTTTTATTTGATCTACGGCGGGCAAACTTCTGATTTTTCATATTTATCTTTCTCCCTTCATAATATCCATCAGCCCATCACAACTTTAACATTATGGGCTTTTCCATCACCAACAGGTTTAATCAAATTGCCATCTACCTCTTTGCCATCAAGATAAATCTCTTTAACACCCTTTTCTACGCCATTTGGATTTTCTATTTCAACATTGTAAACATCTCCACGAAAAGGCCTCTTAATAGAACACTTCTTCCAACAAGACGGCAGGCAAGGATCGATACGTAACCCTTCAAAGTCACGCTTAACGCCAAAAATCCATTCCGTCACAGCCATATAAGCCCAACCGGAAGTCCCGGTAATCCAGGTAAACTGCCCTTCACCATAACGATAAGGATTCTCCGGCCCAACCAAATACTCCGCGTAAGCGTAAGGCTCAGCTTTATAAAGATCATAATCTTTTTGTTTATTAGGCATAACCTTCAACATGGCCTCGTAAGCTTTTGTTCCGCAACCGGCAAGGCAGTACGCCACAACCATGAAGTGGACCGCGTGGCAAAAAACAGCCGCGTTCTCTTTCGTGCCTTCAGAAAACATACTGATACGGCCCAGTTCCGGATAAAATCTGCTGTAAGCCGGATAAAATAAAGCCAAGCCATGCGGCCCGTCAAGATACTTATCAACGGACTTAAGAATTTTCTTTAATCGCTCCCCCTGTACAACGCCGCTTAAAATCGCCCATGATTGCGTGTTAAGAAAAATCTTCCCTTCTTCATAGGCCTTTGCACCATAGGCGATGCCGTCATCCGTAAAACCACGCATATACCAATCGCCATCCCAACCGACGCTATTAATTCTCTCTGTCATAGTTTTAGCTTTATTCGCGAACTCACGCGCCTTATCTTTAGCGCCTGTTAATTCAGCCAACTGAATAAAAAACTTTAATGAACGCACAAGCGCCTGCGCCAACCAAACACTTTCACCGCGGTGCTTTTTACCGGCAGCATCAATCGCGTCATTCCAATCCGCGTGGCCTATTTTAGGCAAACCTCTCTCACCCACATCATTAAAACAAAAATTTAAATTTTTCTCTAAATGTTCAAACAGCGTGCCTTCCCCATCTGTAACAGCAGTACCTTTAAAGCTGGCATCCTTATGCCATCCGTCTATCCATTGATCCTTTAAATATGGAACATATTCGCAAAGAATATCTTTATCTCCTGTTTCCTGAATATAAGCATAGACGGTCGCAGTCAGCCAAACTTGATGGTCTTTATTTGGCCGGTGTGTGGCAGGCCCGGACATATCAGACCAACCCGGAGCGCTAGTACCATCACGCCTGATAAGAGAAGCCAGCTGTAATATTCTTTTTTTCGTAAAATCAGAACTTATGGAAAGGATCGCCTCGGAATCCTGCGCGGAATCCCTATAACCTCTGCCGCCAGACCCTTCATGGTAAAAAGAAGGCGAACGCGACCATAAGTTACAAATATAAATCTGATATTTTAACCAAGAGTTCACCAAAACATCGAACTCCTTATCCGGCGTTTTTACTGTCACGTTCCCTAATATACGGTTGCGCCATAACTCTTTTGTCTCCTCAAGCGCCTTCTTCGCGCGATCCAAATCCCTGTACTGCTCAACAAGTTTAATAGCAGCCGCCTGCCCTTCGGTCGACCCCATAACGACAACAAACTCCTTTTTTTCTTTCGGAGCAAGTTTGACAATATGTTTAAAAACACCAACCGCGTCTTCACCGGAACAAAGCGCCGTATTAACCATCTTGCCTTCTAAGATGCTCTCCGGCTTTTCCTCATTATTATAACGCCCTAAAAACTCCCCTTTTCGCGTGGCAAAACCTTTAACTTCCAAGCTGGATGCAAGAAAAGAATAATGCTTGAACTCTTTTATATTCATCCCCTGCCAAAAAGCTGTCTTCCAGGCAAAAATCATCTTATACTGTTCGTCATACCAAATCCGGTTATATAAATTCATGATATTGCGGTAACGCAACTCTTCCTGATAATCGCCTATCAACCACTCAACGTAAGGGTAAAGCTCAAGTTTTTTTTCTTTGTTAGACTCATTGGCCAACTTAACCAGCCAAATCTCGCAGTCATCATGAGGAGGGACAAAATAAGTAACATTAGAAAGAATGGAATTATATTTAGAAGTTATAGATGTATAACCAAGGCCATGCCTGCATTCAAAAACATCAGGCTCAACACGCATAGGCTGGTATGTTAATGACCAGGCCTTTTTCTGAAGCTGCGCCTTTGCAGATTTAGAGCTTATCTCTTTAGCATAAATATATCGCCCGGGCCTGTCAAAGTTCTTATAATCAGGCGCCCAACGCAAAATCCGGTCTGTGCGGCAGTCTTTATAAAAACTGTACCCGCCGGCACACTGAGAGACGATCGCGCAATACTTTTCATTTGTCAGATAATTAATCCATGGGGTAGGTGTGGCAGGATTAGTAATGATAAATTCAAGGCCGTCCGCGGAAAACTGTCCATAGTTCATAGTTTTTTCTCACTCATTGAACAATCATGGTTTTTTTATATTTTTCTAATAAAAAGGATTGAAAAAGTTTATCATAAGGCTATTTATTGGTCAAGCACAAAAAACAGGCACCGCCTTTTTAAAAAAACGGCATCCACAACATACCAAGCTATTCTTCTAGCTATAAACAGTTAACTACGGACATTAACTCCAGGCTATTGCAAAAACAAAGAAAAGAAAAAAACAGTCAACTGCGGATTTATCCGGGGCTATTATTGAAGCCCAATCCACCAGCGCTGCCTGAACAAATCAGGATAATGCTGATTAACATAATCAAGTAGTGTGTTTTTCTGAGTATCCCTGATTTTTATAAATGCTATGCCGGTTAAATACTTATATTCTTCTTCTAAACCATGCTGCCTGTCCTGCCACATCACCTGAGCTTCACAACGCACGCTGCTGTTTTTCCCCTGTGGAAGATCAAGCAGCACATAAAGCTGATCGCCGGCTTCATGCTTCTCAATCATAGCCAGCCTGGCCCCGCTCAGGCTCAAATCCTGTGTTTCACATACACCTTCAACATGTTTAGAAACACCTAAATAACGCACCGGTAAACTAACCTGCCAACGAACCACCTTTCGTTTTTCATCCATAATCCACCTCCTGAGCTTCTATGTTTACAGTAAGCGATTAACAAACTACTCAACTCAGCAAGCCGGCTCATGATAGAACCCCGCGAACAGCCCAAACTTAATAAAAGCCCGGAGGTTTTACACACCCTTCAATATTCAAGTTTCAATATACGCGACATACTCATAAGTTTTGGCTTATCAAAAATGACTCCCATATGATATACGCCGTCTTCCGACACAACAGACCAAACAATTTTACCCAAGACATGAAAAGGCTCAAACCCATCTTGACAATCAAGCCATATTTCAACAGGGGTCTTATCCCGGACATTCCAATTTGAATCAACGCCAACACCACCCGCGCTAATATTTTTGCAAACCCCGCCAAACTTATCACCCAGTCTCAAATCCTTAAAACTAATAGCAAGGTCTTTCAAGACAAAACGGCAAAAAAACCTTTTATCATCAGTCGCAATAGGCCTGTCACTTACAACTTCCAAATTGGATCTTTTGCGTTTAATCATAACACCTCCTCTTCCGGTTGTGTTTATGCGTGATCAAGAGCCAAAAAAAGCCACGGTTTATGCCGTGGCTTTGGTATTTTTATTATTTAACAGTTTATTCACTGTTCAGATTATGATGTTATATAAAAGGCCTTTTACAAGATAATCATCTCAAAATCATTTACCTACAATAATTAAATATAATATAACATTCTTTGGCATTTAAATCCAGTCATTTCATAAAAACACTTTTCGCCTCAGGACAAGTAGACCAAAGAAAATCCTGAACACCATTAGCTATTTTTCCAATAAAAACATCTCTGTCGGATGCCTGCGGCCCAAACTCCTCCAACACAGCCAAAGCGACATCTATAAGCAAATCAATATTCAATTCTTCATCTTCTTTATCCGGCACAACCTCAAAAATCCTTCGGTAAAGCGATTCATCACCGGCTAAATTATACAAATTTAATGCCGAAACCAGGCATAACCTTCTGGAATACAGAAAATAATCAATAATAGAGACCGGCCTAAGATCCGGCAGGACTTTTTGCGCTTTTTTACAGAAAGATAAAACCGCCCAAAATAAGTTTTCACCTTTCCGAATAGCCCTTAAACACTCTGCGGCCAGCGGATAGATCAGAAAAAAATCCGCCTCTTTATAAAAAAATCTTGTTCTTTGGATCCTCTTGCGATCTATAAAAGAAAACATCGTGTTCTGACTGATCCCGAATAAAGCCTCATAGATAGTATTTGCCGAACTTTTATTTTTACTGTTAACCCCATATACCAGTTTAATTGGACAAATCAACCTTTCATTAAAATCAAGCTCTGGCCCCACCATTAAATATCCCAAAACAACCCGGGTTTTTTCTTCCCGTATTACAATCGCAATAATCTTACTGTCTTTCTTGCATTTGAAAATAATATCAGTAAAGACATACAACTCACCGTTACGTATTGATGTCCTCCGCCTTAGTTCTGCCCAATAATCTTTAGAGTCGCGGTATTTATGAACAATGGAGAAGCTGATAATCTTTTTCTCATCCGGCCTAATCTCACTTATTATCCGTTCAAGACAACTGATGATCGAAGGCAGGACTGGATCATCAAGAGCCTTTCGCCCTTTTGTTTTAACCGGGATATCTACGTCAAAATGAATGGGCCCCTCTATCATAGGAGAGCTTAACAAAGCAGAACCATTGTCCCCATTATGCCCTACGCGTCGGGAAGGTTGCGCACGTCCATCTTGGCGCCGTCACGCCCGATATAAACATTGAGCTTTCGATACGCCAAATAACCCGCGTAAAAACCGCGCGCCCCTTTAAGCCTGGATACGCCGTACAAGGTCCACTTAATTTCTTTTTCCGCCGACAACCCCACATTGCGCTCCCCTGTCCTATCCAAATACAGACTGGGTCATATGGAGGGGCAGTAAGTGTTTTTTGACAATATAAACGTTTATAAAAACTCAAGCAGAGATAAAAAATTGAACATAAAATTTTTGCCTGCGGTTTTCCTCTACATTTTTTAGCTACTGGCGAGTTTTACCAGTAGTTGAGGAATACCCACAATGGTTATCATACGAGCAATATTAAAGCAACTCGCTAATAGCGACACTTCGGCATTTACCTTAGATGTGCCGCAGAGCATGAATTGACCGGCTCCTAAGTTGCGTTTGATATGGCCAAAAGGATGTTCCACTTTTTCTTTACGCGATTTGTAAATCGCCTGATTTTCAGGACGTTTATAATTAATTTCTAATTGCTCTTTGAATTCTTCGTTAATCAAGCGAGTGATCCGGCGGCCGCTTAATGATTGCGTGCATTGGCCTGAATCAGGATCGCCAAAATACAGACATGACTGGCACTCTAATCCTTTGGCTTGATAGCGTTTTTTATTTTGCCCATCGAGGCCGATAAACTTTAAGCATCTTCCCTCGAGACAAATATATGCATCTTGCTGTTTATTATAAACAAAATACTCTTTATTAAAATTTTTAACTGGAGAACGATTATTTTCTTTTTGCGCTTGTTTATGGCTGGGAACAATAACATTGATCTTTGAATCGATCTTTTTTATATCATCAACGTCGGTATATCCGGCGTCAGCACAAACAGTTTGAGGTTGTTTGCCGAGGGCTTCCACGGCGTTTTTAACCTGAAGCTCAAGTTGATTATAGTCGTTGCTTTGACTAACGGCTTGGGCGTGAACGATTAGTCCGTGTTTTTCATCTACCACGCTTTGAACATTGTGGCTGGCGTGAGTTCCTTGACGGCCTTTGGCCTTAACGCTGTCACCATCGGTAGAATTAATAGATTCTTTATTTTGAACTTCAAGGTCGGTTAAAACATTTTTGATGCGATTGATCAATTTGGTTTTATCGTGAATTTGTTCTTTGATTTTTACCAGAGATTCTTCTGAGTTATCTTGGACGCCCGTTTTTTCAAGATCGTCCATTAATTGATCAATGCGTTCTTCGATTTTCTTTAGATAGTTTTCGCATTTTTCTTTAGTCCATGTATTGTTAATCGATGCGTTAGCCCGGAACTTGCTTCCATCGATAAATAAAACATTATCTTCGATTAAATCCAGCTTGACGCACATATGAACGCATTGCTTGAGAACTTTTTTGACCGCTTCTTTATGAATAACGCGGAATCGCGCTATTGTACGAAAATCTGGCTTCTGTCCGCCCATAAGCCAGATAAAGGACAGATTGTCGTGACAAGCTCTTTCTAATTTATGGGAACTACGGATCCCATAAGAAATTCCGTAGATAAGCAATTTTAGCAGGTCTTTGGGATAATATTCATCAGCGCCGCCTCTGGGATTCGGCTCTAAACTAATACCAAGAGCCTTAAAATTTAAGGCTTCTACAAAAGCATCGTAGACCCTAACAGGCACATTGGCAGATACATAATCTTCAATGACGGTTGGAAACATGATTGGTTGGTGTCTACTATTCATATTAAATGCCATGGGTATCCTCCTTGTTTATTGAGGAGATTATACCATACTTTTATATAATATCGACGACAAAATTAACTTTATCGTCAAACAACATTAACTTACTGCCCCTCCATATGACCCAGTCTGATAGCAAAGGGGATCACTGACACAGCAATGCTGGCCTTCGCCTTTGGCGGACAACCACAAATTCCCTACTCTCAAGTATGTCCGGCGGCCATTCACAACCTCAAAATTAAAGGCGCTATAATCCAAACGGTCGGTAAAACTTATGACACTCTCATTACTCTTATCTTTTGCCAAAACATCGGCATGAGCCGGATTCACCGTCAAGAAACAACTGTATTTACTTAAAACCTCCTTTGCCGCTTGAAGCTGCTCCATACTATCCCCGGCGGCGCCACGCCTGCCTGCCTCGCCGGCAGGCGGGCCAACAGGGCCTGACGGCCAAGCCTTCTCATATGATCCTTATGTATCTCCTCCAAAGGCCCAACTTCTCCCAATTCTTCTTTTAAGACAAGCATAAAAACAGACCACAGATATGGATGCTCTTCTAGGATACCGGCAATCTTTGAAGTAAACAAAACATGCAGATTCTCATAAGGAAGAAGGCCGTCTCTTTCCAGACAGTCCTGCCGAAAACGCTCCAGCCCTTCGTTAGTCTTTTTTAACGGCGACGATTAAAGATTTTAATCCCTCATAAGCCGCTTCACCCGATCCATAACAAATGATATCCCTGGAAAGCTCAAGCCGTTTTAATAAGACATCCTTGTCTATGCTGCCCGCCTTGATGTTTAAATGGAAATAAAAAACGAGCGCTTCCGCGATCTTGGACAGCCTCGGATCGCGTCCGATAACGGCAAACAACCTGGAGCCATAATCCATAACTTCTTCAAAGTAATCCAACTGTAAATAAACCACTAAAAGCCTGATCATCACGCCGACATTGGAACAATCAATTTTTTCAAGTTCTCTAAGAATAAATAATTCTTCAGGAAACCTTCCTGTCTCATGCAGCACGCCCGTCCATGCAAAACAAAAATCCGCGAAGAACGGCCGGCGCGAATACATTTTAGCCTTCAAAAATGCCAGTTTATGGGAGGCAGACGGATCTTCCGACTTTTTAAAATGCCGATCAAGAAGCAACTGACAGGCAAGAAAATCAGAAAGATACCGCCAGTCTCCAAGCCCCCGGACAATATCGGCGTCAAGCCGGCTCAACGCCGCCGCGTCAAGATATTCAAAACGCCATTGCCGCCTGTCCTTGACGCGCGCCCAGAAACGCCCTAATCTGATCTCAGGGGAAGGCTTGTCTTCTTTATAATAATAAACAACCGGGTCATTAATAAGATCGGCCAAAAGCCTCCAATGCCGCTCAATCCGGACGATAACTGAAAAATGAAAACTAAAGCCGACGAAAAAACCGTCTCTCTCGATCAAACCTATGGCGGCAGGGCAATAAATGACATCCGCCTTCAATCCCAGATAACACGCAAGAGCGCAAAACCAAAAGGCGTAACCAAAACAATTCGTGCGCTCGCGCAGACAGCTGCCTATCGGATCTGTCAAACAATCATAATGAAGATTACGGGTGATCAAATCGCACAAAAAACCGTAAATTAAGACTTCTAATCCGCTCTGCTTACCCCGCAAGGCTCTTCTGAAGGCCCCAAAATCCATCCCTGCCAAAGCCTCATCTTTAACTTCGAACTTCGCCAGGATCTGTTGAAAATAAGTCTTCCTATCCGGGCCTTTTCTGTCTCTCTCGTTAACAAACCAGGATTCGACACAAAGAGACAGAAGATACTCCGCCTCTTCCAAAGAAACCGGTTGGCTGGAACGATCAAAGAGGTTAAAGATTTTTTGCAAGCGGAAAATAAGCGAAAAGAATTTTTTTGTCCCGAAAGCCGGGATCGGAGAAGACAGCTTTTGACATTGCGCCAGAACATTAATAATCTTGAATTGAAACAAATCCGCCTCCGGCAACAGGGCAAATTCAGATGGGCCTAATCTCCCCCATTGATAAAAAGGGTAATGGACAACCCTTGAAATATTTCCCCGGAGACTTTCATAAGGCACGTTAGCTAAATAATCAACCAAATTCAATGCCCAGTCAACCTGTGTGCCGACCTCTAAGGCCTGAAAATCACTTATCGGCGAGCGCCCTTGCGATATAGACCCCCTATAAATATGCAGGCCGATATTTTCCACCAGCTTATTTTCAGCTACCCCCGATTCTTTCGCCCGCTCAAGCAAGATTTCCATGAAAGACATGATGCCCGAGCCGGTATGAACAAAATCAACAAATATGGTCTTTCCTTCGCCTGCGGCTATTCTTTCAGGATGAACACCTGTCTTTTCCAGATAACCATAATAACTCATCCGTTGCTCCAAAGTGGGCGCGCACTCAGGAACATATCTTAAAATATCCGCATATTCATGCCTTCGATACCACTTGCCGGAAAATGCCAAATCAACATACCTGTTCTCCTTTTGTCTCACACCGGAGACTGCTTCCAGGAGCCCAGCTATATATATAAACCATGAAAGGCCACGACCGATCGTTACGATTGTCTCCTGCTTTTGCGGCGAATGGCTTGATAAAAACAGGCTCGCCTCATAAATCAGCCGTTGAATATCAAAATCCTCATAAAGAGGAAAGTTTTTTCCATCGGCTGGCTTAAACGCCTTTTCAAATGCCGCTCGCAAAATCTTTTTTTCGTCCGACGATAATTTTGCATAACTTTCTACATCCAGAGCGGTGAGAGTTAAGGATGTCAGCCTATCCTCAGCAAATCGCCGCTTTATGCCCGTTAATGGCGAACTCTGCAGATGACTCTTTCGGCGTCTTTGCAGTTCATTAACAGCCAAAGTACGAACAGATGCGCACATAATCACTTCGATAGCTTCACCCAAACCAGCACGATCCAAATCCTGAGCCAAAAGTAAAGGACTCAATGAAGACCTGAACGCCTTCAATATCGCAACATCGCTGCCGCGCAAACTTTGATACTCCCGAATCCCAATGCAATCTTCCTCTTTATAAGTAACTAAATGACGCCACATTTCTTGTGCCTGCGGAAATCTCTTGGCATCTCTTGCAAAACTATAGACGACCTCTTCTGTGAGCGGGTCAAAATGAAACCCCGTTCTGCGGTGTTTTTCCTTGAACATTTTTATAATACAGGAAAGTCTGACAGTCTCTTCCAAAAACGCGTTTCCTTCCCCTAGAGGCAAAAACCTCAAAACTCCTTCAACCACATCTTTTAAGACCGCTTCATCATATAAGAATTCCCCTGCATTGCTGATTTTCAAACTGGAGATAGAAGGCGCTATCAACTGAGCCGGATTTTTATTGAAAGAATAAATCCGCAGCGTAATTGGATCAATGTAACCGCAAACATCAATAACAATACTGTCTCTCATAAGCACCATCTCGTCTATGCCTTGAACTTTTTCACTGTCTATAGGAATAAGAGTATCAATATCATTAACCTTTTCCCCAAATATCCAGTTCATAATACACCCACCCCAGACATAAAGGTTAAGGTCCTTCAAAAAGAATAATATTTTACTTACCTCTTCGGGATAATCGGATAATTCCTTGGCCTTCATAAATATCTCAAGGTTTTTTAAGGCCTGTTGCTTGAGAGGCGAGGAAAAAATGCCGAATTCAAAAGGAGAACTGAAATACTTTTTATCAGGTTTTGTTTCTTGATGATCCAGATTTCTTTCTTCGCGCATAGAAGAAGTTCCCCTTGTCCTGTGAAATTCTTTAAGCCATCTTTTTATCGGAAGGAGAAGAACAATAGCCGTAGATAAAATATAAACATGAATATCATAGCGGCTTCCCCACTCGCCGGGTGAAGGAGCATATATTTGAACCATCTCGTTTAAAATCATGGCGCAGCATTGCAATAGAATAACTCCTTTGATTATCCTGTTAACCCTGTCTATCTCCCTGGTATCCGGATTCAAAGAAAATAGGATAAAAATCAACGTATAAATAAAACTTCCAGCCTGAATCATCAGGAAATCATTAAGATAACCCTGGTCTAGCCTGGACAATAAACTATGCGGGGTAAAATTAAAATATGAATGGGTCAAGTATCTATGGGCAGCAAACAATAAAAGAACAGACATGGCCGCAATCCAGGGGGAATCTCGTAAAATCCGTATCTTTTCCTTCGCGCTGGATATAAAAGCTTTGAGGCTAAAACAGGTATTAAGATTCCCCATCGGGCTTGAAACTAATCCGCCTTCAAACCATTCCGATAAACCAATCTGTCCATCATCCCGAAGGGCTAACTGGTAAGCCGCCCTGGAGACATCATCTTGAGAAACAATAACAATCTTATTATCACGCCCGATCATGTGCGGCCAAAAATGATGCGGCTCACGATAAGCAACAACAGGCTTTCGCATCCAATCGCACAAATGAGAAACACAGGAGTGCTCCGTAACAACCAGATCACTTAAATAAATCAAGGCTGTTAGACGATAAATATTATTATGGCCCAGCCTGAACAGGTGTGCTTTCCTGCCTGGGGCCGCGGCCAATACGCTATAAAAATAGCCTATAATATCATTCTCCGCATTTAAAACTTCTCCTGCACCTGGAAATACTTGGGTATTTTGCGCTCCACTACCCATTCCGCCTCCAAAGCGAGAAAGTGTTTGTATCAATCCATGCGCGTCGCGCCAACGATGCGGGCCTTCATTAAGCACTATAGCCCCATGAAAACAAGCGGCTAATTTTGTTAACTGCTCAACCCACACATCTTCTCGATGGCGCATAAAACCCTGCTCTCCATGCATCGCGTTAACAAAAATAACCGGTTGATTAAAACAATCGCTATATTGCCGCCTTAATGATTTAATCTCCTTTTCAACCTCAATACTAAACTTTTCAGGGATTAAAGGCGGCGGCACGCCATCCTCAGAAAGCCCTTCAAAACCTAACCCTTTCAAAACAAGAGATTGCCATACATATGAGCGCGTGTCTTGAAATTGAAAGGTACCTCTGTATTTAAGCTGAGAATGAAATAATACCAGCATCTCTTCGTCATAATCCATCTGAATAACCGGCCTCTCAGGCGCCCTTGAGCTGAAGAAAAAGTTTGTTATCAACAGATTATCTTTATCTGTATCGTTAATAATAGCCGTTATATCCTGAGCCCTTGGATAGACCTGGACGCGCGGGCTGAATTTTACTAAATCTCCCACATCGCTAAAGATTTTGATATGTTCTGCGTTCGGAAAGTTTGCTTCTAAAATTGGCAAAATCACCCAGCCGTTTAAAATCGGCCAGCTTAACCCTTTATAGTAATCGAGAAAAACAATTTTCCTAAAACTACTCCTGAGAGATGGATTAAAAAAATTAAATACCAAACCGAGTTGCGCGCGTAACTGTTCAAAAGGCTCTGCCACGGGGCTTGAAAAAAGAGCCGGCGCGCTATAAACTTCCGAACCGCCCAAAACAAGCACAGGCGGCCTTAAAGGAGAAGACTCAAGCTCAAACCATTTATTCTCGTCTTCAATCACGCCATCCTGTAACATAAGCATGGGCGCGAAATAACAGAAGTCCCCTTTGCTGGCAATATGAATCAGGTTATCCCGCTTCAACATATAACAACCAAGATAATCCGCGAAAACCTCCGCTTCCGTCCCGACGGGTAATAGCCAGGCACCAAAATATTCTTCATTTTCAAGCTCAGGTAGAAATCCGTTTATCAAATACGTTAAAACTTCACTCTCAGAAAACTTGTTGGCTAAAAGCTTAAAAGCCCTGATTTTAACAGCCGCCTGCGCCCCCCAGCTGAACCGCCTCGAATCTAAAGCGGCTAAGGCATCTTCCTGTGCCAACACCCGTAAATACTTCTCCGTAACAGCTTCCATCCGGCGGGCATCCGTGGCCAAACTATACAAAACCGTTCCACGGTAATAAGAGTAAAAATCACAAACCATATCATGAAAACTGTCTAACAGATATCGAGGTATGCCTGTTGAAATAAACCTGACAGGAGAAGATACTCCTTTTATTTCCGGCAGCCTTCCTTCGCATAAATCATTAATGGTTATTTCAACAGAAAGATGATTGCCTTCTTCACATTGAAAACTTTCAATCCAGAATGATCCCGCTTTGCCTGCGCCGGCCTGACGCAATTCAGCATCATGCGCCTTGAAATCTATAAGCCAAGATTCAAAACGCTCAATAATACCTTCAGCCTTAAGGCTGGCTTTCCCGCGAGACACCATTTCAATCTTTAGATAATCCAACATCGCTTTCTTAATAATACTATAATGCATAAAACGGCACGCGAGCGCGTCTAGAGCATCCTGCCGGGACGTTGAAAACTCATCTTTTTGAAGCCTGTCACCACGCGCGATCTTTTCCTGGAGAAGAATCGTCGTGCGCCCGATATAAACCGCAATAAACTGATCCACGCATAGAATGCGCTCCAAAACTCTTTTCGCGGAACGGTAAAAACCTAAACCAAAATAATCTCCAGCCGCCCTGACAATAGCTGTCATCATAAAAATTCCACCCCAGTCAACTTCGGGCGCGTCCTCATAAGAATGAATAGCCAAAATACGGTATTCAACGGCGCGGATATCATACTTAAACCCGCCAAACGCGTCCGCCATCTTTTCGAAACTTTCCGCTAACTCAAAAATTAAATTCTGATTTTTAGGGTCAATACTGCCTATCAGCTTCATCATCAACATTTTATGCTCTTTTGCCAATGCTAAGCCATACTTCTGGCGGCTATGCGGCGTTGGCTTAAACAGGCCATACAAAAATAAATCCCTGTAGACAATTTTTAAAAGGCCGATAATCTTAGACCTCATACAATTATCAATACTGCTTAAAAACTCTTTACCGGGCTGATAATGCACCCTCCTGCCATCATCTATATTCAAGATGTAAAAAGCGATCTTATGATACATACTGACAGGGTCTAAAACCAGGCTGAGCGGCTTAAAAACAGCGCCATAAAAAATATCCATAGCCGTAACAATAGCATCTTGCGGGCGCGTTAGAAGGATCCGCACCCCTTTTAAAAACTCAACGGCCTTGCGGTACTTCGCCAAGTAATACTCATCCTTACCCTGAAAAGACGGACGATTGGACTTAACAACCTTGCACGCCTTCCTCAAGTAACAAAAGGCGTTCGCGTGATAGCCATATTCATACGCCTCTTTCGCCATTTCGTACCAATATCCAGCCTGAACCAAAGGCGCTGCCGTATGTTCCGGAGCCTTCAATAAATGCATCCTCTTCTGATAGGCGACCTCCTGGATTACCTTCTGGCCGTTTAAACGAATCACAGCTATATCAACAACCTCATGCCCTATTTTATCCCGGCGGAGCCCTTTGAAACCGGGGATAAGGCTGTCATGGACAGCCGCGCATAAAATAACAACATCCTCATTACCTCTAAAATCCTGATTTGTATACTCATCCATCCAGCATCTTCTGCCATAATGCGCCGCCGGCCCAAAAATTCCGGCTTTTTCAAGCATGGACTGTGCCTGTTCATCAAACTCCTGCTTGCGGCGCGCGTCACACAAACGCATCTTAAAAGGCGCATGAAAACATTCAGCTAAAAACCCTAAGGCTACTTTTTCTGTCGCACGGCCAGCACCAATATGAACATGAGCCAACCCAAAAGCCATCTCAAGCCCCATAGAAAAATCACCATGTCTGTGCACAATAAACTGCCCTATCCGTTCAACCCCTCTCGGTGACGCTTCAATAATCTTTTGAACGCGTTCCGGAGACAAACTCCCGGCTTTTACACCTTTGCGCAATAAAGCCTCCATCATATCAAAGTGCCGTTCCCTGGCCAATAATGTGATAACAAGATCACGCATCTTTAAACCGGAGCGCCCGGCAAACTCCTCAAGCGTAGAGGGAATATCATCTAAATCAATGTGGCAATTTTCCATACCCGGAGACCACAAAATGACATCTTCCATATAAGCGCTATCCGGTACCTGAGGAAAATGGTTGCCTTTAACGCATATCAACACAACTTCACCACCAACGGCTGCCGGGCAAGCGACAACCCATGACTGTTCAATAGGGTCAAAATAGATCTTTATTTCTTCATCACCGCATCCTATCGACTCACCGGGCTGAAAACTTCCTGAAAGCATCTTGCGCTCATCTTCCGTGTTCTGAACTACCCACCTCACGCCCAGCCTGTCTGCTAATACTTTTAAACCATTCGTCAAATGCCAAACCATCTCTTTATTAGCTTCATTCACTAAAAATGGGTTATCAATATGTTTTTTAGCCAGCCATTTTTTAAGATGTGGAGCGCGGCCAACAACATGGACAAGATAAGGGACATAGCGCTCTAAAACAGGCTCTGCTTGAGATGTCCGGCCAGGAACAAAAAGCTTTGTATGAACGGACGCGCAACCACGAAGCCAATGTTCCGCCGGGATAAACCCGCGTTTTGTTTCCATACTTGCCCTGTATTTCAACAGTGGCATAAGCGATGCGCCCAAACTGCCCTTTCTTAAAACTTCTCCTGCCCCATATCCGCCTTTCATTTCGTACCGTTGCGTGTGGCGGTGAACCGGACTGCTAAACATATCTTGCTCAAAGGCCGCGGAAGTTTTACCGCCGTTTCTACCCGCGCGCGCGGCATACATTACAGCATCTCTTATCCTCTGGACAGGGGCTGGATGAGAAGAATGCCATACCTCAAAGAACGACGGGTCTAGTACCCCAACATCCATAAAGACAAAATACTTTAAAACCGAAATAAAAACATGAATATCCCCTGTGCACGACAAAGCGTATATATCGGCGGCTTTTTCATTCTTTCTGGAGATATATTTTTCGAACAACCCGCATAATAAAGATAGCGGTAAAAATAAGAAACTACACACAAGCAGGCCGGCATAAATAGAAAAGTTTTTAATTTTAAAAATCAAAAGCAGCCCCGGGAGCGCAGACGCAGAAAAGAAGAATAAAAATAGGCCGTCGCATAAAAATCTGAATAACAAATTTTTAGCGATATGATGGTATTCCCAGTGCCCGATTTCATGCGCGAGGGAGACACGTATTTCATCGTCTGAAAAATCCTGCAAGAACCTTGTTGAAAAATAAATCCTCTGCTTTTTCCAATGGCCGCCGGATAAATTGGCTATCAACTCCCTGTAGCCCAACGCGCCCGACACCCTGTAAATCTGCCCTCTTGAAAATCCAGTTTTAGTGATAAACGCCTCTGTCAAATGGCACAGTTCGCCTTTTTTAACCGGCATAACTGTATTGCAAAATGGAACAAAAATATACGTATAAAGCTGCTGTGCCAACACGTCAAATAAACCCAAACCAAACCACGCCAAAATCCATGAAAAACGGCCAAAATATTGAAAACAACATAAGACAATGACGAGCTTGGCGGCGTAAAAGAAACACAAACATGAACTCTGAAAACCGTTAAAAAATGGCCCCTCTAAATCCGCGAAAATATTACAAATGAATACCGGCACATCGCATGACCAGCAAACAAGCGCGGCTGAAATTAAAAACACAAGGCCTGTCATCACCGGGCCCAGGCACAGGCTCCTTACAAAATAATCAAGATAATTAAAACTGCCGCCGAAAACCAAACCCAATAAAACAACAAAAACAAAAATATCCTTAACGCACATCATAAGCGCGAGCCGCCTTAATTGATCTTGATGGCGAGAGTATGCCTGCTGATCATAAATTTCACGAAACTCTTCAGGCAAAAGCTTTTTACTGCTATTTAATATGCAGAAATGACGGGCAAGATTCAAAGAAAAACAAACCAGAACAGACACCATAATAATACCCCTATAAACAGAAAGAGGGCTGGAAAAAGTTGAATACGCGGGTTTAGATGTAGATAAATTTTTATTTTTCAGGCTGTCTTTTAAACAACTCCAGGAGGAAGTTTTTGCAACAATTATGGTTGGAATACTAAAATACGGATAAAGCAACTCAGCCAAATACGGCTCTCGATCATACAACCTTAAATAAATATCCGGCACAAAAGAAAAATGTAACTTTCCATCTTTATTCTTTAAAAAATGCCGCGTAACAATAGCAAAAGCAACAGGCCGCACACCACTAGGCTTGAGAGAAATAGCCCTTCCATCATCCAATATAAAATTATCTTCCTCCATGAGATAAGCGTGAATAATTTTATACCCGCCATCATAATATTTTTCTAAATGCGCCCGCGCTATTGTGGCATTTATACGCATAAAGATAACAAAAACAAATTTACACAACACAATGCCGGATAAACTTGCGAAGATCGGCCCTGGCGATAAGGCCAAACAACATCCTAAGCCAGCCAACATCCCCATTTCTATGCCAAAAAGGGCCCGGGTTACAACAAGGCGACATGCTAAATTATCATCGCCATTCTTTTTGAAAAATTCTAAAGGAACTTCACCTGAAACCTCGCGGGCATTGTCTAAAACGGCCACGATACTCAGGCTAAAGGCCAAAGCGCAAAAACAATTCAAGATCATCGGCATCTCAAATATAAAGACGATAGCCCTGTAAAGATAAGCCGCTGCCGGCTCATAAAACGATAAGAAACAAAATACAAAAAGAAACCATTTCAAAAATGTGTTTTTATCAAAATGTAAAAAATAGTTCATGAGATCCAAAGTGCCCATAGAAATCACATAAAGCACCACATACGCCGCCACAGGCATAAGGATGCCATAAAGATTCATTAAAGGCGAAGAAACGCGAATCTCAATAGAAGTATCGCGCACCAGGTAGATGCCTGATTTCTGAGTTTGGACCAGGGTTTTTTTAGAAATAAGCTGCTGGAACTCTTGCGAGTTGACAAGAGGCTGGTAATCCAGGCGCAACATAGCCAGAAGAATTAAACAGCCCGTGAAAGAAACCTCTCTTTGCTGCCAAGCCTCACGTATAGCTGTCGCTACCCATTTTGAAACCCGTTCTGAATCAGACAACTTCTCGCGCAGGCTTGGTATTTTTAACGAAAAAATTTGCTCAAGGACGGGAAAATCATGCAGGCAAACCTCATCATCCCGCCGCAATAGTCTCGAATCAGCAAAAAGTTCCTGCTTTGCTATCTCAGGTAAAAAATTCACAATCAACGCCGCGATATCTCTCGGAAAAAACGCCTTCTTGCGGCCGTAAGAACCCCATTTGCGAGCCATCGTATAAATCAAAGCCTCCCAGGTTCCATAGGAGCTTTCAACCCCCTCATCCAACTCATTACAAACAACGACTTTCCAAAACTTCTTATTTTTATACCACCGGTTTTGACCTATATCATAAACATCGCGCCTGGAAAATGTCTTAACCAAACGCAATAATTTAAGGCTTTGATCAACCTGATGGCCGGCTTTTAAAGCTAAGGTATTTTTTTGAGGCGTTCCAATCAAACGCGCCAGCTCATCAGAAACAACGGCGCCGTCTATCGTCAAACAACATGACAAATACCTGATAACTTCTGATAAAATAACATGGCCTTCCATAACAATAACAGGCGCTTTTCTGTCAGATAAAGCCGGCCCTATCCCTTCAATATAATACTGCCCTATTCCAACCCTGCATATACCCGCCACGCGGCGGCCACTCTCATCATAAAGTTCCTTTTGCGGCGCCCACGCACAACCAAAAACATTAAACCTTTTACCTCTTAAACGCAGGCCTTTCGTCGGAATTCCAATAGCCCCCCGTTCACTATCGCCAATGCTGATCTTGTGTGTCTTGTCAGAAGAAAGGATAAGTTCCTGCCAGCTTGCCTCATCCTTGACGGCGATACTCAAAAGAAAAGTATTAAGATAAATATTTTCGCTATAACCGTGTTTTTTACGGTCCTTTGGAGAACGCGCGATAAATCCATAATAATTATAAAGCCGGATATGGTCGTACATATCAACAAACAACAGACAATTGGGGGCTCGCGAAGCAATCGTCGCCTCTTCAACCAGGATTGTATACAAAGTCCCTTTGAAAACAGAATCCGTAACCTTAACCACCCTCTCCTGAAAAATACGCGCCAGATCTTTTTCGCCTTCCCGCATAGACCGCCCGCCGGGAAGCAAAAATTGAGTTTTATCAAAATCAACAGATGTTGATGTTTTAATATTAAAACGGTGCTTGGGCAGTGTGCGCAGGATACCTTTTACGAATTTCCTGTCTGAAAAAATCGTGTTAAAATGCGCTTGAATGAAATTTTTGATACTGCAGGCTTGTAAAAGGCGATCTAAGCCTAAGCGTAATTCTTGATTTTTCACACAGCAATGTGAAAAGAGGCCGCTGTAAGAATCATGAAACCAAACCAGCCCATCCCCTAAAATAATAAGCAAAAACTGCAAATGCCCGCCATGCTCGGCCACAAGGGCTTTAGCCCTGTATTGAGGCAAAGACTTCTGATTCAGGCTCCGTAAAGGCGTTAAATCAATAAGCTTAACATAGGGGCAAATCTTTTTGCCAAAGTTCATCCAGAGCTTATGGCCATCCCCTAAAACAAACTGTACAATCACATGGCCGCTCTTAAAATTTTTTAACGGAAACTTTTCGCGCTCATGACTAAGCGAATCAATAAACTGAGACACAACATTTTCTGGAGGTAAAATAACAGGGCTTGAGAACACCTGAAAGTTCTTAACGAAAAGAATAGAAGCGCAGATATGGAGATCCCCATAAACGAGATAGCCGGTAACGGGGTTACAGCCGGCTATCACAAAAACAGCGCGCGTCTGCCTGGCGTTATTAAACCCTAAAGCTTCAAGCTCATTTTCAGTACGGTTACTCCTGAGAACCTGTCTTGTACTGCCTTCTCTGTTGCCATAAATCTCTAACTCAGTTCCAGAAAATAACCCGTCCTGCACAGCAGGCCGCGCCATGCCAACAACTTTCTGTTGTTGAGAAGTATCCCCCTCCTTGTGCCGGCCTTGCGGAAAATCACTTTTAACCGGACTGCTCATCTTGCCTCTATATTCTGCTATCTCTGAAACAAACCTGTTTAACTTATCGCGCACAAAATCAAACTGGCTTAAATCAGCCAGCACCTTAATAAAGAATCCATGTTTACGCCAATCTTCTCCCACTAATTCAACCATTGCGGCCTCATGGCCAACAGGTGTACCTGCCAAGAAAAGCTTACAGGCCGCATCTAAGGCGGACAACTGTAACATAAACCTTTCGCTCATCTGGCATAATTTAAGGTATTCAAAAAACGCGTCCAGGCCCGATATGAAACAACGCTGAATAAATAAAGCCTCTTTCTCAAGCGCTTCTTCCGTCTTAAAAAGCGCCTTCCAGTGCGCATAAGCTGTTTCAAAATAAGACAGGCTGGCCATAGGCATGCCTATGGCCCTTAAAACAATAGCTTCACACAAGCATACGTTAGAAAGGCCATACAACAGCTCAAGGCATTCCCTGTATAATCCAAACTTTTTCAAAGCCTGAACCTGAGCTAAAAATATTAACTTCTGCGTCCCTGTCACAAAATATTTTTTCATATCCTGTTCAAAACGAACCATGAAAGCGTTTTCCCGCGAAATAGACAAAATAACAACTTCAACATCCCGCGCCAAGCCTCGCGCATCATAGCGCATCCTGTCTAAAAATGTTTCATCCTTGCTTCTTAAACCTGAGAGCTTTTGCAGGATAGCCGCACGTTCACAAACCCGAAATTCACTCAATACCGTCTCAAGAAGAAACGCGATAAACACATCACCGCCGCCATTTTCTATGCCGGCCATATAAGATTCAAAAAGAGTCTTATTCCGTTTACGCATATTCCCCGTATCAAATTGGCTGTAAGCCTTATAGGCCATGATCACCTGCCGGCCATAACTTAAACCGGGCGGCAGGCAAGAAAGAATACTGCGATAGATATTAACCGCGGAAATAAAGTGCAGCCTATTATGGTTCATGACCGTTTCAAATTCCTTGCCAGAGATATAAACCGCGTGGCGGGAATATAATAAAGCAAACCCATGCCGGCCGGCGCTAAACGCCTGATCCCGCATAAATGTCAAAAGACGCCGTATTCTACGCTTTAACTCCAGGTGGCTTAAAAGGCTTAAATCACCCCATTGCTTGCGCAAATATTCCAATTTTCTGTCAGCGGACTTAAAAGCGAATACGGCTTGACGGCTTGAACTTTTTTCGGCACTCACAAGTGCTTCCAAACCTTTGATATATAACCTGATAATTGAAATGACCGCCAAACAATGGCTCTGCATTTGGCCGCTAAAACCTTGAGCCAATGCTGAAGCCTTCTCTAAATATTCACCGGCACACGCGTAAGCCCCAAATTCCGGATAGTTCAATGCCAAACGGCATAAATGGTGCCATAATTGAGCGCCAGAAATCGAAGAGTCACGTATCGCCTGCAAATCATCCGCTAAAGACGCCCTATACTGCAAAGCGATATCAACGACACCATTATCGCCCTCAAACCATATCACATGCGCGTCTATCAACCCTGTTTTTTCATTTAAAGAAGGCCCAGGGATGCGGCGGCCGCAAAATACACCAGCCTTGATAACACCAATAGCCAAAGCGATATCACGCGCCTGCGCGGCAATTAAAGTATTTTGAGTAAAAAATTTCTGTGGGTCGCTAATACCGCATTCCGCAAAAACTTTTATCTCTTCCGTGGAAAAACCATTCAGGGCGAGCCGGTGGTACAGCCCCGTTTGATGGCCAACCACCTCCTTAATAGCGCTATCTGAAATAAAACGCCCGCCCATGCAATAACCCAACTTTCGCGCCAAAGCCGCGCTCATAACGGCCTCTTCGCTGCCGCCAATACTAACGATTAAATCAATATCGCCCATCTCTAAACCGTAAGACCAGTCATCATCCTGCGTCAGCAATAAATTCTTATTCCACCACCATCCCGGGCTATGTTTCAAATTATTTTCTTCCATCGCGTAGTATTCCCGTTCTTCCACGGCGATACCGGCTTTTATAAACGCTTCAATAAGGCCGCGGCTGCGCTTACGGTAAGGGACGGCAACTTTAATATCTCCCGGTTTTTTATTCTTTATTACGCAATAACTTTCAAGCAGATTAGCAACAAACCGATCCCAGTCAAGATGCGCTCCATCTTCAACGCCCAAACACAATACCCCCTCAAGATCTATCTCCCCCGGTTTTAACGCCACGGCAATTTTTAAGAAATACTTATCCGGAAACACGGGGATACCGCCTAAAGCCGCGTCCACCCAGAGGCCGGCTGTTAAAGTCCTTTCCTTGACAGGATTAATGAGCCCCTCATTCATCTCCATCAGCGTCGTTACAAAATGAACAACCTGCTTGCCCATCCCCAATTCAGAACCTACAGGAACAATAGCGACATTACGCCGCCTCCCGCTCATGCCGCGGATAATAAACTTGAATAAAGGAGACCTGCTGAAAATTTTTAAAATCCAGCCGCAGGTTGAAACCCTTTCCCTCCAATAGTTAATCTCATTCCCGTTGGCCGCCATATACCTCAAAGACCTGACAACTAACCGGCCGATAAAATGGACAAAACCCGTGTGCAGGCTTAAAGGCATCTTGTCCGTAATAGGGGCTTTCTCAGGGGGAACAGGCATGTTGACCGCGATAAAACGCGTAGATTTTACCCTGGCCTGTGTCAACTGCTCATCAAGTTTCTGAAGAAAATCATATTCAACACCCTCATGGACCCCCCGGCCGACAACCAAATGCCCTCGCGCTAACAAATAACCGTCATTGGCGCGTATCCGCTTTTTCAACCCTTCGCTGACATCATCAACCATTTTTCCCGGCGCATACACAAAACTTTTAGAAGAAAAAACAGCCTCCAACTCCTGCTTCATCTGAGGCGTTTCAAGTTCCGCAATATAATGAGCCATCCAGGGCATCATCAAAGGCGCCATGCTTAAATTAAGTATCAAATCAAAAGTATGTTTTAAATGAATAAAAAATGAAACAGATTCCATATCACTGGCCAGGTCTCCACAAACCTCCATCTCTATACCGGCGGCGGCACAGGCGCAAGCCACCTTTTTCAGCATATTCTTAAAATCATCAGAATAAGGGCTCTTTTTTGTAATACGCTGTAAATCATTCGTGCCGATACTGCAGAAATCCATCTCTGGCACCGCCCTTTCAATATCATTGGCGGCTTCGGGCCGCTCAATCATAGCCCCAAACATAATGCCGCTTTCAAAAAATGCCGGGACGATCTCAGACACTTTCTCTTTTATCCGGCGGATATCTTCAAGGCCGCGCACCATGGCCGGCATTAATCTGATATCAGGATAAAGCTGATGCGCCCGGTAGATTGCCCTAATCTGCGCCGCAAACAAAGTTTGCCCAATGCCAGAAGGATCATCTAAAAGAAAATCTACACCCATTGCCGGCGATCCGCCAAAACACGGGTAGTTTTTATCACGGGCTTTATCCAACAGGCGGATCGTCAACGGCCGGCCTTGCAGGAATTGCGCCGCCATAATGAATATCGCCACAAGTTCATCCTCTGAAACTGCCTGCTGGCGGTCATAAAGCAATTCTGTCCTAAAAAGCCCGACACCATGTGACGCCAAAAGCAACGATGCCTCAACACCCTCCATCAACGTTTCGCCAACCTGCTCCAGCCTTCCGCCGATATTAAAAGACAGCCGCGTCGCAGTCTTGCGCAGATTATTTTTCATCTCACAATAAATGGCTTGCTCATCAATTTTTTTCCGCGCGAACTTCCAGCTTGTGTGGTAATCAGGATTGAGGACGAGTTGAGAATCAGAAGCCACCGTATCAAACGCGACACTATAAACCTCTTCCAACAACGCATCCAGGTCCGCCTTAATAACCACTATCCCGGCCGCCTTTGCCAAGACGAGCGCCCAATGATCAAGAGGATTCAGGTCGCGGGCGACAACTCCTTTAA
The DNA here is from genome assembly GCA_964423185.1 of uncultured Planctomycetia bacterium. GTDB lineage: Bacteria > Omnitrophota > Gorgyraeia > Velamenicoccales > Velamenicoccaceae > CAYRDK01. The sequence continues at coordinate 200,955 of CAYRDK010000005.1, forward strand.
GATTTGGATAGAGCTTTCTTAAAACATACCACTCATCCATCTTGATAGAATCAAGGTAAACAACACACGCGTGATCATTTTTATTATCAGAAACATTTTCCAGCTCACTTTTAAATTCCGGCGGTAACATCTCATAAGCCAGTGTTTTTATCAAACTTTTTAACACTGTCACCGCATAATCCAGCCCTTCCATCTCATCCATCTTTTCATAAACATGTTGAAACCGTATCTCAGGACCAGCCTCTGAGCCGCAAAGGCGGTATTGATCTAAACACTGGAAACATAATAAATAAACGGGCCGCTTCTGCCGGCGGACTAAATCAAACATATCCGCGGATAAAGCATCCATAAACTCCAGCCAAAATTCCATAAATTCATCACGTTCAGCCGACAAACCCTGTTTCATCCCTGCCGCAGACGCATTCAATAAAGCCAGCTCCCGCTCAACATCAATAAGGTCCTTCTCTGCCGCGCCAACCGCTACAGCCGTCTGGTATAAATTTTTTAACCGCATATCACGCTTCATCCTGCCCCAGGCCTCAAGCGGCACCGCGTCTTCCACCCGCCTGACCTTATTATAATCAGCACCACTAATAGGTATTATTTTATTAAAAAGGGCGCCCGGCTGCGGCAAGGCTGATTCCAAAGAAGAGCTAACCAAGCCAATGCCGCCTAAAGGCCTGGCCGCTTTTACAAGAGGCGAAGAAAAAAGAGATTCTTTAATGCTCCCTTGAGAAAGATGATTTATTAAAAAATAGGCGGAAGCCGCCTCAACAACACGATCAATAATAGTATTCCAAAGCATAATAACAGATGGTTCAAACAATTCTTGCAAACGGCCTTCCCTGAGGTACTTGATCATGGTTGCCCATATAGCATTAGTAAAGCCATCCCCAATCTCTATCCCCAATATAGACATACTCCTTTCAAATTCATGAAAATTTTCTTCTACCTTCTGTAATGTTCTCGCCTGCAAATATGAACTATCAAAAACTCTCTCCATACGGCCTTCAATAGAAAGATAGCCATATTTCGCCAAATCATACTCATCAACGAAAATCTTGTTTCTATAACCAGGGTCATACTGCCCCCGGGTCGCGTCAATCAAAAGGACAGGGCGGCTTTCATAATAAAACACGTTCCAGAAATGAATCTCTTCGGAGCTATGACACTTAGCATACCCACCTTCAACAGTGACGGTTGTGCCAAACCTTACCCCAAAAGGAAAATTGCATAATGCGCACAAGGCACGGCTTAAGATATAACTAAAATCCGCGCAAAGCTGGCTGGCTTCAATAGTTTCTTTCGGCCTATAAGCAACAGCGCGTTCTTTAATGATCTGCCAGATACTGCCCCCATGCAATTGAAGATATTCTTTCATCAAATGCGCGTATTCTTTCTCAGCAAGAGGGGATGAAGATGGCAGGTTCGCATCCAAAACAGCCGCGGAACTCTTTTCATGCGGCAGGGGCGATGAAACTTTCTTTTTATCCGCGTACACAAAAATAGACAGCTCTTTAAGAGGGCATAATTCAGCCATAAAGGCTTCTTCAAGATCATCCGAAACAGGGCCGATCTGCCCATATTTAAAATGGATATTTTCAAACCCGGCGCCCACGAGGCATTCTTCCCACTGCTCCTCGCTCCAGGCAAAAGGAGACGCCATGCTAGAAGGCTCTCGCGCAATAAGCCTTCCGTCGGAATGCTTGAGGGCCCTTGAGGCTTCATCCAATATAAAGGGCCGGATGCCATATGGCTGTATATTAAGGCAATAAGAAATTATCACAAGGCTAAAGCTTTCGCGCGCGAAAGGCAGTATAGATGCCTGTGCCTGGACAAAATCAATATTATTCAACCCATTGGCCTTTGCTTCACTCTTTGCCATCGTGATAACGCGTTGGGCCACATCCAGGCCAACAACATAACCACCACGGCGGCAACAAGCCAAAGCCAGCTTAGCCAGAGGGCCACAACCGATATCCAAGACACGCTCACGCGGACTAACCGCGATCTTTGAAATAAACTTTTGATCATGCTCAAGCTGTGTCTCTGACCTATAATCCCGGCTGGACGTATCTTCATAAACAAGATTATCAAAGTATAAAGCCATATGCCGGCCAAACTGCCCTGCCATGGCCTCAAAAAATAAACGAACCAATTCCTTTATATCAACAATCTTTGCTAAATCAAAAACAATAACCAGATCCTCTGTCAACACAGCCTTATTGGTTCCTGACAACCCGCCAAACCTGATGCTCTTCGGGCATTTATAGGAGAAGCTTTCCTCGTAAGAAAAAAACAATTTATTATATTGGGCTGAAAAAGCGGTAAGGCCACTCCAGTAAGAAGCCAGGCATGCCTTCGCTTCAACTTCAGACACAGGAGATGATAAGAAAGCGCTTTCCGCGCTGCCAAAATAAAGCTCTTGAGGGCCTTTTGAAATAAAATCCTTACGCTCAACTCCGCCTAAAAGCTCCTGCTCCTTTATAACCGGCGAAGCAGCCCCAACAACCTTCTCAATAACAATATGATTAGCGTCTAACACAACATCCCCGGGCCTGTATCCGATACTCTGCAGGAAGAAGCGCGATTCAATAAACCTTCTCCTGGCCTTCAAAAGGGTCTCCAGTAAACTTTTAGCGTCAGCGATAGTGAGGTTCTCAATATTTCGGCTGTATAAATCAATAAAGCTGAAACCCACAAACACATTATTCAAATAATGCATGAGCGATTTTAAAACAATGGTGCCAATTTCGCCCGCGTCCGCCTCTTTGGAAAATGGCTTCACACTTAAGCCCTGTTTATGGCCAGCGATGGATTTACCTAACTCTTTCAATAAAAACAGGTCAACGCCTTTTCCTTCAATAAACTGCCTCAAGATTTGAATATACTCATCCGGATTCACAATCATAAGTTTGATACTATCTTCTTTTTTATCAAAAAAATCGTTAAAATAATCTCCTAAAAGTTCTCTCACGGAATGATCTAAAACCTGCTGCGGTTTAAAAGGCCCAATGACGGAACTTGAACTGTTCTTTTGATTTTTACAGGCCGGCGAGCTAAAAGCAGGGCCATCCAGGCGCCTGAATAACGAACCTTGCAAACCAGCATCATTTGACAACGCGCCTTCAGACTGTTTAACAGGGCCAGCCCTTAAACTATCAAAAAGCACAATATCCTCTTTATCAAAAACTTCAACGCCATGCTCCTGCATCTGTGCTTCACAGACAAGAGGGCTCAATGTCTGCAACTCAATCATAAAAAGCCCTCCTTCCACCTCAACAACTTTTACGCTAAACGGTTCTCCGCCTAAATCACGAATAATCCGAGCCCCGCGGACCCTCATTTTCAACTCCGTGTTGTTCGTCGACAAACCTGGAGTGCGCAAAATAAGTTCGAGTTCAGCCTTTGTGCCGTCAAAATAACAATAGTTCGTTATTGTGATTAACAGCCTCTCTTCATAAAGTTTTACCTCTAACACCACTTCATTCTTTAGCTCAGCAGGGAAACTCCTGCCATCAGCATCATCAATCTTCTTCTTTTGTTCATAAGCATTCTTAACCATATTAATCAAAATCAAAACAACCTGCCCGCTGGCATCAAATGGCACTCTCATGCTTCTAACAGGCTCTTCTGTTTGGTCCCTAAACTCATACCGGCGTTCGTCTCTAAATTGTGAATTCCACCCAATCAGATCTATAAGCTTGCCGATTTTAAAAGACCCCTGGCGTATTTTGCTAGAATAGTCAAATCCCGTAATATAATAGTTTTTTAAAGACACAAATACCCAATATAATAAAAGCACACGGCCTTTTAACGCCTTATCCTGAAAATGCTTCTCATACCGGCTTAAACACTTCTTAACATCCCTAACGACAATCTTTACATCCGGATGCCTGATGGAGACGCTATCTGTCATAACCATTGATAAAATATGATTTTTAATATCATGGTCAAAAATAGCGGCCATGCGTGAAATTCTGGCAATATCCAATACCAATGCTTTACGGCCGGAAAGATTCTTTCCAATAACAGGAACTTCATGAGGATAATACTGTTCTATTAATGTCTGCAGTATCAAATTGATATGTTCTATGGTGCGCTTTATGCCTGCCAAACACGTCTTATAGCTGTCGTAACCTTGGCGCCTGCTTTGTTCAAGATCATTAACCCATACGCATAATTGAGACGGAAGGCTGAACTCTTGCATCAGCGTATTATATACGGCCCCTTTTAACGGATCTACTCCGGATAATGACGCTATACTGGCCATATTGACTAGAAATGCTTCTTGAGAAGAATCATGCGATAAAATAGAAAGCACCGCCTTTACCTTAATAATCCACTTTGCCCAATAATGAATTTGAATCTCTAAATCAACCAACCTCTCATCCAAAACCCCGACACCATTTAAAGGATGAAAATCCGCCTCAAGGAGAATATGTAAAAATGATTCACACGTGTTGAGCCGATGCTCTAGGCTTGTAAAAATAGATGGGCTCAACTGCACTCTCTCAGCCAGCCCTATTAAACACGCGGCTATTCGTTCATCTAACGTGAGCTTCTTATTTAAAAAATCCAACAAAGATGAACGGCGCAGATGAAGCTCGCTCATAAAATAAATCACCTGTCTCAATTCCGAAGCCCATTCAAAACAAGAAAACCCCATCTTCTGCTCAAATGACATAACTGTTTTTCTAATCTGCTCCATCAGGAGAATGAGGCCATCCGCTTCATCACGGACTTCTTCAGAAACCGGGCTTGAGCACGTATTGACGCGCCTTCCGTAAAAATCTATCTTGCCGCCGTGTTCGCGTTCCATATATCCCCTAGCCCGCTTATCATGGATAAACTCAGCCAATATGGCTTTTTCCATATTAACAGGCGAAGAAAACCTTACATGGCGGTAATCCGGCCCCAAATTACGGAAAAACTCATTTAACCTGCCTGAAGATGTTTTAGAATCGATCCTGCCCTCTTCTATTAACTGCAAAATTATCTTATGCGACGTGACAGGCTGCCACCACTGATGGTTTAAGAAGTCCAATGATTGATCATTTTTTAACGCCGTGATAATACGGCCCTTCCACTCCTCGATACAAACAAAATACTCATTAAGCACTTTTCGCAAAAATTCATAATCATACTCCTGGTTATACTGAAACAGGCCCATATCATTAAGAGTTTTTATCCGTTCTGGTATTAACTCTATCCAGCGGGCGCCGGCGGCAGAAGGCCCTTTTGTTTTTTTTGTGTTTTTAAAAACAAACTCTGCCCTTTTCCATAATATGTCGCCCTTTTCAACGCGGCAAGTTACAATCTGATTATCCTGAAGTTGACAGGCATAACGTGACATATCAGAAAAATGGGTAACGGCAGAAACAGGGGCCGGCAAAGAAAACAGAATAAAAAGAAAAGCAAAAATCAAAGAAAGAGAAAGAATGACATGCTTATTTTCAAGCCTTGATTTTGAAAGAGGCGAACTCAATAAATTTTCACTCATACCTTCCCAAAATAAAACAAAAACAGCCATATCGCCAAACGCCTTCCAGCCTTCCTTTGTCAAAGAACCAACAACCGCTTCCAGCCTGTTCTTTAAAAATCCTTCCAATTTTTCATCAAAAACAACGCTCGCCAAAGGCAAAGCTTCGCTTCTATGATAAAAAGACCTGCTCATGAGAGCTTCAAGCAAAATCCGTTCTTGCATACCCATCACTTTAAGCCAATTTACTTTCCCGGCATCAAGAGCTTCAATCTTTAACTGGCCGATGAGCTTACTCCTTAACTGCTCAAAAATAATAAAAGCCCTGTCTATTTTTTTGCCAAAAATAACTACTTGTATCTGTTTATCATGCGCGGATAGCCGAATACGGTGCTTCTTCTGCAACAACTGCCAAACTTCATAATGGTTAATCTGAAACTTTTTATACCACTTATCTAAAAAGAAAACGTTCGGATACTTATCATAAGCGATGATCGCGCGGTAAGCCCTGTTAAAACCTAAAAATGCCGAAAAATACGCGGCAATATTAAGCTGGCTCAACAGGCGCTGGCCATAAATCATGAACCACCATTTAAACATATTGTAATCGTTTAAGCTGGTGACGCTCTTTTTACCAGCGCAAAAATAACGTTCTATCTCGTACAAACACTCGGTTATTTTCCGGGAAAAAAACCACTCAAAATACCATAAATCATACAAGTTTTTATTCAGGCTGCCGCTATTCTCGTCAACGGTAAAAATTTGTTCATACTCTTTTAGCAGATTCACGAAATTCTGTTCAAAATAACTTCTTAAAAGGCCGTCTATCTTCACATTTTCTAAAAGCTGCTGATAGGCCGACATCATCTCCCGCAAAGTTTCCTGAATAACAGGGGGCATAACAACAGGAGACGACTGAGGCGCCGTATCCATACCGCTGAGCGGCAAAAATCCTTCCTTTTCCGCAAGCCAAACACACTGAATCAAAAACCTAAAATGCATATCAATGCTTTCGCTGTAAAGTGTTAACTCCTCCAGAGAAAAAAGGCTTGGCGCTAATAAACACTCATACCAATCCAGCATCCATCGGATCCCTCGAGCCTGCCTCAAATCTTCTTTGCCGGCGTCATCAATCAGGCGCACGTTATAGCCTTTGAACCACCAGATGAATGGCATCAGGCGGGAATGCCAAAGAAGCCATTCAAACAAAACAAAAGAAGAGTTATCTCCATCAATTAAAACCGTCAGCGTCTTATTTCTTGATAATAACTTAATCATAACATCCCGCCATGTGCCGGTGATTAACGGGCTTGAAAAAACAGCCGCCCCCGCCACGCCAGGCTTGCCCTGCGCGGAACAACGCAAATCGGATAACCTGCCACGGTAGATCCGACCTGTTTTGGGGGCGGCTGTATTTTCAATATCTCCTATAGGTAAAAGTGTTTGCGCGTAAGCGCACGGCACCACTACCGGCGGTTGATTATTTAGAGGATAAGGGGCAAAGCTGAGATCATATCTACTTTTCATCAGGCTTGAAATTAAAACTGTTATTTCATTATAAATTTTCCTCTCTAGAGAGTTAAGACAAGAAGAATAAAGATCTTCTCTTTTTTCTTGTTCATGTTTAAATGCTTTGAAAAAATGCTCCAACTCTTGCTTAACTTCATCTCCTGTTATGTTTTCCAAATGATATTGATGACGCAGCAGCTTTAACTGTCCAATTAATGGCCCTAAGTTAAACTTGTCCGGAAATACTAAATTAGGCTCCATAAAACCACAACCAACGATACAATGACGAGAGTCCAACTTAATACTGCCCCATAAGGACTCTATGTAATAACTCCGGGGAGTTAAAAGACCGGCCGTGCCAAACGTTTCAGCCAGAACACCACCCATGCCTTCACTCTTCGTATCACAACACATGCCTAAACAAAAATTCGCGTTCACATAACAATTGCATAACGGCGCCAGGCAAAAAGGCTGTTTTTCATCACTCATATTTCTATATCTCTTGCGGACATCTGTAAACCGCGACGAAAACCTGTTTATTCTCATAGCCTGAATAATAAGACCATATGAATGCCCAAAAGCCTCTTGGCCTATATCCATGTTATGTTGCCGACCGATCAAGTCTTTTATAAACACGTACGCCTCCTGATTCGGCTCAAAAAAACGTTCATAACCGTCAAAACCATGCTGAGGTTTAAAAACAGCCATATCAACGCCTAATTGGTTGCTTTTATTCAAAAAAGCAACCAATCCTGAAACCCGTGTATCAGCATGAACGAGAAAAGTCATGCGTATAACGATATTGAGCCCGGCTTTTTCCCGCAATTTATTCAACAACCCTGCCATCTGATACGCGAATTCATTATGCGCGGAAATACTTATAACAGCAGGGGCTTTTTCTTCTGAGAACACCCCGCGCAAAACTGACGCATTCTCCTGCTTCAAACGAGTAATGAAAAGGCCATTGGAAGTTGACAAAAATTCAAAAAGTTGATGCCAATATTTATAAGCACCTGGTTCTCCGCCACCCGTAACAAAAACAGACCTCCCGCCAAAATCCTCAAAATGCTTCAATAAAACCAAGAGTCTGCCAATCTCAACATGGCGATTGGATTTAACAGGAAAAGAACAACCCATGCAATCTTTCGGCCCGGCCTTTTTCTTTTGAATTTTTTTCCAAGTAGGACAAAAATCCGTAACATCCAACTGAATCTGATAAGGAAAAACTTGCGGTAGCCTACCTTCTCCCAAAACGTTAAGAATCTTTTGAGCTGTATGATTCTCGTTATCCTTCAAGATAGAGTAACTGTCAGAACTTAATTGCTCTTGGATGAAACTCCTTGCAACATCCTTATTTCTAACTTCAATCGGTGAAGATAAACGATATTGGTTTTTCACTTCGCTCACAACCCCTAACGCGGCCATCTCGGACAGAATTTTTTCAACGGTGCTATCCATAATATCCGAATACTGAAGATACTTGTACATCAACTCGCGAATCCTCCATTCTCTAACTAACTTGGCCCGCACAACACATAAGAGATTTTTTCCTAGATCTGATAATGAAATACCTATAGAATATAAACTATCGTATTCAGCAAAATTAGATTCCAACTTAACAAGCGTTTTTTGTATTTCTTTTCTATCGCAGCCTTCTTTTTCGATCTCTCTTTCAAAAATATCTTCAAAGCTCACAAATCCATATTTTTCAGGCGCATAAGAATCAATTAAGGTTTTTTCTCGCGTGATACCGTTAAAATCACTGTCGAACTGGATATATGCAGGATCAATCAATAAAATCGGTTTCCTCTGATAAAAAGCCTTGATCCCAAAATGATGCCGATGAGGCATTTTTGTCTCCATATGAAGCCCACTCTCAATCATAAAAACCATATCGTTACCTTCAGGCAAAAGATCTCTAAATAAACGTGCCATCACACGGCTCAAAAGATAAGCAAAACAAAAACAGAAAGCGCCATTTTTGACGGCCTGTTCACTATAACCAACTTTTCTCGCCGCGGCTGCCGCGTACTTCCACAGCATCTCTTCATATTGTTTTAATATTGATTTCACTATACTATCAATCTCATAGCCATGGAGCGGACTGCTGGAGAACGCATGAGCTAAAATATATACAGGCGAAATCAACGCCGCCCCCGCCGCGCCAGGCTTGCCCTGCGCGGAATAACAAAAATCGGATAACCTGCCACGGTAGGTCCGACCTGTTTTGGGGGCGGCTGTGTATGTATTTTTTATATTTTCAGCAGAAGCGCAAGGAACAAAGAAAGAGGATAAATGAGAGGATACCGCATGAAAAACATTCATTCTCTTTTCATGCCCACCGGCTCTCGGCACATAGGCTGTACCAAAACCCGCCCGTATTCTAAGTTCTTCCTGAGTCATATACCCCAAAGAAACCAAACCTGTTATATAATCAACAAACTCCTGGCCCGGCGCGTAATGCTCAAATGAAGCTCCGCGGGCTAAGGCCCGCGGTTTCCAAAAGCGGAATACTGAGCGGCCAAACTCCATCCGCGCCATAAATGGCGCGGTTTTGTGGCCGCGAATGTATAAATAACTTCGTTCAACTTTAAACTCATTTATAAGGCGGTTCATAAAACCATAAAACGGCTGGGCTTTTGAGTTTTCATATTTAGAGATCAGGCTCCCATCTACATTTAATCTCTTGCCAAATTCCTTATGGCTCAAACCATGCTTCATCCTGACAGACTTAATCCTTCTGCCAATGTCAAATCTCACCTTCTTCCCAAATTCAGAATCATCTTTCAATGCGCCCATCATCTTTAAAGCCTGAATCAGAGCCTTCTTATCCGCATACTTAACCGGAAAAATATCCGCAGGAAGATTAAAAATCTTAGTCATAGACAATAAAAGTTTGTCTTTAGGGGCAGCCTTCCCAAGCTCAATATTGCAAATCAGCCTCTGGTATTCTCCTGTCAAATCAGCCAGAGCGCCTTGGCTCAACCCAAAATAACCTCTTAATATTTTAAATTTCTGTGAAAAATCCGCGGCCGCTCTTAACTGCCGGATAAGGCCTGAAACATTTCTCTTGTCTGCCATATGCTCAGCCTCAAGAGGGCTGGAAACGGCCGGACCAGAAACATCATGCTTTAAAACTTCCAATAAAAGCAACGGATTAATCAACTGCCCGGCGCAACTCAGCTCCAAAGCTGCCGGCAGCTCTCCCCGGTTTAAATACCTTGTTTCAAAATGCACGTGATCTTGATGCCCGCCGCCAACCGGCCAGGCATTCATTCTCCCGACAGGGTCGCCATGCCTAACCTCGGCCCTGTCACGCAACGACGCCCTAAAGAACCCATCCGGAATGCTCAAAAAAGAAAAGTGCGCGAAACTCCACAGAATATTTTCATCACGCGAAACCAGAAAAACCGAAGCACCCGTATCATCAGGCTCTATGAGCGTCTGCACAACATACCCTGCCTGCGGAGCTACAAAATCAACGCCAGCTTTTGAGCGTATATCTATGCCCAAATGCACAACGGGCCAATTCTCATGCGGGTTTAAACCCTCTAAATAATAAAGCTGCGCGAAATATTTCAAAATATGAAAATGCTCATTCGTATCAAGTGGCCAGGCAACACGGTTTTTTAAAGCTGATAAGGAAACAGGCAATACGCCTTTGTGCGCGTTAGATTTGTAGCCGCTGACGCATAAACGGCTATAAGCATTCTGGACATAAGACAAAACGCTGTCCTCAATAAACTCTCCATAATTACAGGCATGAATTAATATATTCAAAATAATATCATCATCCTGAATAGCCTCAAGCCAATGAAGAAGCAGTTTCTTTGCCGCCAGAGAACGCGTAATATAAAATAAACTGTCTTCACTGAATCCGGTATGCCCCATAAGCTGGCCAACCAAGCCTGAGGCCGTGCCCGATTTTCGGATATAATCTAAAAGCTCCCGTTCTTTTTTGTCAGAAAACACTGTGAGGCGGGCTTTTTGCCTAAACTCTTTTATCACATTTAAGAACTCTGAATCCGTCAGCCTTTGATAAACAAACCGTTTCTTCCTGCCAACAGCTTCAACATCATAAAAACCATCAATCTCTTCAACAACCGTCATCTTTATCACATCATCAAAGATGATAAAAGACAAACAGGCTCCTCTCTGCGCCTTATCCGTATTGGAAAACAGCATCTTCGCGCGGGACAGCCGCCGGCCCGTTAAAGCATTTTCTAAAGGCGAGGAATAGCGCATAAAAGCCTCAACTCGTTTTATATAGCCCAATGTTTTCTCATACTCTGTTTCGGCATTTATAACACTGGTAAGAATTTCAAATGACTTAAAAAAATAAAAAAGTTTTTCAGTGCCGCCAAATAAAACAGCGGCTTTTTCAATCTCGTCCGCGGACATAAGAAAACTCACCGACAAAAAGACCGCCATCATAAGCTGAACATATAAACTGCCATAAAATCTCTGCACGCTAAACACAGCCTTCAAAACTATTTTGTCTTTGCTATAAAATAACCTGAATTTTTCGTTAAAAACTTTAAGGGCGCGCAATAAAGACGGCAGGGCTTGCGTGAACCATCCACGCATCTTGGCGAGCTCTTCATTCTTTTCTTCTACGCCGCGTTCAGCATACCTTTGGATTTTATCAAAATAATAAGCCTTCTGCGCGCGGCACCACAGGGAGATATTTTTTGCCAATATCTTATTAAAAAGCGGCCCATCCTCTTCAACTCCCGGCCTCGGAAACCGATAATGCATCTCCGCTAAAAGCCCAGGAGCTAAATCATCAAACTCAACAAGCTTTTTCAGTATTTGATTTGTTTTTTCAAACCCGGTATCTCCAAGAAGCGCGCCTAAACACTCTTCGTAACTCTCTGCCTTCTTTTGAAGCTCATCGATATACATAGCAATATCCTGTACGTACAAATTCTCATATACCATCTGCGCGTAATCAAACCCATTGTAAAGCATGCGGATAAGCTGCGCGAAATCCCCCATGCGCTCACCTTCAGGGTCATCGCTAAAACAAAAATAATCTTTTGAACCTGCGGGCAAAAATAAAAGTTCCGCGGCCAGCCTTTCTATGGGATAAACGACGCCAACCGTAAACAACCCCGGTTGCCCGCCTGAAGCTTCCATTAAAGGCTCAACGCGCAAATCATCGCCTATAATTAAACAATCCTCATGCCCTTCTTTTTGCATCTGACGAAACACCTGTGCCGATGGCGTAACAACAACCAGAGAAACCGGCGGGTCATAGTCACGCCGGTGAAGATAATTACAACCGCCTATTTTAACGGCTAAAAGATTCGCCGCGCCTGTAAAATAATCTCCAGGCGATGTCCAGGGTGTTGTAAACATCTCATAGAAATAATGCTCAATTTGATGCCCTTCCAATATCAGAGCGGCTTCAAAAATATCCGCTACTTTAAACCCTCTTCTTGTGCGTTTCAAATCCTCTTCATTGAAATAATCAACGCCTATAATTAACACAACTTTATTTTTCTTAATCCATTTCAACACATCATGGGGAATTTTATTAACCTCCGTAATTTTCGTCTGGATTCTTCTGATATTCATCGCGCCGTTAAAAAACTTGCTGAACTCTTTAAAAAATCTTGTCAAGCTGTCAGGTTCTCTGCCCGCGAAAAAGTTATTATCAGCATCCAGCCTGATATTCCTGAACCCTTCCGGTAAAACCCCGGCATCTATCTTTAATTTTATTTCAAAAAGCCTCTGCAAAAACTCATCTTCAGGCATAACAATATGCGACGCGGAATCAACATCCTGCAGAAAACAATATGTGCATCGGCCCGGACAGTAACGGCTGGCCGCGATTGGCAGGCAATCCGGCGCTTTAGGCTTTAAGCCTTCATACACCTCTTTTAAAAGCTCCCACTTCCACGGTGTTTTATTCACCATATCCAGGTCAACAGCCGCGGCAAACGCGTATTGCCCCACCACCAAGCCTGTAGGCAGTTTAAACCACAGCCCGATAATCTGATTAAGCGCGTTAATAACCGCGGGCGAAAAAGAAGACGACCTATTTAAACCCTTTAACGCTTCCACTAAATCAATAACGCCTTTTTCCCCGGCCCCTCTAAATAGAAAATCAGCGCCGATACATTTTGCGTTTTCAAGATTAGCGGTCGGCCCTCTGCCGCCGGCGCCAATCCATGCCTGCGGTACAAGCGCCCTTAAATAATAGATGCACTCAGCAGCCATCCTCAACTGTATATCGTAAACGGAAAAGAAAATAAAATCCGGCTTCATTTCTTCTATCCTGACATCTAAACCGTTTGTCAGACTAAAACTATTAGAATTAATAGGAAGAATTTTTACGTCTACATCCGCGCGCTCCGCTAAGAGACTAGCAAGTATAAACTGCCCCATATGAAAAAATGACAAATACTCATCTTTAGAATCTAAACCGTTAAAAGGCATGAGAAACACAACCTTAACGGATTGGGTCGGGCTGGATAAAAACACAAGTTTTGAAAGATTTAATTGTTCGCCTATCAGCGGCAAACGCGGGCAATCCCGCAGTATCCTGCGCGATAAAACAATAAACGCGCTCATCATCTCTTCCAATTCAACAGCCTGAACTAAAACTTCCGAATCTTCAGAATAACACAAACTACTGACCCTGTTAGGCATATCTATCCACTTGTATTTACCTGATAAACAGTTGAGCAGGCCGGACACAACCGGTATAGCCTGCCTCTCTAACTCCTCCCGAAAAGACCAAACCAGCTCTATAGCTGCGGCTTTAACCGTATTTGCCAAAGAAGTTTGAACAACCGCATCGTATGTTTGAAATAACGCATCTAACCGCGCGGCACTCTCTTGCATCTCGCAGCGCGCCTGCGCGCCAACCTCAACCCATCTTGTTTTTCCCGCAACCCCATTCGCCCCTATAGCGCCGATATCGTGTATGCCGGCTTGTTTGACCAGCGCGCTGACGACTCCTGCGAACTTAACACCCGGCCCTTTAAATGAAGCATGGGATAATACTTTCTTGCTGCCACAATCCAGCGTTTGAATAACAATATCAGAACCAACAGGATAAAACAAACATCCCTTCTCATTGCCTGAGAAAGAAAAAATATCATAAGGTTTTAAAGTTGAATCTTCCTGGATTAATGGTGAACTCAAAATATCCTGGCGCCCATTATTTATCCCTGCGGCCTCGCGCGCGACAGAATGATCAACCTGCATAATAAACTCTGAAATCGTACAAGCTTGATTTTTAGCCTCCTGCTTAACCCAACGGTTAGCACGCAACACATCGCCAAATGACGCAACAATCTGCGCATATTTTTTACTTTTGACGGCTTTAGTATATTCTAAAGCCGTCATCCGAGCAGCCCATCCACGCCTGTTTGTATTGAATAACTTGATGCTCCGCGTATGTCTTTGCCTGAAACCTTCAAAAGAAGGCAAGCCGGCATACTGTTTTATTAAAACAGATAAACCTGTGTTAGAATCGACACCCGTTGCTGACTCGCTAAAATCACGGCAGACCATAGAACCAAAATAAACGTCTTTATTAATACCTTGAAGCATCTCATAAGAACGAGAGCCTTTAACACCAATAGCCTCGCTTCCCATAATAATATCCACAACCTCATCTGAAAATTGAAGCCCATACACAGCTCCCCACGAAGGCCCGTCATAAGAAAGCTTCACCCTCTGCCAAAACATAGCCTGGAAAAGGCCACGTAAACAAAATTCCCCTAAAAATCTGAAATAGTCGCTCGACGAAGCATCATTGCCAAAACGCCTTATGCCACAACGTTGAATTGACACAAATGAAAAGTGATGGTTAATCTGAATAAGATTGTTAAAAAATAGCAGATCAAAAATCGTTTCGGCTACATCATCATGAAACTGCGCGAATATAACAGGATGCCGGGCATTAATAATCTGCGCCTCAAACTCCGGCCAGAAATTAATCGCAAATGGACGGATAGCTCTTTGCATCAGCTCGCGATACATTCTTTCTTGACGAACCTGAAGCGATGTTTCTCCGGGTACATAATACCTGATGATATTCCCTGTGTTAATTAAAGAGGCAGCTGACGCGTTAGATTTTAAATCCAGGCCTAAAGCTCCAGAGGCCAGCGAAATAGCATAAAGTTCTTTTAGTGATAAATTCCTGATTTTCGGAATAATATAATGCGCGATCTGTATCATTTTTTCGTTAAAATCTTTCTCTGTGAATGGGAAAGAAAAAGCGTTATAAGAAGCAAACTGCTCGTATTTAAGCCCCAGCACAAAACTAATAAAATTCTTGAGGATTTTTAAAACCGATCTGTCGCTCCAACCGTTGATATCTCCATGTTCGACAGGCCCAAGAAAATCAGGCATAGAGGCAATCCACGCTGTGCCAAGACGGATATTTCTATTTTCGACAAAAATAAGTTTTCTTAAAACAACGGCAAAATTCTCTTTAAAACCAGCCTTATCTCTCCATCTTAAATAATAAGTGCTATAAAACTCACCAGCCCAGGTAAACCCATGACAGAATAATCGAACTGCTTCCCCATAGATCTCAGCAACTGTCGGAATATGATCCTCTCCAGGCACCGGCGAACTCAGATTTTGGTGTGAAATAATAAAACCGTCCCCGTTTTTCTCCCCAACCATCCAGCTCACAGCCCTTGTGATATTCGTGTTACCCGGCTCAACGATCTGTTTCAGGCTTTCTTCGGCCATATTAAAAACAAGCGGTGAGCTCGTCAAAGAGGCAACAAATGCTTGACGCCCTGTTTCTAATATGCTATTTTCTATTTTGGAGGTGAAACAAATCATGAAATCCCATAGTTCTAAAAATGAATTTTTAGTCTTAATCGAAAAAGATGAAGATGGAATGTTGGTAGCGTCAGCTCTGACATTAAAAGGCTGCCATACGCAAGCAAAAACCATGCCGGCTTTATTGGAACGCATAAAAGAAGCTATCCAGCTCTGTCTGGAAGTCCAAAAAGAAGATATAAAACCTCTCAAATTCGTAGGCCTCCAGGAAGTTAGTTTATGAGCCGTCTCATTCCCTTGAAGCCCGCTGAAATCATCCGCGTACTCGTCCGTCTTGGTTTCCAACGTATCCGCCAAAAAGGAAGTCATATATTTTTCAGGAACCCTGACGGCAGGACGACAGTTGTGCCGATGCATAAAGGCGAAGATATCGGCCGCGGCCTTATACGTAAGATTCTGCAGGATATTGAATTGGCCTGGGAAGAATTTCAAGAACACCGGTAAAATCATTTCTTCACGAGTATCGAGATTAACCCGTCCGCTCCCAGCCCTTAAAACATTAACACTGCCAAAACCGGCGATCTGCCCTAAACCAGCTTCCGTCGTATTGCAAGCAAGCGGTGAATCCACCACTCCACCTGTCATCCCGAATAACCAACCCATCCCTGTCATTCTGGGCACATTCGCTTCACTCAGTATAAACTCCGCCGAAGCCTGCCTGCCGGCAGGCAGGAATCTCGTCCTAGATTCTTCGTCGCTATCGCTCCTCAGAATGACAGCAACTGGGGAACTCAAATTTTTTCTTTGTTCCGAAACAACAGGACTGCCCGTTTTTCCGCCTATATCTATTACAATAAGGCGGCTGCCAAACAACGATGCCTTGATCCCTTCTTTCCGCAAGCCTTCAGCAATCACACCATTGTAATCGGCAAAGATTTTATCTCCCTCATTATTGTCGAGAGCTAAAACAAGATACTCAGAAAAACCTGCCCAAATCGTCTTGAGATTTCTTTTTAGAATAAATCTTTGATAAGCCTCGTAAAACTCTTTATATTTATATTTCCAGAAAAAGCTGCGTGAAGAAATTGACGCACCAAGATCCTTGATATAATCAAAATTTAAATTAAAGACAAAAAACCGAGGCGCCAACATTCCGTTTTCTTTTTGATAAACTTCATACTCCAAAGAACCCCTGTCAGGAATATCCATCCCGCGTAAAAGATATCCTCCTTCTTTTAATAAGGTATTTTCAGCATCATAAAAAGCTGCTGATTCATCATCTGAATCATAATAAATCTGGCTTAAATTAAAATCCCTGATGATATCAATCGTTCCTTGACGCAAAGATGCTTCCAACATATCCGCCTGAATATATGAAACATTGCGGCGATAATATGAAATCAAAAAATTGATTTCTAATTTGCCTTCCGAATATTTTGGCATGGAATAACCTTCTTTTATATCTTTTGGCAATCTATCCTGCATTCCCCTGGCGATCTCCGATAAGTTTGGCGGAGCCAAATTGGGCATATATGATTTGTCACCATTGATCGCCAAAAGATTCCCAAGCCTGTCAAAGAAAAAGGTGTAAAAAGTGCTCCAAGATTCTGCTGACGACTCAGGCCTATTGGAAATATCCCTCCAGACACTCATACAAGGGATATTATTATCCACGCCTATTACATGGACTCGCGGATAAAGCGGCGCGATTTTATCAGCAAGTTCAACCGTCGAATGAGGCGGAAATCCAACGCCAGCATCCATCACAAACTTTGTCTCATCAGTTAATAAAGATACGAGATGCCTATCAACTAATTCTAAGCGTTTCTCCCGGCTGGTCATTTTTGTCAACTTGCCCTTGTTCACCGGCGAACTCTGCCTGCCAAACTTCTCTATATCCTCAAGGAGCTTCTTCACGCGCGTCTGCATCCAGAAGTAATCTATCTGCCTCCGGGCGGTATTAAAATCGATCCCGGTAAGATTTTTATCCGGCAAAGATATCAAATC
>CAYRDK010000006.1:0-181163 GCA_964423185.1 uncultured Planctomycetia bacterium
GCGGTGAAGATGCCGTCTACCCGCATCAAGACGAAAAGACCCCGGAACCTTTACTGCAACCTGCTATTGGAATTTGGTTCAATATGTGTAGTATAGGTGGGAGGCTTTGAAGCCTAGGCGCTAGCTTAGGCAGAGCCACAATGTGAAATACCACCCTTATTGCACTAAGTTTCTAACTTCTTGCCGTGAATCCGGCGGGAGGACAGTGACAGGCGGGCAGTTTGACTGGGGCGGTTCCCTTCTAAAAAGTAACGAAGGGGCCCAAAGGTTGGCTCAAGGCGGTCGGCAATCGCCTGTGGAGTGTAAGCGCATAAGCCAGCTTAACTGCGAGTCCGGCAGGACAAGCAGATACGAAAGTAGGGGCTAATGATCCGGTGGTTGAATGTGGAATTGCCATCGCTCAACGGATAATAGGTACTCCGGGGATAACAGGCTTATCGCGCTCGAGAGTTCATATCGACAGCGCGGTTTGGCACCTCGATGTCGGCTCATCCTATCCTGGGGCTGGAGAAGGTCCCAAGGGTCCGGCTGTTCGCCGGTTAAAAGGGTACGTGAGCTGGGTTCAGAACGTCGTGAGACAGTTCGGTCTCTATCCAGTGTGGGCGTTAGGAAGTTTGAAGGGAGTTGTCCTTAGTACGAGAGGACCAGGACAAACGAACCTCTGGTGTTTCAGCTGTTCTGCCAAGGGCAAAGGCTGAGTAGCTAAGTTCGGAAGAGATAAGCGCTGAAGGCATATAAGCGCCAAGCTCGCCCTAAGAATAGACTTCCCTTTTGTCGCAAGACAAGAATAGACACCCGGAAGACTACCGGGTTAATAGGTCCTAGGTGTAAGGCCTGTGAGGGCTTAAGCTTAAAGGATACTAATTGTCAATCGGCTTGACCTTAAAATGTCTTTTAATTAAGGCATTTTAAACGGTTGGGCTTGTGAAAACTCGGAATTCGAAAAGATTTTACAGAAGTTGTCAATCTAATTTAATAGCAATGTACATTGATTGTGTATGTTGTATAAAATTGGGGTACTTTTGCTGGAGAGGAAACACCCGTTCCCATTCCGAATACGGTAGTTAAGCTCTTCAAGGTCGATGGTACTTAGCTCGCAAGGGCTTGGGAGAGTAGAACAGTGCCCCTTAAATTTAACCCGGCCTATTAATTGAAAAATTTAATAGGCTGGGTTTTTTATTTATATTGAATTTTGAATAAACTTATAATACAATTAATTTGCTGCGTAAAATAAATTAAATCATGGACATGTTGCAAAATGCGCAATTTTATGCCATTCTGAACCTGAGCCAGAGGCGAAGGGGAAGAATCTCGACGCTGGTGAGATTCCTACCTGCTGTAGGCTTCGGCCGGCTGTCGGCTTCTTAGAATGGCAAGTTGCAGATATTTTTGAGCTGGAGCATAATCTTTGTTAAAAAACTGTTTCAAAAAAAAATCCGCCTTTACCTTAATTGAGCTTATTGTTACTGTTATCGTTGTTAGCATAATCGCCTCTTTGGCTGTTATTAATTACAGGGCAATTTTAGACCGGCCTAAACTCGCTGAAGCTAAAAGTGTCCTGTTGCATGGCTATGCCGGCTATCAGCGTCTTTTGTTTGATAACGAACCGATTAACGGAGCAAATAGATTGAGCTGGTCAAGGATGGGGATATCGGATGCAGCCACTATGGCCAATCGTTATTTTGACTATACGATCCGCCCCAATACTGCCGGTCCAACTTCATTAAGGGCGACTCTTATCCAGGATAACTCCAAGTATATAGAAGTTTCCTTATCAGATGGGAATTTAACGATAGTTAGCTTTTAATTTTATGAAAAAAAAATACGGGTTTACCTTAATTGAGATTATGATAGTGGTTATTATTATTGGTATTTTGGCCTCGTTAAGCATAGTTAACTATGTCAGGGTAAAGCGCCTGGCCGAATATAAAGGGGCGTTAACAGTTGTGCGGAGCCTGGCTACTGTGGCTAAAAACTATTATTTAACCATGGGTAGTTATGTGACAACAACATGTACGACAGAAACCAATACTGTTTATGGATCTAAAATTACTGACGCGCAGTGCGCCTTTCATAATTATACCGTGCTTGGTATAGCCGGGCCGTCTTTTCGTGTTAGATTGGATTATGCCGTTGGTGATGGTAGTGGTGCGCACACCGCAAATTATTCATTTGATAAAGATGGTGTTCAAATTGGATGCACCGGCGCAGACTGCTTATCTTAATATCCTATAAATGCCCGTTTTTTTGTTAACTCCTATTCAGTATTTAAAAGGCATTGGCCCAAAAAGATCTGTTTTGTTTCAGAAAATTGGGATACAGACTGTCGAGGATTTATTATATTATTTTCCCCGCCGTTATGAGGATCGGTCCAGAGTTTCTGCTATTGGAGAGCTTAAGGCCGGAGTTACCGCTTGTATTAAGGCTGAAATCCTTTTTATAAAAGCCCGTCGAAGTTTTAAAAAATCCTTCACAATCATCGAACTTATTTTAGGTGACCAGACAGGTAAGGTGTGCGCGGTTTGGTTTAATCAGCCTTATTTAAAGAACTCTCTTAAAGCAGGCGAGAGGGTTTTTCTTTATGGCAGAGTCGATCTTTATAAAGGCAGGCTGCAAATGAACAACCCTCAGTTTGAAATACTGGACCGAGAGGATGATGCTGTATCTATAGATAAGATTGTCCCGGTTTATTCCCTGCCGGAAGGTGTTTCTCAGAAGATTTTTAGAACAGCCGTGAGGCATGTTTTAGATCAATATATATCTGGTGTTATTGATTGCCTGCCTTTTGATATCCGGCAGCGCAGAGGCCTTTTAAATATCGCTTTGAGCCTGCGTAATATTCATTTTCCCGATAATGAAGATGCGAGGCTTAAGGCTTATGAGCGGCTTGTTTTTGAAGAGTTTTTTATTTATCAGATTCCTTTAATATTGCGCAGGATGAAACGCAGGCAGAAGAAGGGTATATCGTTTCAGATTGATGAGGCATTATGGAGTAGTTTTATTGATTTTCTGCCTTTTGATTTAACGGGTTCACAGCTAAAAGTTCTTTCTGAGATAAAAGCGGACATGTCTTCGTCTCGCCCTATGCAAAGGCTGATTCAGGGAGATGTTGGGTCTGGTAAGACCGTTGTTGCTTTGATCGCCGCTTTAGGAGCTCTAAGTTCAGGTTTTCAGGCTGTTTTTATGGTTCCGACGGAGGTTTTAGCCAGCCAACATTATGAAAAGATTAAAAAATTTTTAGATGATTTTTGCGGGCATAGCCGGAGGAAAAAAGTCAAAATAGAGGTGCTTTCCAGCAGCCTGACAGATGTTAAAAAAAGACGTGTTATCTCCAAGATTAAAAATGGCGAGGTTGATATCATAGTTGGCACACAGGCTTTGCTTGGTGAATCTGTGCAGTTTAAGAAGCTTGGTTTGATTATCATAGACGAACAGCATAAATTCGGCGTTTCCCAGAGAGCTCTCCTTTTTGAAAAGGCCGCTTATCCGGATGTGCTTATTATGACCGCGACCCCTATTCCCCGGACGCTTTCGATGGTGTTTTTTGGTGATTTGGATGTTTCTTATATTACGGAATTGCCCAAGGGGAGAAAAAAAGTTTCATCTGTTTTTTACGAGCCCCGCCATAAAAACGAAGCCTATCAGTTTATAAAGAAACATTTAGACGCTAAAAGGCAGGCCTATATTGTCTACCCCATTATAGAAGAAAACCCCAAGCTTCTATTGGCGTCCGCTAAGAAGATGTACCAGGAGTTCAGCCAGAAGATATTTAAGGATTATAAGATTGGTTTAATACACGGCCGGCTTTCAAAGAAAGAGCAAGAGGCTGTTATGAAAAAGTTTAGAGATGGAGATTTGGACTTGTTGGTTGCGACAACAATTTTGGAGGTTGGTATTGATGTGCCTAAAGCGAGCGTGATTTTGATTGAACACGCAGAAAGGTTTGGTTTATCCCAGTTGCATCAGATGAGAGGCAGGATAGGGCGGGGGAGTGACGAGTCGTTTTGCCTTCTTTTGGGAGATCCTAATACTGAACAGGCACGTGCTCGTTTGAAGACGATTATTGAACATCATGATGGGTTTAGAATTGCTGAAGAGGATTTGAAAATCAGGGGGCCGGGGGAGTTTTTTGGAGAACGCCAGCACGGTTTAACAGAGCTTAAAATTGCAGATCCGGTAAAAGAAATGGATATTTTTCAAATCGCGAAACAGGAAGTACAGCATTTGATTGAAAATGATATAAATTTGGAAAATCGGCAGAATGAAAGGCTTAAGAGAGAACTTTATCGGAGATTCCCGGAGTTTGAGAAGTTCATTGAGGTGGGGTAAAATAGCGGATTTGATTTAATGTCGCAAAAACGCTTGATTTGCTCCAGCGTGGCAAATCCGCGCTTGAGTTTCGGCCTCGCTCTCCCTGCCGTTTTGCAAGGCAAAACAACAGGGATCCATGCCCACTCGGCCTGCAAACATTTTGCTTTATTAAATCAAACCCACTATCTTTAGAGAAAGAGTAGGGAGTAAATTATGAGAATTATTGCAGGTCAATATAAAGGCCGGAAGATAGATTTTCCAAAGCATATTCGCCCCACCCAGGATAAGGT
Organism: uncultured Planctomycetia bacterium; assembly: GCA_964423185.1. Classification (GTDB taxonomy): domain Bacteria; phylum Omnitrophota; class Gorgyraeia; order Velamenicoccales; family Velamenicoccaceae; genus CAYRDK01. The sequence continues at coordinate 4,602 of CAYRDK010000006.1, forward strand.
GAGAGAGTCGGTTTTTAACTGCCTATCTGGTGTGGTGGAGGGGGCTAGTGTGCTTGATCTGTTTGCCGGAAGTGGCGCCTTTGGGCTTGAAGCTTTGTCGCGGGGGGCTTCGGGCGCCTGTTTTATTGATCATGACAAAAAATGCACATATACAATCCATAGAAATCTTGAAAAATTAAATATTGCTGGAGCGGATGTAGAGGTCTTTACGCAGGATGCTGAAAGGTCTCTAAAGATTCTTTCTCGGCGTGGAAAAGTGTTTGATCTTGTTTTTTTAGACCCGCCATATCATAAAGAGTTGGCAAAAAAAGCCTTGAAAACCCTTTTAGGGAGTGGTATATTACATCCTCGTAGTTTTGCCGTTGTGGAGTCTTCTAAAATGGACGACCTTGGGCTTCCTTTAGAGGGGTTTGTTTTGTTGAAAGAGCTTGTTTACGGCAATATAAAAGTTTGTGTTTTTTCCATTAAACCTTAAGATTAAATATCTTAGCAAGAGTGAGTGTGGAGGAAGAATTGCGTCAGAAAGCTATTTATCCAGGGACTTTTGATCCTGTTACAAACGGCCATATTGATGTTGTAAACCGGGCTGTGAAGCTTTTTGATGAGGTTCTTGTAGCTGTTGCTTTTAATTCGCAGAAAGCGCCTCTTTTTTCGGTGCAGGAGAGAGTCGATTTTTTAAAAAAGACTTTTAAGAAGCTGGATTCTGTTAAAGTTGTTAGTTTTGAAGGGCTTGTTGTTGATTTTGCCAGGAAAAACAGCGTGAAGATTGTTATTCGCGGGTTGCGTATGCTTTCTGATTTTGAATATGAGTTCCAGATGGCATTGACTAACCGAAAATTGGCAGATGATATTGAAACAATCTTTCTTATGCCTTGTGAATCTTATAGTTATGTCTCGTCGAAATTGTTGAAAGAGGCGGCTAAAATGAATGCCGACCTATCTTATTTTCTGCCGGATTTTGTGGAAAAAGCCCTTAAAAATAAGATGAGATAGCTGTTTGGAATGATATTCGTCAGGAGTTTATCCTGAGTTATCCTTAAAAGATGTTTTGTTGTGCTGAATGCCGTGGGGTTTGTTCAGTGTGCGGCGGGAAATTAAATAAAAAAGAGTGCGGGTGCAGGAAAAGTTAAGAAAAAAATAGTTAATTGTAGGCAATGTTAAAATAATCACATTAAGGAAAAGACTCCGCAGCATAAGCACTGGCAAAATTAACAAGTCAATTTTGCTCAGTATGCTCCGGAGTTAACATTGCAAGGAAGAAAAACCTAATTATAGGCAATGTTAAGGAGATGAAGGTATGCCAAATCCAAAGAGACGACATTCAAAGATGCGCGGGAGAAACAGAAGGGCGCATTGGAAGGTAAAAGCTGTTGAGGTGAGCGAGTGTCCACAGTGTAAATCACCAAAATTGCCTCATAGGCTGTGTGAAATTTGCGGTTATTATGATGGACAGCAGGTAATGGATTTTGAGAGCAAAAAACTCAAAAAAGAAGAGAAGAAAAAGAAGAAAAAAAGATAGGACATCCTTATGGTTAGAGTTGCTGTGGATGCTATGGGTGGGGACCATGCGCCTGAGGTTGTTGTAAGAGGCGCGGTTGATGCCGTAAAGAAGTTTGATGTTTTTGTCAGTCTTGTCGGAATACAGGATAGGATTTCTGAAGAGCTTGTTAAGTATAAGTTTGATCCAGCCAGGATAGAAGTCGTTCATGCAGATGAAGTTGTTGGCATGGATGAATCTCCCGCTGTTGCTATCCGCAAGAAGAAAAAATCATCTATTTCTGTCGGTGTTAATCTTCTTAAAGAGGGCAAGGCCGATGCTTTTTTTAGCGCTGGCAATACGGGCGGGGTTGTTTGCGCGACGACGCTAAAGTTGGGCTTGCTTGAATCTATTGAACGGCCTGGAATTGCGATTGTTATGCCGAATTTGCAAGGTGTTTCTCTAATTATCGATGCCGGAGCCAATATTGACCCTAAGCCAATCCATCTCCTTCATTATGGCATTATGGGAAGTGCTTATTTTGAGCAGATTTTAGGTAAGAAAAATCCCCGCGTCGGCCTTTTAAACGTTGGAGAAGAAGAGTCAAAGGGCACAGGTTCTATGAAGGAGGCGTATCAGCTTTTAGAAAATAGTTTTATTAATTTTATTGGCAATGTGGAAGGTAAGGATATTTTTTCTGGCCATTGTGATGTTATTGTTTGTGATGGATTTGTTGGGAACGTGACGTTAAAAGCTTCTGAGAGTATGGCGGAGACTATCTCTACATTTTTAAAACGCGAATTACTTTCAAGCATTTGGGGTAAAATCGGCCTTTTGTTCGCCCGGAGGAGTTTTATAAATTTCAAAAAGAAGATTGACTATTCGGAATATGGCGGAGCTCCCTTATTGGGTGTGGATGGTATTGTTATTATTGGCCACGGCCGTTCAAGCGCGAAAGCGGTGATGAATGCTATTCGTTTTGCCAAAGAGGAAGTTGAGCGTAAGATTAACCAGAATATTTTAGAGCAGGCTAAAAGGTTGTTTGTTGGAGCGTAAATGATGAATCCGCAGGGAAGGGTGGGTATCATTGGTGTTGGTTCTTATGTGCCGAAGAAGATTCTTGTCAATAAGGACTTAGAGAAGATGGTTGAGACGAGTGATGAGTGGATTACAACGCGTACTGGTATTAAGGAACGTCATATTGCCGCCAAAGAAGAATCAACAAGCGTTCTCGCTTTTAAGGCCGCGCAGGCCGCTTTAAAAAATGCCAATCTTAAGGCTGAGGATCTTGATTTAATTATTGTCGCGACGATTACGCCTGATATGCCTTTTCCGGCAACGGCTTGTTTCGTGCAGGATTTGTTGGGTGCCAAAAAGGCAGCTTGTTTTGATGTTGGGGCCGCTTGCGCCGGGTTTGTTTATGGGATGATTATTGCTCAACAGTTTATAAACAGCGGTTTATATAAATATGTTTTAGTTGTCGGAGCTGAAAAGTTATCAGCTGTGACGGATTGGGAAGACAGGAATACGTGTGTCCTTTTTGGCGATGGTGCTGGCGCGGCTATATTGTCGGCGGTTGAAAAAGGCGGTATCCTTTCCAGCTATCTGGGTAGTGATGGTTTTTTGAGTGAACTTTTGATGCTTCCCGGCGGAGGAAGCAGGCATCCTGCTTCAAAGGAGACATTAGAAAAAAGACTTCATTTTATTAAGATGAGGGGTAATGAGGTTTTTAAATTAGCTGTAAAGATTATGTCTGATGCTGTTTGCAAGGCTTTGAAAAAATGTAAACTTAATGTGGAAGATATTGATTGTTTTATTCCTCATCAAGCCAATTTGAGAATTTTAGATGCTGTTGCCAGGAAGATGGGGTTATCCCAGGAAAAGATTTTTTTCAATGTTGCTCAATATGGCAATATGTCTTCTGCTTCAACCGCTGTCGCTTTAAGTGAAGCTTTTTTTTCGGGCAGGTTTAAAAGCGGCGATATTATTGTCCTTGATGCTTTTGGCGCAGGCCTTGTGTGGGGGTCTTGTGTTATTGAATGGTAAAGCAAAGACACAGCGTCACACGACATAAAGTTACAAGTTATTAAATTTAAAAAATATTGAAAGTGATATGAAATCAGCTTATTTATTTCCAGGTCAGGGGGCTCAATTTGTCGGTATGGGTAGAGACCTCTATGAGAATTCCTGGGCTGCCAGGAAAATATTTGAGAAATCCGATAAAATTTTAGGGTTTTCTCTTAGCGAGTTATGTTTTCATGGCCCTTCTGAAGAGTTGACAAAGACGCAAAATTGTCAGCCGGCTATTCTAACAGTTAGTATGGCTGCGCTTGCAGCTTTAAGAGCTGAAGATTTAGCTCTTGCGCCTTTTTATGTGGCAGGTTTAAGCTTAGGAGAATATTCTGCATTGGTGGCGGCTGGTATTGTTAGTTTTGAGGATGCTGTTTATATGGTAAGAAAGCGTGGGGAATTTATGGATGTTGCGGCGCAGAATAATCCGGGAAAAATGAGTTGTGTTTTAGGCCTTGATCAGGATATTGTTAATTCTGTGTGCCAGAGTGTTGGTTGTGAGATCGCGAACTTAAATTGTCCAGGCCAGGTTGTCATTTCAGGTGGGGTTGAAAATCTAGAAGCCGCGGCACAGGTATTAATGAGCAAAGGAGCTAAAAAAGTTATTCCCTTGGAGGTCAGTGGTGCGTTTCATTGTTCTTATATGGATGAGGCGGCTCATCAGTTGCGGCCAGAAATTGATAAGATTAAATTTAAGGAAAGCCGATTTCCGCTAATTTGTAATGTAGATGCTTTGCCGCATCTAGATGCGAAGGCTATAAAGGATAATTTGATTAAGCAGGTTAATTCGGCAACGTATTGGGAACGATCTATGAGGTATTTGCTTTCTGAAGGCGTGCATCTTTTTTTTGAGATTGGCCCTGGAAGTGTTCTTAGAGGCTTATTGAAAAAAATTGATAAGTCTGTGCAGGTTGTTTCTGTTGGGAATTGGCATGAAGTTTTAGAGAGTAGTAAAACAGGGAGTTAGCTTTTATGGTAAAAACTCCGCAGTATAAACACTAGAAAAATACCTAATTATAGATATTATTAAGGAGATTGTTATGAATCTTGAAGGTAAGGTGAGCCTGATCACAGGGGGAGCCAGGGGAATCGGCCGTGAGATTGCCCTTTTATTCGCTAAAGAAGGTAGTGATGTTGTTATATGTGATGTTAACCCTCAAGCTGCCCAGGAAACACAAAAAGAAGTTGAAGCTTTAGGCCGTCATTCTATGAGTTTATCGACGGATGTTACGGTTTTTAAACAAGTCGAAGATATGATGAATTTAATACTTGACAATTTTGAACATCTTGATATATTAGTTAACAATGCTGGCATAACAAAAGATAATTTGCTTTTAAGGATGACTGAAGCTGATTGGGATAGCGTTCTTTCTGTGAATTTAAAGGGTGTTTTTAATTGTACAAAAGCTGTCTCAAGGGCTATGATCAAGCAAAAAAGTGGTAAGATTGTTAATATTGCATCGATCATTGGTATTATGGGCAATGCCGGACAGGCGAACTATGCGGCGTCAAAGGGCGGTATCATTAGTTTTACAAAATCTGTGGCTAAAGAGCTTGCCTCAAGAAATATCAATGTTAACGCTGTTGCGCCTGGATTTATTCAAACAGTAATGACGGATAAACTTACCACGGAGCAACGGACCCGCATGTTGGCTAGTATTCCTTTAAATAGATTAGGTGTTCCACAGGATGTTGCGCAGGCATGTTTGTTTTTGGCATCTGAGCAGGCAGGTTATATTACGGGGCAGACAATCGTAGTTGATGGTGGAATGTGCATGTAGTTCTTTAATTAGTTATATTGGTATTTATTAAGGAAGCTGGAAAAAAGAATTAATCTTTATCAGAAATAAGAAAACAGGAGGAACAGAATGACAGATGCGGTCAATAGAGTGAAATCGATTATTGCAGAACAGTTAGGCGTTAAGCCGGAAGAGGTAACACCTGAGGCTTCTTTTGTTGAAGATTTAGGTGCGGACTCTCTTGATACAGTTGAATTGGTTATGGCTTTGGAGGAAGAGTTTGGAATCGAGATTCCGGATGAAGACGCGGAAAAGATGACCAGCGTTGGTGATGCTGTCAAATATATTGAAGACAAGATTACAAAGAAATAGATGGATGTAGTGTTTTATTATCCATTAAAGTTTCTAAATACCCCGGCTTATGTCGGGGTATTTATTAGCGAGGACTGATGAAACGAAGAGTTGTGGTAACAGGATATGGGGTTGTGTCGCCTCTTGGCAATACCGTTGATGAGTTTTGGAAGGCATTGGTATCCGGCAAGAGCGGGATTGACAAGATTACTTATTTCGATGCTTCCGCGTTTGACACGCAGATCGCAGGGCAGGTAAAGAATTTTAATCCCGAAGATTGCATGGGGAAGAAAGAGATTAAGCATACAGAAAAGTTCGTGCACTACGCAATGGCTGCTTCGCAGCAGTGTATGGAGAGCGCTGGTTTTAATCTTGAAGAGCATGATCTGACGCGTTTTGGGGTTTTGATTGGTTCCGGGATAGGCAGTTTGCGTATTATTGAAGAACAGCATGAAGTTTTTTTGAGGCGTGGGCCTTCTAAGCTGACACCATTTTTGATTCCGATGCTTATTGTGAATGAAGCATCTGGACATGTTTCCATGAAATATGGCCTAAAGGGGCCAAATTCATGTGTGGCGACAGCCTGCGCAACTGGGAATCATGCGATTGGAGATGCTTGTCGTATTATTCAATATGGCGATGCGGATGTTATGATCGCTGGAGGAACGGAAGGGGCTATTACGACTTTAGGCATAGGGGGTTTCTGTGCGTTAAAAAGTTTGTCTCGCCGTAATAATGATCCGCAGAGAGCTTCCAGGCCTTTTGATAAGGATAGGGATGGTTTTGTCATGGGGGAAGGTGCTGGCCTTGTTGTTTTAGAAGAAGCCAGGCATGCTTTAAGAAGAGGCGCCAAAATTTATTGTGAAGTAGCTGGGTATGGCATGTCCGGAGATGCTTATCATATTACGGCTCCTGATCCTTCTGGAGACGGGTGTGTTAGGGCCATGCAGGCGGCCTTAAAAGATGCTTCTTTAAGGCCTGAAGATATTGACTATGTTAATGCGCATGGGACTTCCACATATTTGAATGATAAAATTGAAACACTTGCTTTAAAAAAAGCTTTTGGTAGCCATGCGAGAAAACTCTCAATCAGCTCAACGAAATCTATGACAGGACATTTATTGGGGGCAGCTGGCGGCGTAGAATTTATCGTGTGTTCTTTAGCCATGGCGCATAGTATCGTGCCTCCTACAATTAATCTGGATACGCCTGATCCTGAGTGTGATTTAGATTATGTCCCTAATAAAGCCCGCGAGTTAAAAGTGGAAGTGGCAATGTCCAATGCTTTAGGTTTTGGAGGGCATAACGCTTCTATTGTTATTAAAAGTTTTAAAGAATAATGCCACAAACGATCACTCAAAAAATACTGGCCCATCATTGCGGAAGAAAAACAGTTTCTCCCGGTGAGTTCATTTGGGCTCGTGTTGATTTCAGCTTAGGAAATGATGTTACAGCGCCAATCGCGATAGATGAGTTTGAAAAGTCCGGGTTTAAGAAAGTTTTTGACCGGAAAAAAATCGCTTTAATTCCTGACCATTTTACGCCGGCGAAGGATATCAAAAGCGCTGATAACGCCAAACGCCTTAAACATTTTGCATCCAAGCATAAAATTGAACATTATTATGAAGTGGGGCGTATGGGTATTGAGCACGCGCTTTTGCCTGAGATGGGGTTAGTTAAGACAGGGGATTTGATCATTGGGGCAGATTCACATACATGTACCTATGGTGCTCTTGGCGCTTTTTCGACAGGTGTTGGTTCAACGGATTTAGCCGTGGCCTGGATGGAAGGGCATGTATGGTTGAGAGTTCCAGAAACAATGAAATTTATTTTTAACGGCAAGATGCCGCGTTGGATGGGTGGAAAAGACCTTATTTTATATACGATAGGAGATATTGGTGTTGAAGGCGCGCTTTATAAAGCGATGGAATTTTCAGGCAGCGTCATTCGCAGCCTTTCTATGGATGATCGTTTGTCTATGTGTAACATGGCGATTGAAGCCGGCGGTAAATCAGGTATTATCGAGCCAGATGATGTGACTTTTGACTATATGAAAGAGCATCCATTTCAGATGTCGGAAAACAGAGGACGGGGAACAGAAAAAGCTAAAAAAACAAAATCTTTAAAGCGGCAGTTTTTGGAAGCTTTGAAATCCGATAAAGACGCCGTTTATGTTGATGTGAAAGAATACGATGTTTCAAAGTTAGAACCTATTGTGGCTTGTCCGCATTTGCCTAGCAATATTAAACCTGTCAGCAAGGTTGGCCGTGTTAAAATAGATCAGGTTGTCATAGGGTCTTGCACGAATGGCAGGATTTCTGATTTAAGGATGGCTGCAAAAATCATTAAAGGCAAGAAGGTTCATCCACATCTGCGTTTGGTTGTTATTCCGGCAACGCAGGCTATTTATTTAGAGGCCATGAAAGAGGGATTGCTGGAAATTTTTGTCAAAGCAGGAGGTGTTGTTTCTACGCCGACATGCGGGCCGTGCCTTGGAGGGCATATGGGGATTTTAGCTGAAGGCGAAGCGTGTTTGGCAACAACAAACAGAAATTTTATGGGGCGCATGGGGGATAAGAACAGTTTTGTCTATCTCGCCAATCCAGCAGTTGCTGCGGCAACAGCTGTTGCCGGGCAGATTGTTCATCCGGAGGATGTTGTTTAATGCATATTATCAGAGGTAAAGTCCATAAATTCGGTAATGATGTTAATACGGATGATATTATTTCAGCCAGGTATTTGAATACCATAGACCCCAAGGAGTTGGGGAGCCATTGTATGGAAATTCTTGATCCTGATTTTTCTCGCAAGATTTTAGCCGGAGATATCGTGGTTGCCGGGAATAATTTTGGCTGCGGATCATCAAGAGAACATGCCCCTATTTCTTTAAAAGGTTGTGGCGTTTCTCTTGTGATCGCTAAAAGTTTCGCGCGTATCTTCTATAGAAATAGTATAAATATTGGTTTGCCCATTATTGAGTTAAAGAATGTTGATGAGATTTGTTCTGGTGATGAGCTAGAAGTTGATCTGACTAAGGGCGAGGTAAGGAATTTAACGAAGCAGGAAGGCTATCAGGCTTCTCCATTCGCGGAATTTGTTTGTCAGATTATAGATAAGGGCGGGTTGGTGAATTGGGTGAAAAAGAAAAAATAGGGTTCTGGGTACTGGGTGCAGGGTTTAGTTGTTAGAATGCTGGTCATTATAGATACATAGTTAACATGCAGGACTCCTGACATAACCATCCTAAAAATCTTATTTGGATTTTTAGGATATGCCATGAGTAAATTTGGCTTAATAACTTACTCGCGTCTTTGACGTTCGTAAGTTATGGCCTCATTTAAGGAGTTTTAAATGTACAAGATTGCGGTTATGCCTGGGGATGGTACGGGGCCGGAAGTTATTAGGGAAGGGTTGAAAGTATTAGAAGCGGCCAGTAAAAAGTTTAGTTTTAAATATGAGACTAAAAATTTTGATTTTGGTGGCGAGAGATATCTGAAAACAGGTGAGACTCTGCCAGACGAAGCCATTAGTGAATTAAAAAAATTTGATACTATTTTTTTAGGGGCCATTGGCCATCCTGATGTTAAGCCCGGTATTTTAGAGCAGGGTATTTTGTTGAAATTGAGATTTTCTTTAGATCAGTATATCAATCTAAGGCCTGTGCGTTTATATAATGAGGCTTTTTGCCCTCTAAAAGATAAAAAGCCTCAAGATATTGATTTTGTTGTTGTGCGGGAAAATAGCGAGGGGCTCTATAAAGGTATGGGTGAGTTTAAGGATAAAGGGACTCCGAATGAGGTTGCGATTCAAATCTCATACAATACAAGAAAAGGGATTGAGCGTTGTATCCGTTACGCTTTTGAATTCACGCGCAAGAGAAATAGAAGAAAAAAGTTAACGCTTTGCGGAAAGACAAACGTTCTGACTTTTGCATGGGATCTTTGGCAGAGAGTTTTTAATGAAGTTGCTAAGGAGTATCCTGATATCAAAACTGACTATGCACATGTGGACGCGACCACCATGTGGTTTGTTAAGAATCCTGAATGGTTTGATGTTATTGTTACAGACAATATGTTTGGTGATATTATAACGGATTTGGGCGCTATGGTTCAGGGTGGTATGGGGATTGCCGCTGGTGGCAATATAAATCCAGAAGGTGTTTCTATGTTTGAACCTATTGGTGGGTCCGCGCCTAAGTATACAGGTAAAAATGTGATTAATCCATTGGCTGCGATCTGCGCGGTGTCTATGATGCTTGATTCATTGGGCGAGAAAAAGGCGGCTGAGCAGATAGAAAACGCGGTGATTACGCTTGTGCAAAAAGATTTAAAATCACTTGGCGCCGGTAAAATGGGCTATTCGACCACTGAAGTTGGTGATATGGTTGTAAAGTATTTAGGGTAGGGGTTTGTGAGCGATGAAGAAAAAAATAAAATATAATGTAGCTATTGTAGGAGTTGGCGCGGTTGGCTTGGAGATGTTAAGGGTTCTTAAAGAACGGAAATTTCCCGTAGATACTTTGAAAATCTTTGCCAGGAGTGCGCGCACCATTGATGTTGATGGTACTACTTATCAGGTCGAAGCCGTTACCCCAGATGGTTTCAATGGTATTGATATTGCTTTATTTGCTGGCACAGAAGGCGAGAAAGGGGCTGCGGTAACTTTTGCGCCTGAGGCGGTTAAACGAGGGGCTGTTGTGATTGATAATGGCGCTGATTTTCGTATGGATCCTGATGTGCCTCTCATTGTGCCGGAAGTGAATCCTCAGGATATTAAAAAGCATAAGAGGAAAGGAATCATTGCTAATCCGAACTGCTCTACAATTCAGATGGTAGTGGCTTTAGGGCCTATTCATAAAATTTTCAAAATCAAAAGAATTATTGTTTCAACCTATCAAGCCGCTTCCGGTGCCGGTAGTAAAGCTGTCGAAGAGCTTTATTCTCAGACGCAAGATTTTTTAAGCGGCAGGCCTATTGTTCCGCAGGCTTTTTCCAAGAGGATTGCGTTTAATGTTATACCTCAGATTGGCGGTTTTGACGAGGCAGGTTTTACCACGGAAGAATGGAAAATGGTAAAAGAGACGCACAAAATTCTGCATAGCGATAAAATAAAAATTTCAGCGACAACGATTCGCGTGCCAGTTAAGACTGGCCATTGTGAAGCTGTTTATTTTGAAACGAAGCGTTCTTTAGAGGCGGATGAAGTTAAGGATATTTTATCTAAAGCGCCTGGAGTTAAAGTTGTTGATGATGTTGCTAATCTTGTTTACCCCTTACCCATTGATGCTGAAGGCACAGATGATGTCTATATTGGCCGAATCCGGAAGGATCCTTATTGCGCTAACGCTGTCTGGCTCTGGGTCGTGGCTGATAATTTAAGAAAAGGCGCCGCTACGAACGCACTTCAAATCGCAGAGCTTCTTATTAATCGTTAAAAATTGATATTTTTTTCAGGAAAGCCTCATTTGAGATATGCCGAATGTTAAGCTGACGATTTGTTATGATGGCTCAAATTACGCGGGCTGGCAGACACAAGTCGGCTGTAAGAAGGTTTCATGCCAAAAAGCTTTGCCTGGCGAATCGCATGTTCAAAGAACTATTCAAGGTGAAATTGAGCAAGCACTTCTTAAAATCTTCCAAAAAAAAACTAAGATTATCGGGTCAGGGCGCACAGATGCTGGTGTCCATGCTGTTGGCCAAGTTGCCAATTTTAAGATAGACAAGCAGATTGGCTTAGATGATTTGAGGCGTTCTCTAAACGGCATTCTGCCAAAGGATATATCCATTGCGAAGGCGGAAACAGCAGATGATGGGTTTCATGCAAGATTCGACGCTAAAATGCGGGTTTACCGCTATGTCATTATCAATGGGCCTCAAAAACCTGTTTTTAATCAGAAATGGGCTTTATGGGTGAAACATCCTTTGAATATCGCGTTGATGCGCCGGGAGCTTAGGGCGCTTTGTGGCAGGCATGATTTTAGTTCTTTCCAGGCGGCTGATCATATTGACCGCAATCCGGTTGTTTTTGTTAGAGAGGCTGTTATAAAAAAAGTGAAGCATTCTGAGGCACTGCCATTTTTTCCTCAATGTAGTGTTTTTACTATAGATCTATCAGCAGATAGATTTTTGCGCAATATGGTGCGCAATGTTATTGGTACTCTAATTGAGATCGGCCGCGGAAAAATGCCGGCGGGCACTTTACGCAAAGTCCTTTTAAGAAAAGATAGAAAGGCGGCCGGGCCGTGTGTGAGCGGTTGTGGGTTGTATCTTTTAGGGGTGAGATATGATTAAACGGCTGTTGTTTTTTGATAAAATGGATGCGTCCGTCAGGTGGGATTTCTACTCATATTTTTTTTTATTCGCGATTTTGTTATGCCAGGTGTCAAATTGGCCGGCATCGCCTTTGTTTATGGATTGTTATTACCATCTTTGTGTTGTCCGCGGGTTTCATGATGCAGGAGGATGGGTTGGGGAGGCTTTTTGGGAATATGCGCCTTTTGGCAGGCCGCATCTATATCCGCCGTTGTTTCATTTAATTGAGCTTTTTCTTTACAACTGTGGTGTTGGATTAATAACCATCGCGCGTTTTTTCGATTTTATCATATACCCATTTTTTTTAAGTACAGTTTGGTTTGCTGCGCGTACTCTAGATTCAAGGCGTTTAGCTTTTTTTAGCCTGTTTTTATTGTGTTCGTCTTTTTCGCTGTTTGTTTCGGTCACCAGCAATGTTCCGTTTGTTCTCGCTTTTTCTTTCGGCCTTTTGTCATTTCTCTGTTTGCGGGGCCTAAAGATAGTCAGCGCTATTTTACTTTTAACCTTTTGTTTTTATACGCATAGTTTTATGCCGTGGTTGTTTATCTTTGCGTTTTTTCTCTATGCTTTTTTTGAGCGTAAGCAGGCTAAAACAACTTTTTTTGTTTGTTTGAGCGCTGTCATTTTTGCAACGCCTTTTTTATGGCATGAGTTAAGATACCTTGATTTTATCCATCGCGTGAGAGCGATGGAATTTTATTATGCTGAATTAAATCCTGTCTTATATCTTTTGTCTTTAGCAGGTATTATTTTTTGTCTTAGAAGAAAGCAAAGGAGTTTATATTTTTTCGTTATTTTAATAATGGCGATGGCCGTTTTATTGTTTACGCATCGCGACCGTTTTTTCTCTGGCATTGGGCTGGCTCCTATATTTGTATTGGCGGCTTACAGCGTTGACGTGTTCTGGTTATATTTAAAAGGGCGCAAGCCTAAAATATGGCGTATTATTTTTTTAACTGTGTTTTGTTTTTTATTATATGGCATTACGCCTATCATTTCTCTTTCTCCTCTAGAAGAACGCCCTGTCTTAAAGATAGATTCATCGTTTTTAGATAGATGGGGGATAAGTGATGTTTCTTCGGTTAAAGCAGAAACGATCTATTATTCCAAGTTTATTGATGAGCTTGCCTGTTTGATAAAGTCCAGTTCATCCGCTGAGGATATTTTTTTCTTCAACTATTCCTATGGTGGCGGCATGCTTTCGGCTCTTTCTCACAGGGCGACCTCAACATCTATGTTGGCAGAAGTGGGGCCGTTTTGTAAATTCAACCCTATTGTTTATGCCAGGTTTGTTTTTTTATTTAAAGACCCGCAGGATATCTATTATCGGTTTTTGCCGGCATTAATTAACCGTTATGCGTTAAGCAGGGTTTTTGAAACGGATGTGGCCTGTCTTTACGTGCATGAGTGCTCAGCAAAAAGAAAAGTTATTCCGGCAGTTATTCCAAAAAATGTATGCTTTTTATTGTTGTTTTTAGTTTGTATAATTATCCTGGTAGATACTTCTACTGTTTTAGAAAAGAGAAGATTATAACTAATTTTATCTAAAAGAGTTATGTTTTTTCGAAGACATTCCTGGAGAGAGATTCAAAATAGTCCTCTATTAAAAAAAATTTAAAAAAAAGTTGACACGCATAGTTCATTATGTTATATTCTTACTTCTATGAAAACATATATCGCAAATAAGACAAATACGGATGCCGCAAAAAAACAGTGGTTTATTGTTGATGCCAAGGGAAAAATCCTGGGGCGTTTAGCAAGTAAGGTCGCTGCTATTATCAGGGGGAAGCATAAACCGACCTACACGCTTAATTTTGATACAGGCGATCATGTTGTTGTGGTTAATGCTGAAAAGATAAGAGTGACAGGCAGAAAACTAAAAGAAAAACAATACCTTAATTTTTCTGGCTACCCGGCTGGCTTAAAAAAGACATCGTTGGAAGTTATGCTTAAAACAAAGCCGGCGGATGTTATTAAGATAGCTGTGCGTAAGATGCTTCCGGCTAAGCCATTGTCACGCCAGATGTTAAAAAAATTACGTGTTTTTGCCGGTGAAGAACACCCTTATAAAAAAATAAGTTTTAAGACTTTAGAGGTTTAAGATGCAAGATAAGTTAAAATTTAAAGCAACTGGTAGAAGGAAAGAGGCGGCTGGCAGTATTGAGCTTGTTGCTGGTGATGGTAAAATTATCGTTAATAAAGCGCCTTACGAGTCTTATTTTACCAGGGAGACAGACCGTATTATTATTAATCAGCCATTTGTTGCGACAAATACGATTAATAAGTATGATGTCAGGGCTTCTGTTAAGGGCGGTGGTTTGACCGGGCAAGCCGGTGCGTTGAGGCATGGTATTTCGCGCGCTTTAGCAGCTATAGATAATGAGTATAAAGTTGTTTTAAGAAAAGGCGGGTATCTGACACGTGACCCTAGAACAAAAGAGCGCAAGAAATATGGCCAGAAGGGCGCTCGCAAGAAATTCCAGTGGACTAAGAGGTAAGACTCTTTTAAAAATTTTATCAAATTATATAAACCTATCTCGACGAAATTTCTTGACGAGATAGGTTTTTTATTTTAACATATAAGGCGATATGTTGTTTTAATCCGGCGGAAAAATAAAGCTTTTAAAGAAAAGGTTGCCATGATGAAAGTTGGAGTTATAGGGGCACGCGGTTATACAGGCCAGGAGCTTATTAAGATTTTAAGTTCTCATTCCGGGGTGCGCTTGACGTACTTGTCAGCGACTTTGGATAAAGCTCAAGCTATTGATGAAATATTTCCTTATTTTAAAAATAGGGTTGAATTGGAATGTGAGTGTTTTTCCGCCGATAAAGCGGCTGAAAAATGTGACCTTCTGTTTTTGGCGCTTCCTCATACCGTTTCTATGGACGTGGTGCCGAAACTTTTAAAAAAAGAAAAAAAGATTATTGATTTAAGCGCGGATTACCGTTTTAAAAATATTGCTGTTTATCAAAAGTGGTATCACAAGGCTCACAAGGATAAGAATAATCTGTCTAAATTTGTTTATGGCCTGCCTGAGTTGTACCGCGAAAAAATAAAACGCGCTTGTTGTATAGCGAACCCGGGTTGTTATCCGACTGCGGCTATTCTCGGGCTCGTTCCGATTTTGATTTCAGGGTTGACGGATACATCCAATATTACGATTGATGCTAAATCGGGCGTGACGGGGGCTGGTAAAAAAGTTGATGCTGCCTATTTATATCCGGAGGTTAATGAAAATTTTAAAGGGTATAAATTTAATGCCCATCAACATGCTCCTGAGATTAATCAGGAGTTGTCCAAGGTATCTATAGGTAAAGTTGATGTTCTTTTTTGTCCACATCTTCTGCCTGTGAATAGGGGGATTTTTGAAACAATCTATATAAAACTGAATAAACCTGCAACGGAAAAAATAATTGAAGACCTTTATAAAAAGTTTTATAAGGCCGAGCCGTTTGTCCGTGTTAAGAAGATGGGGCAGATGCCGGAGCTCAAGGATGTTGTTGGAACAAATTTTTGTGACATAGGCTTAACATATGATGCGGCACATCATGTTTTGATCGTTGCCTGTGTTATTGATAATCTTTTAAAAGGAGCTTCAGGGCAGGCTGTGCAAAATATGAACATTATGTGTGGTTTTGATGAGAGGATGGGGTTAGCGTGAACGTGAAAGTTAATTCTAATATCCTTCCTCTTGGTTTTAAGGCTTGTGGCATACGCGCGCATATTAAAAAAAGTGATAAGCCTGATATAGCACTTTTTTATTCACAAGTTCCGTGTGTTAGCGCCGGTTTTTTTACAACAAATAAGATTAAAGCCGCGCCTGTTGAATTATGCCGTAAGCATGCCGGATATAAAATACAGCGTGCCCTTGTTGTCAATAGTGGTAATGCTAACGCTATGACAGGGAGCCGTGGTATGAAAGATGCTCTTGAGACAGCGCGTCTTGTGGCCGCGTTGTTTGATGTGCCTGCACAGGAAGTTTTTGTTTCTTCTACAGGGGTTATCGGCCGGCCTTTACCTATGGACAAGATTAGAGCGGCTATTCCTCTTTTGTCAGCTTCTTTATCCGTTAACGGGCTTGCGGATGCAGCTTCTGCCATTCTTACGACAGATACCTTTGCTAAAAAAGTTACGGTTAGTTTTAAGATTGGTTCGAAAACGGTTACGCTTACGGGGTTGGCTAAAGGGGCCGGTATGATCGCTCCATCTGTGAAAAGCGCGACCATGTTGGCTTATATTTTTACGGATGCGTGTATTTCAAAAGTCTTGTTGAATAAGATCGCCAAGGAGGCTGTTGAGACTTCTTTTAACGCGATAACTGTGGATGGCTGCATGAGCACCAACGATACGGTTATTGTTATGGCTAATGGTTTAGCCGGCCATCCTTCTATTACGGCTGGTTCTAAAGCACAGGCTCTTTTCGCGAACGCCTTGCGGCAGGTTTGTTTAGAGCTGGCGAAGATGATTATTATTGACGCGGAGGGGGCAACTAAATTTATTGAAATCAAAGTGCGTGGCACCGCGACTTATGCGCATGCGAAAACATTTGCCTTTGCTATCGCCAACTCCGTTCTTTTTAAATGTGCCATGTTTGGCGAGAATCCGAATTGGGGCCGGATAGCTTCGGCTTTAGGTTCTGTTTCTTTGAAGCTTAGTTGGCAAAAAATGGACATTTTTTTAAACAGAAAGCCCGTGTTTAAAAATGGGAAACCCATTGTCATAAAAGACAAAGAGCTATTGAAAGGTAAAGCTATTTTTGTTGATGTTAATTTAAAAAGCGGCAGGCAGGAAGCGGCCGTTTTAACGAGTGATCTTACTTATGATTATGTCAAGATCAATGCTGAGTATAATTAGTTACCACTGAAAAAGTGGTAACTCTAAGGGGTTGTTAATGGGATTAGTTCTCATAGGGGTTTTTCAGTGAGGACTAATTAGAAAAATAGTTACAGTGATTGAAAAATTCTTAGTTTAATTATAATTACAAAGGGATGAATCATGGATGAGGCAATAAAGAAGGCGGATGTTTTGATAGAGGCTCTGCCTTATATCAAAAAGTTTCGTAATAGTATTTTTGTCGTGAAGTATGGAGGCAGTATTTTAGGCGAAGAGACGATCCGGCGCGGCGTCTTGGAAGATCTTGTTTTTTTGGGTTTTATGGGAATTAGAACTCTTCTTGTGCATGGCGGTGGGCCGAATATTTCTGAAGAGATGCGCCGGCTGGGCAAGAAGACAGAGTTTGTTGATGGCATGCGGGTAACAGACCTTGAAACTTTAAAAATAGTTGACGAAAAATTAAATGAGTTGAATCAGCTCATTATCGCTGAAATTCAAGAGATCGGTGGCAGTGCCATCGGCATGAGCGGCAAGAATGATGGATTTGTTAAGGCTAAGAAGATGGCATCTTCAGTTGATATGGGCTTTGTCGGCATTGTTGAATCCATTGATAAAAATTTTGCCTTAAGTAAATTTAAAGATAAATCTATTATTGTTTTGTCGCCTATGGGGCTGGATGATAAAGGGGTTGCGTTTAATATCAATGCCGATGAAGTTGCTTCAACCGCTGCCGCTGTTTTAGGCGCTGAAAAGTTTGTTTTGTTAACGAACGTCCGCGGCGTTATGCGTGATCCAGCAGATTCAGAGTCTCTTATCGCCAGCCTTAAATTGAAAGATATAAAAACTTTAATTAATCAGAAGGTTATTCATGGCGGGATGATTCCGAAAGTTAATGCCTGCTTGAAAGCTTTGAGTGGAGAAGTTAAGAAAACGCATATTATTGATGCCAGGATTCCTCATGCTCTTTTGCTTGAGATTTTTACGGATCAGGGAGTTGGAACGGAGATTGTGAAGTAGGTTATGAAAAAAGAGGATATTTTTAAATTATATCAAGATTATATTATGCCTACCTATACAAAAATGCCTTATATTTTTGTTAAAGGGAAAGGCATGAAGCTCGTTGATATTGACGGTAGAGAATATTTGGATTTTTTTCCTGGTTGGGGAGTGGGAAATATTGGGTTATGTCATTCTGCTGTTATGTGTGCCGTACGTGACCAGGTGAGCAAACTTATTCATTTACCGAATAATTTCTATCATCCGGCACAGGCTAAATTAGCACGTCAAATTATCCATTGTTCTTTTCCTGGCAAGGTCTTTTTTGCGAATTCAGGGGCGGAAGCTAATGAAGCGGCTATTAAGTTGGCCCGCGCTTATGGCGCGGCAAAAAAAGAGCAACCGCGTTTTGAAATCATAACTTTTAAAAATGCGTTTCACGGCAGGACGTTGGCGACGATTACTGCGACGGGCCAGGAGAAGTACCAGCGGGGGTTTGAGCCGCTCGTTGAAGGTTTCAAAACAAATCTTCCTTTAAATGATTTTGACGCACTTGGAAAAGCTTTAACCCCTCAGACCGTGGCTATTATGTTGGAAGTTGTGCAGGGGGAGGGTGGTATTAATATCGCAAGTGTTGATTTTTTAAAAAAAGTCCGTCAGCTTTGTGATGAACGAAACATGCTTTTGATCATTGATGAAGTACAAACGGGTATGGGGCGGACGGGGAAGATGTTTGGGTATCAGCATTATGATATCGTGCCTGATATTATGACTTTGGCCAAATCTTTAGGTGGTGGATTGCCAATTGGCTGTATGGTGGCTAAAAAAGAGATTGCTGATATTTTACGCCCCGGGATGCACGCTTCAACATTTGGCGGTAGCCCGATCGTCTGCAGGGCCGCTTTAGGTGTTTTTAAGGCGATTCAAAAAGATAAGATGTTGTCTAACGTTGAACGTATGGGGCCTTATTTACTTGAAAAACTAAAAAAACTTATGCCTCAGCATGAGATGATTAAAGATGTCCGAGGCCTTGGGCTGATGGTGGGCGTTGAGGTGGATAAGAAGGGCCCGGATATTGTTCAAGCGTGCCTTGAGAAGGGGCTTTTGATTAATTGTACGCATGAGGCCGTATTGAGATTGATGCCGGCTTTAAATGTAACGAAGCGCCAGATTGACAGGGCTGTTGCTATTATGGATAAGGTTTTAAGGGGAATAAAGTGATGTTTGAGAAACGAGATTTTTTAACGATTACGGATTTTAATGCCAGCGAGATTTTAGAGATTTTCGAAAAGACGGCGTGGCTTAAGAAAAACAAGTTTTCAGATGTATTGAAAAACAGGTCTGTCGGTTTGATTTTTCAAAAGCCGTCTTTAAGGACGCGAATTTCTTTTCAGGTTGGCGTGTGGCAGCTTGGGGGGCAGTGTATGTCTTTGAGCCCGGCGGAAGTCAATATTGGCGTCCGGGAGTCTATTAAAGATGCCGCTTTGACTTTGTCAAGATACCTTGACCTGATTGTAGCCAGGGTTTTTAAACATAAAGAGGTTGTTGATCTCGCGCGCTATTCTCAGATTCCCGTTATTAACGGTTTAAGTGACAGTTTTCATCCCTGTCAGGCTTTGGCAGATATTTTTACAATTCAGGAGAAGAGGGGTTGTTTAAAAGGTTTAACTTTAAGCTATGTTGGAGACGGCAACAATGTTTGCCAATCGCTTTTACAGATTACAAGCATGTTAGGAATGAATATGAAGATAGCATCACCTAAAGGTTTTGCCCCAAAAAAAGAAGTGTTAAAAGCGGCTGAGCTTGTGGCGTGTGAATCGGGGGCTTCTATTGTTGTAACCTCTGACCCGTTTAAGGCGGCCTCTAACGCGGACATACTTTATACGGATGTCTGGGCGAGTATGGGGCAGGAAAAAGAAGCTTCAGAAAGGGCGAAGATTTTTAAAAAGTTTCAGATCAATAAAAAATTAATGGATGCGGCCAAGAAGGATGTTTTGGTAATGCATTGCTTGCCGGCACACCGGGGGATGGAAATTTCTGACGAGGCTATTGATAGCCCTAATTCTATTGTTTTCGATGAGGCTGAAAACAGGCTGCATGTTCAGAAAGCGATTATGTTGAAGTTGTTGAAAAAATAGTTTGATATTTTTATGCCTTATGCGCAACCGCTTGAAAAATCCCAGCGGATTTTTCTGCGCTTGGGTTTCGGTTTCGCTCTCCCGACGATTTAAATCGTCGGGAGCCGGCCCGCTCAACCTGCAAACATTGCTCTATAAGGTATAAAAATATAAAAATTTTCTATTGGGTTTTTGCGAGGGGGAAAATAGATGAAAAAGGTTGTATTGGCTTATTCCGGTGGGCTTGATACGTCATGTGCGATCAAGTGGCTTAATGATAAAGGTTATGAAGTTATCGCTTATATTGGTGATGTTGGACAGCGGGAAGATTTTGCCCAAGTAAAAAAAAGGGCTTATGCGACAGGGGCTAAAAAAGTTTATGTCGGTGATTTAAAAAAAGAGTTTATATCTGATTTTATATTGCCAACATTGCAGGCTGAGGCTGTTTATGAAGGAAAATATTTGTTGGCGACCGCGTTAAGCCGGCCTTTGATTGCCAAGCATTTGGTTAGCGTGGCTCATCAGGAAAAAGCGGATGCTATCGCTCATGGGTGCACGGGTAAAGGCAATGATCAGGTGCGTTTTGAGGTGACGGCGCGCATTCTTGATTCTTCTTTGGAGATTATAGCGCCTGTGAGGGAATGGGAGTTTAAGTCGCGTGAAGAAGAGATAGATTATGCCAAGGCTAAAGGGATTGAGCTCACTGTAAGTAAGAAAAAAGTTTATAGCATTGATGAGAATTTGTGGGGGATTAGCATTGAGTGCGGGGTTTTAGAGGATCCGAATTGCGAGCCTCCCGAGAGTGCTTATCAGATCACAACAGATCCGACGCTTTCTCCCGCAAAGCCGGCCTACCTTGAGATTTATTTTGAGAAAGGTATTCCAAAGAAAATTAATTCAAAAAGTTATAGCCTTGAGGATTTGATCAGGCATCTTAATGAGCTTGCCGGTAAAAATGGTGTTGGTAGAATAGACATGGTTGAAAATAGGCTTGTCGGGATTAAGTCCAGAGAGATTTATGAGGCCCCTGCCGCGACGTGCCTGTATGTGGCGCATAAAGAATTAGAGAGCCTCGTCTTGGACAGGGAGCTTTTGCATTATAAAGCCTTATTGAGTTTAAGGTATGCTGAGCTTGTTTATTATGGGTTGTGGTATTCGGATTTAAAAAAAGCGATTGATAGTTTTGCCGGGTCTGTGCAGGAGAAAGTGACAGGGACGGTGCGTTTAAAGCTTTATAAAGGTAGCTGTGTTTGCGTGGGGCGTAAGTCCGTTAATTCTCTTTATAAAGAAGAGCTTGCGACCTATACGGAAAAAGACAAGTTTGATCAGAAGCTGGCGGAAGGGTTTGTCAAGTTGTGGGGTTTACCGTTTCAGAAGTAAATATAGTTTCAAGTTGGATTGAAAATAAATTTTTGCTCGATTTGTTTTTTCGCAGGGACGTTTGATTTGGCCCAGCGGCCAAATCAAACTTGAGTTTCGGCCTCGCTCTTTCTGAGCATTTTATGCTCAGAAAACCATGCTCGCTTGGCCTGCAAACACCCTGCTTAAAAAACAAATTGAACCATCATAAAAATTAAACGATAAATTTTTTTAGAAAGGTTGAGATGGGTAAAAAATTGTGGGGTGGGAGGTTTGAGAAGAAGATTGATCAGGATTTTGACGCTTTTCAAAAGTCCATCCAGTATGATTATAAATTGGCTGAATATGATGTTATGCATTCGCTTATTCATATCGCGGCACTTAAAGAGGCAGGCATCCTTAAGCTGGAAGAATTTTCGAAATTATCCAAAGCGCTAAAAGAGATTGCGGAGGAGATAAAAGCAGGCCATTTTAAGCACGATTTATCATGTGAAGATATCCATTCGGACATTCAAAACAGGGTTGAGAAAAAAGCCGGCGATTTAGCTTTGAAACTTCATACGCTGCGCTCCAGGAATGACCAGGTTGCTTTTGATGAGCGGTTTTATTGTTTTGAAAAAGCATTGGATATCTTTGATGGTTTGATAAGCGTGGAAAAGAGCTTGTTAATGGTTGCCGAAAAAGAGGTTGATTCTTATTTTATAGGGTACACGCATACAAAGCGGGCGCAGGCGCTTTATTTTTCAGATTATCTTTTAGCTTACGCGAAGATGTTTGAAAGGGATTTTGAGCGAATAAAAAACTTTTGTAACGCTCTGTTTATCTATATTGGGGCGGGAGCTTTAACTGGCAGCTGTTTAGAGAAAAGAGCTTATGAAGAGGCTATTAAAAGCTTTAAAGGCAAAAAGATAAAAGTTACAGAATTGCCATTGGATCAGGTGTCTGATCGTGATTTTATTATTGAATTTTTAAGTGTTTTATCGATTATTCAGATGCACCTGTCACGAATGGCAGAGGATTTGATTCTATATTCAACAAGTGAGTTTGATTTTATTGACTTACCGGAGGAGTTTTGCACGGGCTCAAGCCTTATGCCGCATAAAAAGAATCCTGATTTACTTGAATTGGTGCGGGGTAATACGGGCCGGATTTACGGCAATCTCGTGTCGGTTTTAACGACCATGAAAGGGCTGCCTTTGAGCTATAACCGGGATATGCAGTTGGATAAAGAGCCTTTGTTTTCTTCTGTTGAAACCGTTCAAGATGAGTTAATGCTTATGGCAAAATTTATTTCTGGCCTTGAGTTAAAAAAAGATAATATTGCCAAAGCCTTGGAAGATAAAACGCTTTACGCGACCGAATTGGCTGAGTGGCTGGTTAAGGAGAAAAAGGTTCCATTTAAAAGCGCGCATGATATTGTTGGCGGCCTTATAAAGCTTGTTGAGAAAAAGGGTGGTGATTTCGAAGATTTGAGCGATGAAGAGTTGCGCGTTGTTCATCCGGCGCTGAATCACGGCGTTATTTTAAAAATCATGAATCCGAAATATGCCGTTGAATCTAAAAAGACATTCATAAGGAAGCTGCCTAAAGAATAATTTGGAGAAACATGCACGATTTTCATTATAAAAACAATCGGTTGTATTGTGAGAAAGTTGATGTTTCGGAATTAGCCGCGCGTTTCGGTACACCTCTTTATGTTTATAGCCATCACACAATCATGGACCATTATTTGAAGTTAAAGAAGGCTTTCTCTGTTTTAAAGCCTCTGATCTGTTTTTCTGTAAAGTCAAACTCTAATTTGACTATTTTAAAATCTCTTGTTGATCAAGGGGCGGGGCTTGATATTGTTTCAGGCGGCGAGCTTTATCGCGCACGAAAAATTGGCACACCTCCTGAGCGTATTGTTTATGCCAGTGTCGGCAAAACAGAGAATGAAATTGAAGAGGCTATGCGTGCCGGGATATTTGCGTTTAATGTGGAGTCTCTTAATGAGCTTGGTTTGATCAGTGAAGTTGCCGCGCGTTTAAAAAAAGACGCGCGCGCGTGTTTGCGTTTAAATCCCAATGTTGATCCGCACACGCACCGTTATATCACAACAGGTACGATTGAAAATAAGTTTGGTATTGATTTTGAAATGGCGCGTATTATTTTTTTAAACAGGAGCCATTTTAAAAGAGTGAAGCTGGTTGGTTTGCATGTGCATCTTGGTTCTCAGATCACGCAAGCTCAGCCTTTCTTGGCGGCTCTAAAGAAAGTGTGCGTTTTTTTAGATATGCTTAAAAAAATGGGTATTGCGCTGGAGTGTCTTAATATCGGAGGCGGCCTGGGGATTATTTATAAAGATGAAAGCCCTCAAACAGCGGAAATGTTTGCCAAGCAGGTGATACCGATTCTAAAAAAGACAGGTTTAAAAATTGTGCTTGAACCCGGCCGTTTTATCGTTGGGAATGCCGGGATATTAGTCGCGAAAGTTATTTATTTGAAAGAGACAAAGACTAAAAGATTCGTTATCGTTGATACGGGCATGAACGATTTAATGAGGCCGTCTTTATATGAAGCGTATCATGAGGTTGTTCCGGTAGTAAATCTTGAAAACCAAAAATCAGGAGCGGAGACTTTGAAGAAATCGGATGTTGTGGGGCCCATTTGCGAAAGCAGTGATTTTTTAGCGAAGAATAGGGATTTGCCTATTTTTGAACCGGGAGATTTTTTGGCTGTTTTGGGTGCCGGGGCATATGGTTTTTCCATGTCATCGAACTATAATTCAAGATGCCGGGCGGCTGAAGTGATGGTGAAGGGGGATCGTTATTTTCTTATACGCGCGCGCGAAACGCTTGCTGATTTAACACGCCTCGAGAAAGTTTTGAGTTTATGAAAAAAATTTCGTTTGTTAAAATGCAGGGGACTGGCAACGATTTTGTTTTGATAGAGGGCACGGCTTCTTTTTCGTCGAAAACGCTGTCTGCCCTGGCTAAAAAAATGTGTCATAGAAAATATGGCATAGGCGCGGATGGATTGCTGGTTGCCGCGCGTTCTAAAAAAGCTTTGGCGCGCATGAGGATTTTTAATGCCGACGGTTCAGAGCCGGCTATGTGTGGTAATGGCGCCAGGTGTTTTGCTTTGTATGTGGCTCAGAAGAAAAAGAAGAAAGATTTTTTAATCGAAACAAAAGCTGGTTTTTTAAAAGCGCATATTGATAAAAACAGGGTCAGGTTGAACATGACAGACCCTTATGGTTTAAAAACAGGGATTTGTCTTCAGATGGCAGGCCAGGTTTATAGAGTTGACTATGTTAATACCGGTGTTCCTCATGTTGTTATGTTTGTTGATGATTTAGATAATTTTGCGGTAAAAGAGATGGGGCGTTTTATCAGAGAACACGCTGAGTTTGCGCCGGAAGGAACAAACGTTAATTTTGTGAAGATTTGCGCGCCTAACTGTATCCGCGTGAGGACGTATGAGCGTGGCGTTGAAGATGAGACGTTGGCTTGTGGCACAGGGACTGTCGCAAGCGCCATTCTGGCTTTTTTGAATTCAAATTTAAATGAACCAAAAGATAAAGAGAATAAGTTGGTTAAGTTTGATGTGGAAACACTGAGCGGAGAAACATTAAAGGTTTATTTTAAAACGTCGGCTCATAAAAATATTGTCGATGTCTGGCTCGAGGGCCCGGCAAGAATTGTTTTTAAGGGGGAGTATTATGTTTAAAGGTTCTATTGTAGCTATAGTAACACCGTTTGATAAAGAGAATAAAGTTGATGAGGGCGGTTTGGAAAAGCTGGTTGAGTTTCAGATTGCCGGCGGGACAGACGGCATAGTTCCATGCGGCACGACGGGAGAGTCGGCAACGCTTGATTATAAAGAACATGAGCGTGTTATTGAAATATGCGTGCGTGCGGCAAAAAAACGCGTTCCGGTGATCGCAGGGACGGGGTCTAATTCAACACAAGAAGCCATAGAGATGAGCCTTGAGGCGAAGAAAATTGGTGCCGACGGCCTCCTTTTGGTTTCACCGTATTACAATAAACCGACACAAAAAGGCCTTTATCTGCATTTTAAGGCGATAGCGGACCGTGTGGATTTGCCGATAGTCCTTTATAATATCGCTTCTCGCACAGGGATTAATATTGAGCCGGAGACGATCGCGCGTTTAAGCGAGGATTGTAAAAATATTGTGGCGGTAAAAGAAGCCAGTGGTTCACTGGATCAGATGTCACGCGTTATGGCGCTATGCGGGAAAAAGATGACTATGCTTTCAGGCGATGATTCCCTGACACTCCCTCAAATGGCTATCGGAGGCGAAGGAGTGATTTCTGTCGTCGCCAATATTATTCCTAAAGATGTTAAAGCGATGGTCGTGGCTTTTAATAAAGGCGAACTTGTTGAGGCTCGCAGGCTTCATTATAAAATGCTGTCTTTAATAAAGGTGATGTTTATTGAAACAAATCCAATCCCTGTTAAAACAGCTTTGGGGCTTATGGGGTTATGCCAGCCGTTTTTAAGGCTGCCGATGTGTGAAATGATGCCGGAGAATTCAAGCAAACTAGCGGCGGCATTGAAGGATTATAAGTTGATATAAAGAATAAAGGATATGCGATGATTAAATTAGGCGTGAGCGGCGCGTTGGGAAAGATGGGCAAGAGGATTATAGCTTTGGCTTTGTCGGATAAAACTTTTAGAGTAAGCCTCGCGTTGGAAAAGTCGGGGTTTCTTTTTGCAGATACTGGGGGCTCCGGTTTGAAAATTGAATCTAGCCCGGAGTTGATTAAAGAGGTTAGTGTTTTAATAGATTTTTCTTCTATTGAGGCGACACTGGAACATCTTGAATACGCGCTTAAGTTTAAAAAAGCGGTTGTCATAGGAACGACGGGATTTTCTGAACAACAAAAAAAGATTATCCAGGCAGCGGCTAAAAAAATCCCGATTCTTTTTTCTCCTAACATGTCTATTGGCGTCAATCTTCTTTTCGCGCTTGTCAGGCAGGCGGCGGGGCTTCTTTCAAAAGAGTATAAAGCGAATATTACCGAGGCACATCATGTTCATAAGAAAGACGCTCCTTCAGGCACGGCAAAACATCTGGCGGATATTATTTACGCTGAACGTAAAGGCGGAGAGGTCGGTATTAAATCTATAAGAGAAGGGGAGATTATCGGCGACCATGATGTGGTATTCGAGAGCCCGTGGGATACGATAAAGTTAGTTCATTCGGCTAAGACAAGGGATATTTTTGCCAAAGGGGCTTTGGAGGCGGCTAAATTTATCGTTAAGAAAAAAAAAGGCCTTTATGGGATGGAAGACGTGATCAATACAAGATATAAAAAACGTTAAATCCGAAACTCAAAATTCTAAACAAACACAAAACATAAAAGATAGAAAAGAAATATTTTTGAGGTTTTGAAATTTTCGTTTTTGATTTATCCAGGGTTTTGAGTTTAGGATTTAGAGTTTGAGAGGAAAAATATGGAAATTTGTTTGTCAAAAAAATTAGAAAGTTTACCTCCGTATTTATTTGCTCAAATGGATGCCGCCAAGAGGCAGGCCAGGAGAGAAGGGCGTAATATTATTGATTTAGGTGTTGGCGATCCGGACATACAGACACCGAATTTTATTATTGATAAGCTTTGTGAAGCGGCAAAAGATCCGCGTAACCATCGCTACGCCCTTGATCAAGGCATGCCGGAATTACGCCAGGCGATCGCCGATTGGTATAAAAAAAGATTTAATGTTGAGCTTAACCCTGAGAAGGAAGTTCTTCCTTTAATTGGGTCCAAAGAGGGTATAGCTCATATACCGATAGCTTTTTTGGATAAATCAGATGTCGCTTTAATTCCTGATCCCGGCTATCCACCATACAGGAACGCGACTATACTGGCGGATGGGAAACCCTATGCCATGCCTTTAAGGCAGAGCAATGGTTTTTTGCCTGATTTGGATGATATTTCCGCGTCTGTGGCTCAAAAGGCAAAGCTTATGTTTTTGAATTATCCGAATAATCCAACAGCCGCGACAGCGGAAGAAAGTTTTTTTAAAAGAGTTGTTGAGTTTGCCGATAAATATAATGTTGTTGTTTGTCATGATAACGCTTATTCTGAAATTTCTTTTAACGCTTGCAGGCCTATGAGTTTTTTACAGTTGCCCGGCGCAAAAGACGTAGGCGTTGAATTTCATTCTCTGTCAAAGACTTTTAATATGACGGGTTGGAGAATAGGCTGGGTTTGTGGCAATGAAAAGGTTGTCGGTGCTTTGGCCAAGGTGAAATCTAATATTGATTCAGGGATATTTCAGGCTGTTCAGGTGGCTGGCATCGCGGCTTTGAAAGAAGGAGACTGCGCGGTTGAAGAGCACAATAAAATTTACAGCGAGCGGTGCCGGGTTTTTGTTGACGGTTTAAAAGAGATCGGTTTAAATGTCGAAGAACCGAAAGCCACGTTTTACGTATGGGTGAAGCTTCCTAAAAAAGCGAAGTCATCCATTGAGTTCATCAAAATATTACTTGAGCGGGCTAATATTGTCGCCACACCCGGTAATGGATTCGGTAAATACGGAGAAGGTTATATCAGATTCGCTTTAACCGTGGATAAAGAAAAGTTGAAAGAAGCCGTCGGCCGTATGAAGGTTTATCTGATTGATATTTTATAGCGATAAGCCGCAGTATAAAATTATTTTTTTTACAAGAAAGGTGTTTATGAAAAGAATAGGAACCGTGATTGTAGTGGTTATCGCTCTGGTTTTTTTTGTTATGAGTTTTGGATGGATTAATGTTCATCCGACGGAAGTGGCTGTTGAAATCAATAAGGTGGCCGGCAAGGTTTATGGTATGCCAAAAGGGGTAGGGTATCATTTTTTTAACCGCTGGATTACGGATATGGTGATTTATAAAGTGTCTGTTCGTTCCTATCCGCCGGAAACGATGAAGAGTGAAGAAAGCACTAAATATACATTAGAATTAAAGACAAAAGACGGGCAGAATATTTCGCTTGACCTGACAGTCATTTACGCCCTCAGGCCCAATGAGGTGCCCGCGCTTCATCAGCAAATAGGCAGTAATTATGAAGATCAGATTCTTCTTCCGCAGATTCGTTCAGAGGCCAGATTAGCTATTGGCGCTTATTCCGCTGAAGAAATCTATCAGGGTACGGTGAGAGATGAGATCCAGATAGTCATTAAGGATAAGTTGGAGAATTCGTTAAAAAGATATCCGGGGATCCAGATTAATGATGCTTTGATCAGGCATTTTATGTTTAGCTCTGAATTTGAGAGGGCTATTGAACAGAAGAAGTTGGCCGCTCAGCAGGTAGAGATCAATAAAAATAGGGCTTTAGCCCAGGAAGAAGAGGCTAAAAGGGTGGAGGCTGAATCAAGGGGATTAAAACTTAAAGCTATTCAGGAGGCCGAAGGCCGCGCTCAGGCCGTTAAAATTGAAGCGGATGCCAAAAGATATTTATTGGAACAGGAAGCGGCTGGCAACCTTGCTATTTATAAAGCCGATGCTGAAGGCAAGCGCCTTCAGGCTGAAGCTTTAGGCGGTGGCCAAAATGTCGTCGCTTTGAAAGTCGCTGAAAAGATTTCCGATAAGCTCCAGGTTTATGCCTATCCTGTCGGGGAGCATTCGACATCCATTATGGATGTTTCCGGTTTGTTTGGAGATATGTTTAAAAAGAAATAGGGCCTTTTATGGGAATGGCATGGTTTGTTATATAAGCGTTGGTTCCAATATTGGAGACAGGGTTAAAAATATTGACAGGGCTATCTGTTATTTGAGGAAAGTAGAGAGTTTGAAGATTAAGAGGATCTCGGCGGTTTATGAAACTCAGCCACAAGGTGGCCCTCAAGGGCAAGGTGATTATTTGAACCTGGTTATAGAAGCCGATATCAAGCTGTCTCCGTACGATTTGTTGTGCTGGCTTAAAGCGATAGAAAAAAAAGTTGGAAGAAAATATCGCCGTTTACGATGGGCCAGGCGTGAGATAGACCTGGATATTCTTTTGTATGGAAACGCTATTGTCGTGCGGAATGGTTTAGTGATTCCGCATCTTTCAATGCACGAACGTTTTTTTGTTTTAAAGCCTTTATGTGATTTGAGGCCTGAGTTGATACATCCGCTCAAAGGCGTGAGCATGGAATCTTTATTGGGTTCTTTAAATTATGCCGGACGCTGGCAGAAGACAGATACGGCGTTTTTTTCTTAAGCATCGCAAAGATGTTAACCAAAAAAAGACAGGCGCGGCAGTTATGAAACTGGTCAAGAAGGAAGGCATGCTTTCAAAAGAGTTGCGTCTTTTAAGACAAAGGGGCAAGACAATCGGTTTTGTCCCTACAATGGGTTTTCTTCACGAAGGCCACCTTTCTTTGGTGAAAAAAGCGAGACAGGAAAATGATATCGTTGTTGTGAGTATTTTTGTTAATCCTGTCCAATTTGCCCCGCAGGAAGATTTCAAAACGTATCCACGTGATTTAAAAAGGGACATGAAGTTGTTGAGTGGTCTATGTGATTATCTTTTTACCCCTCGCGCTCAGCAGATGTACCGTGCGAATTTTTCCACATTTGTAGAAGTTGAGAGGCTGGATGATCACCTTTGTGGCCGTGCCAGAAAAGGGCATTTCAGGGGTGTTGCTACGGTTGTTTGTAAATTGTTTAATATCGTTATGCCCGATTGTGCCTATTTTGGCCAGAAAGATATACAACAAGCTTTAATCGTTAAACGTCTGGCAAGAGACCTGAATTATTATACAGCTATTAAGATTTTACCCACAGTTCGTGAAAAAGACGGATTGGCTATGAGCTCAAGAAATACCCGCCTTAGAGCTTGCGAGCGTAGCGATGCTGTTGTGTTGTTCCAGGCCTTAAAATCAGCCCAGCGGTTAGTTTCATCCGGTTTGACAGACACGGAGAAGATAAAAAAGATCTTGGAAGATTTTATTGGGCATAAAGAGTCGGCGAAGATTGATTATGTTGAGATTGTTGACAAGGCGAGCTTGGAGCCGGTCAATCGCATCGAAAAAGAGGCTTTGTTGGCTCTAGCCGTTTATATCGGAAAAGTTCGCCTTATTGATAATATTGAGCTAAAAACAGAGAAGAGATGAAAAGAGACGGAAAGAAAATCAGGATTGGTATCGTTGGTTGTGGCGCGATTGGGTCAACACTGTCTTTTTTATTGAAAAAGCATTATTCCAGAAGGTTTAAAGTTGCTGCACTTTATGATTGTGATTTCTTAAAGATGCAGGCCTTGGGAAGAAAGTTGAAAACTCCTCAGTGTAGTAGCTTGGGTGGTTTAATAGATTTTAGTGATTTGGTTGTTGAGGCAGCTTCGGCAAAAGCGTCATTTGATATCGCCAGGCATGTTTTAAAAAAAGGTAAAGATATATTAATCATGAGTGTTGGAGGGGTTTTGGGAAAGGAAAAAGAGCTTTTTGCATTAGCCAGGAAAAATAGGTGCAGAATATATTTTCCTAGTGGAGCTATTTGCGGTCTTGATGGAATTGCTTCTTTAAGCCTGGCAGGTTTTGAAAAAATCACGCTTAGGACTTTTAAGCCGCCGGCTGCTTTAGAAGGCGCTGATTATGTTATCAGGAAAGGGATTGATTTAAATAAGATAAAAAAAGAAACAGTTATCTTTAGAGGGGCAGCGTCTGAAGCTGTCGCGGCTTTTCCGCAAAATATTAATATTGTTGCTCTGTTAAGTATCGCGGCGAGAGGAAAGGTTGTGCCTAGAGTTGAAATCGCAGTTTCGCCTGGATTAAAACGTAATGTGCATTACATAGAAGTTAAGTCGAAAGCTGCTTATTTAACTATAAGATGTGAAAATGTGCCGAGTCCGGATAATCCGAAAACAAGTTACCTGGCTATATTATCGGCGGTGGCAGCGATTAACGGCATGGATGATATTGTTCACATAGGTGCCTGATTTTTAGGTTGGGTTGTTTGACAACAGAGTGTTGGTTTTGTAATCTAAAATGAGGGGAGGTGATTGTGAATGGCTCAGAAAGTTCTTAAACTCGGTGTTAAGAGAGAGAAGGGGTATCTTTACTTCATTGATAAGAATGGCGATGTTTCTTGTGCTTTGATGGCTAGAGGAAAGAAGAAAGGCGGCAAGCCCAAGAAAGTCGCGACAGCCGGTATTGAGAAGAAGGATGGATATCTCTATTTTCTTGATAAGCAGGGTGATATTTCTTGCGCGAAGCTTGTAAGAGGCGGCAAGAAGAAAAAAAGCAAAAAAAGCAAAAAGTGATAGAATGTTTTAGCAAACCCCGCGCTCTTTTTGGCGCGGGGTTTCCTCTTTAATAACCTAAAATAAACACAGTTTATCCTTCAAAGCGTTTTTTAAAGTTTCCAGGCAGCCGCAGATAATTTTATGGAAAAAGATAAGTTAATTATTCAAGGGGCTCGAGAGCATAATCTTAAAAATATTCATGTTGAGATTCCTCGTAATAAGCTGGTTATCGTTACTGGTTTATCTGGTTCTGGAAAATCCTCGTTGGCTTTTGATACGATTTACGCTGAAGGGCAAAGGCGGTATGTAGAGAGCCTTTCCAGTTATGCCAGGCAATTTTTAGAGCAGTTGCAGAAGCCGGATGTTGATCTTATTGAAGGTTTATCGCCGACTATTTCTATTGAACAGAGAGCGGCATCCGGTAATCCGCGTTCAACAGTTGGGACGCAGACTGAAATATATGATTATCTGAGGTTATTATTCGCGCGTATTGGCCTTGTGCACTGTCCTGAATGCGGCCTTCTGGTGAGGCGTCAAAGCGCGCAGGAGATTGTTGATCAGGTGATGAAGTCAGGAGATGGCGGCCGCATCGAAGTGTTGGCGCCGGTGGTCCGTGGAAGAAAAGGTGAATACAGGAATGTTCTTGAGCAGATTCAAAAAGAGGGTTTTGTCAGGGCCAGGATAGACGGGAAAGTATATGAGCTGGGTGGGGCTATCAAGCTTCATAAGTACAGGGTCCATCATATTGAGGCTGTTGTTGATCGTCTTGTTGTGGCGGATGGGATTAGACAGCGCCTTACGGATTCTATCGAAACGGCTTTAAAGTTCGCTAAAGGTTTAGTTATTGTCAATTATAAAAGTGCCGGGGATAAAGTTGGTTCAGATATTTTTTTTAGCGAGATGTACGCATGCCCTGAGTGCGGTATCAGCATCACAGAGGTTGAACCGCGGCTGTTTTCTTTTAATTCGCCGTATGGTGCTTGCCCTGAATGCAATGGTTTAGGTTTTCAGATGGAGTTTGATACTGACCTGATTGTTCCTGACCGGGAAAAAAGTATCTTAGAGGGCGCGCTTGCGCCGTGGAAGAGAGGCGGAAGAGGGTATTTGCTTTATTATCGCAGCCTTTTAAAGGAGCTTAGCCGGCATATGGGCCTTGATTTAAATATGCCTTTCGAAAAGCTTAAAAAAGAACATAGGGCGGCTATTCTTTATGGTTGCGATGAGGTTATCTGGGGCAAAAAGTTTGAAGGTTTAGTGCCGCATTTAAAGAGGTTGTTTAATCAGACAGACAGCATTTTTTTGAAAGAGGAGATTTCTAAATATATGTCGCGCATGCCTTGTCCGGCATGCGGAGGTTCAAGGCTTAAAAAAGAAAGTTTATCCGTCAAGATTAAGGATTATTCTATCTGGGATGTGGCAAAGATGACGCTTCAGGAAGCTTATGATTTTTTTTCAAAAATAGAACTCCCGCCGAAAGAAAAAGCAATCGCTTCCCAGGCGCTTAAAGATGTTTGTGAAAAACTTTTTTTTTGTTTAAATGTCGGGTTAGGGTATCTTGCATTAGACCGAAAGAGCCAGACACTTTCTGGCGGAGAATTTCAGCGCATACGCCTGGCGACACAAGTTGGATCGGGCCTGGTTGGCGTGCTCTATGTTCTTGATGAGCCTAGCATTGGGCTTCACGCCAAGGATAATGATAGGTTATTGGCCACATTTAAGTCTTTGCGCGATCTAGGCAATACTCTGATTGTCGTTGAACATGACGAAGCGACGATTCGTTTTGCTGATCATATTATTGATTTAGGGCCTGGGGCGGGCCGGTATGGAGGAGAAGTTCTGTTTAGTGGTTCTTATGGTGAGTTGCTTAGGTGTGAAAGGTCTATGACGGCTGGGTTTCTTAACGGTAAGCTTAGGATAAAAGTCCCTGGAAAAAGGCGGGACTACCGGCATAATAAGTATATTGAGTTAAAGGGCGCCAGGACTCATAATTTAAAAAATATTGATGTTAAATTTCCATTAGGAGTGTTTATTACCGTTACTGGTGTTTCAGGTTCTGGAAAATCAACTTTGATTGATGAGACATTTTATAGAGCTCTTATGCGTCAGCTTCATGGCTCTAAGGTTCAGCAGGGCATATTTGAGAAGCTTTCAGGTGCAGGGCAAATAGATAAAGTTATTGTTGTTGATCAATCGCCTATCGGCAGGACGCCTCGCTCAAATCCGGTAACATATACAGGGGTGTTCGGTGATATCCGTGATATCTTTGCTAAACTTCCTGAGTCTAAAGCGCGGGGTTATAAGGCGGGGCGATTCAGTTTTAATGTCAAAGGAGGCAGATGCGAGGCTTGTTGCGGGGATGGTATTAAAAAAATTGAGATGCATTTTCTTCCCGATGTCTATGTAAAATGTGAAGTTTGCAAGGGTGAGCGTTTTAATGAAGCGACGCTTGATGTTCAGTATAAAGGCAATTCTATTGCTGATGTTTTAGATATGTCTGTGGAGGAGGCGCTGATCTTATTTGAAAATATACCTAAAATAAAAAGCACTCTTAAAACTCTTTTAGATGTAGGATTAGGGTATATTCAATTGGGCCAATCGGCAACGACATTGTCCGGCGGAGAAGCGCAACGCGTGAAACTTGCCAGCGAATTGTGCAAACGTTCAACAGGCAGGACGTTTTATATCCTGGATGAACCGACAACAGGGCTTCATTTTGCCGACGTTGAGAAACTTTTGAACGTGTTACAGAAGCTGGTTGATTTGGGCAACACGGTTTTAGTTGTTGAGCACAATCTTGATGTGATTAAAAGTGCGGATTATTGTATTGATTTGGGCCCCGAAGGCGGGGAGCGTGGCGGAGAGGTTGTTGCCTGTGGCAGCCCTGAAGAGATCACGCTTGTCCGTCGTTCCTATACAGGCCAATATTTGAAAGAAGCGCTGGAAAAATAAGCCGGTTGTAGTTATTTGAGGCAAGAAATTATGAACATGAAGATAAGATTAAAACAATTTATATTCTGCGGGCGCAAGGCCAGGGTTTGGTTTAGTTTTATGGTTATGGTTATGTTTATTTTTATCTCTTCTGTTTTTCATGTTTATGCGGAATTTGATAAGCAGCAGGAGGACGCGTTTTATGTGGCTGCTAAAGCTTATGAAGATGGTTTTTATGATGTTTCCATGACGTTGTTTGAGCGGTTTTTGAAGACATATTTCAATAGCGATAAAAAATTAGAGGCGCTTGTTTATATGGGGCAGTGTTATTATGCGCAGGGAAAGTACATTAAATCTTTGCAGCAGTTTGAATCCTTGCTAGAAAATGACAGAGTGGGGCCTATTAAAGATAAGGTATTATTCTGGCTTGGCGAAGTTTATTTTAAGGGCAGGGATTACAGGAGGGCGAGTGAATTTTATAAGCATGTTATAAGCGATTATAAAAGCTCATATTATTTGATGCCTTCTTATAAGGCGTTGGCTTTGGCGCAGCTCAGTGAGGGCAAACCGCAGGAGGCTCTGGATACCTACCGCCAGATCTTGCATTTGTCGGCTAATTCTCTTGTTACGGCGCAGGAGGCATCTTTCGGGATTTGTGAATCTTTTTACCAGATGAAAGATTATATCGCGCTGAAGAAAGAGTTAAAAGATTTTATTGTAAAGTACCCTCAATCAAAAATATTAGGCAGGGCTTTTTTTTATTTAGGTGAAGCTGATTTTTATTTAGGCCGATATGAGGAGGCTATCCAGGCTTATCAAAGCGTTGAGGAGTTTTCTTCTGATTCCGAACAGATATCTTTAGCCTCTTTAGGTATCGGATGGTCTTGCCTGAAGCTCAAAAGGTATAAAGAAGCGCAGGAATTATTTGATGCGTTCGATGTTGATGCTCAATCCCCTGGTGTCATTTTAGGTAAAGCTGTCCTTAAGACCGGATTGGGGGAATATGAAGAGGCTTTGGGTTTTTTTGATGCTGTTATTGCGATCGATAAGGATCAGGAGTTTGTACCGCTTGCTTTCTTTGGTAAAGCTGAAGTGTTTCATAATCTGTCCCGTTTTGATGAAGCGATTGTTGCTTATAGGACCGCATTGGATAAACTTAAAGCTATCTCTTTTGGCGCTTACGCGCAGGTAGAAGATCTTGGAGACAAGATTCATTATGGTTTGGCTTGGTCCTATTTAAAAATTGGAGATTTTCAATCGGCGCAAAACGAGTTTCAGAGGGTTGTTTCTTCATCGACAGACAAGATTGTCAAGATAAGTGCGTTATGCCAATTAGGGGATGTGTTTCAAGACGCTGGAGAGTATGGAAAAGCCGTGGAAACTTATCAGAATTTTATGAAAGATTACCCGGATACAGTTTATAGTGATTACATTCAGTATCAATTAGGAATGACATGGTTGAAAATGAAAAATCTTGATGCGGCTATTCTTGCTTTTCGCAGGCTTTTAAAGGATTACCCGACGTCAAAATTAACGGATGATGTTGATTATTTTATTGGTGTCTGTTATTTCCAGGAAGGGAACTATGCGGCAGTAATCCAGCAACTGCAATTATTTGTGGATGATTTCAAGGACTCTTCTTACCGGAGCCAGGCTCTATTTCTTTTAGGAGAGTCTTTAATGAATACGTCCCGGCATAAAGAAGCGGTCAATATTTTTGAATTGATTTCTAAAGATTATGCGAATTCAGAGGCGTTAAAGCAGAAAGCCGAGTATGAGATCGCTAACGCTTACGCGCGAATGGGCAATGATATCCAGGCAAACAAAAGGTTGATGGATTTTATTACACGTTATCCAGATTCACAATTAGCACCAGATATTATTTTCTGGCTGGGGCAGAACTATTATGAAAAAAAGAATTATTCACAGGCCCGCAAGTATTTTGAACGTTTGATTAGAGTTTATCCTGAGCATGAATTAGCCCCGGATTCTTTTTTGCAGATAGGAACGAGCTATCTTGAAGAGAACAGGATAGAGGCAGCATTAAGAAGTTTTCAGCAGGCTGGGCAGAGTGGCCGTGATCAGGTAAGGGCGCAAGCTGGCTTATTTATGGGCGATATTTATTTCACGCGGCCTGATCTAGAAAAGGCTTTGGAGCAGTATAGGCTCGTCGTTTCTCTAGGGGAAGTGTTAAAAAAAACAGCCTTGTTGAAGATTGCGCAGGTGTACAGGGTCCAGGGAAAGCTTGATGATGCCGTTATTGTTTTGCAGCAGGCGTTGAGTTGTGATGGAGGCGCTTCTAACGCTGAGATACAGTTCAATATCGCGGAATTATTAGAAGAGAAGGGGTTATCTCAAGAGGCTTTAGAAGCTTATTTGAAAGTTACATATCTTTATTTTGATGATGAGGCCTGGGTGGTTAAGGCTTTTTTGAGGGTTGCGCGGATTTATGAGAATCAGGAAAAATGGGGGGAGGTAGAAAACATATTTAAGAAAGTTTTGCAGTATAATGTTCCGGAAGTCAAATACGCCCAGGAGAAGCTTCGGTGGCTTTCAGAGCTTGGGCTGAAGAATAAAGTTGATTCGAGGGAATAAATGACAGAAAAAATAAAAAAGCCAGTATTAATTTTTAGCTGTATTGTTTGCGCCGGGTTGATATTTTTAAAAGTTGATTTTATGCGATTGGGTGGATTCATGATGTTTCCTATTATACTTTCTTCCTTATTTGCCTCTGCCGTTATCTTTGCTAAAATCCGCCAGTTTTTTTTAATTCGTTTTGACACAGAACTACTTCTGAAAAATATCTTTGAATGTATTGAGCGTCAAAGGATTAAAGAGGCGATTGATCTTTGCGATAACGCCCCAACGCCTATCGCGCATATCTTAAAAGTTGGTATTATGAAATACGATTGTTCAAAAGATGAGATTAAGGCTGCCATGGAGAGTTCTTTTTTGGAGGTTGCGCCTATTTTTGAAGACGGGCTGACTATTTTGTTCTCTATTATTCAGATTATTCCATTGTTAGGGTTTATTGGTGTCGCGATCGCGATGGTTCATATTTTCCAAGTGATGCAAGCGAATGGGATGTCTTTCGCGGGTTATTGGATAAAAGGGTATAATTTTGGCGCATGGGAAGCTCTTCTTTGTCCCCTTGTCAGTCTGGTGGTAGCCACAGTCTTGTTGATCGCTTATAATTATTTGACAGCGAGGGCCAATTATTTTATTGAAGAGGCACAAAAAGCGGCCATGAAGCTTTTTAACTTCCTTTTAGAAAGAAGAGAGTCTTTTAATGTTTGAAAGGCCTTATTCAGCAAAACGGGTCCAGTCAGGGCCACGCATATTTTATCCTTTCTTTTTCGGAAACCTCTTTTTTTTATTTATCTTTTTTTTAATTTTTTTTCCAAAAACAATGAAACCTTGTGGTTTTTCAATCAGCCTTGCGCGTGCGGTGAGCTCTGAGCCTGTTTCGGGACAGGGTTGTGTCGTTTCTATTTTAAAAGATGATACAGTCTATTTAGGCGATTTGGCGGTTTCTTTAAGCGAATTAAAGAGGTTGCTTGTTCAAAGGCATGAGGCCTATCCCAATGTTTTGATTAAAGTTGACCAACGCGCAAGCGTTGGGGCGCTCGTTAAAGTCTGGGATACGTTTAGGTCTTCAGGGATTGATAAAGTAAATATAGCGACGAATGAATAGCAGGCTTGTTTATTACAGAGATTGTTTTCCTTTTGGCGTCATTGCGGCATTGTTATGGCATTCATTTTGGTTTTTTTTAGTGACACCTGAAATCAAAATGCCTTCTTGTCCGCAGAGAAGAGAGGGCGCTGTTTTTCTGGGGGCCATACTAGGGGAGCCGGATTTGATGCTTTTGTCAGGTAAAGGGAGCAAGAAAAGATCTGATGCCGCGCCGGGAGAAGATTATTCAAGAGGCTTCTACTTTCAGAAGAGTTTATCTTCTGTTTATAAACCTCCTGTTTTTTTAGACCCGGTTTCTAATCTGAAGTTGCCGGAATCAGCCCGCGCGCAGTTGCCTCAAGAGGCTCTGAACTTATCTTTTGGCGTGGCTGATATTGGCCGCTACTTAGACAATATTGATTTTTCAGATATGAAAAATATGTTTCTTCGGGAAGAGCTCTCCAGTGTTATGGATTTTAAAATACTTGTTAATAGTAAAGGAATTGTTATTTCTATTGTGAAGTGTATAGGCAGCGGTGATCCTGTTTTAGATTTTTATATTATGCGTAAATTTAAAATGGCTATTTTTAAACGGCCTTATATTCGAACGGGGTGGATAAAAGTCCTTTTTAAGATTAGAGAATAGATGATTAAAATTGATTTTTATAATTTTATCTGTTATTATTTAACTACTACTATAATTATTTTTTTATTTTTTTTGTTATCCGATCGCAGGATGGCACCAAAACTAAAATCTGTCAGCAAGGATCAGATTTGGCAGTGTCCTATATGCATGTATGTTTATTTTGAATCAAAAGCGCCTAAGATAAGTTCTTGCCCTTTTTGCGGCAGTTTTAACGAGAAGAAGGCTGGTGCGTGTGATTAAAAAGTTAACAAGTTAAAAACCGGAGGCGACATGATTACAGAGATAGGCATTGTTGCGGGGGAGATTTGGCATTATCTTGATGCGCATGGTGAAGTTAGCTTATCAGAGATGGCAAGGTCGATTGATAAGTCAAAAGATATTGTCCTTATGAGCCTCGGTTGGCTTGCGCGTGAGGGGCATGTTGTGTTGACGCGCGTAGGTAGTGATTACAGAATTTCTTTAAGAAAACAGTGCTGACCGCCTAAAATGATGGATTCCAGGAGGGGGTTGGCACTTATCAACATGTTTATCTTTGTCATCCTTTTTACAATGATGGCATCGGTATTGCTTTCTTTGTTGTTCAGCCACGTGCGTTTGATGGAGCGCCATGTGCGTAGAATCAAGGCTTTTTACGCCGCGCAGGCCGGAAGCGTTGCCGCGCTAGATCAGTACCGCAGGACAGGGGCTGCTCCAGCCAGCTATACGATAGACTGGTCGCATGATTTAGCCGGAGGCGTTGTCTCAACAAGAAACGTTGCCATTTCTATTGCCGCACCCGTAGTTAACTCCACGAGCGATTATTCAATAACTTTTTAGTGTTTGTAAAGATCGTAATAAGAGATAATAGCTATGCAAAAGATGCTTTATTGACAAAATTATTGTATTGTGATGTAATTAGCATATCTTGTTAAGTTGCTGGTATAAAATTGGTTGGGTAAAATAGGGGGCAGGAAAGCCGTGTATCATCTCATGGATATAGAAGAGCTCGCCTCTTATTTGCGTTTTAAAAAACAGACTATTTATAATTGGTTGCGACAGAAGAGAATTAATGGTATTAAAGTAGGCGGCGCGTGGAGATTTGATAAAAAAGAGATAGATGGTTGGTTGAAATCTCGTCGAGAACGGGTGAACAGGTAAGTAGCCCTCAATATTTTGATCTGTAAGATATCTTTAAAAGGGAGCAGGAATGCTCAATATTTTTAAGAGAGAATCGGCTGGGATATACTTCAGTTCAAAAGGGATCGCGATAGTCCAGCAAGCCTCCGGAGAGATCAAGAATTATATCAACGTACCTTATCCCGCCCCTCCCGCAGAGACCGCGCCTGTTTTTTCTGAAGATATTTTTGATGTTTTTCAAAATAAAGGTGTGGAGCTTTTTGCTTTTATGCAGAAAGCGGTCCGTGACAGCAAGCTGGATACAAAAAAAATTGTTGTTGCGATGCCCCCCAAAGATTTAATGATCAGATTTTTTGAAATGCCAAATATTCCAAGGTCCGAGGTTTTAGCAGGTGTCAATTTTGAGATGAAGAAGTATATTCCTTTCAAGATTGAGGAGCTCGCTTATGATTTTCAATTTAGAGTCAGGCAAAAAGCGAACATTATTGAAGTTATATTATGCGGCATTAAACAAGATCCTCTCGATAAGTATATTAAACTATTTAAGCAGCTTGAATTGGAAGTTACGGCTTTTGAGCCGGGTTTATTTAGCCTGTTTCGGCTTCTTGTTTTTAAAAACAAAATTTTGCCCCAGCGCTCTTACGCGATTTTAGAATTTGACAAAGAGGGGGCCAATATCCTGATTGCGGAAAATGGATTCCCTTATTTTACGAGAGATGTCAAGCTTGTTCCCGGGCAGGAGTTAAAATCAGAAGATGAATTTGATGCTGTTCTATTCAGGTTAATTAATGAGGTGAGGGTTTCTTTAGATTATTACAGGAGGCAGTTCTTAAAAAAAGAAGTTGATGAGTTGATTATTATATCGGATAAAAGCTACGCTAAGTGGGTTGATAGTTTTAGCAAGGAGTTAGGGCTAAAAACTAATTTTGTGGCTTTAAATGATCTTTTAAAGATCAAAGATGTACGTGAAGATCTCTTTTCTGATATTAGCAAGTGTTTTGGCGCTGCGCTCCGGATTGAGAAGCCATCTTTGGTCACGCTGAATTTAGGCAAGCCTAAAGACAGGGCTGAGAAAACTATGGCTGGAGTTTCCAGTGAAAATCTGGAACAGGTGAGCCAGACGATCGTTGAGTTTGTTAAAGAATCCAAGTCTTCTTTTGTCAAAGGCGGTATCTTAGGTGTTATTATTTTGATTATTGGTTATGGGCTTGGGTTTGCAAAGTTGTTTCCTCTGGAGAGAGAATATGCTTCTATTTCTGTGCGGCAGCTTCCTCTTTTGCCAGGGGTTGATTTATCCAGTTTGGAGGGGACTCAGGCCAGCGAGGTTTCGCTGGCATCAAAAAACCGCGATTTTAAATCCATGATTGATGACTACCACCCCTTTTACAAGAAGATGCTCTTGTTGCCAAAATTAATGCCGGAAGGTATCTGGATTAATGGTTTATCTTATTCCCGCGATGGCAAGTCAATGTATTTAAGCTGTTGTTCTTATGCCAAGGATGAGAAGTTGAGGTCAGTCAATATGAATACCTTTATTTCCAATATAAGAAAAGATAAGAATTTTAGCAATGATTTCGATAAGATTGAATTAAGGTCTTATAAAGAGATTTCCGATGGTAAAGTAACGTATTTACAATTTGACTTATCCTGTTCAAGGGCAGCTTAATTTTATGGAAAATATTGATATAAGTAAAATGTTTGTCCAGAACCGAAGTGTTGTTGTGATTGTTGCCATCGTGCTTTTTTCCGGGATTGTAGCGAAGAATATCTACGCTAAGCAGATGGGCCAGTATTTTTCTATTAAAGAAAAGATATCTGCTGAGGCGGAAAAAAATGAAGCAATCGAACGTATAGTTTTGCTTAATGAGCAGGTTCAAAAAAAGAGGGCGAGAAGCTGGGATACGGTAGATTTTAATGCCATTGTAGAAAAGATCTTCAATATGGGTTTAGAATACAACGTTAAGATTAGAGATATAACACCGGGAGAAAAAAGGGATGAGCCTAATTATGTCGGCATCCCGTTTTCTATTTCTGGCGAAACAACTTACAGTGATTTATTAAAGTTTATTAAAAAACTTGAAACGTTTCCTATGTTGATACAGGTCAACACTGTTTCTGTTAATCCCATCGGGTCTCAGGAAGAGGAAGAGAATTTAGCTTTGGGAATAGGCTTGGGCGCTGAGGCTATTTATTTTAAATGATTGTTTAAGTATTTATTTTTTTAGTTGTGAAGGAGCGCTATGTTTTCGATTTCATCGCTGGGGGCCGAGGGAAAAAGATATTTTGGCGTTTCGTTTTTAGAGCCTGGCGTGTTTTTGCTCTGTTGCTGCTTTTTGACAGTTAATTTTCTAATTGGGCCTTCAGCAGCTGGTTTTATCTTTTGTTATGCTGATGAAGAGGAGGCAAAAGAAACTGAGATTAAAGAGGAAGCTACCGCTAATAACATTGCAGAAGGCGGTATTTCAGGAGAAGAGGAGGATGAAAAAGGTTTTTTTGATTTTCGAGACCCTTTTATTTCCGGCTTGCCTAAAGAAGTTGAGACTAAGATTGTGGCTATGCCTGCGCAGACGTCGGAGGCCGGATATGAGGCTGTGGAACTTGCTCCAGAGGAGTTTGACTATTCGTCTTTATCCGTCACAGGGCTATTGTGGGGTTCTGATAAGCCAAAGGCTATTATCAATAATGATATTTTTGGTATCGGGTCTGTTATTAATGGCGCGACTATTGTCCAAATAGATGCCAAAGGGATCCTTTTCGAGTATAATGGTAAACAGTTTTTGCTTCAACGCTCCAGCAAGTGATGTGATGTGGATATTATTTGCTCCTGTTGAAGGCGGGCGCGCAGAAATTTTAGCATTAGGAGCAGAGTGCTTTTAAAGGCTCGGGTTTTATTTTAATTGTATGTTATTTTTTTAGGAGGTGAGACTGTATGAGAAAGTTTAATCACGGGATTTTTAAAAAAGCGGCGGTTCTTTTTAATGTGTTTTTTATGTTTTCTTTTGCAGACCCTAAGGTTTTGGCTGCAGATTTTGATTTCTATTCCACAGATCTAATCAGCAAGGAGTCATACCGTAAAATTTCGATGGATTTTAGGGACGCGAGCCTGCAGACTGTTTTGAAGATTTTTTCTGAACAGGCCGGATTAAATTTTATCGCCGCGCAGGGAGTTCAAGATCGTACAATTACGCTTTATCTGGATAATGTGCCTCTGCAGGAGGCTCTTAATAAAATTATGGCCGCCAATAATCTTAAATACGTGCTTGAGCCCGGAAGTAATATTTTTATAGTTAAAGAGGCGGGTGGTTCTATGGTCGATACTATAACAAAAATTTATCAGTTAAAATACACACGGCTTAAGAGTTCTAAACTTCAAAAAGAGATTGATAGTGGAAGCGGAGGGGCCGCTGGAGGCGGAGAGGGTGGTGGCGGCGGCGGTGAAGGGGAAGGGGGTGGTGGAGGGAGTAGTGAAGGCGGTATTGAAAGTGCTGTTCAGGGT
Source organism: uncultured Planctomycetia bacterium (assembly GCA_964423185.1). Lineage (GTDB taxonomy): Bacteria > Omnitrophota > Gorgyraeia > Velamenicoccales > Velamenicoccaceae > CAYRDK01. Next base: position 47,926 of record CAYRDK010000006.1, read on the forward strand.
GTTATGTCAATTCATGGAAAAATGTTAATAGATCAACGCACAAATAGTTTTATTATCACGGATATCCCGACACAATTTGAAATTATCGAGAGGGTCATCGCTTTATTGGATGTTCCGACGCCGCAGATCATGATAGAAGTTGAAATGCTGGATGTTTCAAAGAGGACAGTCGATGAGATGGGCGTTGATACAACGTCTTCTGTCTTAACTTTGAATGGCGCTTCCAGAGAAACGAAGTTTCCTTTTTCAACAGACGGTATGACGGGTGTTGTACCTCCGGCATTTAGCTATGGTACTTTAAGTGCCGCTGTTTTTACAGCTATCCTGGATTTATTGACAACGGATAGCAAGACTAAATTTTTAGCCAGGCCGAGGATTTTAACAGTTAATAATGAAACAGCTACAATAAAAATAACTACTCAAGAAGCTATCGGGCAAAATACAGTTACTTCTTCTTCAGAAGGGACTGCGACAACGCAGGTTGAAGCTGAGAGGTATGAAACGGGCATTTCCTTGCGGGTGACGCCGCAGGCTGACGTGAATAGTGGTTATGTAACGATGTTTGTCCAGCCTATTGTGACAGAGGCCAGGACAGGGGCTACCTTTGGTAATACAACTTATAAAGATCCTGAAGTGCGGAGTTCAGCATCAACGCTTGTGGTCCGCGATGGCGAAACGATTGTTGTCGGCGGGTTGATAAAAACGGATTCGGAGACGACTGTCAAGAAGGTTCCTATTTTAGGAGATATTCCTTTTGTCGGGGCCATCTTTCGCCATAAAGATAAGTCGGAGGAGGAGAGAGAGCTCATTGTATTTATTACGCCCCATATCCTTTATCATGAAGGAGCTGTGGCCAGGGCTCATGTAGACGCGGCTCTTCCCGGCGGGATGCCTGTCCGGGAACAAGCAAGCAGAGTTTTGAGAAATGAAGAGATTGACAACATGATGGGAAGATGGGAAAATTAACAGTTAATAAATAAATATACTGTGGGTATAATGTTTGATTGGGATAATTTATGGGCCGGTCTTATTTAAAGTTGGGCGAGCTGTTGATCAAAGAGGGGATTATAACTCAGCAACAGCTGGAAGAGGTTATAAAAGTCCAGGCACAGGAGGGCGGCCGGTTAGGGGAGATCCTTCTTAAGCTCGGATTCGTTACGGAAGAAGATGTTGTTGTTGCTTTAGGCAAACAGCTTAATATTCCCTATGTTTCTATGGGGTCTGGCCTTCTTAAGCCTGTCGGAGATAAGAATTTAGACCATCTTGTTCCAAAAGAATTTGCTATTAAAAATCTAGCCCTTCCTTTATCAAAGAACCTGAATTCTTTGACCTGCGCGGTTTCGGATCCTTTAGATGTGATTCTTATTGATAATTTAAGGAAGATGACAGAGTGTGAAATTAATCCGGTTATTGCCACAAGAACAGATATACTTAAGGCCATAGACGATTTCTACGGGAAGAGGGATATTTTAAAAGCCGCTGTTAAGGAATCTTATACAGCGACGGATGACTATGCGTCGGCAACGGTTGAGGTTGAAACAGAAGAGTTGAGTATTGACCGGCTTATAGCCAGAGCCGAAGAGGCGCCAGTTGTTAAGTTGGTCGATTTGATTATTAAACAAGCGATAGATGAAAGGGCTTCTGACGTTCATATTGAGCCTTTTAAAGATAAGATAAGCTTACGTTACAGGATTGACGGCGTGCTTCATGAGATTCCCCCGCCGGCCAAGCATCTCCAGTTGCCTATTATTTCCAGGATTAAAATTCTTTCAAAGCTTGATATCGCGGAGAAGCGCCTGCCGCAAGACGGTGGTTTTACGGTCAGAATAGAGCAGAGGAGCATAGATTTGCGCGTATCTGTTATGCCTACTATTTATGGCGAAAAGATCGCTATGAGAATTTTAGATAAGGAGGGCGTTTCCCTTGATTTAGCCCAAATGGGATTTTCCGGGCAGCAGTTAGAATGGTTTCGTAAGGGCATTCGTGTCCCTTACGGATTGGTGTTTATTACCGGCCCCACTGGATCTGGAAAGTCCACAAGCCTTTACGCCGCTTTGAATGAAATTAAAAGCCCGACTAAAAATATCGTGACTGTTGAAGACCCTGTCGAGTATCACATGGAGGGTTTAAATCAGGTTCAGATTAAGCCTGAGATCGGATTGACTTTTGCTTCAGCCTTGCGTTCTTTTTTGAGGCAGGATCCGGATATCATGATGGTAGGCGAGGTAAGAGATTTAGAAACAGCCCAAATATGCGTCCGTGCAGCTTTGACGGGCCATCTTGTCTTGAGTACTTTGCATACAAACGATGCCCCATCTGCTATAACACGTTTAATTGACATAGGCGTCGAGCCTTATCTGCTCATGCCTTCTCTGGTCATAATTGTTGCTCAGCGGTTGGTGAGGCGGTTATGCCCTGATTGTAAAGAGCCGTATGAGCCATCTTCTGAAGAGAGAGAGAGGTTTGATTTAGGGCAGGATTTGATTTATCGAGCCAGGGGATGTGATAAGTGTAATCATATAGGTTATAAACGAAGGACTTGCATTGGGGAAGTTCTATATGTGGATGATGATGTGAGGGCGCGTATTGTGGCTGGTGTTAACGCGCAACAGATCAGGGATGTCGCGCGTAAACAAGGCATGATAACTTTATATGAAAGCGGGATAAAAAAAGTGAGAGAAGGCATCACATCTTTGGAAGAAGCGTTGAGCGCGACCATAGGAGTTGAATAGTGCCAAAATTTTCTTATATATGCCGAAAAAGTACAGGAGAGAAAGAATCTGGAATTATTGAAGGTTCTACGCAAGATGATGTGGTTGCTCAGCTTCAGAGAAAAGGGCTTTTTGTCACCTCTATTATTCCTTTTGATATGGGCAAAAGAGATGCTGCTTTTTTAAAAGAATCAAAGGTTGTTAAAAAGCAGTTTACGCACTCTGGCATTAATGATAATGACTTGGTTATGTTTGCCCGGCAGCTGGCAATGCTGTTAGGTGCCGGTGTCAGTCTTTTGCGAGCCCTGGATGTTATTTCAAAGCAGATTGACAGTAAAAAGTTTTTTGGTGTTATTATGCAGGTGCGCCAGGATATGGAAGGAGGGCGCACTTTAAGGGATTCTTTGGCAAAGTTTCCCCAATATTTTTCTCCTCTCTGGGTTAATCTTACAGAAACAGGCGAGGCGAGCGGTAACCTGCCAACTGTTTTGGAAAAACTTGCTTTCTATTTAGAGGAGTCGGCGGCTTTTCGCAGCAAGATTGTTTCCGCGATGGTTTATCCGGGTATTCTGCTTTTTGTGTCTATCGCGGCTGTTATTTTTTTCATGGTCAAAATTGTCCCTACATTTGCTAAAATTCTGGAGTCTTTCGGTGTCGAATTGCCGGCGGCAACGAGGATGTTGATTTCTATTAGTAAATTCTTGCAGCAGAAATTCTTTTTACTATTGCTTATGATAGGGGGCGCGGTATACGGATATAAAACAATGTCTGTCAGGCATCCTTTTGACAGGATTATCGAAGAGATAAAATTTCGGACGCCGATTTTTGGAGATTTTTTCCGGTTTCTTCTCCTGGAACGGTTCGCTACAACAATGTCTATCCTCATTGAGAGCGGTGTTCCCATTCTCTACGCCCTTGAAATTTCTGAACGCAGCGCGGGATCAATAAAGATGGCTGAGACGATTAATTTTATTAAAAATAAAGTTAAAGAGGGGCGGAGCATGGCGGCCCCTATGGAAAAAAGCGATTTTTTTACGCCTATGATCGTGCAGATGATCGCGATTGGCGAAGAGATAGGCGAGTTATCAAATATGCTTAAAAGGATAGCTAAGTTCTATCAAGAGTTTTTAGCCACTTTTGTTACAAGATTGGCCTCAATTTTTGAGCCTTTAATGATTGTTTTTGTGGGTATTATTATAGGGGCTATGGTTATATCAATCTTTATGCCGATTTTTAGTATGGCTATGATGAAAACTGGGTAGTTGATTTTTCCAAAGAAAATGATATAATTTGAATGATAGTGGGTGATGTGAAAAAGCTCTTTATGAAGGCTGAAGATTTCTATTTTATTTTTATCTAATGAAAGGTTCATAAATACAAGGAAAAGGGAGGGAGTATGTTAAGGAAAAGAAGGGATAGTGGTTTTACGTTGCTGGAACTTATCATAGTCGTTATTGTTATCGGTATCTTAGCTTCTGTTGCTTTGCCGCGTTATATCAAGATTGCTGAAAAGGGCAGATGCGCTGAAGCGAAAGCTATTCTGGGTTCTATTAGAGGCGCGCAGATGAGGTACGCGGCTCAATATGCGAAATATTCTGATGACAAGAGCCTCTTGGATCTGGACTATTCGACATCAAAGTATTTCACATATACCGTTCCTTCCGATGCTAGTTCTGACGCTTTGGGCGAACCTGATATTGTTATTGGTATGGCGACGAGAACGAATACAGATAACGTTTTTGGTAGTTATAAGATTAACATAACAATGGACGGAACGCTTGTGGGTGACGATGACGCCAGACTTGTTATGTAATGTGTTTGTTTTTTAAAACAAGAATGTTAGGGTTTAAATGCTCCGGTAGGTTAAGATCGTTTTAAAATACCGGAGCTTTCTTTAATCTCGCCGGGAGCAGTATAAATAGGAGAAAGGCGAGTTAAGAGGATTTTTTTAAGGAAATATTATTTTATTACAGTACTTTGTTAATTTCCAAGCCGTTTCCGGAAGCGTTGTGATTTGATATGTTTGAATTGAGCGGCATCAGGGTTCCTTGACAGGAGCATAACGGAATCAATGATGATGAGTAAACCTGCTGCTTCTTTGCATTGAGAGATAGATTCTGGCGGTTGATGAATAATTTTCGATAAGCAGGCGTTTTGTTTTATCCAGCAAGCAAGTGACCACGCCAAAAAAGACATGATCCAGTGACGTTGGATCTGTTTTTGATGGCGGACCTGATACTGGTCAAAGCAAAAATCGTCTTTGAGCTCTCGAAAAGATTCTTCAATACCCCAGCGCAACAGATAGGTTAAAATCGCATCTTTTGCAGACATCGTGAGGTTATTGGTAATAAGGATGTGAACATCTTTATCATCAGTGGACGACCATTTATCAAAAACGAAAAAGATCTGCAAAGGCGTTGAACAGTCTTTGAGTTTGGATTTTAAGGTGTATGTCAATAGAGATTTCACTGAGCCGTCTGCCTGCGGGATTGATACAGTCTTAAGCTTATCAGGAAGGAATTTTTTGATAAGCGGTACGATTTCATCCGCACGCGTATTTTTGCTTTCTTTTGTCGCGGGATGAGTGAAGAGAATAGATCGATTGCTCTTAGCCTCAGCGACGAAATAAATGTTCTTTGAAGCAATGAATTCGATTAATTCTGGAGACGTGTACCACATATCGAAGACAACGGCTGAAAACGGTATCTTTTTATCCAGAGCGTCTTCAATTAGTTCTTTGGCTAAATCAAGTTTGCTTTTAAAGCTTTCAGGCGGCGTTCCCTGGAAAGGGATATAAGATTTGAAATTGACTGGAAAATGTTTGGCCTCAGAGACAAAGCAACTCGCAACAGCGACATTGGCGCCTTCTTCACGGCCCAGGCATCCAGAATGTTGAAAGCCAACGCCTTCGGTCTTTGAAGCATAAGGTTTGGGTACAGCGGTATCATCGATAGCCATAACGCCTTTTATTGTAGCACGTGTTGTATTTTGATTCTGCAAGATGTTGAGGCGAACAGTATTGAGTTGTTCGATATTCCAATTTGATTCGCTGAAGAAGTACTGCAGCTTTTGATAATCGTAATGCAGGCGCTTGGATGCGGCGCTTAAAGATAAGCGCTTATAATCGAAAAACATGGCGCAGACAAGTTGCCGTAACGCGCGCATCTGTGTTTTCGAGAACAATGGTTGAAAGTGATTTAAGAATTGATCTGTGAAGCGTGTGGGCCGGATGGTAGAATAGGGCATATGCGTTGCTCCTTGTTAAAGCAGCTTGATTGTCGTGCATATCAATAGAATAGCGCAAGTTATGACAAAAAAGCAACAGTAATTTTGACGCAACGCATTGTATTTACGTAAGTTATGTAAAATCAAAACTTGCATAAAAACAGTTTTTGAAAATAAACGTAAACGAAAATATATTTTAACAAAGTAGTGGTAAAGATATAATGAGGCATGAAGAGTTTAAGGAGGCAAGATGAATAAGAAAGGTTTTACGCTTATCGAATTAATGGTTGTTGTTATTATTGTTGGCATTTTGGCATCGTTAGCAGTCGGTAATTATTCAAGGGTTGTTGAAAAAGGCCGGGCCGCTGAGGCAAAAAAGATCATGAGCGTGATTCGCCAGCAGGAGTTTGCGTACTATTTTGAACGCCAAGCATTTGATACGTGTTTATCTTATTTGGGGTTAAATGCTCTTCCCACAGGCGCTTGTAATGGTAATAATTATTTTAGATACTCTCTTGGGGTTGGCAGCGATCATTTTTGTGTAACCGCTTTACGATGCACAGCAAGTGGTAAACCGCCTGATAGTACTGTGTCGTACCAAGTTAATCTTACCCTAAATGGGACATTCTTGTACAATAATTCTAATTATATATAATTATCGAATGGATTTGTACGATGCCGGGATATTTCGCAAGAACATGAGAACAAAAAAAGCTGAAAAGATTATTTCATCCCGTATCCAGAAAACCATTTTCGTAAAATCATGGATGAATTGTTTTTTAAGCAGGATTTGCGCTCTGTTGGAATCTTTGAAAGAAAAAAAACCACAGGCTTGTTTGGGCTGTGGAGTTTCATATGATGGGTTTACGCTTATCGAATTAATGGTTGTTGTTATTATTGTTAGTATTTTAGCTAGTTTGGCTATCCCTAATTTTAAAGCCGCAAGAGAAAAAACATTAGACAGGGAAGCGATCAGCGCTTTACGCCTGATAAAAGTCGCTGAGCGGCAGTATAGATTGGCTAATAACGCTTATTGGCCGGGTGCCGCCACGACAAATACTGATCTTGCCCAGATCAATGGGAATTTGAGTATTGTTTTAAATTCATCAAGCTGGACGTATGAGGTGACGGGTTTTGCCGGGGCTGCTAGTTTTAGGTCCAGGGCTAAGAGATTGGGCCGGAACTGGACGATAACTAACGCGGTTGATGACCCTGCTTGCGCGGGTGTTTGTTATTAATCTTCTGTTATGAAAAATAAAGGCTTCAGCTTAGTTGAAATTATGGTAGCTATTGTTATTTTGGCTCTTTTGGCATCAGGGCTTTTTAGTGTTATTGTTTCCGGGCGTTACCTAGTCGGGCGTTCTCGAAAGAGATTTCAGGCGATAGAGATTGCAAGAGGCGAGATAGAAAGGCTCAAGCCTTTTGTGAGAGGGGATACAGACGCTTCTTTGGTGGCGAATTCAGTATGGAGCGCGTGGGACGCAGTAACTTACGCGCCTTTTAGCGTGCGTTACAAGGTTGATCCTCCTCCGGGATTGTATGAATATAAAAAGGTTACTTGCCAGGTGCGATGGAATGAAGTCTCTATTTAATAATGATGGCTTATCGCTTACTGAGCTGATTCTTGCCGTTTTACTATTGAATGTTGTTTTAATGGCTGGTTTGTCTATTGAACTTGGGATACGTAGAATTTTTCTAACAACAAATTATGAAATTGAGCTTCTCAATGAAGCAGGCCCCATTTTAGACTGGGTTTCAAGAGATGTAAATCGCGGCATTGGCACTTCAGCAGATTCACCTCTAAGCACAGTTTCGTTAGGTGCCGGTAACCCTACATACCGGGTACGTTATGATTCTAATGCTAATGGCAGGGTGGATGCCGCGGATATTTGGGTCGCTTACAGGTATATTAATGCCGGCGGTAATCAATACCAACTTTGGTATTATCCTAATGCGTCAATTAATTCCCATGAGGTTATTTCTTATAAAGTGATAGCTTTTTCTGTCGGAGCGGTTACGAATGGCGTTTCTATCATAACACTTCAGATAAGACTGGATCCTACCTTGGCTGTTGGTTTGAATAATCCGGAGATTACTTTGACAACAAGGGCTCAATACGGTTCTCTGAGTTTGAATTAATTTTTTTAAAGATAATGGGGCAGTAGCTCAGTTGGGAGAGCATCACGTTCGCAAGGCGAACTGAGCTTTTTTCTTGACTTCCGTATTTTCAGTAAATTCCGTAATTCTCCGAAGACAAAATAGTATTTTACTATGCGCGGCAGCCTTTCAAGTAATTTTGTCGCAAACCCCCTCGTAAGCTACCGCATTCCCATCCCAATCCAAATCACCCAAACCCTCTCTTTTAAAATAAAGCGATCCAAGTAGAGCAAAAGACATGAAAATTAAGTGTCTTGGTAAAGGGCAATCGGCCAGATGGAGGCGAACGGTGTACTAAAGGGTATACTTATAAAAATAAGGGGTCCTGAGTTCTCTTTGTTTAATTCGCGAAAAGAGTTTTAAAGGTGCAGATAAAAAATCAGGGGTGAGTGAACTATTTTACATCTGAAGGTTTGACTTCTATTTTAATTTTTGTTTTGAACGCAAAAATGGTTGACATGCCCCAGCCAGTGTTCTATGATATAGAACAGTTGTACTATATCATAGAACAGGAGAGGAAAACATGCTAATACCGCCCGGAAGGAAAAAAATATTACAAGTATTTTTGAGCGATCCTTTTAAGGAGATCCATTTACGCGAGATCGCCCGCTTGTCTAAATCTTCGCTGGCGAATGTGGATAACTCGATGCGTTTATTTGTGAAAAGCGACATTTTTAAGCGTAATGAGATGTCTCATTCCACTTTTTTTAAACCCAATCTGGAAAACGATGAGACTATAAAAATATTCGAGCTATTGGAGCTCGATCGGCGCAAGGTATTTTATGCCAAAAATAAGAATATAGCCCGACTTCTTAAGAAATATACGGATACGATCGTTGAGCTTTCCAATAAACGAATCCAGCTTGTTGTGCTTTTCGGCTCGGTAGCGCGAGGCGAATGGACAAAAGGAAGCGATATTGATATTTTGGCAGTCGTTCCGGATAAGGAAAATGATATCATTGATATATTGAACAAGGCCAAGACTGATGCCAGTCCGCTATTAGAGATTCGACCGGTAAGCACCACAACGAAGAAATTTATCGATGGCTATAAGGCAAAAACCGAGTTTTATGATAATTTATGGAAGGATCGTATTGTGCTTTATAGCGAATTCTTATTTTGGCAACTTATAAGAGAGGGAGGCAAATAATATGCCTGGGAATTTAGAACGGATTCTACATGGGTGCTTTCATCCAAAAGAAGGTAGGCCAAATCTGCAAAAGGTACCTGTTAGCAACGAGCGCGCCGGGCAACATATTGATAAGGCGCATAACAACTTGCGCGCGATGAAGCTTATGTTTGACAATGATCTTTTTGCCTGGACGATCATTTGTGGCTATTACGCTATGTATCATGCAGTCTTGGCGTCCCTTTATAAAATAGGTATTCGAGCCACGGCGCATTATTGCGCGATCGCGGCTTTCAGGGAATTTTATGTTAAGCGTGGCAAGGTTAAGCCTGAATTTATCGCATACATTAAACGAGCTAAACAGCTTGAGCAAAAGTATTCTGAGTCGCTGGAAAAAGCTCAAGAAAACAGAGTGGTTGAGCAGTACGGCGTAGAGATTGTTACCAACGATGACGCTGAATGGATAATAGAAGATGCGAAAGATTTTGTGCTGAAAATTGAAGAGATATTGGCATCTTAAAGAGTTAACGATGGGAACGACAACATTTTTTCTTCGACATAACGATTTGGGCAAGCCATTAAGCAAAATGGACAAGAAGGGGCTGGAGAAGCTCTTGCTATTGGTGTAAGAAATTGGCTCATAAAAGGTTCGTATACCAGAGCAAGGCTGCTGGAAAAATTGACATAAGGTGGAAAAAATGAAAGTTTCTCGCGAGGTGAAGACAAATTGGTTGTGGGACAGCTAGGTCCCTAAACACCTTGTCCGTCAAAAAATCTTTCTCGACAGCTTGTAAAAAGGCGGGTATAATTAATTTTTGGTTCCATGATGAGACTGTTGTGAAATGATCCTTTTGTCATTCTCTAAGGGAGGCCGACAGCTGATGTGTAACTGCCGGTAGGCAGGCCTGCCGCAGGTAGGAATCTCATCAGCGTTGAGATTCTTCCTCTTCGCCTCTGGCTTTAGGGTCAGAATGACATGAAATTGTGCATTTTCCAACAGACACCAGAGGCAATTTTGGCAGAACCGTTAGAAAGTTCATTTAACGTAAACTATTTGAAAGAAATAATTTATGGTAATTTGGGGCAGTAGCTCAGTTGGGAGAGCATCACGTTCGCAACGTGGGGGTCGTGGGTTCGAATCCCATCTGCTCCACTAAATTTTTCCGATAAGGAAAAATTTAGTGGATACTAAAGCGAACGTGGTGTTGCGACAGAGCAACACAGTGAGCGTAGTATCTCATCTTTTAAAAAAGATGATTTTGCGGTAAAGAAGAGTTTTGGTGGATGTTGCAGCAGATATTAAATAACAAATCTTTTTTGAGTGTTTATGAAAAAAAATAAAGTTTTTATTTTTTTTCTTTTTGCTTTTCTTTTTGCCTTTCCTTTTTCTGTTTTTTCAGGGCACGATGATTGCCATGAAGCCAGTTATTATGTCAAATTAGATGATGGCCAGGTTAACTGCGTTTTGTGCCCGCGCCGATGTATCATTTCTGAGGGCAGGCGTGGTTTCTGTGGAGTACGAGAAAATAAAAAAGGCAGGCTTTGTTCTCTTGTTTACGGAAAGCCATGCTCCCTTCATATAGACCCAATTGAAAAAAAGCCGCTTTTTCATTTTTTGCCGGGGTCCGGCGCTTTTTCTATTGCTACGGTCGGGTGCAATTTAAGGTGTAAATTTTGTCAAAATTGGCAGATTTCCCAGGCGCGGCCTGAAGATGTTGAGGCTGTGAGCCTGTCTCCTGAAGAGGTGGTTGAAAAAGTTAAGCTAAGCGGTTCTCCCGTTATTGCCTATACTTATACAGAGCCGACTATTTATTATGAGTATATGTTTGATATTGCCCGGCTTGCTAAAAAGGCCGGGATAAAAAATGTTATGCATTCCGCAGGTTATATTTCAGAAGAGCCGCTTCGTAATCTTTGCCCTTACTTGGATGCTGCCAATATTGACTTAAAAGGGTTTAATAATAAATTTTATTCAGAGCTAACACTCGGCAGTGTAGATGATGTTTTAAGGACATTGAAAATCTTAAGAGAGGAAGGCGTTTGGCTTGAGATTACTGTTTTGCTCCTTCCCGGCCTTAATGATGATCCTGAGGAGATCCGGAAGATGTGTGAGTGGATTAAGGATAACTTGGGCCCTCAGACACCGGTGCATTTTTCCCGTTTTTGGCCTATTTATAAGCTGGTTAATCTTTCGCCAACCCCTATAGAGACGCTGGAGATGGCGCGTTCGGCCGCTTTAAAAGCGGGTTTAAAATATGTTTATATCGGTAATGTCGCCGCAGAAGAGGCACAAAATACGTATTGCCCTCATTGCGGAAAGATGGTTATTGAAAGATCCGGTTATGTGGTGAAGGCTATGAATATCGAGGAAGGAAGATGTAAATTTTGCGGCGGGAAGATTGAGGGCGTATGGCAATGAGTGTTTTTAACAGATGCCTGTTTTTTAAATACATTTTTTTAATTTTTGTTTTTTTCGCCGCTTTAGATGTTTTTGCTGAAGGAAAAGTTAAAGAACCTAATGTCGCCGGCGCTTTTTACCCGGCGGATTCAGCAGAGCTGCGCGCGGTGATTCAATCTTACCTTAATCAGGCAGGAGAGGTGGTTGTTAAGGGAGAGCCTTTTGTTCTGGTATCTCCTCACGCGGGCTATATCTATTCCGGCCCAGTTGCCGCTTATGGGTTTGCCGGCCTTAAAGGTATGGATTTTGATACGGTTGTTATTTTAGCGCCTTGCCACCACTTTTATTTTAAAGGGGCGGCTCTTTACGCTAGAGGTTCTTTTCAGACTCCTCTTGGCGCGATAGCGGTTGATGAAGCTATGTCCGCCGCGCTCTTTAAGGCGAATAAGGGCCTTTTTGTTGAAGAGCCAAAATATTTTGAACGTGAGCATTCTTTAGAGGTGCAACTGCCGTTTTTGCAGGTTGTCTTGCAAAATGGTTTTAAAATTACTCCTGTTATCATCGGGGATTTAAGTTTAAAGGAGTGCGAAACTTTGACAAGCTCTCTGGCTGCCGTTTCTGAAGGTAAACGTGTTTTGGTGATAGCCAGTACGGATTTGTCGCATTATCGCCCTTACGAGGAAGCCATGCGCTATGACCACAAGACTATTGATTTTATTAAAAATTTTGATATTGTTGGCTTATGGGAGGCCGTTAGCCCTGTTTCGTGGAATGTGTGTGGTATCAGGCCGTTAGCTATTAGTTTATTATATGCCAAACAACATGGCGCAACAGATATTGAGATATTACATTATGCGAATTCCGGCGATGTAACGGGTGACCATGGCTGTGTTGTTGGTTACTTAAGCGCGTTATTAAGCAGAGGGCCGGAAGATAGGGGCGAGAATAAGGAAAGCCTGCAAAAAGGAGCCGGGGACATGTTGACAAAGGAAGATAAGAAGGAGTTGCTTAAAATTGCAAGGAGTGCCATTGAAACTTATTTGTTGAGCGGCGATAGAAAGATTCCCGCCCGGCAGATTAAAAGCCCTAGTTTAAATTTAAAACATGGGGTTTTTGTAACGCTGCATAAGAAAGGGGAGTTGAGAGGGTGTTTAGGCGTATTTTCTTCAGAAGAGCCTCTTTATCAGAGCGTTGCTGCCATAGCTATTGATTCTAGTTCGCGTGATTACAGGTTTTCTCCGGTTGAAAAAGAAGAGTTGAAAGATATTGTTATTGAGATTTCTGTTTTGAGTGAACCTGTATTGGTAGATGATTGGCGAAAGGTCAAGCCGGGTATGGATGGTGTTATTGTTAAAAAAGGTTTTTCTTCTGGTGTTTTTCTCCCTCAGGTGGCAACTGAGACAGGCTGGGATTTAGAGACGTTTTTAGGCCAGTTATGTTCACAGAAAGCCGGCTTGCCGTATGAAGCGTTTAAGGATCCTGCTACAAAAATCTACATTTTTCAAGCGGATGTTTTTGGTGAATCTGATTTTTGATCTTCCATATTTTTTATGTTTAAAATCTTCTGGAGTCTGTTTCTAACAGGGGTTGTTTTAGGCTGGGGCCCTTGCCTTTTTAGCTGCGGGCCGTTGCTTATTTCCTATATCGCGGCGGCCAAGGACACGGCTAAAAGCGGTTTTTTTTCATATTGTATTTTTTCGTGCGTGAGGGTTTTTGTTTATTGCCTCTTTGGTTTATTGTGCGGTGTTTTTGGAGAAACCATCCTGCATAATTTTTTTTCAAGCGAGGCCTTAGGTTATGTATTTTTTGCTTTTGGCGTGTTTCTTTCTTTGTCAGGGTTGCTTATTATTATTGAGAAATTTTCTTTCGGGCGATGTTGCCATGATTTTGTTTGTCATTTTTGCGGGAAGAAGGGTGATGTTAAAAATATTGTGTTGTTTAGCCTTATTGTTTCATTATCGCCGTGCGTGCCGCTTTTGGCTGTTTTGGGTTATATAGTTTTGATATCTGACCACTGGTTTAAGGGGGTTTTTTATATGGCGGGATTCGGGCTTGGGACTATTGTGAGCCCTTTAATTATATTTTCCAGTGCCGCTGGATACGCGGCGGAACTCTTGCGGAATAAAGAAAAATATTTAAGGCTTTTGAAGCTTCTTTGTGGTATGATAATTTTTCTTTGTGGGGTGTATTTTATATACTCTTTTTTGAAATCATGCCCGCGGTGACAGGGTATGAATTTTTTTAAGAAAAAACAGGATAAGAGGTTTTTTTGTGAATCGTTTTTATGTAGACAAAACATGCGTTATAGGCGATAAGGCCGTTATCCATGACGCGCAAGATATACGCCATTTGGTAAAAGCTTTAAGGGCCGGCTTAAAAGAAAAAATGTTTATTACTGACGGAGAAGGCCAGGCTTATGAGTCAGAAATAGAGTCTATCTCAAAAAATAAAATTCTTCTGCGCATATTGAAGGTTATTAAAAAAATCAGGCGGGATGAGCAAAAAGTCAGGTTTTCCATTGCTTGCGCTATACCAAAATTTGCAAAATTTGAAGATATAGTTGATAAAGGAACACAGTTGGGGGCGGATGAAATTATCCCTTTGTTAACAGAGCGCACCCTGGTTGAAAAAGATCTATTTATAAAAAAGGAAGAGCGCTTAAAAAAAGTTATGATATCGGCGGCTAAGCAAAGCGGTGTTTTATTTTTACCTTTTTTAAGAGGGCCTGTTTCTTATAGGGATTTTATAACTAATGCAGCTTCTTATGATTTAAAACTGGTACCAAATCTGTCTAAAGCTGGCTTAAACCTGAAAGGAGCGGTTTCGAATTTTAAAGGGGGCCGGATTGCGGTGATGATTGGGCCAGAGGGAGATTTTACAAAGCAGGAGATCAGCCTTGCGGAATCGCGTGGATTTCAGGGGGTTTGTTTAGGGGATGCTGTTTTACGTGTGGATACGGCGGCCATTGCCGTTTTGAGTTTTTTGAGATTGTTCTTTGAAGGGCCGAAAGGCAGTTGACGTGCAAAGTTTTTCGATAAAAACATTAGGATGTAAAGTCAACCAGTGTGATTCGCAAGAGCTTCGGGAAAAGTTGGTTGTATCAGGTATGCATGAAGTTTCTGGAAATGAGAGCGCTGATTTAAACATCATTAATACATGTTGTGTTACGATAGGGGCTGATCGTAAATCAAGGTGCGCGATTAGAAGGGCGGTTGGCTGTAAAGGAGACGGTTTGGTTGTTGTTGTAGGCTGTTATCCCGGATATGACAGGCATGTTATTGAACGCATAGCCGAAGTTGAGGCGGTATTTGACAATAGCCAGAAGCCAGATTTTTGGGATTGGGTTAAGAAGAGAGTATCTAGCGAGGAAAGTTCCGTCGGTTATAGAACCGGGCTAAGGAGAGTGTTTTCCGGGCGGACAAGGGCTTTTTTGAAGATACAGGATGGGTGTGATAACAGGTGTAGTTATTGCATCATTCCCCATGTTAGAGGCATATCAAAGAGCCGGCCCATTGAAGAAATCGTAAAAGAAGCAGAACAGAGAAGTGGAGAAGGTTTTAAAGAAATTGTCCTTACAGGGGTTTGTTTAGGGTCATTTGGGAAAGATTTTGATAGAAAAGTGGATTTAATAGATGTGATTGAGAAGATTGAGGCGATAACAGGGATTGAGAGGATCAGGCTTAGCTCTATTGAAGCAACGGATGTTACAGATACGTTAATTGAGAAGATGGGCCAATCATCAAAGTTGTGCCCACATCTGCATATTCCTTTTCAAAGCGGAGATGATGAAGTTTTGGATGCTATGAATAAAAAGCTGCGTACGGTTGATTTTAAAAAAATAGTAACAAAAGCAAGAAAAATGATAAAAAATTTAGCAATTACATGTGATTTTATCGTGGGTTTTCCACTTGAAAAGGAAAAAAATTTTAGAAATACAGCTAAATTTTTAGAATTTGTGAAGCCGGCAAGAGTCCATTTTTTTCCTTACAGCAAAAGAAGAGGCGCGGTTGAATACCCACAACTCGTTGCAGATAAAGTTGTTAAAGACAGGATGATCTTGTTGCGTGAGTTGTCTCAGGATTTAGCTGAAGCGTATCGGGAACATTTTATCGCAAAAGTATTAGAGGTTTTGTTTGAAAAAAAGGTTGAAGGAGGATGGCAGGGCTATAGCCAGAATTATATTAAGGTTTTGGTTAATGAACATAAATGCCTTGCGAATTCTCTGGAACAGGTCAGGGTAGAGCATCTAGAAAAGGATTTTGTTAGAGGTACCCTTATTTAGATTTTTAGGGTGGAGTAGAAAGTGTATTATTTTTCTAGTTTACCATTGACAAGTGAAAAATTAAATGTTAAACTAAGTTATTAAAATGTTTTAAAAAGTCTTGTAAGCTTGTAACCGTGAAGGGCTTCCCATGACAAAAAGAAATTTTCGGTTTTCATTTTTTCTGATTTTTTTTCTTTTCTTGCCTTTTTTTTCCGCTTTAAACGCTTTTGCCGAATTTAACTTAACAGTTCTTTCTTCGGAAGGCGGCACAGATATACACTTCGAAAGGTTAGCTTCAGGTGATTTTAAAGAAAATATGCAGATGAGGCTGACAGTTAACTCTACACTTGGTAAACAGTACCGCGTGACACAGCAAATTATTAAGCCTTTGGCTACGGATGAAGGCGAACTATTGCCGTCGGAACAATTTAAAATGTACGCCTTGGTGAATTCTAACTCAAGAGGGACTCTTATTTATAGGGAAGAACTGCCTGTAGACAGGTTTGATACGGTGCTTTATACGTCTGATCCGGCTGGTTCTGATGATTCTTTCCAGTTGGTATATACCATGGAACCGCAGGAACTTCAAAGAGCGGGTAGGTATTATGGCGTTATCAGCTACGTTTTAGAACCTATGGATTCAACCGCGTCGCAGGTTGTTGTAACGGCGAATGTTTATGCTGAGTTAGAAGCCGGAGCAGTTCCGGTTGTGGATATTGAGACAAATACCGGTTCTAGCCGTTTAGTTTTAAATTCCGAGAATATCGGACGGCAGGATCAATATGAACCGCGAGATTGCCCGAGGCTTGATATAAAAGTATCAGGCCCTTTAGGGAAAAAGTACCGTATATATCAAAGTTTTGAAGGTGGAGCCGTGAACTCTTCGTCCGGCCAGCAACTTGATTTATCCCGGGTTTTATTTTCTATTGAAGATGGCGAAAAGGGTAAGGTGCTTAAAGACGGGGATTTAACACAGGCTTTAGGAAAACAGCTCATTTATACTTCTGATTTGAATGGTTCAGGGGACGATTTATCTATTATTTATAAACCGGCTGAGGGTTTTAGATTATTTCCAGCAGGCCTATACCGGGGAAGTTTGAGTTATTCTATTGAAACTGATGAAGTTGTGGAAAAAATAAAGACAGTTGATTTTGAGTTTAACATTGTGAAGGTTTTTGATTTGCATGTTTTTTCGGGCGGGCAGGAAGGGTTTTCCCTGAATTTTGGTACGGCTAGTTTTAAAGATGGCCTTCAGAGTTCTTTTACGCAAGTCTATGTTGAGTCTAATTTAGGAGAACCTTATCAGGTTGTTCAGAAAGTTGAAAGGGCCATGATGAATGAGAAGGGGGATGAACTTGCCCCGGATGATTTTATGATGCGTGTTAAGGATATTAATTCATCAGAGCTGCAAAAATACAGCTTGCAGGAATTTACGCCTGTGCGTTTGGGGGATATAGTAGTATTTTCTTCGGGGCCAAAAGGCGAGAGCTCCTCGTTTGCGATTGAGTATTGTTTGAAGCTTGATCCTGACACAAGGGCCGGGAGCTATTCTGCTAAAATCGGATATTCTCTTCTACAGGACTGATTTATAAGTTTTAGAGAAGATGATTTATCGAGAAATAAAATAATGATTGGAAGGGGGTGAAAAATATGAAAAAAAGAATGATCGCAATGGTAGTAATATGCGCTTTCGCCGTTTTGGGTTTATCTCAGGATGCGTTTTCGCAGGTGACAAAAACCGGCGGTGCGTCTGTTGTAGTGCCGCAGTTTATGGAGTTTTCCATGGCGGATGTTTATAAGATGGAGTCCGCTGATGGAGCTGATGCTGATCCTTGGACGGATGGTGTGAAGATTACTGGCACGCCGTCTTTTGATTTTGGCGAGTTATCAGCACAGACTGACGATGGTACGTCTACTGGTAGATTCCTTTACATGAAAGGGACGTATTACTATTATGTTATGATGATCGCGTCAACATCCGGGAGGCAGTATTACGTCTCATCGTCTGGAACAGGTTTTACAGGTATTGAAAACGCTATTGTACTTGTGCCTGATTATCAGTGGCTTGATGAGTTGACTGAAGATGTGCCGCAAGGGGCTCCGCCAACGGGGTCGCGTGTTGGTACAGCTGTTTCGGTTGTTGGTGCAAGTCATCTGGTTTATCAGAGCGGTTCAGCAGGATTAGGTAGGCTTGTAAGGGCTGTTGTTGGTATTCTGGGGCCTCTAGAAGGGGAAAAACTTCCTTTTAGCTGCTATTCAGGGCATAATGGCGAGACCGAACAAGGCGCCCGTTTGTCTTTTACGAACTGGAAACCAGTTACAAAAGATACGCCAGGCGGTAGTTATAGTGGTACTATTTCTTTTACGTTGACATTAGGTAGTTATTAATATTTTTCTTAAAGAAGCTGCCTTGTTTTTTTAGGCAGCTTCTTTAAGAAAATAAACCAAAATAAAACTATGAGAAGAAAAAATCGGTTAAGTGTTTATGGGGTTTTGTTTTTGATGTTGTTGGCCTGGCCTTCTGTTTCTTTTGCGGGTATCCGTATTGATAAGCCAAAAATCAAGATTTCTGTTGCTCCTGGTGATTATGAGAGCGGATTTATAAAAGTAGAAAATCGCGACGGACAGCCTGTTGTTATCAGGGTTTATTTAGAAGATTGGGTGAGCAGCGGTGATGATCAAACAGGTTCTGATAAGATTTTTATGCCTAAAGGCACAACGCCGTTGTCATGTTCAAATTGGATATCATTTTCTCCGGCTGATTTCACGCTTGCGCCGGGCGAGGGGAGAGAAGTTCAGTACACGGTTAATTTGCCAAAAGAGGCTAAAGGCGGGTATTATTCTGTTATGTTTTTTGAGTCACAGGGCGGCGCGCTCGAAAAGGCGGATGAGTCGGGTGAGAATATCACAGTCAAGATTATGAATCGTTTGGGCGCGTTATTTTATGTGGAAGCCCAGGGCACAATTAATAAGACAGCAGAGTATCAGAATATCAACATTGGATACAAACTTAATGATTTAACGGTTTCCGGGAATTTTGTTAACACCGGCAATACGGATATTTCCGTTACGGGCACATTTAATGTGATTGATGATGAGGGCCTTGTTTATGCCCGTGGCGAATTCAATAAGTTGTTTGTTTTACCTCAGGAAAAAGGGGCTTTGTCGGCAAAGGCTGATTCTGTAGAACTCAAATCTGGTAAGTATGTTTTATTGATAACTTTGGATTTTGTAGGCGGTGGGACAATAGTTGAAGAGGTGCCTTTTACTGTTTCCGCGAATGGAACTATACAAGTGTAGATTCAATCTTTCCTTTTAGAGGGCCTGCAGCTTATAACCTGCGTAGTTAGCAAGCTACAGAAGTGAATTTATTAATTGTATTTCCGAAGCGTTTATTAGAATGCGGAACTTTTGCAGGAAGTTTATGAAGTTATTTAAAAACAAAATACTTTTGGCTTTTGTTACCTTTTGTGTGGCTGGCCAATGTGTGTTGCCGTTGGCAGAGGCCCATACAACAGCTTCTCCGATGCTTGCTGATTTTTTATGCGAGAAAGGAGTTTATTATTATCAACAGGGCCAATATCCAAAAGCGCTTCAGGAATTTAAGAAGGCTTTACTTGCTAACCCTGAATCATCATTAGCCCGAGAATATATGGGCAGAATTGAAAAGGGAAAAAGTAAGGATAAAAAAGATTCTTCAGGTTTTTCCGCGCAACGAACATCATCTGCGCCTGTTGGAAGCCCTGCCGTGGTGAAACCGGGTTCTAAAAACTTTGAGTATGATGAGGCATTAAAACAATTTGAAACGCAGCAGGTATTACAGCCCACTCGTTCCACTCGGGCAAAAGATGTGCCTCAGCTTATATCTGAAGGGTCTGTTGCAAAATGCGCAATTTCATGTCATTCTGAACGAAGCCCGAAGGGCGAAGGGAAGAATCTCGACGGTGATGAGATTCTTCGGTCGGCTGTCGGCCTCCCTCAGAATGACAAAAGGATCATTTCGCAACAGTCCCATGATGTACAAAAAAAGGTTCTTTCCGGTAAGCAGCAGTGTTCATTTGAGCCAAAGAGGAGTACGGATACAAGCGGGCAACAGGTTGTTGTTTTTAAAGAGGGTATTCTTTTAGAAAATCAAGTTGATTCACGAAAGCCTTCTTCTGTTTCAGGCGAGATGCAAAAAGGCGGGCAAGGCCAGTCAGGAGCGCCTTCTCCGTTTGTTTCGGCTGCCAAGGAGACAGTTATTGATTTGCAGGGACAAGGTGGCAAGGCAGGCGATTCTTTTGATATTCAAGCATGTGTTGGCGCGCGTTTTCTGATAAAAGGAGCTGATATTTCAAGATTTGTTGTGACTGAACCGAAGTTTTTAAAAGTTTCGCGTAAAAGCGGCTCTGAGTTTTTGGCTGAAGCGTTAGATCATGGCGTTTCGCATATTCATATTTGGGATAAATCAGGAAGGAAGACTTTAAAGTTCAACATAGAGCCTCGCCAGCATGATATCGAGTTAAAAGAGACTCAGCGGGAAGAGATGAAAAAAGAAGATACTTATGTGCCTCAGTCTTTTAAGATGAACTATTCTATTGAAGGGTCATCTTTCATGACGGGTAGAGGTTTTGGTGATCTGCACCGCACAAGTTACAGTTGGTCTTACCGTTGGGGCCTGCGTGGTGAAACGCCGTTTGGTTCTTTTGATTCCGCTATTCAGGGAAGCAGGACTTTTCAGAAGACTTATAAAATTTCGAATTTGAGGCTTGCTTTGACGGATGCGCATTACCAGCAATTTAAAAATATTACAATTCGCTGTTTTGATTTTACTCCCACATTCGCGTCTTTAGGATTTCCTACATCGGATTTACGGGGTATTATGGTTAAGGCGCCGATGTTTGATAAGAGGCTTGATTATATGGCTTTTTGGGGAGCCCTTCCTCAAGGCGGATTTACGTCTTTATCAACGAACTCAGGCCTGAGCCCGACGAAAAAAGCTTGGCTTGAAGGTGTCGGGATTAATTACAAGGTATCCAAGGCAGCTAATCTTAAGACATTTTACGCTCACTCTTATGGCCCTGAAAGATCTGAACCTGTTTTAACCAGTGATGCGGCTGGTGCAACATTAAATTATAATATTGGTAAAGTCAGGATGGGTTCAAGTGTTATTTCGGACATGCGCTATCTTTCTTACAGGGCGAATTGTAACCTGTCTTTAAGTAAGTTTTTTGCCGGCCTTTCTATGATGGATACGAATAAAAATTTCAGGTCCCTTTTGGGGGGCAACCCGGCCAGCGGGTCGACGAGTGGGACGCTCACACTTTCTTTTCAGCCCATGCCTTCTATTTTGATTTCTAATACTTTTTCAGGTTACCGGGATAAGGTTTTTGGTAATCTCGAAAGGCCAAACAGGCCCAACTATAACTCTGTTACAGAGGTCACCTGGTCTATGGACCGCCATACGGATTTTCAGTTGAGTTATATTATGGATGACCAGATGGGGTCAAACGCGCCATCTGTGTATGAAACAAAGAATGTGACGTTTCGTAAAAAATTTTTCTTCTTTAAAAAGTTTAATAGTTTCATCACATATTCCAACAACAAAAATAAAAACTACTCATCATCAGCACAAGATTATAATAATAACAGGGTTCTTCTCGGTTTAAATTGTCAGCTGATTGAAAATTTATATTTTTATTATAATAAAGAGTTAAATTTTCTTTATAACAAATTTAGCCAGGAGAGGGCATTTCCTACGGCGCAAGAAACAGGTTTGCAATATAACAGGCAGATTTTTGATTGGCCGCTTTATGCTAACTTAAGGCTTTTTTATCGCGATGAACAGGATACGGAATCCGTCTTAAGTTATTTAAGCGGCCAGGACAGGTTTGAAACGGACGGGGAAATTATTTTTAAACCGAATAAAGACAGTGAGCTTTTTATGCGGTGCCGGGTAGCTAATATTTGGGCGGAGAAGGAAGGTGTTGATAAACATTTTGATTTAAGCCTTAACTGGGGCTTAAGATTTTTATGGGATACAGGCTTAAGATGGGAGACGGTTGGTAATTTTGACGGGTATGTTTTTTACGATTTAAATGGGGATGGTGTTATGCAGCCGGGAGAAAAGGGCGTTGCCGGTGTTGTCATTATCGGCCCCGCTAAAAAGCAAGCCAAAACCAATGAGAAAGGTTATTATAAACTGCTTCATATCAAAGGGCAAACCGTATACCTGGAACTTGATGTAAAAACACTTCCCCAGAAGTATAACCCGACGACATCTGTAATGCCCAAATGCGATATTATTTATGGTAAGACAGGCCGTGTTAATTTCGGCATCGCTACAAGATCTGGCGCGGAAGGGATTGTTTTTGAAGACCGGAATAAAAACGGCCGGTATGACGCGGGCGAACAGTTGGTCCAGGGCATTATTGTTATTTTGGATAATAAAGAGAAGGTTGTTTCTAATTTGATGGGGGCGTATAGATTTCGTAATCTTTCCCCGGGCGCGCATACTATAAGCATAGATCTTAAATCTATTCCCGTTGAATTTGTTCCAAAGGTGCCTATTTCTAAAAAGATCAGTTTAGAAGAGGGGACGACTTTTTCTTATCCCATTCCTTTGGAAAAGACAAAGTAAAGCCATTTTTTTTTGGCCTCATCGAGGGTTCGTTATTTTTTTTAGTTTAACGGGCGTAGATCGTATAAACGATTGTTTCGCTGTTTGGCCCTGCTTCCGGGTTTGAGCCGCGGGCTGGGTATGTTGTTGCTTCTTTTATTTTGGTTATTCCGTCTTCATCTAAAAAAGATGCTTCTTCTTCAGTATTTGTGATAACCTCTTTTTGAATTTCATATTCTCCATTAGCTCCGATGACTTTCGGTGTAGTTTGATCTTCTTCGCTGGTTTCTACTGTTTTTTGCTCTTCAAATTCGATCTGATAGGGCATGAAACATGAGGCTGATCCGGAAAAGCTTGTTTTGCCGGCCATACATACTCCGCTCGCGCTAAATTGGAGAATAAGAGAGATGAAAATAATTGCTTTAATGTTCATTTGACACCCTTTAAATTTTTGTAAGCTTTAAAGGGCGCGCTATAAACAAAAAGGCCCATTCAAAGGAGAATGGGCTTATCTTTGAATTAACGGGGAGCAAAACTTACCATTTTTTTTAAGTTCTGCTCACGGCAGTCTGACTACCATGCCTTATTTAAGGTTTAGGCTCTTTTAGACTTTGCGCGCTACCTTTTCAGGTAGGTTGCCCTTTAAAGTTATCAGAGAACATACTAAAATCTAAAAAAAATATAACATATAGTATAGTTTTTTTCAAGGGGGGAAAGCGTTATTTTAGTCTTTTTTTGGCCTATCTGAGCCTATAATCATTTTTAATAGGGTTTATCTTGTGGATAAAGGCAGGCAAATATCTGTTTTTATGAGGGTAAACTTGTTGACTTGACAGAAGTTGGGATGTATAATTTAACTTCAATCTGAGGTTATTTTTCACACGGATGAATAAAAAATAGCATACTGCTCTTTGAGGCAAATAGGGCAGAGTTTGAACATTTTGTGAGAACAGGAGGCAGGTATGTCTAATAAGGATGTTAAAGAAAATAAGGATAAAGAGCTGAAGAAGAAGGAGGAGAGTTCTAGCAAGCTTAAAGCGCTCGAGTTGGCCTTAAGCCAGATTGAAAAACAGTTTGGCAAGGGTTCAATTATGAGGCTGGGTGAAGATATAAAAACAGATATACCAGTGTTGCCGACCGGGTCTATATCTTTAGATATGGCTTTGGGCGTTGGCGGTATACCGCGCGGCAGGATTATTGAGGTGTTCGGACCGGAAGCTTCCGGTAAAACGACGCTTACGTTAAGTATCATCGCTCAGGCGCAAAAACAGGGAGGCGTCGCCGCTTTTATTGACGCGGAGCACGCTTTTGACGCGACATATGCTAGAAAGATCGGTGTTAATCTTGACGACCTTTTGATTTCACAACCGGATACCGGAGAACAGGCGCTTGAAATTACTGAGACGCTTGTACGTTCAAATGCCGTCGATTTGATTGTTGTCGATTCTGTGGCGGCTTTAACTCCAAAAGCTGAGATTGAGGGGGATATGGGGGACAGCCATATGGGTTTGCAGGCGCGTTTGATGTCACAGGCGCTGAGAAAGCTGACAGGGAGCATTTCAAAATCTAAAACATGTGTGGTTTTTATCAATCAGATCAGGGAAAAAATTGGCGTTATGTTTGGTAATCCTGAAACAACGACTGGAGGAAGGGCGTTAAAATTTTATTCTTCCGTGAGGCTGGATATACGGAGAATAGGATATATAAAATCCGGCGAGCAGGTTATTGGCAGTAAGGTGCGTATTCGCGTCGTTAAAAATAAGGTCGCTCCGCCTTTTAGGGAGACGGAAGTTGATTTTTTGCATTCTGTTGGTATTTGCCGTGTTTCGGATTTGATTGATACGGGTGTTAATTTGGGGCTTATTCAGAAATCAGGCACATGGATGTCTTTTGGCGATGAAAAATTAGGCCAGGGCAAAGAAGCTGCGCGGCAGCTCTTAATGACGAATAGTAAACTTGCTTGCGAGATTGAAAAAAGGATTCGTGAGGAGCATGTTAAAAAACAGGCTGAAGCTTTAGAAGTTTCTGCCGCAAAATAATTGTTTCTTATGCCCACTGATGAAGAACTGGTTAAATGCCGGCAAGATGCCATGCGGTTGCTTAAATTCAGGGCAAGGAGCTCTAAAGAACTGAAAGAGAGGCTGGAAACTAAAGGGCATTCTTCTGAAGTTGTGGATACGGTTTTGGAATATTGTCGAAAGCATCGTTTTTTGGATGATAAGTTATTTGCTTTAGTGTGGGCACGGTCGCGCGCAAAAAAACCATTTGGGTATAATAGAATCCGCCGCGAACTTCTTGCCAAGGGGATTAGTCAGGAATTTATAGATGAAGTGTTTAGAGAGATTAAGCAGGAGTATCACGAAGAAGAAGCTATTGAGGGCATTGTGAAGGCAAGGTTGTTAAAATATAAAGGGCTGGAGCCTCGTAAGATTAAGGCGAGGCTTTTTGGTTTTCTTTTAAGGCGCGGGTTTTCGCAAGACCGCGTCATGGAAGTTGTTTCGCGTATTTAAAAAAATGAAAAAATTAACTACGAGCCAGTTGAGGCGCCTATATCTCGATTTTTTTATTTCCAAGAATCATAGAAGAATTCAGAGTGATTCTCTTGTTCCGGCCAATGACCCTTCTGTACTGTTCACTTCAGCCGGCATGAATCAATTTAAAGATCAGTTTATGGGGAAGGTGACGGATTTTCGCCGGGCTGTTTCATGCCAAAAGTGCCTGCGCACAGGAGATCTCGAGGAAGTGGGGCGCACGCCGTACCATCATACTTTCTTTGAGATGTTAGGGAATTTTTCATTCGGTGATTATTTTAAAAAAGAGGCTATTTCCTGGGCTTGGGAATTCGTAACGGAAATTTTACAAATTAAAAAAAATGATCTTTGGATTTCGGTTTACGAAGATGATGATGAGGCCTATTCGATCTGGAAGGATCAGATTCATATTCCAGCGGATAAGATTAAAAAGCTTGGGCAGGGTGATAACTTTTGGCCGGCTAACGCGATCGCGTCTGGCCCCAACGGCCCCTGCGGGCCGTGTTCTGAGATATACTATCAAAAAAAAGATGGCTCAAGCGTTGAGGTTTGGAATCTTGTCTTTACTCAGTTTAACAGGTGTGATGGTGGAAAGTTAGTGCCTTTGCCAGCTAAAAATATTGATACTGGCATGGGGCTTGAGAGGATGAGTTCAGTCTTGCAGGGTGTTGATTCCAACTTTGAAATAGATATTTTTATCCCGATTATAGAGGCGGCCAGGAAGTCGCTTGATACGAATGACCCAAAGGTCCTCAGAGTCGTGGCTGATCACGCGCGGGCTGTGGCCTTCGCGATCTGTGATGGTGTTTTGCCGTCAAATGATGGCCGTGGTTATGTTGTGAGAAAGTTAATACGAAGGTGTGTTTATCTGGCACAGGCGTATGTTAAGGAGCCTTTTGTCTATCAGATGGCCTCAAGTATCACAGAAGCTATGAAGGATCAGTATCCGGAGCTGCTTTTAAGGCGCGATAATATTGCCGAGATCATTAAGGCGGAAGAAGATAAGTACATTAAAAATATTCTTGAAGGCGGCAATGAAAAACTGGCCGTTGTGATTGATGATTTAAAGAAGAGCGGCCAAGGCCGCCTGCCGCCGGAGATCGGGTTAGATCTTTATGTGACTTATGGGATTGTGCCGGATTTCACTAAAGAATATTGCCGCCAGGAGGGTATCTCAGTTGATTTATCCGCGATCAATGAATTGATTCATGTTGAGCAAGAACGTTCCAGGGCTTCAAGCAAGATGTCAGCGTCAATTTTTTCAGCCGACAAGGTGAATTTAAAAAAATCGGAGTTTGTTGGCTATAGTCAGGATGCGTGTTCAACAAAGATTATTCAGATGATTAAAGATTCCAAAGAAGTGCAGGAGGCTTTTATTGGCGATGAAGTTTATCTGGTTTTGGAGAGGACCCCATTTTATGCTGAATCGGGCGGCCAGGTTGGAGATCAAGGGCAAATTTATTTGAAAGATACTGATTTCTTAATGGAAGTCAGTGATACAAAAAAAGAATCAGATTCAATTTTGCATCATGTAAGAATTAAAGGGCCTGGTTCCGCGCAACGCAAGACGGTTAAGGCCGGCGATGAGGCCTGGGCTCAGGTTGACTCAGGCCGCCGGGATGCGGTCAGAAGAGCGCATACGGCGACTCATCTTCTTCAGTCGGTTTTAAGAAGCGTTTTGGGTGATCATGTCCAGCAGGCCGGTTCTTATGTAGAACCGGACAGGTTCCGTTTTGATTTCACTCATTTTAAGGAAATTTCTGAAAATCAGCTGCAAAATATTAAGGATTCGATTTACGATTTTGTTTTAAAAAATAGCCCGGTTAAGGCTCAACAGATGTTAAAAGACGAGGCTCATAAGACTGGTGCCATGGCTTTGTTTGGTGAAAAGTACGCGGATGAGGTCAGGGTTGTTTCTATTGGGGAATATAGCAAGGAGTTTTGTGGTGGAACACATTTGGAGAATACGGGACAAGTCGGATATGTTTTTATCTTAAAGGAATTTTCCGTTGGCAGCGGCTTGCGCAGGATTGAAGCCCTGACAGGGAAGTTGGCCCATCAGAGGATCGAGGAAGAAAATCAGATTTTAGAAGATGCGGCCGATAAGTTGAAAACAAAGCCGCAAGACGTCGGGCCGGCTTTGGATGAATTTGTCGGAAAATATAAGTCTTTAGAGAAGGAGTTTTTAACCTTAAAACAAAAGGATTTGGTTTTTGAGGTTAAACAATTGGTTTTGAACGCAGATAGATTTAAAGATGTTTCTATTGTGATTCACCGTTTTGATTATTTTGATGTTTCTTTGCTTCGAAGGGCCGTTGATCTATTGCATAAAGAGATCCCTGAAAAAGGCGTTTTCTTCCTCGGGTCGGTTCAGGGAGAGAGCGGTTATTGTGTTTGCGGTTTAACAAAAGATTTGGTGGATCAGGGCATGTCGGCCAAGGATTTGATTAAAAAGGCGTTGAGTGTAGCAGGTGGCTCTGGAGGCGGCC
The DNA here is from genome assembly GCA_964423185.1 of uncultured Planctomycetia bacterium. Lineage (GTDB taxonomy): Bacteria > Omnitrophota > Gorgyraeia > Velamenicoccales > Velamenicoccaceae > CAYRDK01. Next base: position 75,428 of record CAYRDK010000006.1, read on the forward strand.
GGGATGATTTTGCTCAAGGCGGGGTTAGTCAACCATCAAAATTGCATGTTCTTTTGGATACATTTGCCGCGATGATTACGGAAGAGTTAAAGGAGAGAAAGGTTAAATGAAGATTATTAAGCCAAATTCTCATTACTTGGAAAAACTTGTTTTAAGGTTTGACAGTCTTTCCAAGAGAAGAATCAAAGATAAGGTTGATCGCATTATTGAAGATGTTAAAGCGCATGGCGACGACGCTATTTTAAAATACACCAGGCGTTTTGATGGCGTAAAGATGACATCAAAGCAGATGAAAGTGACTGAAGCTGATTTAAGCGCTGCTTATCAGGATATAAATCCGGAATTTATTTCTACTTTAAAAAAGATCATTGCTAATATTACGAAATTCTATTCAAAGCAACATAAACGTTCCTGGAAAAAGTTAAATCAGGATGGTGTTTTTTTAGGAGAGAAAATAGATCCTCTGGAAAGAGTTGGTGTTTATGTTCCGGCAGGAACAGCCCCTTTGATTTCTTGCGTGTATATGAGTGTTTTGCCGGCCAGGATCGCCGGAGTCAATGACATTGTTTTGGCAACGCCGCCTGATAAAAACGGGCATATTAATCCTCATATTTTAGTTATGGCGGATCTATTGAAGGTGAATGAAATTTATAAGGCCGGCGGCGCTCAGGCTATAGCGGCATTGGCGTTGGGTACCAAGACAATAAAAAAAGTTGATAAGATCGTTGGGCCAGGTAATAATTATGTGACAGAGGCTAAACGCCAGCTTTTTGGTTATGTTGATATTGATATGTTGGCAGGGCCGACAGAGCTTGTTGTTATAGCCAATAGGCACAGTAATGTTAATTATGTTTTAAGTGATTTAGCCGCGCAAGCCGAGCATTTTGGTGGATTGGCTGTTTTGATTACGCCTTCAAGGTCTCTTGCCAAAGCTGTTAAACAGGCTTTGCCGGGAGATGAAAATGGTTTTATCGTCTTAGTGAAAAATTTAGAAGAAGCTATTGAGATTAGCAATCGCATTGCTCCGGAACATTTGGAGATTTTAACAAATGATCCTCGTAAGTATATTAAGAAGGTTAAAAATACAGGGGCTTTATTTTTAGGCCCCTATAGCCCTGTGGCTATTGGAGATTATTTTGCCGGGCCCAGCCATGTATTGCCTACGGGTGGTTCAGCGAGGTTTTTTTCCGGTTTGTCTTCTCACGCGTTTTTGCGAAGCACGCATATTATCTCTTACAGCAAAAAGGCCCTTGAAGAGGCAAAACCTCACATTGAAAAACTTTGCCAGATTGAAGGGTTGATTAAACATTACGAGTCGGTAAAAAAACGTTTTGAATAAAACAGGTTTTTAATTTCCGGAGGCGCTATGCCAAAGAGAATCACAGTAACGAGAAAAACCGGTGAAACAAATATAAAAGCGGCATTAACTGTTTATGGGCAAGGCAAATATACGATTAAGACGGGTATTTCTTTTTTGGATCATATGTTGAGCCTTTTCGCGAAACACGGGCTTTTTGACCTTGATATAAAAGCCCAGGGTGATTTGGACGTGGATATTCATCACACGAATGAAGATGTCGCAATTGTTTTAGGGGATATTTTTTCCAGCGCTCTAAAGAATAGGGCCGGAATTAAGAGATTTGGCGAAGCGATTGTCCCTATGGACGAGGCGCTGGTTCAGGTGGTGATAGACGTTTCTGGCAGGCCTTTTTTAAAATTTAACGCGGATCGCGTTAAGCCAAAAGATATAAATGATTACAGCCTTAATTATGCTGAGCAGTTTTTGAGGGCTTTCGTCATGAACTTTAAAGCGACGGTTCATGTTGACATCCTGGAAGGAAAAGACACGCATCATATTTTAGAAGCTGTTTTTAAGGCTTTTGCCAAGGCGCTCGCCCGCTCCCTGGAGAAAGAGGCAAGATCAAAAAGCATCCCTTCTACAAAAGGATGCCTTTAAGTTTTCTATTATGGATAAAAGAGTTGCGGTCATTGATTATGGGATGGGGAATCTTTACAGTGTTTCTAATGCTTTGAAGGCCCTGGGGGCGAGTTCTGATATTGTTGTTTCTCCGCGCGGTTTGGATGCTTATGATAAGTTGATTTTGCCGGGCGTCGGCTCTTTTGGCGATGCTATGCATGAACTAAAGAAGAGGGGTTTTGTAGAGCCTTTAAAGAAATTTATTTCTTCAGGTAAACCTTTTTTAGGTATCTGTTTGGGGATGCAGTTACTTTTTTCTAAAAGTGAAGAGTCGCGCGGAGTTTCAGGCCTGGGTGTTATCCCGGGGGAAGTTAAAAAGTTTTCTTCGCGCCTTAAGTGCCCGCATATGGGCTGGAATGAGATTAAAAAGAGCGCAGTGAGAGACCCTATTTTTAAAGGTGTCAAGGGAGGCCTTTACGCTTATTTTTGCCATTCTTATTATGTTAAACCTGAGGATGATTCTGCCGCAATTGGTAAAACGGAATACGGTATCGTTTTTGCTTCTATGGTAAGATCCGGCCGTCTTTATGGCGTTCAGTTCCATCCGGAAAAAAGCCAGGAAAAAGGCCTGGTGCTTTTAAAAAATTTTCTTATCCTATGTTGATTATACCTGCTATCGATATTATTGAAGGGCAAGTTGTCCGGTTGGAACAAGGTGATTTTTCTAAAAAAAAGGTCTATGGGGTTTCTCCTTTAGATTTTGCCAAAAAGTGGGTATCTGAAGGCGCTGAATGGGTTCACATTGTTGATTTGGACGGCGCGAAATTTGGCACAATGGTTAATTTTGATGTTATTAAAACGATCGTTCTTGAAAGCGGTGCTAAAGTTCAGGCGGGTGGAGGCATCAGGACAACGTCTTCTTTAAAAGCTTATATGGATGCCGGGATAAACCGCGCCGTATTGAGTACGAAGGTTCTGCGGGATTTAGATTTTCTTAATGCGGATATTGTTAAGCAGTATATTGAAAAGATCGTTTTAAGCCTGGATATAAAATATATTGTCAAAGGTGACGAGAGGAGTATATCCGGAAAACTTTCTGCTTTTTCTAATAAAGAGAGTATGTTGCTGGGGACAGGCTCTGGTGCCTGGAGCGATACAGAAGATATTGATTTGTCTGATTTTATCAGAAAGATTGCTGACGCGGGCGTTCGTTATGTTAATTTTTCTGATATCAGGCGCGATGGGATGATGGCGGGATTGGATTTGGAAAAGATAAAAAATTTTGTGAGTTGTGCCCGTAAAGCCAGCCAGAATGATCTTTTTTTTACTTACGCCGGCGGAGTATCATCTTTGGAAGATATAAAAAATTTGTCTGCTTTAGGCTGCGATGGTGTTGATGCTGTCATTGTCGGTAGGGCATTATATGAGAATCGTTTTAGTGTCCGCGATGCTATCGCCGTTGCAGAGGGCGCATGTTAGCGAAAAGAATTATTCCATGCCTTGATGTAAAGGAAGGCCGCGTTGTTAAGGGCGTGCGGTTTTTATCCCTCAAAGACGCCGGGGATCCCGTCGAAGTTGCCAAGGCTTATGAAAAACAGAAAGCGGATGAGCTTGTATTTTTGGATATTACAGCCAGCTTTGAAGCAAGAAAAATATTAATTAAGATCGTCCGTTCTGTCGCTGAGAATATTTTCATGCCTTTCACTGTTGGCGGCGGTATTAAGAATTTGGATGATATACGCGGATTATTAAATGCCGGCGCGGATAAGGTTTCAATAAATACGAGTGCCGTAGAGAATCCAAATTTAATCTTTGAGGCGGCAAAGCGGTTTGGCAGCCAATGCATTGTGGTGGCGATTGACGCGAAGAAGATTAAATTTGGGCGTACGAGGAAGAGGAAAATGTGTTGGGAGGTTTTTACTCATGGCGGCAGGACAGCTACAGGCCTTGATGTTGTTAAGTGGGCGAAAAAGGCGCAACAGTTAGGCGCAGGAGAGATTCTTCTAACAAGTATGGATTTTGATGGGACAAAGGACGGTTATGATATCGCGTTAACGCGTGCTGTATCTGCGGGCCTTAAAATTCCGGTTATAGCTTCAGGGGGGTGTGGAAGCCTAGAGCACTTCTATGATGTTTTTAAAAATGGGAAGGCTGACGCGGCATTAGCGGCATCCATCTTTCATTTTGGGCAATACCGTATTGAGGTGGTAAAAAAGTATTTAAAATCAAAAGGTGTTAATGTCAGGATGTGACAGGTTTAGAGAAAGGGAAAAAGTTGAAGACAGATGAAGTGCTGAAAAGCTTAAAAGAGCTAAAGTTTGACGAAAAGGGTTTGATCCCTGCGATTATTCAGGATTATAAGACCAGCGAAGTTTTGATGGTCGCTTATATGAATGAAAAGTCATTAGAAGAAACGTTAAAGTTGAAAAAAACCTGTTTCTGGTCGCGTTCGCGTAATAAGTTTTGGGTCAAAGGCGAGACATCAGGGCATTTTCAGTTTGTTAAAGGCATTTTCTATGATTGCGATAAAGATGCCCTTCTGATCAAAGTTCGCCAGGTGGGTGTAGCTTGCCATACAGGTAATCGAAGCTGTTTTTATAGAAAAATTAAAATGAAGCCTAATGGGTTAAAACCCACAGTTTCTTGAAGGGGAATATTCAAGAATGATATATCCAGATTTCGCGAAGTTTAAAATTTTATCAAAGAAGGGTAATGTTATCCCTGTTTATAAGGAGATTTTGGCTGATCTTGAAACTCCTGTTTCCGCTTTTTTAAAGATTGAGAGCGGGGATTATTCTTATTTATTGGAGTCGGTCGAGTCGCAGGAGAATATTGGCAGGTATTCATTTTTAGCGGCTCATCCGTCTTTAGTTTTTCAAAGTAAAAAACAAACCGTAACATGCACGCGTTTCAACAAAGGGCATAAGCGCTCAAGGTCTTTTCAATATTGCGGTAATCCTTTAGATGAGATAAAGCGTTTGTTAGCCGGCTATAAGTTTGTCGCTATTGACAGGTTGCCGCGGTTTTGCGGCGGGTTCATCGGGTATATGGGTTATGATATGGTTCGTTTTATGGAGAAGATTCCGGATAAAAATCCGGATGATTTAGGTGTTAGTGATTGTGTTTTTATGCTCTCGGATACGCTTATGATTTTTGATCATGTTAATCATAAGATCAAGATTGTTTCAAATGTCATTCTGGAAGATAAGAGTCAGGCGCATCTGAAGGTTGTTTATGAGGAGGCTGTAAAAAAGATTAATGAGCTGGCCAAGCGCCTTAAAGGGCCTTCAAAATCGCTTCCTGAAGGGCGTAAAATCGCCTCTTTGGCAAAGATTACGTCAAATTGTTCCAAGAAGAGCTTTATGAAGTCTGTCTTAAAGGCTAAAGAGTATATCCGCCGCGGCGATGTCATTCAGGTTGTTCTTTCGCAGCGGTTTAAGATGAAACTTGAGAGCAAGCCTATTGATATTTACAGATCTCTGCGTTCTATAAACCCTTCGCCTTATATGTTTTATTTGAAGCTTGGTGATTTAATCCTTGTGGGTTCTTCCCCTGAGCTTTTGGTCAGGTGTGAAGATGGGGTTGTTCAGACGAGGCCTATAGCCGGCACGAGGCCGAGGGGCCGTGATGAAGGAGATGATGACAGGTTGGCCCGTGAACTACTACGGGATGAAAAAGAGAAGGCTGAGCATTTGATGCTTGTTGATTTGGGCCGTAATGATTTGGGCCGGGTTTGCCGTTTTGGCACGGTTGCCCTCAGTGAGTTTATGACGGTTGAGAAGTATTCTCATGTGATGCATATCGTTAGCAATGTCACCGGCCGCCTGAAAAAAGATAAAGTTGCCTTAGATGCTTTGATGTCCTGTTTTCCGGCGGGAACGGTTAGCGGCGCACCTAAGATTCGCGCGATGGAGATTATTGATGAATTGGAGACAACAAGGCGGGGGCCTTATGCGGGCGCGATCGGTTATTTTAGCTTTTCAGGCAATCTGGACTCTTGTATAATAATACGGACTATTGTAATCAAGAATGGTTATCTATATATCCAGGCGGGGGCTGGTATTGTTAATGATTCAAAGCCTGAGAAGGAGTACGCGGAGACGGTGAATAAAGCCAAGGCGTTGACGGAGGCGGTCAGGTACGCGTATTGATAGACAGGAGAGATAGAGAAACAACATAACTTTGAAACAAAAGGATGAAAAATATTAAACTCTTGGCGCAACCGTGTCAAAAATCCCATTTTGGATTTTTGACATATGCTATGAGTAAATTCGGCCCAACACTTTATGATAATTAGTAAAATTAACATATTTTAGATTGTCATAAAATGTGGCCTCATTTAAGGAGGGGAAAGAGAATGGCAGTAAAAATAAGGTTACGAAGAATTTCATCAACATCTAAAAAGAGATATAATTTTCGCGCTATTGTCATAGAGGGGGCCCATCCTCGTGATGGAAGGGCGATTGAAGAGATTGGTTATTATGACCCAGCGAAGAAGCCGGCATCTGTTAAAATTGACAAGGCTAGATATGAATATTGGGTGAAGCTGGGAGCTCAACCGTCCAATACCATTAAGAATTTAGTAAAAAAGATGGTATAGGAAAAAAAGCCACAGGGTACTGTTTGGATTTTAGGAGGAATTATGAATTCACAAGGAGCTGGTTTGGCGCAACTATTCCCTTTAGTATTAATATTGTTGATATTCTATTTTATTTTAATCAGGCCACAGCAAAAACAGCAGAAAGAGTACGCGAAAATGCTTGAAGGCTTGAAGAAAAATGATCAGATTGTGACATTGGGCGGAGTCCACGCGACTATTATCAATATTAAAGAGAAAACTTTTATTATCCGGGTTGACGATAACGTGAGGCTGGAGATAGACAAGAGTGCTGTAGGGCGGCTGGTTAAGGCAGCATAAAAAAGCGTCAAAGAGTCAGAGCGCCAAAGTATCAGAGAAATAAAAAAGTCTCAAGTGCTTTTTTATTTTTTTATAATATTTTAACGCTTTGAATCTCTGATACTATTAGGGGAGAATGTTATGCAGAGAAATTTATTGTATCGTTTTTTATTAATTGTGGGCGTTATTCTGGTTTCTGTTTTTCTCGCCTTTCCTCTAAATAAGCGTATAAATCTGGGCCTTGATTTGCAAGGAGGCATGTATCTTATTTTGCGCGTTGATACGTCCGCATTGTCAGATGAGGCAAAAAAGGATGCTGTTGAACGGGCTTTAGAGGTTATCCGTAACAGAATTGATGAATTTGGTGTCAGGGAGCCTGTTGTTCAGATACAGGGTGTTGATCAGATTGTTGTCCAGCTTCCCGGATTGACGGAACGCCAGCGGGCGTTGGATCTGATAGGCCGCACGGCTATGCTTGAGTTTAAGATAGTCAGCAATGATTCTCAAGCTGTCTCTGAGGCGGTTGACGGGAAAGTCCCCGATGGGATGGAGTTGAAGGACTTGGGGACTGAAAAACTTCTTGTGGGGAAAAAGGCTGATTTGACAGGTGAATACTTAGAGACCGCGGATGTTCGTTTTGACCAGAGTTCGTTTGGACAGCCAATTGTTGCGATGAAGTTAAAAGGGGATGGTGTTAAAAAGTTTTCCGATTTAACTAAAGACAATGTTGGGCGCCGGTTGGCTATTGTTTTAGATGGCAGGATATATTCGGCGCCTCGTATCAATGAAGCTATTCCCAGTGGAGAGGCTGTGATATCGGGCAGGTTTACGCCTGATGAAGCGAGGGATTTGGCGATTGTTTTGCGCTCTGGCGCTTTGCCGGCACCTTTAGTTATTGAAGAAGAAAGAACGGTTGGGCCATTATTAGGCAAAGATTCTATACAAAAGGGCATCGTCTCTTGTTTGGTGGGGCTTGTTTTTGTTTTTCTTTTTATGTTTTTCTTTTATAGAACCGGCGGCTTAATTGCGAATGTGGCGCTTGTTTTAAATGTTCTTATTATTTTGGGCGGCATGGGGTTGTTTCACGCGACGTTAACTCTGCCTGGTATTGCCGGTATCCTTTTGACGATCGGTATGGCTGTTGACGCTAATGTTTTAATCAATGAGCGTATCCGCGAGGAGCTGAGGACAGGTAAAACTATGCGTAGCGCGGTAGCCAATGGTTATTCCAAGGCCTCATCAGCTATTTTTGATTCCAACCTAACGACTCTGATCGCCGCTTTTTTCCTTTTTCAATTTGGCACAGGGCCTATCAGGGGGTTTGCTGTCACATTAACTATCGGCCTTCTGGCCAGCTTGTTTACGGCTATTGTTGTGACGCGTGTTATCTTTGATTACCTGATTTCTGAGAATATATTAAAAACTCTGACATTGAGGGGGTTATTGAAAAAAGACACGCAAATTGATTTTATCAAGAAGAGATGGTTTTGTTTTATTCTTTCAGGTATTATTTTTATCATTGGCATGTCAGCTTTTATTATGAAAGGCCGTGATGCCTACGGGATTGAGTTCGCAGGCGGCCAAATACAGGAGTATCTCTTTGAGAAACCGGTCGCGATTGAATCATTGCGCGCTTCTTTAAAAGAGATCGGTATGGGTGATGCGGCTATTCAGCAGGTTAAGGAAAATCCAAGACAGGTTATTATTCGCACAACCGCGGAGTCTTCAGAAGCTGTCGGCAATGGATTCAGGAAGAGTTTTTCTGGCAACTCTTTTGAGATTTTGCGTATTGAACGTATTGGGCCGACGGTTGGCCGCGAACTTCAAAAGAAGGCATTTTTGGCCATTGTCTACTCTTTGTTGGGCATTCTTGTTTATGTTGCCATACGGTTTAAGCATTTTGATTTTGCTGTTGGTGGTGTTTTTGCCCTTCTGCATGACGTTGTCTTGACATTGGGGTTTGTTGTCTTTATGGGGCGCCAGGTTGACCTTTTGATCGTGACGGCCCTTTTGACTATTGCCGGTTATTCTATCAATGATACGATTGTTATATATGACCGAGTGCGGGAACTGATGAGGTCAAAGAACAAGATAGGATTAAAAGATGTTATTAATCTTGCTATCAATCAGACATTATCGAGGACTATTTTGACGTCTGTGGTAACATTGCTTGTTGTTGTTTCTATGTTTGTTTTAGGCGGTGAAATTTTAAACTCTTTCGCTTTAGCGTTATTGTTTGGTTTTATTATTGGCTGTTATTCAACCATTTTTATCGCGAGCCCTATCGTTTTGGCTTGCCATAGTTTTATGCGTAAAAGCAGATGAAACTTCGTGGTTTAAATGAGTCGCAAAAGTTTTTTTTCGGGGATTCCAGCAGAGGGGAATCCGCCTGAAAAACCATTCATGTTGTTGTTAGTATGGTTTTATGACGTGCGAAAAAATAGATGTTTAAATCGCTGAAATTTTTTGAAGGCCAGACTTTTGGTTTAGAAGATTTTCTGCATTGTCTTGTGGATTTTGGATATATAAGGCAGCAAAGAGTTTCAGAGGAGGGAGATTTTTCGAGGCGCGGTGGTGTTGTTGATGTGTTTCCGGTGACCTTTGATTATCCGCTAAGAATTGAATGGGATGATAAGGTGATTCATTCCATTAAAAGTTATGTTCTCGCCACAGGTTCGCCGTTTTGGGATCATAAGATTGTCATATTGCTTCCTAAAAAAGTACTGCGCCGGCAGTTGCCTTCTGATATTACGAATGATTTTCCCATAAGTTCTTTTGTTGATATTAACAAAGGCGATTATGTGGTACATCAGCAGCATGGGATTGGTATTTTTTTAGGAATAGAAGAACTAAAGTTGAAAGATGTTTTAAAGCAGCATATGATTATTAAATATGCCGCTGGAGATAAGCTGTTTGTCCCTTTGGAACAGGCGCATCTGGTTCAGAAATATATTAGTTTTGGTGGCAGGCCTCAGGCAATTCATCGCTTGGGTTCTGGTATTTGGAAGCGCATTAAGATGCGCGCGCAGAAAGCGGCATTAAAGGTGGCTATGGATCTTTTAAGGCTGCAGGCGGTTAGGAAGGCTCTTGGCGGTTTCGTTTTTTCTAAAGATACGGATTGGCAGAGGCAATTTGAAAGCACTTTTCCGTATCAAGAAACGCCAGATCAGGCCAAGGCGGTTGTAAGCACAAAAGCTGATATGGAGTCATCTTATGCTATGGATCGGCTTTTGTGCGGTGATGTAGGGTATGGTAAGACAGAAGTGGCGATGCGGGCCGCTTTTAAGTGTGTCATGGATAACAGGCAGGCTGTTTTTTTGGTTCCGACAACCGTATTAGCCGAACAGCACTACCAGAATTTTAAAAAAAGGGTCGCCGATTTTCCTGTTTGCGTTGAGATGTTGAGCCGTTTTAAAACATGCGTTCAGCAAAAGGCCGTTATTGAAGGGCTGGCTTCAGGCAGGGTGGATATTGTCATTGGGACACACAGGCTTCTTTCCAATGATATTGTTTTTAAAAACTTAGGTTTAGTTATCATTGATGAAGAACAGCGTTTTGGCGTGAAGTCTAAAGAGAAGTTAAAACAGATGCGCGCTCTTGTGGATGTTTTAACTTTGAGCGCGACTCCTATTCCGCGTACTTTGTATATGTCTTTAATGGGCGCTAAAGATATATCTATTATCAATACGCCTCCGGAGAACAGGCAGTCTGTTGAAACGCTTGTTGTCGAGCGCGATAAAGTTTTATTGCGCCAGGCGCTCGCGCGGGAGCTTAGGCGCGGAGGGCAGGTTTTTTTTATTCATAATCGCGTCGAAGATATAGAGGATGTTAAAGAAGAAGTCGTTTCTCTTTCGCCTCCACAGGCGCGTGTCGAGTTCGCACATGGTCAAATGAGCGCCAAGGCACTTGAAAAAATCATGGTGGATTTTTTAAATAACGAAATTGACATTTTGGTTTCAACAACGATTATAGAATCTGGTATTGATGTGCCTAACGCTAATACGATCATTATAAATAATGCCGATTGTTTTGGTTTGGCCGATCTTCATCAATTGCGGGGCAGGGTTGGCAGGTTTACCAAGAAGGCATATGCTTACTTTGTTGTTGCTCCAGGCTTGCCTTTGACGCGGGAGAAGAAAAAGCGCCTGGAGGCTATTGCAGCTTATAGCGAGCTGGGGTCAGGGTTTAAAATAGCCATGGAGGATCTCGAGCTTCGAGGCGCCGGGAATCTTTTAGGAGTTCAGCAGAGCGGCCATATTGCCGCGATAGGGTTTGATCTTTATTGCCGTTTATTGCGTGATGCTGTTGTTTCTCTCGGTAAGACACAAATAAGTTATTCTCCTTCGTAAAAAAGTTGGAATTATTTTTCTTCGGAGTTATTTTGTTAGTATTTTGTTTATCAGAATCAGAATAGGAGCTAGCGTGTTATGAAGAGGCTTAAATGGCATTTTCTTTTCTACATCTTCTGTTTTTTTAGCTTGGATATTAACGTGTGGGCTGAAAATATGGATAAGATTGCCGCTATTGTTAATGATGATGTTATTACAGAAGCTGAACTTGCCCTTTTTGCGAGCATGACGGATTTTGGAGAAGCGGGTGAAATGACGGACAAGGACGCGCATAATTTTAGAAAGAAACTTTTACAGCGCATGGTGGAAGACAGGCTTATTTTGCAAGAAGCCAAGAAGATGAATCTCATTGTTAATGAGAGAGTTGTGGAAGAACGCGTAGAAGAGATTAAAGAAAAGGCTGGCAGCAGCGAGGCTTTTGATTTAGCTTTGGAACAGCAGGGGGTTACTTTAAATGAATTGCGGGAAAAGTTAAAAAATCAGTTGCTGGTTTATTTGGCAATTCAGCATGTTGTTTCGGATACGATTAAAATCAGCCCCAAAGAGGTGACGGATTATTATAATAGACATCTTGATCAGTTTATGACTCCTGAGTCCGCGCAGGTGGATTCTATTTTTGTTGAAGACAAGAGTGCGCTGGATCAGGTTCACGAAGAGTTAAATAACGGCAAAGATTTTAGCGAGGTGGCCGGTAAGTATTCCCAAAAAGCCAGCCTTGGCCTTATCAAGCGTGGGCAATTAAAAAAAGAACTTGATGATTTTATTTTTAGTTTGAAGGAGGGGCAGTGTTCTCTTCCATTTAAGTCCGATAGCGGTTATTATCTGTTCTTGCTTAAGGAGAAAAAAGAGTCGGCGCAAAAAACGATAGATGAAGCGAAGGGGCAGATTTCTGCGACGCTTGAAGGCGTGAAAACCGAACGTAAACTTAAGGAATGGATTGAGGATCTCAAAGAAAAGACGTATATTTCCATCAGAGAGTAATTTTTTTAGAGCGGTGCGGGTGAGAAAAATCAATATTGCTATAACCATGGGTGATCCGGCGGGGATTGGGCCGGAAATAATTGTTAAATCTTTAAGGAGTTTAACTAATTTAAAGGGCGCGCGTTTTATTGTTTTTGGCGATAAGAAATTTTTTTTAAAAAAAGGTTTAGTAGAGAGTGGCAGGGTGTCTCTTTTTAATACCGGTTGCCTCTCTTGTTCGTTTTCTCCTGGTAAGTTCAGCAGGATGACTGGAGAATTAAGTTTCGCTAGCCTCAAACAGGCCGTTCTTTTGTTAAAGCAGGGCCGAGCCGATTGCCTGGTGACCGCTCCTATTTCTAAAGAAGCGGTCAGGCTGGCTGGATTTTCTTGGCCAGGGCACACGGAGTATTTGGCGGACTGTTTTGGCATAAAAGATGTTGAGATGGTTTTCATAGCCAGAAAACTTAAAACGGTTTTGGTTACGCGCCATCTGGCTTTACGGGAGGCGGTTGGCCAGGTAAAAAAAAAGAGGATCACTTCCTGCGGGCGTCTTGTTTTTAAACTGTTGAAAGATGGTTTTAAGATAAAAAATCCGAAGATAGCTGTTTGTGGCTTAAATCCGCATGCCGGCGAATCCGGGCTTTTTGGAGTTGAAGAAAAGCGCGAGATTACTCCGGCGATAAAGGTGCTCAATAATATTTTTGGGCTTCATTTTTTTGGCCCTTATGCCGCGGATACGCTTTTCAGCAGGGCATGTAATGGAGAGTTTGATTTAGTGATGGCCATGTATCATGACCAGGGTTTGGCACCTTTTAAGCTGGTAGCATTTGACAGCGGCGTTAATTTGACGGCGGGCTTGCCGATTATCCGTACCTCGCCTGTTGGAGGGACCGCATTTGATATCGCGGGCAAGAATAAGGCTAGCTATAGTTCCATGCGAGAGGCCATATTGCTGGCTTACAGGCTTTTTAAAAAGAATCTTTAATGAACCCACCTTTAAAACGTTTCGGCCAGAATTTTCTTATTGATAAAAATATCGTTTTAAAAATCCTGAATGCTGCAAGTGTGTCCAAGGAAGACGCGGTACTTGAAATTGGCCCTGGACGCGGGGCTTTAACACTGAAACTGGCGCTTGAGGCCGGAAAGTTTTGCGCGGTTGAAATTGACCGTGGGCTGGCTAAAGATTTAAGCGTGTCATTGGCTGGCGCTGAGAATGCTGAAGTCATCTTAGGCGATATTCTTGATTTTGATCTAATTCGCTATGCTCGTAAGAATAAGATAAAAAAAGTTAAAGTTATCGGAAATTTGCCTTACTATATCACAACGCCTATTTTAGAATATTTATTTAAAAACACAGGATGTATCGAGGATATTTTTATAACAGTGCAGAAAGAGGTGGCTCAAAGGATTGTTGCTTGCGCGGGTTCGAAAGATTATGGGTCTCTATCGTGTTTCGTTTCTTACTATTGCCGGCCGCGCGTACTTTTTAACATAAAAAAGAATTCTTTTTGGCCGGTGCCAAAGGTTGAATCGGCTTTTCTTCATCTAAAGGTTTTAAGTTCATCTGACAGGCCGTTTCATATTAAGTCAGAATCTTTACTTTTCGAGTGCATTAGGAAATCTTTTGGCCAAAGGCGTAAAAGGCTTTTGAGTTCACTTTCTTTTTTGCTTAAAAAAGAACAGTTGAGTGGATTATCATGTTTTGATTTACTGAAAAAGCGGCCTGAACAGTTATCTTTGGAGGATTTCGCTAATGTAAGTAATCAAATTTTTGACTTTTTGCACTGAGGGTGATATATTACAAACTTATGGTTATGTTGGCCTAACCTGTTAAACTTTTACGTTTTAAAGGAATAACGATGCCTATTTCCCGCAAAGAAGTTGAGTATATAGCAAATCTTGCCCGGCTAGAGTTGTCTGATGGCGAAGTTGAACATTTTCAGGGGCAGTTGGAAAGTATCTTGAGTTATATCGATAAACTTAAAAATGTTGATATTTCCAATATATCCGCTATGGCGCATGTATTGGACCTTAAAAATGTTTTTCGCGCGGATGAGGCGAAAGCGCCTGTTGATATTGAGGAAGTTTTTAAACACGCGCCCAAACGGGAAGGTAATTTTTTTATTGTCCCAAAGGTTATTGAATGAAGTTAAACACATTGAAAGCTCATGAATTGGTGGCGGCGTTTGAGTCGGGAGAAATAAAAATTTCTCAGGTTCTGCAGGATTTAAAAGAACGTTACGAAGCTGTTGAGCCTCGTATTCATTCCTTCGCCAGGCCTCCTTTCTTTGAGAAACTTTTTAAGACTGAGGTAAAATCAGGCTTATTGGGAGGTGTCCCTGTTGTCATAAAAGACAATATTTGCAGTAAAGGAGATTTAACACAGTGTTGCTCGAATATCTTGGAAGGTTTTTATGCTCCTTATGATGCGACTGTTGTTGAAAAGCTTAAAAATGCCGGTGCTCTTATTTTAGGAAAAGCCAATATGGATGAATTTGCGTTTGGCTCTTCCTGTGAAACATCCTGTTTTTATCCGACAAGAAATCCTTGGGATACACAACGGGTTCCCGGAGGCTCAAGCGGAGGTTCTGCGGCGTGTGTTGCATCTGATGAGGCTATTGTGTCTTTGGGGTCGGATACGGGCGGGTCTATCCGGCAGCCGGCCGCATTATGCGGGGTTGTTGGGATGAAGCCCACCTATGGCCGAGTTTCCAGGTATGGGTTGATAGCTTTTGCTTCCAGCCTTGATCAGATTGGCCCTTTAACAAAAGATGTTAAAGATAACGCGCTTCTGTTAGGCGTTATCGCAGGGCATGATGATAAGGATTCGACATCAGTTAATATGGCTGTGCCGGACTATACAAAATTTTTTGATAAGGATGTCAGAGGGTTGAAGATTGCCGTTCCTAAAGAGTATTTTATTGATGGCATGGACTCAGAGGTTGGTTTGGTTTTGAAAGAGGCCAAGAAACATCTTGAGTCATTGGGAGCGCGGTTTACCGAAGTGAGTTTGCCTCATACAGAATACGCTGTGGCTGTTTATTATATAATTGCCACAGCGGAAGCTTCGTCTAATTTAGCCAGGTTTGACGGCGTGGCATATGGTTTAAGGGCACCTGGTGATTCGGGATTGACGGGCATGTATAAGAAGACGCGTGGCAGCGGTTTTGGAGCCGAGGCTAAACGCAGGATTATTCTTGGGACATACGCGCTTTCCAGCGGGTATTATGATGCTTATTACTCCAGGGCTTTGAAGGTGAGGGCTCTTATTAAGCAGGATTTTGATAATGTGTTCAAAGAGTTTGATTTGGTCTTGACGCCTACATCTCCAAGCCCGGCTTTTAAGATTGGAGAGAAGTCCAGTGATCCATTAAGCATGTATCTATCGGATATTTATACAATTTCGGCCAACCTTGCTGGCATACCGGCTTTATCGTTGCCGTGCGGCTTGACGAAAGACAGGTTGCCTGTGGGGATGCAGATTTTGGGTAAACCTTTTTGTGAAGAAGAAATTTATGGATTGGCATATCGTTATGAACAGACGACACTGTGGCATAAAGAGAAGCCGAACTTATAGGTGGCAAGATGTCGTATGAATCTGTAATAGGATTAGAGGTGCATGTGCAGCTTAACACAAGGACAAAAGCGTTTTGTTCCTGTGTTAATGAATTCGGGTCAAAAGAAAACACAAATGTTTGCCCTGTCTGTTTAGGCCTTCCGGGTTCTTTGCCTGTCTTGAACTATAAGTTGCTTGAGAGTGGTGTTAAAGTTGCATTGGCTTTATGTTGTCATATCCGCGAGCTTATTAAGTTTGACCGTAAGAATTATTTTTATCCGGATTTACCGAAAGGGTATCAAATATCACAATATGACCAGCCGCTTTCAGAGAATGGTTATTTAGATATTGTCATAGATGGGGTTAGGAAACGGGTCAGGATAAAGAGGGTGCACATGGAAGAAGACGCCGGTAAGCTTATCCACGCGCAAGATACGGGTTGGAGTTATGTTGATTTTAACAGGGCTGGTACTCCTTTGCTTGAGATTGTTACTGAGCCGGATATCAATACACCTGAGGAGGCTTACAGTTATCTGTCTGATTTAAAATTAATTTTGCAATATTTGGATATTTCCGACTGTGACATGGAAAAAGGAAGCTTGCGTTGTGATGCTAATGTTTCTTTGCGCCCGCAAGGAGAGGCAAAGTTGGGCGTTAAAACAGAACTTAAAAATCTAAATTCATTTAAGGCCGTCAGGGCTGGGTTAGAATATGAGATTAAGCGTCAGAAGCAGCTTTTGGATTGTGGCGAGAGGGTTGTGCAGGAGACACGGCTTTGGGATGAAAAAAAATGCGAAACTGTCTCCATGCGTTCCAAAGAAGAGGCGCATGATTATAGATATTTTCCAGAACCGGATCTCGTGCCTTTTTTTGTCTCGCCTCAAGAGATTGAACGCATTGCCGCTTTTTTGCCGGAATTGCCGCAAGCCAGGTTGCAGAGGTTTCAGGATGTCTTTGGTTTTTCGCAAAAAGAGGCACTTGTTCTTATTTCCAGTAAAGAACTGGCTGATTTTTTTGAAGAATGCCTGAAAGTTTTAAATGAACCAAAGAAGGTTGCCAATTGGCTGACGGGGCCTATTTTGCGCTATGCCAATGATAAGAGTTTATCTATAAAATCTTTAGGATTAAACCCGGAGTATTTAGCGAAGTTAATTATGATGGTGGAAGATGGCATTTTGAGTAATCTGGCGGCTAAAGATGTTTTAAAAGACGTGTTGGAGACACGCAGGCCTCCTCAAGATGTTATCGTTGAAAAGAATTTGTCTCAAGTGTCTAATGCGGGCGAGCTCTCAGTTGTGATAGAAGAGGTTATTGGTAAAAATGAAAAGTCAGTTAAAGATTATTTAGCTGGTAAAGAAAACGCTCTTATGTTTCTCGTGGGCCAGGTGATGCGGCTTTCTCAAGGGAAAGCGAATCCTAAAGTGGCTAAGGAGTTGATAGCGGAAAGGCTAAAACAATGTTAACGGCGTTTCGGAGATTTTTTATTTTGTTTTTTGTTTCTTTTTCTATTTTGGGCTTGGCGCATTTGGCTCTGTGCGGTATTGAAAAACAGAAAAAGGATGAAACTTATAAAGAGCTTGATCTTTTTGCCGATGTTTTGGCCTATATACAATCGCAGTATGTTGATGAGACGGAACCGAAAGATTTAGTTTATGGCGCTATGTCGGGCATGCTTTTTAGCCTGGATTCTCACAGCCAGTTTTTGACGCCGCAGGAATATAAAAGGCTTAAAGTTGACACAGAAGGAGAATTTGGCGGGATAGGTATTGAACTAACAATGCGTGACCAGTTGCCAACTATTATTACGGCTGTTGAGGGCACGCCGGCGTGGGATGCGGGTTTGCAGAGTTATGACCGTCTTATTAAGGTGGATGATGTTGTCTTAAAAGGCCTCTCTTTAAATGAAGTTGTTGAAAAAATAAGAGGGGAGGTTGGATCTGAAGTGGCTATTGTTGTCTGGAGGGAGAAAGATGAAAAACCTCATGTTTTTAAGATTAAGAGAGTTGTTATCAAGATGCAGGATATCCGTAAAGCTAATATTTTAGAAGATCATATCGCTTATGTGAAGATTTCTGAGTTTAGGGAAAATACCCCTATAGAATTGGACAGGGCTTTAGAAGATTTAAAAAAGAAGGGGATGGAGAGCCTTATATTGGACCTCAGAAATAATCCCGGCGGCTTATTAGATAAAGCATTGGAAGTGACGGAAAGGTTTTTGACTAAAGGGACGTTGATTGTAAGTGTGCGTGGCCGCGATGCGGCACAGAATATGGATTTTAAGTCAACTCTTAATGATGTTTACGCGGATATGCCTATTGTCCTTCTTGTTAATGAAGGTTCAGCATCGGGCAGTGAAATTCTGGCTGGTGCTTTTCAGGACCAAAAACGTGCGATTGTTTTAGGGACAAAAACATTCGGCAAAGGGTCTGTGCAGACTGTTTTTCCTTTACGGGACGGTTCGGCTGTTAAGTTAACTACAAGCAGATATTTCACGCCGCAGGGCAGGACAATTCATGAAAAAGGTATTGAACCGGATATTGTTGTGGAGCAAGTATGGAATGTGGTGCAGCAGGTAAAGCAGGAAGAGGGTATGGAGAAGATATTTGAAGTTGTAGAAGAAAGTGCTCCGGAGCAGAGGAAGGCTGATCTTGATAAGCTTTATGCTGAGGATGTCCAGCTCTCCAGGGCTGTTGACCTGCTTAAGAGTATAAAAATTTATGAAGATGTATTTAAGAAGCCTTAAAAGGTATATACGGAGTATTGGCTAGATGGACAATTTTAAGAATACGGTTATTGTGGTGTTATCATCGGTTATTCTTGTCCAGTCTATTTTCTTGGTCTATTTTATTTTTCGCGGCCGCCGCGCCCCTGTTTCAATACATGTGCAAAAAAAAGCTGCAGATGATCCTCTTTTGAAGCGGGAGCGTTTCTCTGAACCGGCCAAACCCGTTGCCGTCGAAAAAAAAGTTACCATTAAAGACAGACCGGTAAAAAGTGCCGGCAAGATCGCCCTTGTTTTAGATGATTGGGGATATAATCTTAAAAATAGGGATTTTATCACAGGAAACGATTATCATATTTCTGTTTCTGTGCTTCCGTTTAAGGCGTATTCGGCTACAATAGCAAGATTAGCCCATGATAAAAATAAGGATGTTATTATTCATATGCCGATGGAGCCGGAGTCAAAAGGGTCGTATGGGTTGGAGGAGAATACGCTTTTGACGAGCATGAGCCGCAGTGATATAGACAAGATTTTAACAAGAGCTTTCGATGATATCCCTTATGCTAAAGGCCTGAGTAATCATATGGGGTCTGAAGCGACGCAAAATAGGCGCCTGATGGTTATCGTCATGGAGTTTCTAAAAGCGAATAACCTCTTTTTTTTAGATAGCTTCGTGACATCAAAGAGTGTGTGTGGCGGCTGTGCAAAAAAAACTGTTGTACCGATAGCCCGCAGGGATGTTTTTATTGACAATGAGAATGATTCTGCGTATATCCGCAAGCAGGTTAAGGAGTTGGCTCATAAAGCAGAAGTTTCGGGCCTGGCGGTTGGCATAGGCCACGATAGGCCTGCAACAATTTCTGTCTTGCAAGAGGTTATCCCGGAGTTACTTGAGCAGGGATTTGAGTTTGTTAATATCTCTGAAATTATTGATTCATCCAGGAGCCGTTGAGGAATATATGTATGTTTTGGGAATCGAAACATCTTGTGATGAGACGTGCGCAGCTGTTGTTAAAAACGCTCAAATCGTCTGTTCTAATATTGTGGCTTCGAGCCTCAAGGAACATTCTGTCTACGGCGGCGTGATACCGGAGATCGCTTCCCGAGCGCATCTGGAAAGTATCTGTTTTGTAGTTGATGCTGCCTTGAAAGAAGCAGGTATTGGTTTTGATGATTTGGATTCAATCGCTGTTACACAAGGCCCTGGCCTTATTGGGTCATTATTGGTTGGGATATCTTTTGCAAAGGCATTGGCTTTAAGCCGTCATTTGCGTGTTATAGGGATTGATCATGTCCGTGCTCATCTTTATGCCGCTTTTATTGAACACAGGGTTACTTATCCTTTTGTCGGCCTGGTTGTTTCCGGCGGCCATACTAATTTGTATCGCGTAAAAAGCTTTTCGCATGAGGAGTTGATAGGGTCGACACGCGATGATGCTGCGGGTGAGGCTTTTGATAAGGTCGCTAAGATTTTAGGGCTTGGTTATCCGGGCGGGCCTATCATAGAGAAGTTAGCCAAAGGCGGGCGTATGGATGCTTTTCTCTTTCGTTGTGATTGCGGGCGAGCTCTTGATTTTAGTTTTAGCGGTATCAAAACAGCGGTTCTTTATAAAGTTAATGAATTAAAAAAAATTTACGGCCGGCTTTCTGAGAGACAGATAAGGGACTTGTGTGCTTCTTTTCAGGGGGCTGTTGTTAATGATTTGGTTAGTAAGGCGATCAAGGCGGTTAAGTTGGCTGGCGCGAAAACACTCGTTGTTGGAGGCGGTGTTGCTTTTAATGGTTATTTGAGAAACAGGCTTGAGTCAGTTTCTCATTTAGAGGGTGTGCGGCTTTGTGCCGCGCCTAAGCCATATTGTTTGGATAACGCGGCCATGGTCGCAAGCCTGGGGTGCAGATTATTAAGGTTAAAAGGGAAAGAAGGCCGTCTTAATTTGGATCCTCTGGTTAGATGAGAGTTTTTGTGATAATATAATTGTGATAATATAATAATGATTTTGGTAGTGCCTGTGTTTTTTTAATTTTTTTTAGTTATCGGCTATCTTTTTAGGGAGGTTTTATGCTTTCTGATTTTGATTTGTTTTCGCGTGTCCTGATCGCTTTTATCTTGAGTGGTTTGATTGGTTTTGAGAGAGAATTTTTTGGGCATGAAGCGGGGTTGCGTACGCATATCCTTGTTTGTGTCGGTTCGACTCTCATTATGTTGACATCCATAAACCTTTCTGCTATATATAAACCACAGCTTATGATTGATCCTTCCAGAATAGCCGCGAATGTTGTGACTGGTATTGGTTTTCTTGGAGCCGGAGCTATCATGCGTTCTCAAGAGGGTGTGAAAGGCTTAACAACGGCTTCAAGCCTGTGGGTCGTGGCAGCGTTGGGATTGAGCGTTGGATGTGGGTTTTTAAAATTGTCTATCCTGGTAGCTCTTGTTGTATTGTCCGTACTTTGGTTTTTGAGGAAGATTGAAAAAGTGCTGTTGGGAAAAGGGGTGAAAAATGGCTCTTAGAGATAGAAAAAAGGACAAAGAGGCTGAAGTTGGGGTTATCACGGTCGATTCCGCGATGCAAGGTACGTTGTCTTTTAAGGATCCCGTGCATTTAAAAATCAATGGGAAGTTCGAAGGCACGCTTGAGGTTAGAGGTGTTCTTGAGATAGGCGAAGATGCTGTTGTAGAGGCAACCATTTCAGGTGATGAGATCATTATTTCTGGTAAAGTTAAAGGCAGCGCGGTCGCATCAAGAAGGGTCATTTTGAAGGACCGGGCTATTCTTGAAGGCGATTTGAAAACACCACTTTTTTGTGTTGCCGAAGGCGCAGTTTTTCAGGGGCATTGTTCTATGATTGGCGATGTATTTGACACGGACGGGCTTGCTAAATATTTAGAAGTTGATTTGAATACGGTTCTCGATTGGGCTAGCTCAGGCAAAATTCCGGCTTTTCAGGAGGGTAGTATTTGGAAGTTTGAAAGAAAAAAAATAGACGAGTGGGTTTCAGAAGGGAAGATATAATAGTATCATGAGCTCAAAGTTATTGACAATTCGAGATGTGGCCAATTATCTTAACATCACAGAAAAAGAAGTTATAGAGTTGGCGGAAGAAGGTACTATTCCTGCTTATAAAGTTGGAGGTGTTTATTTAAGATTCAAGAAGGAACAACTTGATTTAATTAAACACAAAGTAAAGCCGAACCAGTCGCTTGTTTCTATTGAAGGTACTTTTTTAGAAAGAGTGAAAGATTTTATTTACCATAATGATTTTTATATTCTTTCTTTAGTTATCATTTTCTTTTTGTTGTATTTTATTATTCGGCTATGACGTATAAGAAGTATGTTGATCTTGGTTTCGCCTGTGTGGATACCGATAGGCATAAAAGAAGAGGTTTTCCGGAAGTCATTTATTGCCAGAATAAGACTAAAGAAGAGATCCTGCGTATTTCCCAGGAGTTAATAAAGATAAAAGATGCCCCTCTGTTGCTGACCCGCTTGAAGCCGGCTTATTTTGCTTATCTTAAGAAAAAAATTAAGGGTTTAAAGTATAATTTAAGAGCGAAACTTGCTTTTCGTGAGGGGAAGGTTTGCGGCCATTTTAAAGGCGAGGTTTGTGTCATTACGGGGGGAACCAGTGACATACCTGTCGCAGAAGAGGCATGCGCGACGTTGGCATTAATGGGGTCTTCTGTTTTAAAACTTTATGATGTTGGCGTGGCCGGGGTTCATAGGATTTTAGACAAGCAAGATATTTTAAGGAGAGCGGTTGTTATTATTGTCATTGCGGGCATGGAGGGGGCGTTGGCAAGCCTGGTTAGCGGTTTAGTGAGTTGCCCTGTTGTAGCTGTGCCGACCAGTTGCGGGTATGGAGCTAGTTTTGAAGGGTTATCTGCGCTTTTAACAATGCTTAATAGTTGTTCACCGGGTGTCGCGGTTATGAATATCGATAACGGTTTTGGGGCCGGGTATTTTGCCGGCCTTGTAAATCGTTCCATGGGCTATGAAAGAGTTTAGATGAAGAGCTTGTATTTTGATTTAGTTGGGGGGATTAGCGGCGATATGGCCGTTGCCGCTTTGCTTGATTTAGGCGTAAGCTTTAAATTTTTAAAAAGCGAACTCTTGAAGATAAGAATAAAAAATTATGTTTTAAAAAAAAGCCATGCCCAGCGCGGCCATGTTAAAGCTGTAAAGTTTGACTGTCGTGTACGCGTTGAAAAAAATCATACATATAATCAGATTATCGGGCTCATAGGTGATAGTAAACTTGATAATAAAATTAAGGAGAATTTTAAAAAGGTTTATCGTGTTCTTAAAGATGCAGAAACTGCTGTCCATGGGCACCTGCATGACAATATTCATTTTCACCAGCTAGGGGAGATAGATTCCATTGTTGATATTGCTTCTGTTTGTATTTGTTTGAATGCGTTGGGAGCAGAAAGGATTCTTTTTGGTGCTATCCCTGCCGGCAATAAGGTGTCCCCGGCTGTATTTAATCTTTTAGAAGGCCGTGATGTCTATTTTAGCGGAGAGATGTTTGAAAATATAACACCAACCGGCATGGCCATATTAGCGGCTTTAGGGAGGCAGGTTGATACATGTATTGGGAGCTCTTATAAGATAGGGCGTTGTGGTTATGGGGCTGGTTCAATAGATGCGCCGCATGTGACAAACGCTCTGCGGATTGTTGAATTAAAGGAAGAAGGGTTTGATTATGATGAGCTTTGTGTGATTGAAACCAATATTGATGATATGAATCCACAGTTTTTTGAGTCTATTTTTGAGCGGCTTTTTGAGATAGGCGCTTTAGATGTTTTTCTGACCCCTGTCCATATGAAAAAAAACCGGCCAGGTTTTTTATTAACAGTCTTGTCAAATTCTGAAAAATTAGGTATGATATCATCTCTTGTTTTAACGCAGACTTCAAGTGCGGGGGTGAGGTATTATTTTGCCCGACGGTTAAAACTTCCGCGAGAGATAAAGCATCTGGTATACAGGGGTGTTAAAATCAGAGTTAAACATATTCAGCTTTTGGATGGTGGTTTTAGAATAGTTCCTGAATACGATGATTGTAAGCTTTTGGCAAAAAAGCTAAACGCCCCTCTGATAAAGATTTATGATGAGATAAAAGAGAAGGCTAAGGTTTTGATGACGGCGTAGCTCAGCCTGGTAGAGCAAGCGGCTCATACCCGCTTGGTCAGTGGTTCAAATCCACTCGCCGTCACCAGTTATAAATTATTGTTTTGAGTTAACCTTTATGGTTTTCCCTTGCGTGATCACAGGAAAACTTTCTAGTGTAATTTTTCTCCTTTAAAATATCTCACACCGATTTTAATGTTAGTGTATAATATAAAAAATCTAAGTTAAGCCCAAAAAGATGAATTAAAATTTTATTGAGGGGTGTGAGAAGATATGGATAAGGCGCAGAAAAATGAAGTCCGTGTGTGGTCTATGTTTTGTCATTTATCGGCGTTAGCTATGTTGATTGGGATCCCTTTTGGCAATATCCTGGGGCCATTATTTGTTTGGCTTTTTAAAAAAAATGAGATGCCCTCCGTTGATAAAGAAGGAAAGAAAGCCTTGAATTTTCAAATTTCAATGACGTTGTATCTGTTTGTTTTAGGGGTTTCGGCTTTTTTGTTGATCTTTATTTTTATCGGTTATCTTCTAATCCCCGTGTTTTTTCTGGTGATTATCGCTGATTTTGTTTTGATTATTATAGCTTCAGTTAAGGTGAGTAATGGCGAGATTTTTAAATACCCGATGACGATTGAGTTTATAAGGTAGTTTTTAAAGATACTGTAATTTTGCAGGAGGGCTAATGAAGAAGCTAACTGTTATTTTGTTTTTTTTATTCTGTGCCCCAATTTTTGCTTATTGCCAGAATGATTCAGGTGCCCTAACGCTTACCATCAAGCTGGATAAGACAATTTACAAAACCGGCGAGCCCATCAATATTGAATATCAGATTGTTAATTCAAGCGATAATCCTGTTTCGATAGATCCTCCATTTAGCGATGAAGGGATGATTGACCCAAATTATTTTTCTGGAACTTTTTTTATCCAAAGACAGGGAGACAATAACTCGACTGAAGTCTTTCCTTTGGCCGATATTGATTGGATGAGGGCACGTTCTATTGAGATAGCCGCTCACGCATCCTATAAGAGAAAAGTTAATATTATCGGTATGATTGAAAATGGGAAAACAGGAGAAGTTGCTTATTCAACAAACCTTTTTTTGTATAAAGAAGGGTCCTATAGAGTGACCGCAAAATTTATACCGCGCCTGATCAGGTCTGCCTGTTGGTCAAAGGCCCTTGAATCAAATGTGGTTTTTATCACTATAAAAGAGAAGAAATATATTTCTGAAGATGAAGCCTTGAGGATAGCCAAAAAGGCTTGCTCGCAGTCTGGCTGGGAATGGACGGATATTAAGTTGAAAGATATGGCAAGCGAAGAGCAATATATTGTTATGACGCATGCTTCTAAACGCGACGGGCACGCTGAAATTTATATTGATAAAAAATCAGGCAGGGTTTTACAAAAGTTTAGAAAGGGATAGAGGTTAATGAGAAGCTGTAATTTTTTGAGCTATACATACGGCTTCAACGCCGTCCTTAGCATATGAGCAAGACAGTGAATCCGCGAAATGTTTTGTAACAACAGCTCCACCTAAAAGAAATTCAGATTGTATTTTTTCTTTTTTTGCCTCCTGGACAACTTTTTGCATATTAATCATGGTTGTCGTCATGAGCGCTGAAAGCCCGATGATAGCAGGTTTGTGTTGTTTTGCTTTCTCTATGATTTTTTTCACCCCAACATCTTTGCCGAGGTCTAAGATGTCGAATCCGTGATTTTTAAGCATTAGGGCGACAATATTTTTTCCGATGTCATGGATGTCGCCTTCTACGGTTGCCAGAAGAATGAGAGGTTTTTTTGTTTTCTCTGCCCCTGTTTCTATAAGCAGGGGCTCAATTTTTTTAATTCCTTTTTTCATTGTTTCAGCGCTTCTGATTAGTTGAGGCAGGAAGTATTCTCTGCGCTTGTACCGTTGCCCTACCTCAATAATAGCTTTAATCATGTAGTTTTGCATAAGATTGAAAGCGTTCATTTTCGCGTCAAGAGCTTTATCTATAAGGCTTGTTATCGCATCTTTATCGCCTTCTAAGATGGCGTTAAAAATTCCTTCTTCATAAGGAATAGTTTTGATTGCCCTGGTTATTTTTCTATCGGTTTTGTATTCAGAGTAGAAATTAAGGAATTTCTTCAAAGCGCCTTTTTTATTTAAAAGCATAGCGCAGGCAAGTTTATTGGGTTTTATTTTGTTATTTGCGGGGTCGGCGATAACTAGAGACAGCCCTTTTTGCTTCGCGAGTTTTAAGAAGGAAGCATTGATAAGTTGCCTTTGCGGCATTCCGAAGGATATGTTGGAGAGCCCAAGGGCCGTTTGGCATTTGAGCTTTTTATTGCACCAGGCGATTGTTTTTAGTGTTTCAAGAGGCGCTGTGGGATGGCATGAGACGGTCATGGCGAGCGCATCAATAATGATATCTTCTTTTCTGAATCCAAGCGAGCGCGCTTTGTTAAAGATTGATTGAATAATTTTTTTTCGTTCAGAAAAACTATAAGGTAATTTTTTGCAAGTGATTGGCAGGAGAATGAACATGGCGCCATATTTTTTAGCCAGTTGTAGAAGGTGGCGCGCCTTATTTTTTTCACCTGATATGGAATTAATCAAGGCTCTTCCCGGATAAACTTTTAAGGCTTCTTCCATAGCGTCTATGCGGGAGGAGTCAATGCATAAAGGCAGGGATGTGGTGATGGCCAGGCTTTTAATGGCTTTGCAAAGCATGCTTTTTTCATCTATGCCGGGCATTCCGACATTAACATCTAAAATTTTAGCTCCGTTTTTTTCCTGTAGAACGGCTAACTGATGCAACAAAGTCATTTTTCCAGCCAAGAGTTCTTTTTGGAGAGATTTTTTCCCCGTTGGATTAATACACTCTCCGATCGTAATGATTTCACCGGGATCTTTAAAAACGATTGAACTTCTTGCTGAGCTTAAGGCGCTGATGGCTTTTTTCTGGGGTTGGACGGGCCTGAGGCTGGAGATAGTATTTTTCAAAGCGAGGATATGTTCAGGTGTAGTCCCACAGCAGCCCCCTAATAGATTAACTCCAGCGAGAACAAGCTCTTTGGAGAAGGCCGCGAACTCCTGAGGCCCCATATCAAAAAATGTGTTGTTCTGGATGAGCTTCGGGATTCCCGCATTTGGTTTAGCTGCAATAGGTACTGTTGCCAAGGGCTTCATAAGGCGGATGAACTTAAGCATGTCTTTTGGGCCTGTTGAGCAGTTGCAGCCGACGGCATCAGCACCAAGGCTTTGCAAGGTGATGAGGGAGCTTGCGGGAGTGTTCCCATTTAATGTTGTTCCCGTATTTTCATATGTCATGGTAACGATTGTGAACTTATCGCTGAGTTGCCTGACGGCTATTAATGCGGCGCGTGCTTCCTGAATGTCCATCATCGTTTCGATAACAAATAAGTCAACGCCACCGGCCAGGAGGCCTTTGGCCTGTTCTTTAAAAATATGGACAGCATCATCAAATTTGAGATGGCCGAAAGGTTCAATAAACTGCCCGGTTGGGCCAATATCCCCAGCTACAAAAGCCGTTGATTTCGCGGCGCAACGGGCGATTTTAGCGAGATTTTTGTTGACCGCGTAGGCGTCTTTTATGCCGTATTGAGAAAGTTTTAGGCGGTTTGCACCGAATGTAGAGGTATAAATAATTTTTGAGCCGGCAGTTAGATAATTAGAATGGACAGTTTTTAAGACCTCCGGATGGAGTAAGCACCATCTTTCAGGATTAACGCCGGTAGGCATGCCGTATTTTTGCAGTTCGGTCCCGGTGGCGCCATCAAGGAGGAGAATATTTTTTTTAAGTGAGGCAACGATGCCTGTTTTCATTTTTTAATAATACCGGTTAGAGCTGTTACTGATTTTTCTGGAATAAGCATGCAGCTGTCTGTTATGTCAATGTTCAGTTGTTTAAGCTTAAGCAACTGATAGATTCTTAATTGATAAGTAAGCGCGAAATCTCCATAGCCGCAGGAGACGCGTTTTGAGGTTAATTGTTTATTCTCACGGCAAAGGTTTATTTTAATGCGGCCAATAATCCATTCCAGGCAGGCATCCGTCATTTCACTGGCAACAGCGTCAAAAATAACAGCTTTTGTCGTATCTTTGTTTTGGATTTTTTCTATGGAGTTAATAATGGTACGTCCTGATGTGGCTGCAATGAGTAAAACCTCTGAGGCATGTTTGAGCAGCGCCGCCACCAAGTTGCTTTTGAAAACATCTCCTGTCGCCAAGAAAGTTGTCCCGCTGTTTTTATTTTCTATGGCAACTCTTAAGGCCGCTCCTTTGAGGTTAATATAACCAAGTGCTTCATGGATATCTTGATTGAACTTTTTAGTTTCCGCCGGAGAGATTCGTGTGGTATTACGCCTGAATCCCAAGCGTTTGTAAATGGCTTCAACTGGCGGTTTAATATGAATCGAATCAAAAATTTTTACGTCCATCATTGTGCCATATTATAACAAAGGAAGGAAGTTAAAAAAACATAAAATATTATTTTTATTTTATACATTTGCCTGCCGGCAAGACAGGGATGGAGCATGAGCCGCTTGAGTATTCCACTTTTGGAAACTGCAGGATTTTAGCCCGCGGAACTTTATTTAATCTCTACTGAAATATTTTTTGACTCAGAGTTATTTTTTCATAGTATAATATTAATAATTATTGTTTTAATCCTGCCAGGCAAACAGTGTTGTAATGTTTTTGGAGGCCGCCAGGATACAGTAAGTGAGGGCTTTGCCATATTTTATGAATTATGTGAATCAGCAAATTAATGCGAATAAGAGTTTTGGAGAGCCGGAATTTCCTCATGGGAGGCTTATAAGCGTCAGGCTTTTTGGCCTTGTTTATGCTTTTGCTGGTGTTCTGATTGCTTGTTTTAAAGTTATGCTGAGCAGTTTCTTATTTTCTGGGTTTATTGCTTTTTTGATTATTTTTGAGGGGGTCGCGTGTATCGTTGCTGGAGTCGGTATTCTTTTTTTAAAAGAAGTTTACAGGATTCTTTTGCTTGTGACAGCTTGCGTCGCCGCGCTTGTCTTTTTTTATATCATGATTTTTGAAAGAGGTATCATTTTATATTTTGCTAATGGGGCTTATTTAAGGCTTATCCCGTATCCTGTTTCTATATTGGCTTTTATTTTTTTTACCTCAGCCTCTTATTATTTTTCATCACAAGAGATACGCAAGATATTCAAAAAAAATATTTAAAAAGGTTTCAACTTCTGTCAGGAACGCGCCCTTGCCATTTAATGGCAAGGGTATTTTTTTGGCTTGTCAAATTTTTAAAAACAGGTTAAGATAGAAAAATTCCAGAGCTCCTCATTGAGAAAGGATACAGATTTTTATGGTTTATAAATTTATTGTTAGGTCAAAGGGGGTTGTTATTTTTGCCATCAGCCTGATAGCTTTTGGAAGTTTTAGTGCTTTTTTGCTGATTCTTTCTATCGCGTTGATTTCACTTAAGGATATTGTGCCTGAATTTAACGCCATGGTTCCCATGGGCACTCTATCGATGACATTGTTTTGGCTGTCGTCTCTTTTAAACTTGATTATTTTTTTATCGTGGGTTATTTGTGGTATAGGGGCGTTACATTTAAAAGATTGGGCCAGAAAATTTTTGCGCATCGTTATGGCCATTCATCTTATAAATATGTTGGTTAATATTTATTTAAATATTTTTTTAGCGCAGGAGGTTATGTCTAAAATTCCAATAGGTTTTCTTGCTGGCGGTGTCGCTATCTCTTTTGCTTATTATTTAAGCGTAATCTATTTTTTTTCCCATCCGAACGTTGTAAAACAGTTTAGGTTTAAAAGCAGGGAATACTGACCTTATTAAAGTTGGTTTATCATGATAAACTGTGTCAAGAAAACATTAACAGAATATTCTATGTTTATGCCTGGCGAGCGTGTCGTCGTAGGAGTTTCAGGCGGGCCGGATTCAGTCTGTTTGCTTTATATTTTAAAACACCTTGGTTTAGAGCTTTGTTTAGATCTTTGCGTGGCTCATTTTGATCATGGGCTGAGAAGAGATTCTTTGCAGGATCGTATTTTTGTTGAGAAGTTCTCTTGCGCCCTTGATATTCCATTTTTTTGGAGCCGGCTAAATTGCAGGGGTTTGAAAAAGAGAGGAGCTTCAGAAGATTTTCTTAAAAAACATCGTTATGATTTTTTATTACGAATTTGTAATAAAACAAAATCAAAAAAAATTGCCTTAGGGCATACACAAGATGACCAAGCGGAAACAGTTTTGATGCGCGTGTTAAGAGGGAGCGGCTTACATGGCCTATCGGCTATTTTACCTAAGCGTTGTTTGGGTTCCGTGACGGTCGTCAGGCCTCTTATAGATGTTTCAAGGGGCCAGGTTTTGCGTTTTTTATCCAGCCATAACATTTCTTATAGAGTGGATTCCACTAATTCAGATGATGTATTTATGCGCAATAAGATACGCAACAAGCTTTTGCCTATGCTTGAGCGGGAATATAGCCCTGGTGTAAAAAAACTGCTTGCGGATTTGGCGTTAAACGTCGGTGCCGATTATCATTATTTGTGCGTAGAGGCGCAGTTTTTTTTAGACAGGGAGCTGAAAAAAGAACGGGATAGGTTCCTGGTTGATTTAACAGCATTAAAAAAACTAGATATTTCTATCCGGCGCCTTTTTTTAAGGCTGGCTATTGAAGTATTTTGTGGAGATTTACGGGCCTTAACCTTTCAGCATGGGCAGGAAATGGAAGATTTGTTATTTTTAAGGCCTGTTGGTTCTCAGGTGCATTTACCGGGTGGCGTTGTGTTATTGAAGGAGAAGCGTTATTTTGTGATTCTTCGGGTTACGCCACGGCATCTTAAGAAATAAGAGGCTTTTTTTAGATTTTTGCCCGGATGGCGCAGAGATAGCGGCCACAGGGATGGGTGTTAGTGGCTTCATTTTAAAAGATAACTTGCTTTTAGGATACCTTTCGTTATAATAATTAGATTATGAAAAAAATTGCTAAAAATGAGAAAAATAAGGGGTTAGATAAGGGGCTGAAAAAGCAGAATTTTCCTTTTTTTTCCTGGTTTTTGATTGTCCTCGTCATGGTTTATATGATGGGCGTTTTTCAGAATAATTTCGCCGCCAGGAAAGAATTTACTTACACCGAATTTTATAAAATTCTTAAGAATGAGCCGTTACGGTTGAGTTCTGTTGTGATGGTTGAAAATATTCTTCAAGGCGAGCTTGTTAATGGTTTAAAATTTTATGTCAATATTCCCGCTGACGATAAAGACCTTTTGAGGCTTTTAAGGACGAACGCGCCTGATTTTGATGTTAAGCCGGCTAAGACGTTGTGGTTAAATATCCTTTTTTCTTTAGGGCCTGTTGTGCTTTTTATCGCTTTTTTGTGGTATTTTAGTTACCGTGGGGCCGAGGTAGGAAATAGAATTTGGTCTTTTGGTAAAGTTAAGGCACGGCTTGGATCTGATTCAAACGAGAAGGTAACTTATGCGGATGTTGCCGGCGTGGACGAGGCAAAGGAAGAATTGCAGGAGGTTATTGAGTTTTTAAAAGATCCTAAGAAATTTCAGAGATTTGGCGCTAAAATTCCCAAAGGTGTTTTATTGGTTGGCCCGCCAGGTTGCGGTAAGACTCTATTGGCGAAGGCTGTGGCGGGGGAAGCTGAGGTGCCATTTTTTAATATCAGCGGTTCTGATTTTGTGGAGATGTTTGTTGGAGTTGGCGCTTCTCGCGTAAGAGACTTATTTGAACAGGGGCGCAAGGCCGCAAAGGTCTCTGGTAAAGGGGCTATCATTTTTATAGATGAGATTGATGCTGTTGGGCGCTTGAGGTTTTCTGGTATTGGCGGCGGCCATGATGAAAGGGAACAAACTTTAAATCAGTTGCTTGTTGAAATGGATGGTTTTGATACACAGGAAGGGATCATTTTAGTTGCGGCAACCAATAGGCCGGATACACTTGACCCGGCTTTGTTGCGGCCAGGAAGGTTTGATAGGCATGTTGTTATTGATAGGCCTGATATTAAAGGCCGAGAGGCTATTTTGAAGGTGCACTCGAAAAATATCAAATTAAACCAAGATGTGAGCCTTGAGAATATCGCGCGTCAGACACCTGGCTTTTCCGGTGCTGATTTGGCTAATCTTTGCAATGAAAGCGCGCTTCTTGCCGTTCGAAATGATAAGGAGTCTGTCGGGAAGAAAGAAGTAGAGGCTGCTATTGAGAGGGTTATCGCCGGGCCTGAGAGGAAGAGCCGCGTTATCAGTTCAAAGGAAAAGGAGATCGTCTCGTTTCATGAAGCAGGCCATTCGTTGGTATCACTGCTTGTTAAAGAAGTAGATCCTTTGCATAAAGTTTCTATTATACCTAGAGGCGTCGCCGCGTTAGGCTATACATTGCAGTTGCCTTTGCAGGATAGATACATTATGTTAAAAAGTGAGCTTTTGGGCCGTATCACGGTCTTGTTAGCCGGTAGGGGTTCTGAGTCTTTGATTTTTGACGATATAACGACCGGTTCAGAAAATGATCTACAGGTGGCGACACAATTGGCGAGGCGCATGGTGTGTGAGTTTGGTATGTCAGAAAAGATCGGCTATTTAACTCTGGGGCATCGCGAAGGCCTTGTCTTTTTAGGTAAAAATATGACGGAAGAAAGAAATTATAGTGAGGAGACAGCTCGTTTAATTGATAGTGAAATTAAATCCATTATTGATTCTTGTTTTGAAAAAGCCAGAAGTTTATTAATTCAGAATAAAGACAAGCTTATATTATTGGCCAATACTCTTAGAGAAAAGGAAGTTTTAGATGCGCAAGAAGTTAAGCAGCTCCTTGGTTTCTCTTGATATTGTCAGCCGCCTGAATCCTTATGTGTTGTGTTTGAGAGGGGCTGAGGATTTAGTTGAGGAGTTTGAAAGGATTGGCGTGGATTGGGGCGGCATAGAGATTATGCGCGCCAAGGGGTTTTTAAAAGCCGTTAAGATTTTTCGCTTACCGGCTTTTTTAGCAAATATCCTCAAACAGGAAATGTTAGCTTTAGGCGGTGATGTTGCTATAAGCCGCGGGTCTATAACAGGGCAGGATAAGGTAACGGATTGTATTGTCCTGGGTACATTGTTTCAATTCAACGTCCTTTTGCATGTATTAAAAAAACAGCCTTTTGGTTTTAGCGGTATCGCTGAAAAAATAGGTTTAGTTTTAAGGAACGCCGATTCCAAGTATTCGCATTTGAATTTGCGGGATCGTAAATTTACGCTTGGCAGGCGGACGTTTGTGATGGGTATTATCAATATGACGCCTGACTCCTTTACGGGCGATGGTTTGTTGGCATCAGGTTTTGATACAGTGTTATCGCGTGCTGTGACGATGGTTGATAGTGGCGCGGATATATTAGATCTTGGAGGTGAATCGTCGCGGCCAGGTTCAAAGCGGATATCCGCTAAAGAAGAGATCAAAAGGGTTTTGCCGGTTTTAAAAGCCTTAGTTAAGAAGACATCAGTTCCTATTTCTGTTGATACGATGAAAAGTGAAGTTGCGCTTGCGGCATTAGATGCGGGTGCGTCTATCGTGAATGATGTTTCTGCCGCGCACTTTGATAAGAAAATTCTAAAAGTTGTGGCTCGTTATAAAGCTGCTATTGTGCTTGTGCACATGCGGGGGACACCTTTTATAATGCAAAAGAATCCTCATTATCATGATGTTGTAGGGGAGGTTATCTCTTTTTTGGCTGAGTCCATAAAAGTTGCGCAGGATGCAGGTATTGATGAGAAGAGGATAATTATAGATCCAGGTATTGGATTCGGAAAAGATTTAAACCATAATTTAGAAATTATCCGCAGGCTTTATGAATTTAAAAGTTTAGGAAAGCCCATTTTGATAGGAGTATCTAAAAAGAGGTTTATCGGCGAAATATTAAAGCGGGATGTTGATCAGAGGAGATGGGGGACAGCAGCAGCAGCAAGTTTGGCTATTTCCGGTGGAGTTGATATTGTGCGAGTGCATGATGTAGATGAAATAAAACAGCTGGCGGCCGTTTCAGACGCGATCGTCCGGAATTAGAGGTTTATACTATAAGCTTTTATACATTCGCGGCGTAGCAAACCGCACCCTTTTAAGGGTGCGCCTGCCGGCAAGCAGGGAGTGAGCCGCTTAGTATTGCGCTTTTTAAAAACTGCCGGCTTTTAGTCCGCGGAGCTTCATCGGGATATGTGGCAAATTTTATAGTTGAGGTGGATAATGTGGGATAAGCTGGTTAGTTTTTTTATTGTATATTGGTCCATATTGAAGCCCATTATTGAGATTTCTATTTTATGGTTCGTGTTCTTTAAAATCATGCTTTTTTTTGAGGGCACGCGTGCCGGGCAGGTATGGAAAGGTATTTTTATTCTTGTTGTAGCTTTTTTTCTCGCCCAGAAACTTGGATTAAATACGCTGGATTGGATTCTTACAAAGATTTTCGCGATTTCCGTTGTGGCTATTATTGTTATTTTTCAGCCTGAGTTACGGTTTGGATTAGCGCGTTTAGGGCAGCCGCATCTTTTTTGGACAGGTTTAAAAGAGGAAGAAGTTGATGAGTTAATTCGACAGTTGGTAGCGGCACTTATTTTTTTATCTCAGCGCAAGATAGGTGCTTTGATGGCTGTTGAACGGGAGATGAGGCTGAAAACTTATGTGGATAGCGGCATAGCTTTAGATGCAAAAATAAGCCCTGAGTTTTTAGAGACCATTTTTACGCCGATGTCGCCTTTGCACGATGGGGGTGTAGTTATACAGGGCAATAAAGTTGCTGCGGCCGGTTGTCTTTTCCCTTTGGCACAAAATCCTTATTTAAGCCACGCGTTGGGAACCAGGCACAGGGCAGCGCTGGGCTTGAGTGAAGAAACTGACGCTATAATTCTGATTGTATCAGAGCAGAGCGGGATAATTTCTTTAGCGGCCGGCGGCCGTCTGATTCAGGGGCTTTCTAAAGAAGAGCTGTCTCAGAATTTAAGGGAGTATCTTGTTTTAACGAAATCAAAACCGTTTAAAAGAGTGCAATAAAGTTATGTTCTTGGCAGTAAGCAAGGGGTGGCTATGAAGCTGCTGAATTTTTTGGATGATTTTAAAAGATGGTTTATCTATTATCCTTTGTATAAGATTATCGCATTGCTTTTAGCGATTGTTATGTATCTATACGTTAACGGCGAGTTTAAGTAAGTTTGTTATTGATGAGGCTTAGGTTATGTTAAAGTTGGGTGTCAATATAGACCATGTAGCAAGCCTGCGGCAGTTGAGAAAGTCCACCTATCCGGATATTATTTTGGCGGCCCAGATTTGTGAAGATGCCGGAGCCGATTCTATTGTGGTGCATCTGCGTGAAGACAGGCGGCATATCCATGATGAGGATGTGAAGGCTTTACGTCGGCAGTTAAGGAAGAGGTTAAATTTGGAAATGTCTATTGCTGGCGATATTGTGAATTTTGCCTGCAAAGTTAAGCCTGATCAGTCCACGCTTGTTCCGGAGAAAAGGCAGGAGTTGACAACTGAAGGCGGATTGGATGTTGTTAAGCTGGAGCGAAGAATAGGCCGGGCTGTTTCATTGTTGAAAAAAAACGGTATTGAGGTCAGTCTTTTCATTGAGCCAGATCACCGTCAGATAAAAAAGGCCCATGATGTCGGCGTGGATATGATTGAATTGCATACAGGCCATTATGCTAATAGTAAAAGTGTTAAAGACGCAGGCAGGCATTTGGTAAGGTTAAAGGCTGCTTGTGAATACGCGCGCATGCTTGGTTTAATTGTGAATGCGGGGCACGGATTGGATTATAATAACACATCGGCTGTAGTTACAATCGACTATTTAAGTGAGTTGAATATTGGTTATTCTATCATTTGTCATTCCGTGTTTGTCGGTTTAAAGAAGGCTGTTTCTGAAATGAGAAAATTAATGGAAAGGCGCTGAATGATTAAGGGACACGGTGTTGATATCGTGGAAATCAAGCGTTTGGAAAAGGCTATTGAAAGATGGGGGAATCTTTTTTTAGACAGAGTCTTTACTGTTAAGGAAATTACTTATTCAAAAAATAAACATTATCCTTTTCAGCATCTGGCTGCAAGATTTGCGGCTAAGGAGGCGGTGTTTAAAGCTCTTGGTACAAGGCCGGCTTTAAATTTTAAAGATATTGAGATCACTAATGATCAGCATGGAAGGCCTTGTTGTAGTATAAAAAATAAGTTGGAAAATATTTTTCTCTCAATTTCACACACGCATGAATATGCAGTTGCCAGCGCGATTATCCCGTAGAGCAGTTGATTCTCATAAAAAAGAGTATGGCCATGTTTTTATCTTAAGTGGTTCTCTTGGCTATACTGGAGCAGCTTGTTTATGTGCAGATGCTGCGATGCGAGCCGGCGCGGGTTTGGTTACATTAGGTATTCCCGAAAGCCTTTATGGGGTGGTTGCTTCGCGTATGCTGGAAGCAATGGTTTTGCCTCTGCCGGAAACGAAGGGGCGTTCTTTGAGTGTGAAGGCGTTAGGAGATATTAAAAAGTATTTAGAGAGATCAAACTGTTTTCTAATGGGCCCGGGCCTTTCACGTAATTCTCAGACTGAGAAATTAATAAGGGAACTTATTGGTTTTTCACCTTGTCCCATGCTTTTGGATGCCGATGCGCTCAATGCGCTAGAAGGCAGAATAGATATTTTAAAGCGCGTCAAATGTCCTGTTATTTTAACGCCTCATCCGAAGGAGATGTCACGCTTGACGGGCTTTAGCGTGAAGCAAATACAAGAAAATAGAAAAGAGGTTGCAAAAAATTTCTCTCTCCGTTATAATTTAACACTAGTTTTGAAAGGCCATGGAACGGTCGTTGCTGATCAAGATGGGAAAATGTATATAAATGGAACGGGGAATCCTGGCATGGCAACCGCAGGGACAGGTGATGTTTTATCTGGTATTATCGCCGGCTTTCTGGCTCAGGGATTAAGCATTTATGAAGCCGCGAAGTTTGGTGTTTATATCCACGGTTTAGCTGCGGATTTTGCCGCGAAAGACAAAACAGAGATAAGCCTTATTGCTTCGGATATTATAGATTATCTCCCTCAAGCATTTAAAAATGCTGTGGCGGTTAACCAGGTTGATTTTTGAAAAATAGATTTTGCCGAAGTAGCTCAGTTGGTAGAGCAGCTGTTTTGTAAACAGCGGGTCGGGGGTTCGATTCCCTTCTTCGGCTTTGGATTGGTTATAGTTGTAAGGATATTATTTTTTGAAATTTGGACAGGTACCCAAGTGGCTAAAGGGGGCAGACTGTAAATCTGCTGCATTATTGCTTCAGAGGTTCAAATCCTCTCCTGTCCATTATTATTTTTGTTAATACGCGCCGCAAGAGATACTTTCAAAAGTTTTTTATAGAATATCAGATTCTGCGGGAGTAGTTCAGTGGTAGAACACTAGCCTTCTCCCGCCTGCTCATAAATAATCAAAGGCGGGATCCCGTCGCATATTAATTTGAATAATTGCGACGGGACAAGGGGGAGGGTGTTCTGTGGAAAAAAGTGTTGCAAATAAAAGAGTTGTAAAACCACGATAACTGAAAATATAACTAATTTTTTAATGTCTTTACAAAAAAATAATTACGCTTTTATAGATAGTCAAAACCTAAACTTAGCGATTAGGGATTTAGGCTGGCAGCTTGATTTTAAACGGTTTAGGGTTTATCTGAAGGACAAATATGGAGTAAGTAAGGCTTTCATCTTTATAGGCTATGTCCCAACAAACGAAAGTCTTTATACATCACTGCAGTTTTATGGTTACATATTAATTTTTAAGCCAACGCTGAACGCTCCGGGAGGAAAAATAAAAGGTAATATCGATGCAGAATTAGTTTTGCATGCTATGATTGAGTATCCTAACTATGGTAAAGCAGTGATCGTTACCGGTGATGGAGATTTTCATTGCCTGATTGAGTATTTAAAAAAGCAGGGGAAAATAGAGAGATTGATAGTTCCGAACCGGCATGAGTTTTCTTCTTTGTTGAGAAAATTCGCTCCATTCATGGATTCTATGAATAACTTAAACATTAAGCTTGGGTATACAAATAAAAAAGAGGCATAGCCGCGGGACGAACCCTTTGGATAGCCTCTTATCGTGATTCACAAGAAATATAACTGATTTTATTCTCAATGTCAAGAAAATTCGACAGAAAAATTTTACACTCTTGTTTTAACAAATTTATTAAAAAACAATGAATTGCTTAGTTGATTATTTAATCCTGAAACAATAACAGGACTTTGTTAGTTTTTAATTTTTTCTTGAACCGCCGCCTGCTCATAAATAATCAAAGGCGGGATCCCGTCGCATATTAATTTGAATAATTGCGA
Organism: uncultured Planctomycetia bacterium; assembly: GCA_964423185.1. Classification (GTDB taxonomy): domain Bacteria; phylum Omnitrophota; class Gorgyraeia; order Velamenicoccales; family Velamenicoccaceae; genus CAYRDK01. The sequence goes on from CAYRDK010000006.1 coordinate 113,296, forward strand.
CGGGACAAGCTGCAGTAGTTATGCAATCATGCGGGAGTAGTTCAGTGGTAGAACACTAGCCTTCCAAGCTGGTTATGTGGGTTCGATTCCCATCTCCCGCTTTTTTTTAAGTTGATGGGAATCGAAGCCGACCCGAGCGCCATCGGTGCAAGCGAGGGCGGCCGGTTTCGAAGGAGCCGAGCAGCGAGTACGGCCCCGCACCTTTATGTAATGTTTTGCTGGTTCGTTCGCCAAAGAACGGCGGGATTTCACTAGATGCTTCTCTGAAGCAAATTGATGTACTCAAATTCCCATCTCCCGCTTTTTCTTTTGCCTTCCGCAGTTTAATAACATCATTATGGATAGTTTTATTGACGCACAATATTTAGTGTGATACTATTTAATTTAGATTTAGTATTATTGGAATAAACATAAATTTTATTCTTTACGTCTATAAAACTGTTCCCGTGAGGTCTCTGCATACCCGACAGGGATGGGATTTAGCCGTTTGGTATTGCGCCAGCGGGAATCCCCGGGCTTTTAGCCTTAATGGAAGCTCTATTTCATGATAAATTACTTTTTATTTCCTAAAATAGTTATGAGAGCTTTTTTTAAAGGAGAAACCGTGGCTTTAAGCCACAGTTTTTTTATGTGTATATAAAAAAAATTTTAGTCCATAATCTTGATTTTATTCTTTTATTTTATGGTATAGCTTTTTTCTTCCTTGGTGCTGTTTGTTTTTTGTTGTACTTTCGCGAAAAGGATAGGCAGAATATCTGTTGGTTGTGTATTGCTGTTTTTAGTTTTTTATATGCTTTTCATATTTGGCTAGACATGTTAGCCATGTCGTTTTTTGACCCTTCTTTTTTATTAAAGCAGCGTAATTTTCTGCTGGGTATCTCTTCTTTATGCCTTATTCAGTTTTTCAGGAAATCAATAAAGTTTCTTAAAGGTATTTCTATTTCTTCCCTGGTTTTTTTGCCTCTTGGTTTGACTCTGGCATTCTTTTTTTTAACTCAAAAAGATCATGCTGGTTTTACCGCTTATATCAGGTATTTTTTTATCTTTCCTTCATTTGTGGGTGTTTCGTATATTTTTCTTCTGTTTAGCCGAAAGAAAGACAGTAGCGGTCAAAATAGAGTTTTCTTGATTGGTGCTTTTCTATTTTTACTTTATGCTGTTGCCTCCGGCCTCGTAGTGCCAAAGGTCAATTTTTTTATCAGTTATTGGGTGAATAATGAGTCTTTTTTAGATGCTACCCAGGTGCCTATCCAGCTTGTTAGAAGTTTGTTAGCTACCCTTATCGCTTTCTTTTTTATTTATGTTGCTTCAAAGAGGTCATTGATAAACCGTAGCTCCGGCAGGGTTATTGGCAGTCTTAGAATTATATTGTTTTCTTTCTTTTTGCTTTATGTTTTTTCTATATTTTTTGGGGGGAAACTTGTCAGTTCGGTAGAACAGCATGAGTTGCAGAATTTAAAAAGGACTGTTATGTCTGATGCCAAGCTTTTAGCCAATAATTTTAAACATCAGAATTTTGAAAGTTTTCTTAGCAGCAGAAGGACTGATTCACTATATCAAAAGTATCTTCAGATGCATCGGCAGATGGCTGAGCTAGCCGATGCCGCATTTTTTATAAAATGTTTATATTTCGTTATTATTAAGGATGATAATTTTTCTTTTGCGATTGGCAGCCGGGCACAGGTTTTCCCTCGGGATTTTAAGCCGGCTTTTAACAGCCGCGTTCCTCAAAAGGCTATTTTTGATACGCTTAATTCAGGGCGCCCAACATTTGCTGAGTATGAGGATTACCGGGGGCATTTATCTACTTCTGTTTTTATTCCTCTCTTAATGCACAGAGACGGTTTTGCATATGTCCTGGGGATGGATTTGAATACTGAAAGGCTAGATTATTCTGTTTACCGCAGCAGGTTGTATGTTCTTTTTGTTATTTTTCTGTTCTTATCTATTTTAATTGTTGGATACATTTTTCTTATCGGGTTTGCCCTTAATAATTTTGAACTAGAGGTCCAAAAAAATAATTTAAATAAAGCCTTAGGCAGTTTAAAAGAAGCAGAATTAGAATTGGCCAGGTCAGAAGAGACTTTTCGCGGCATATTGAATAATTCGCCTAACGCCATTTTTGGTTTTGACCGCGATTTGAGGATTATTTATTGGAATGTCGGAGCTGTTGAGCTCTATGGATATAAGAAAGACAGCATTGTTAATGAGAAAGATCCTTTAAAAAGCAGAAAGATTACAGATTTGCTCGGAATAGAGAAGATGAATTTAGCTGTTAAAAAAGTTTTTGAAGGGGAAACCATTGAATCCGAGACTATTCATAAAACTAAAAGCGGCCATGTTGATGTCATGATGACGCTTTTTCCTGTTAAAGATCCCAAAGGAAATATCCTTTTTGGCATGGGATTAATTCAGGATATGACCGGGCATAAGTTGTTGGAGCACAAGATTTCAGAGGAGCGTAATCGTTTGAGCCGGATCGCCTCTTCCATAGGCGCCGGGATTATCCTTATCAATAAGAATTTTGATGTTGTCTGGGTTAATGAGGTTATGGAAAAATGGTTTGGTGGTTTAAATAATCTAAAAGGGAAAAAGTGCCATCAGGTTTTTCGTTTTAGCGATGTTGCCTGTTGGGAGTGCCCGTCTAAAAAGACATTTGAGACTGAGTCAATCCAATCTTGTGAACAGCATGTTGTTTTTCCTGATGGCCGCGCGATGGACCTATTGCTTATTTGTTCCCCTCTTAAAAATGATAAAAATGAAGTAGAGCATGTTTTGTCGCTTGTCCTTGATATTACTGAAAGAAGAAAAATGTTTGAGTTGCTCGAATATGAACGCACGCTGTCTAAAAATGTTTTTAACTCTATCAGCGACGCGTTAATGTTATTGGATTGTAAAACGAAAACGATTATAGATGTTAATAAGGTTTTTTTGGACCGCGTCCATTTAAACAGGGAAGAAGTTTTGGGGAGGCGCTGTGATGAGATTTATTCTCATTTTTGCCCAACATGTGTTGATTGTCATTTTGAAGATGTTGTCCAGCATGGTAAAACCATTGTTTCAACCCATATCCATCAAGACCCTGAAACAAAAAGTTCTGTTTATGTTGAGGTTGTGTTATCGCCCCTTAAAGATGAAAAAAGCAAGATTATTGGCGTCATTCACTTGGCGAAGGATGTGACGCAGCGAAAACGCTTGGAAGATAGTTTGAGGCATTATTCTGAGCGGCTTGAAAGCCTGGTTAAAGAACGTACCATGGCTTTGGAAAAATCTGAATTGATGTTTAGGAAATTGTTTGAATCTGCGCAGGACGGTATATTGATTATTGACGCGGATAGTGGTAAGATAATAGATGTAAATTCTTTCCTTTTGGATTTATTGAATTGTTCCAAAGATTGTTTTATTGAGAGAGAATTTAGCCACGTGCCGTATTTTACTGAGTCGAAAATTTTGTTAGCGGCTCTTGGCGAACTGCAAGACAAGATATCCGTTTTTTGTGATGACGTTTCTTTGAAAATTGACGCGGGCAGAGAAGTTACAGTTGAAGTATGGTTGTCTTATTATCTCGCGGAAGGCAAGAAGATCATCCAATGCAATATCCGTAATGTCACCGAAAAGAAGCGGCTTGAGCGTATCAAATCTGAATTTGTTTCGATGGTTTCCCATGAGTTGCGCACTCCGCTTTCATGCATAAAAGAAGGTGTTGAGATTGTCGCTGATGGTACCCAGGGCAGGCTTAACGAGGATCAACAGTCTTGTTTGAATATTGCCCTTTCTAATATTAAACGCTTAAATCGCCTGATTGGTGATATTCTTGATATTTCGAAGATTCAATCTGACTTGTTAAAAATCAATCTTGTGTCTTGCCGTGTAGAGGATATTATTGAGCAGGTTAGTGGTTTGGTTAAGATAGAGATGGATAAGCGAGAACTTCAGCTAGTTATGAATGTAGAAAAAAGCTTGCCCCTTATTTCTGTTGATAAGGACCGTTTGATTCAAATATTAATGAATCTCTTGAATAATGCTATTAAATTTACCAGTGATAAGAGCAAAATTACTATTGGTTGCCGTCATGCTGAGGATTTCGTCGAGTTTAGCGTTAAGGATCAGGGTGCCGGAATGTCTTCTGAAGAATCGAGCCGTCTTTTTGGGAAGTTTGTCCAGTTGGATAGTACCTTGGTAAGGCGCACAGGGGGAACTGGTTTAGGGCTTTATATCTGCAAGAATCTTGTTGAGTCCATGGGTGGAAAGATCTGGGCAGAATCAGAGTTGGGTAAGGGGTCCATGTTTAGTTTTGCGATACCTGTTTATAAAGAAGGCATATGAAAAAAAATATTTTAATTATTGATGACGAAGTAGGCATAAGAAATCTTTTAAAGTTCAGGCTTGTTTCTTTTGGATTTGATGTGCTTATTGCTGAGGATGGATACACCGGCATTGAATTGGCAAAATCAAAAAAGCCCGATCTGATTATTTTGGACATTATGATGCCTTATCTTAATGGTATTGAAGTTTGCAGGAAATTAAAGTCTGATTATGACACAAGAGGTATCCCTGTTGTTTTTTTGAGTGTTTTAGCGCAGAAGGAAGATATCGAGATGGGGAAAGAAGCCGGTGGGGATTTCTTTCTGACCAAGCCTTATGATCCGGAAAAATTAAATTATATAATTCGCATGGCTTTAGGCGTAGAAGCCGAGAATAAAGAAACAGATGATGAGTTGCTTTAATCTTGTAAAAAACCAAGGCATTAATGTAGGGACTCCGCAGCATAAGCACTGGCAAAATTAACAAGTCAATTTTGCTCAGTATACCTGCCTGCCGGCCGGCAGGCTCCGGAGTTAACATTGTAAGGAAGAAAAACCTAATTATAGGCAATGTTAAGGAGACGTGAGATGGAAAAGAAAAAAATTTTAATAGTTGATGATGAACCAGATGTATTGATGCTTTTAGGAGAACGTTTGACAAAAGCCGGTTACGATGTCGTTAAGGCATCTTCTGGAAAACAAGCCCTTGAGGCCGTGCAAAAAGATCATCCTCAATTGATTATTCTGGATATTGCTATGCCTGAAATGGATGGTTCTGAGGTGGCTTCTGTTTTGGCGCAGGACCCCAAGACAAAAAGTATCCCTATACTTTTTTTAACCTGCCTTTTTACGAAACAGGAAGAGAAAGTATGTGGGCATGTTTTAGGCCAGAACTTTTTTATTGCTAAACCATATGATGTCGGCGATCTTTTAAGCGAAGTAGAAAAGCGCTTGAAATGATGTTTTTTTAAAGGCGATTTTTAAGGAGGAGGCATATGGGGAAAAAAGTGATATTAGCGGTAGATGATGAAAAAGATGTCTTAGTGCTTTTATCCAAGCGGTTGATGTCAGCCGGTTATGATGTAGTGACAAAGACAAGCGGAAATGCCGCCATAGAAGCCGCGAAACAGGAAAAGCCGGATTTAATTATTTTGGATATCCTTATGCCTGAAATGGATGGTTCTCAGGTAGCATCCATTTTACATCAAGATCCTCTGACGCGTGACATCCCGATTCTTTTTTTAACGTGCCTTTATACAAAACGCGAAGAAAAAATAAGCGGGCATGAGGTGGGCCATAATTTTTTTATTGCTAAGCCCTATGATCCGGCTGAGTTGCTTGAAGAAATTGCCAGGCTTATTAACCATTAGGTAATTTTTCATGAGCGCTATTATTAACCTTCTTACTATCCGAATATGAATCGTTCTTCTTATCTTTTTGATAAGTCCTTAATATTCAAGCAAATCCCTTTATTTTCAAAACTTAATTTTTTTAAAAGAAAACTTGTTTTTGATGCTCTTGAGATTTTTGAATACAAGAGATCTGAGGTTATTTACCGGGAAGGTGACCCTCCGGATGCCTTTTATTGTATTGTTACAGGCCGTGTGGAGATTTTTACTGAAAAAGATGGCTGTGAATGTACTTTGGAGTATATTCACAGGGGTAAATTTTTTGGGTTTATTTCTTTACTGACAGGCGAGCCGCATTCGGTAAGCGCGCGGGCCGTTAATGATACTGTTATAGCCAAGATTTCTAAAGAAGATTTTGATACAATCTTAAAGAATATCCCCAGTCTTGCCATTAATTTAAGCCAGATGCTTTCCCGCCGCCTTAAAAGGAAAGACTTGCATCCTAAATTGGTTTTTGAAAGTACAATTATTGCTGTTTATGGCGATGTGCCTATTCAGCATGATACAGCGCGTTATGCTTTAAATTTAGCTCTTGGGTTGAAAAATGAAACAAACAAGAGAGTTATTTTAGTTGATACAGCCAATCAGGATTCATTGATCTGTTCTTCTTTAGGGTTAAATCCCGATGAAGGTTTTAAAGCGTCTGGGCAGTTTTTTCATACAGAAGAAGTTATGCGCCACATTGTAAAAGACGCCAAGGGGATAGATGTTTTTCGAGTTAAGCCAGAGAGAAAAGATGAGTCTTTAGCACCTTTTTTAATATCATTGTTAACGATGCTCGTTAATGATTACCATTATTGTATTGTGCATTTGGCATTGGATTTTGGAGAGCAGGCTTTTAGAGTTTTGGCGCAGTCTGATGATGTGCATCTTCTTTTTTCTCCCGAGAAAAATTCCTTAAAAAAGATGTCGCAAACTATGCAGGCAGCTGGTGTATGGGCGGATGCGGAGTTAAAGAAGAAAGTAAAATTCATTGTATTGGAAGAAAGCGGTTTGCATGGCAAAGGGCCGAGGTTGTCTTGTGAGCAGGAAGCGGCGTTATTTCATAAGCCTCTTTTCGCGACTATGCCTTACGTTGAGCAGAAATTTTTTCTAATTGATTCTGATCCGAATGCTCCTTATTCAAAAACCATACGCAGGATCTCTCGTCAAATAGGGGAGGTGCTTGTAGGGTTGGCTCTAGGAAGTGGTTCTGCTATGGGTTTGTCTCATATCGGCGTTTTAAAAGTTTTAGAAGATAACAAAATTCCTATTGATATTATCTCTGGTTCGAGTATTGGCGCGCTTATTGGCGCTTTTTGGTCTTTAGGGTATTCAGCTTATGATATTGAACAGATTATTTTGTTGCATAAAAACAAGAGATATTTCTTCGGCCTCGATGATTTAGCCTTGCCCGTTAAGGGCCTTATACATGGCCGGCATATCTATTCTTTTCTTAAAAAATACCTAAAGAATTTGACGTTTCGGGATGTTGTCAGGCCTTTTAAAATTGTCGCTTGTGATTGTACAAATATGAGGCAGGTTGTTTTTGACAGTGGCAGGCTTATTGATGCTGTGATGGCCAGTATTTCTATTCCAGGTGTTTTTGAGCCTTACCGTATCGCTAATCATATTTATATTGATGGTGGCATTTTGAATCCTTTGCCGACTGATGTTCTGGTTGAATCTGGTGTTAAAAAAGTAATCGCGGTAAATGTTTTGCCAAGCCCTGTTGATATTGAACGTACTTATGAACTAGCTGATCAAAAAATCGCAGAGAATAGCAAGATGTTTCTTTTAAATAGAGCGAGAGAGGCCTTGAATAAGAAGGTTTCTTCTTTTTTAAGGCCAAATATTTTTGATATTATTGTTTCAAGTGTTCAATCTATGGAATTTCTTTTGGCACGTTTGAGCAGTCTAAGCCAGGCGGATGTGACATTGCATCCTGATATGACGTCTGTTTCTTGGTATGAGTTTGAGAATGCCAAAGATCTTATTGTTCGCGGTGAAGAAGAAGCTCTCCTGCATCTTGCTGAAATAAAAGAGTTGCTTGTTTAGTCTTTTCATTTCCAGCCTTTTTCGTCCCTCTTGTATGAAATGTAGAGGAAGTAGCAGTCAATTCTGAAGTCATTGACATAATATTAAGATTCATGTAAAATAATAAGTTAACTGCTTTGTTAATTTTATTTTCACGTAACTGTATTGAATTATTCAGGTTGCAAAAAAAGAAACTGATTTGCGGATTTTATTTCTATGACGCATTTTAAAAAATTGACTATTTTAGGTGATGGCGGCTGGGGAACGGCTTTGGCCATTTTATTGCATCGCAAAGGTTATCAGGTTACGTTATGGAGCGCTTTTAAAGAGTATGCCCAGATTCTAGAGCGTAAGCGGACGAACCCTTATTATCTTAAAGGCATAAGAATTCCAGAATCAATTGTTATCAGCTCTGATTTAAGAGAGTCTTTGGATTGTGATTTAATTATTGTAGCTGTTCCATCACAATATTTACGCGGCATCCTTTTGAAAGGGGCTCTTTACTATAATTTAAAAACGCCGGTTGTCAGCGTCGTAAAAGGGCTTGAAAATGGTAGTTTATTACGGATGTCCGAAGTCATAATGGATGTTTGGAAAAGCCGTCTTATCGCCGTTCTTTCAGGCCCAACCATTGCTCAAGAAGTGGCACATGGTATTCCTACAACGGTTGTCGTGGCTTCTAAAGACAGAGGGTTAATGATGGCTCTCCAGGATGTCTTTATGTGCGCATATTTCAGGGTTTATACCAATTCTGATGTTATTGGTGTTGAGCTGGGTGGCAGTTTAAAGAATATTATTGCTATTGCTTGCGGGATATCGGATGGTTTAGGTTTTGGGACAAATACAAAAGCGGCTATCCTTTCAAGAGGCCTGGCTGAGATATCTCGTTTAGGTGTTGTGATGGGGGCAAAGAAAGACACGTTTTCTGGCGTTAGCGGGCTTGGCGATTTAGTAACGACATGTTTTAATTCTTTGAGCCGGAATCATTTTGTTGGAGAGAAGATTGGCAGAGGCGCTTCTTTAAAGAAAATTGTTTCGTCAATGAAGATGGTTGCTGAAGGCGTCACGACGGTAAAAGCGGCTGTAAGCTTAGGAAAGAAATATAATGTAGATTTGCCAATTACGCGAGAGATATACCGTGTTCTTTTCAAAGGGAGTTCTCCAAAGGCAGCTGTTAAAAATTTAATGTTGAGAGAGAAGAAGATAGAATTGTAATCGCGGGGTGTTTGTTTATATCGGGGAGTGGCGCAGTTTGGTAGCGCACTTGAATGGGGTTCAAGGGGCCAGCGGTTCGAGTCCGCTCTCCCCGACTATTTTTTGTGAAGCAAAAATCAAAGTAATTGAAATTTAAGGATAGAAGATGATAAAAATAGCGGGAATCAAAAAAAAGGCTGCTGGGTATTTTTCTCACAGGCCTGAGATAAAGGTTGGATATATTTTTGGTTCGAGAGCAAAAGGCTGTGAGGGTGAGCTGAGCGATATTGATATCGCCATTTTGATAGATGAGGAAAAAGTACCTAAAGATGAGCCCTATGGATATAAGGCCAATATCATTACTGATCTCATGGGAGTTTTTAAAACCGGAAAGATTGATCTGGTTATTTTAAATGAGAGCCCTCTGTTTTTAAGCTTTCGCGTGATCCACGATGGCATTATTTTATATTCGGATGATGAAAAAAAACGCATAGATTTTGAAGTAAAGATTATGAGCCGGTATTTTGATGAGCAGTATTATTTCAAGCGCCATGCCCGCTCAACTGTTAACCGGATAGCTTTGGAGGGAGTGTTATGATTACGTATGTGAATCTTACCTTAAAGTTAGAGAAACTTCGGGAATATGCCTTATATTTAAAAGGTTATCAAAAATATACGGTCGTTGAGTTGGAAAAAGATCATACGTTACAAGGGGCGGTATTGCATTATCTGCAGTTAGCTATTGAATGTGTCATTGATATAGGGGAGATGATGATCAGCGAGCTTAAATTACGCAAACCTGAAGAAGCGCGGGAAGTTATCAAGATTCTGGCAGAACATAAAATAGTCACCGCTCAATTTGCGAAACGGTTTTCTCCGGCAATCGGTTTTCGTAATATTCTTGTTCATGAATACGTTGATGTTGATTTAAGACGAGTGCATCATTACCTTCAGCATGATTTAGGCGATTTTGACTTTTTTGCCAAGGCCATTGCGAAGTTCGCGGTGAAAAAGGAGAAATAGATTTTTTCGAATGAGACATGAAATTTTGTAAGGAGATTTTGAAATGAAAAAAATAAATGTCGGAGTTATCGGATTGGGTACCATTGGTTCTGGAGTTGTTAAGGCGCTAAGAGAGCGTAAACATCTGATTTTAGAACGTTCCGGTGTTGACTTGCATCTTGTATTGGCATGCGACGCGCGTCGTTCTCAGGCAAAGAATCTTAAGCTTCCGCCTACCTTGTTTACAACAAACCCGCTTGATGTTATAAAGCATGAAAAAATTGATGTGGTGGTGGAATTGATTGGCGGATATCATCCTGCTAAAGAGTTTATTGTTCAGGCTTTAAAGAGTGGTAAACATGTTGTAACGGCCAACAAGGCGCTTTTGGCCGCGGATATTGATAATCTTTTGCATCTTGCGTGTCAAAAAAAGAGATTTTTAAGGTTTGAAGCTTCTGTTTGCGGCGGTATTCCAATCATAAAAGCTCTTCAGGAGGCGCTTGTGTCAAACCGCATCGATTCTTTTTTTGGCATCATCAATGGAACTTCAAACTATCTTTTGTCAAAAATGCGTAACGAAGGGTTAAGTTTTTTTGAAGCTTTATGTATTGCTAAGAAAAAAGGGTATGCTGAAAGAAACCCCAGGTTTGACGTGGAAGGTATTGATGCCGCTCATAAGCTGGTTGTGCTTTGTTATTTATTGTTTTCTAAGCTTATTCCTCTTGAAAAGATTGTCCGTGAAGGCATCTCTCATGTTTCACATATGGATGTGCGTTATGCTGAGGAGATGGGGTTTGTTATCAAACCGCTGGCTATTGCTAAAAGGGTCGGTGATGAGCTTGAGGCGAGAGTCCACCCAACGATGTTGCCTAAAGATCATATGTTGGCTGCGGTTAATGGTGTTTTTAATGCCGCGCTCCTGCAGGGTGATATGGTCGGTGATATGTTGTTTTATGGCAGGGGTGCCGGCCAGTTTCCAACGGCATCAGCGGTGATTAGTGATTTGGTTGATTTGGGGCGCCAGGTTGATAGTGGTTTGTCTTATGGGGTTTTGGCTAAGCCGAGGGTTAAGAGGTTCAGGAATCTGGATAATGTTGTTAGCAGGTATTATCTTCGTTTTATGGCGATTGATAAGCCCGGTATTTTGGCAAAGATTTCCGGTATTCTTGGAAAATATCATATTGGCATCGCGCAGGTCAGTCAGAAAGAACTTAAACGGACAAAGTTTGTTCCTGTTGTTATGATTACGCATCATTTGCGGGAGAAAGATTTAAATTGCGCTTTAACGGCGATTGATAAACTGGCTATTGTTAAAGGGAAGACTGTTAAAATTCGTATGGAGGATATTTAAATTGTCTGCTTATGGTTTGATTGAGAAGTATTATAAATATTTACCAGTTAGTACAAAAACACCTATCGTTTCTTTAAATGAAGGTTCAACGCCTTTGATTTATGCTTCTTTTTTGAGCGAGATAATAGGTTGCAAGACATATTTAAAATATGAAGGTTTGAATCCGACAGGTTCTTTTAAGGACCGCGGCATGACGATGGCTATTTCAAAAGCCAAAGAAGAAGGGTCAAAGGTTGTTATGTGTGCGTCAACTGGCAATACGTCGGCTTCTGCTGCCGCGTACGCGGCTAGAGGGGGGCTTAGATGTGCCGTGATTCTTCCGGCAGGAGCTATCGCTTATGGAAAATTGGCACAGGCTTTGATTCACGGAGCAGATGTTTTGGCTATTAAGGGTAATTTTGATGACGCGCTTTCTATAGTCTGCGAGATTACAGATAAATATCCGATTACGCTTGTTAATTCATTGAACCCTTACCGGATTGAGGGGCAAAAAACCGGTGCTTTTGAGATTTGCGATTTTCTAAATGACGCGCCTTTTTATCACGCTATTCCGGTTGGTAATGCGGGCAATATCACAGCTTATTGGAAAGGTTATAAAGAATACCACGCGGCTGGCTTGGTTAAGAGTTTACCTAAAATGCTTGGATTTCAGGCAAAGGGTGCTTCGCCCATTGTCAGGGGGAAAGCTGTTAAGAATCCAAAAACTTTAGCGACGGCAATTAAGATTGGGAATCCTGCCAGTTGGCAGCAGGCTGTGAGCGCCAGGGATGAGTCTGGAGGGCTGATTGAAGCGGTTACAGATCAGGAGATTATTTCTGCTTATAAAATGCTCGCGGCCAGGGAGGGTGTTTTTGTTGAGCCGGCTTCCGCCGCCAGTGTCGCGGGTGTTATTAAGTTGGCCAGGAGAGGTTATTTTAAAAAAGATAAAGAGGCGATACTGGTGTGTACGTTAACTGGCCATGGTTTGAAAGATCCTGACCGGGCGATTGCCTGTGTAAAGAAACCGAAAGTGTTAAAGCCCAGTGTTAAATTAATTTTAAAAGAGATTGGTTTTTGAAATCAGGTTCGCGATGGGGCGTAGTGTTTTGAAGAAGAAGAGAGTGTTGATTACGGCTGGCCCGACATGGGTACCCATAGATGATGTCCGGGTTTTAAGCAATGTTTCCAGCGGGCAATTAGGTTTGCTTTTGGCCCAGGAGGCTGTTAAGCTTGGGTTTAAGACAGATCTTTTCCTTGGGCCTGTCTGTGGCAATATAGCTTTCAGGGAATCTTTAAAACTTTTCAGGTTTCGTTATTTTGATGAACTTTTTTCTTTAATAAAGAGCAATCTCTCCGTTAAAAAGTATGACTTGATTTTGCATTGCGCCGCTGTAAGCGATTATGTATGTGTTTGTAAAAACGGTAAAATTTCCTCAGAGAAGGAAGCGCTTGTTTTAAGGTTTAAAAAAGCGCCTAAACTTATTCATCTTATCAGGCGTTTAAATCCGCGAGCTTTATTGGTAATGTTTAAACTGGAAAGCGGCGTGAAAGAAACCGAGCTAATCAAGCGTGCCTTATCGGCTATGAAGTGCGCGAAAGCGGATTTAACAGTTGCGAACTATTTCAAAGGCCAGCAGTATAAGGGCTTTATCTTGGACGGCCATGGAAATATTATTACTAAGGCTTTTTCGAGGCAGGAGATGGCGAGAAATTTATTTGGTGTTTTTCAAAAAGGCCTGGTTAGGTAGATGAAATATATTATACTTGTCCCTGATGGTATGGCGGATGAACCCGTTGAGCAGCTTGGCGGTAAAACTCCTTTGGAAGCGGCTCAGACGCCGAATATGGATTTTATTGTTCAGAATGGTTTTTTGGCGAGGGCAAAAACCATTCCTGATAAGTTCGCGCCCGCGTCCGATGTCGCTAACCTTTCTATTTTAGGATATGATCCTGCTCAATACTATTCCGGGCGCGCTCCTTTGGAAGCGGCACATTTAGGAATTGATCTAAAATCTGATGATGTGGCTTTTCGTTGTAACCTGATTACAGTTGCTGATGAGAAGATGGCCGATTATAGCGCTGGCCATATCTCATCTAAAGAAGCGGCTTTGCTTATTCATGATCTTGATAAATGTTTAGGAGACGAGAAGGCTCATTTTTTTCCAGGGGTGAGCTATAGGCATCTTTTAGTGGTAAAAAGCGGCAATATTGATGAGCTGGTTCGTCTTAAATGTGTTCCGCCTCATGATATTTTGAATCAACCTATCGCTAAGTTTCTACCTAGAGGTAAAGGTGCCAAAAGGATAGTTGAGCTGATGGAAAAGTCGCGTGTTTTCTTATCGCCTCATGAGGTTAATAAGGTGAGGGTTGATTTGAAAGAGAACCCCGCGAATATGATTTGGCTGTGGGGCCAAGGCCAGAAGTCCGGGATGCCGCTTTTTAAAGATAAATTTGGATTGAGCGGGGCTGTTATTTCCGCGGTAGATTTGATTAAAGGGATTGGCAAGATTATCGGCCTTGAAGTTATTAATGTGGAGGGCGCGACAGGGTACTATGATACAAATTATCATGGTAAAGCCCAAGCCGCGTTAAAAGCTCTTGAACGTCTTGATTTTGTTTTTGTGCATGTGGAGGCGACCGATGAGGCTGGCCACAATGGTGATTTGAGAATGAAAATCACCTCTATTGAGCGTTTTGACAAGATGATTGTGGGCGCGGTATTGGAACATTTTAAAAATAGAAAAGATTACAGGATTTTAGTGGCGCCGGATCACGCGACACCTGTAGCACAGCGTAAACATACTGAGGATCCAGTTTGTGTGGCTATGATGGGAACAGGGATAGAGAAAAACGGTTTTTCAGTTTTTAGTGAATCTGAAGCCAGGAAGACAAAGGATCTTTTTGAAGGGCATAGGCTGATGGAGGTTTTCTTCAAGTGAGTTCTCTTGTTATTCTTTTTATCGGTATAATTGTTTTTAGTGTTGGTTATAAGTTCTACGCCGGATTTATCGCTCAGCTTTTTGGAGTGGAGCCTTATAAAGAGACGCCGGCTCACACAAAGTATGATGGCGTTGATTATATTCCGGCGAAAAACTGGCTGATGCTGTTTGGGCACCATTTTTCTTCTATTGCGGGAGCAGGGCCTATCATCGGGCCTGTGATTGGCTGTGTTTATTGGGGCTGGGCGCCATCTCTCATTTGGATTTTATTTGGGACCATTTTTATCGGCGGAGTACATGATTTTGCCGCTTTGTTTATTTCTGTGCGGCAGGATGGCCTTTCTATCGCGGAGATATCGGAAGGTTCTGTTTCAAAAAAAGCCAAATATATCTTTTCTATTTTTGTGTGGCTGGCGCTGGTTTTAGTTATAGCTGTCTTCACACATTTATGCGCTAAAACATTTGTGATAGAGCCAAAGACGGTTTTGCCTTCTTTGGGTTTTATCCCTATCGCCATTCTTGTCGGTTATTTGACATATGTTAAAAAAGTAAGTTTAGTTACTACGACTGTTTTGGGCCTGGGCCTGTTTGTTGTATTGCCTGTTCTTTCTGAGTTTTTTCCAGTTTTTTTAGTAGGTGGTTCTATCGCGTTTTGGAGTATTATCTTGCTTGTTTATTGTTTTATCGCTTCCGTGACGCCCGTTAACATTTTATTACAGCCAAGAGACTATTTGAGCAGTTATTTGCTTATTTTTGGAGTGTTGGCGGGCCTGATAGGTTTGTTGATTACGAGGCCTCTTGTGGTGCAGCCAGCTTTTGTTGCCTGGAATACAAGCCAGGGGGATTTGTGGCCGATGATGTGTGTAACGATCGCCTGTGGAGCTATTTCTGGTTTTCATTCTTTAATTGCCAGCGGCACCTCTTCAAAGCAGATGCCTAATGAGCGCTATATTAAAAGAATCGGTTATGGTGGCATGGTTGTAGAAGGGGTTGTAGCCTTGTTAGCTATTTTGGCTGTTGTTGCCGGGATTTCGTCTCAAGGCGTAACTGCTTGTTCTTTATTAAAAGACGTCGGTCCGATCTGTGTATTTGGGCAAGGGTATGCAGGATTGACAAGGCCTTTATTTGGTTCCTATGGCATTGTTATCGCTATCATCATTCTTAATGCATTTATATTGACAACCTTGGATACAGCTACAAGGGTCTGCCGCTACATTACGACCGAGTTGATGGGCATAGAGAATAGGTTTATTTCTTCTTTTATTGTAGTTTTTTTGGCAGGTTTTTTGGCTTTATCAGGAGCGTGGGATAAGATATGGCCGGTTTTTGGGGCATCAAATCAGTTGGTAGCAGCTTTAGCACTTTTTGTTGTGTCTTGTTGGCTGTTAGCCAGAAAGAAACCAACGGTTTATACGTTAATTCCGGCTTTTTTTATGTTTTTAACAACTTTTGTGGCTTTAATTTTACAGTTCTTTGGATATAGGAAAGATGGGAACTATCTTTTAATGTTAATTACATTGGTTCTTCTTGTTCTATCCGTGATTATGGCCTGGGAGATAGTTAATTTTTTTAAAAATTTTAAAAAGAAAAATGCTCATTTTTCTTTGAAAACGGCGTAGTTTTTATAAAAAATTATGAGGTTTTGTTTATTCTATCCGCTTGCGTTTTAAACTTTGGCGGATGTCATTGTAATAAAAAATTATGATGTTTCTTTTTAATTGGAATGAAACATATTGAATATACGCAGGTTAGATGTTTCACGTGGAACATTTTTGGTTTACGGTTTTTTGTCAGTGGTTTTCACTAACCGAAAATATCTAACTGATATCTTTAAAAAGAGGGAAAAATGAAGATAATTGTTCAAAAGTTTGGTGGAAGTTCAGTTGCGAATGTAGAAAGAATCAAACGGGTTGCTGCGCGCATCGTTTCGTACCGGCGTAAAGGCTGGTGTGTTGTCGCGGTTGTTTCCGCGCTTGGTGATACGACGGATAATCTTATCTCATTGGCAGAGCAGATTACAGATGAGCCGCCTGCCAGAGAAATGGACATGTTGCTTTCAACAGGTGAACAGATTTCTTGTGCACTTTTAGCCATGGCTATTGAAAAACAAGGGTGTGGTGCTATCTCTTTTACAGGGGCTCAAGTAGGCATTAAGACAGATAAGAGCCATACAAAAGCCAAGATTCTTGATATTAGTTCGGGCCGAATTAAAGAAGAGTTTTTAAAGGGGAGAATTGTCATTGTGGCCGGGTTTCAGGGGGTTACACAGGATCAGGATATTACAACACTTGGCCGTGGTGGGTCTGATTTGACGGCTGTTGCTCTAGCTAAGGCTGTAGGTGCTAACGCCTGTGAAATCTACACAGATGTGGAAGGTGTTTATACAACAGATCCCCGGATTGTGCCTGAGGCTAGAAAATTGAAGCAGATTACGTATGATGAGATGCTTGAGATGGCTTCTTTAGGGGCTCAGGTAATGCAGGCGCGTTCTATTGAGGTTGCTAAAAAGTTTGATATTCCTATACATGTTCGATCCAGTTTTAATAATTCTGAAGGCACGCTTATTTTGAAGGAGGCCGATAAAATGGAAGATTTTGTTATTAGTGGAGTGACTTTAAATAAAAATGAGGCTAAGATTACTGTTTGTGATGTTCCTGATCTTCCTGGGATTGCTGCCAAGCTTTTTAAAGAGATTTCGCATAATGGTATTAACGTAGATACGATTGTTCAGAATGTCAGCCGTAAAGGTTATACGGATGTATCTTTTACAGTTCCTGTGAGCAGCTTGAATAAAACTAAAGCTCTTATGGAAAAGTTTACAAAGAAGATTAAGGCCGGCCGCGTCCTGGAAGATCGTGATATAGCACGTGTTTCTATTGTTGGTGTCGGCATGAAAACTCATACGGGTGTGGCGGCAAAGATGTTTGAGGCACTGGCTGAAAAAAAGATCAATATTAATATGATTACAACCTCTGAAATCAGTATTTCTTGTATTATCAGCAAAAAAAGTGCTGATAAAGCTGTAAAATCAATACATAAAAAGTTTGGTTTGGGTTAATTAATGATTACAAAGATTAAAAGAAAGATTCCAATGGTTAGAAACCAGATAGAATCAATGATAATAATCGCTGTAATCATCTAATAATTGCTGTAATCATACTATTGAGGTGTTTGATGAAAAAAATTGAATTGTACGATACGACTCTGCGGGATGGTTCCCAGACAGAAGGGATATCTTATTCTAAATTTGATAAAATAAAGATTGCCAGGAAGCTGGACGAGTTGGGTGTGCATTATGTAGAAGGGGGTTACCCTTTATCAAACTCAAAGGACAAGGCTTTTTTTCAGGAGTTGAGGAAGCATCCCTTGCGAAATGCTGTTCTTGTTGCTTTTGGGTCTACGCATAAGGCTGGCGTTAAACCTGAGGATGACCCGGGATTGAATAGCCTAGTTGAATCTTCTGTTAAGGTGGCTGCAATCTTTGGCAAAAGTTGGGATTTGCATGTGCGCGATGTTTTAAGAGTGAGCCTGGACGAGAATCTTGAAATGATCCGCGGTTCAGTTAAGTATCTTATTTCTAAAGGATTAGAAGTTATTTATGATGCGGAACACTTTTTTGATGCCTATAAGGAAAATTCTGAATACGCGCTTTCAACTATAAGAGCAGCTTCAGAAAGCGGGGCTAAGCTGATTTGTTTATGTGATACTAATGGCGGGACTCTAACATCGGAGCTGAGCACGATTATTAAAAAAATCACTAAGGAGATTGAAACACCTTTAGGTATCCATGTTCATAATGATTTAGGGTTGGCTGTCGCGAACTCTATAGCGGCTATTGAAGCCGGATGCTGCCATGTGCAGGGGACGATCAATGGTTATGGCGAGCGCTGCGGTAATGCTGATCTTATTCCCATTATCGGTATTTTGAAGCTCAAGCTAAAAAAAGATTGTATTAGTGATGAAAACTTAAAAGAGCTTACAGAGGCCTCGCGCTATATTAGTGAGGTTAGTAATATGAAGCAGGTAGATAATCAGCCTTTTGTGGGTAAATCCGCGTTCGCGCACAAGGCCGGGGTTCATATTAACGCCGTATTGAAGAATACAAGAAGTTATGAACATATGGAGCCGGAACTGGTTGGCAATACCAGGCGTATTTTAATTTCTGAACTGGCCGGTAAAACATCTATTTTTATGAAGGCTGAAGACCTGCATCTCGATTTAGAGAAGGATTCTCCTGAAGCAAAAAAGGTTTTGAAGATGCTGCAGGATTTAGAACATGAAGGCTATCAGTTTGAAGCCGCGGATGCCAGTTTCGAGATTTTGATTAAACGGGCGCTGAAAAAGTATAAAGACTTTTTTGACCTTGAAGGATTCAGGGTTATCATTGAAAAAAGAGAAAGAGGCGTGCTTTATTCTGAGGCTACCGTTAAGCTTAAAGTGGATGGGGTACGTGAACATGCTTCCAGCGAAGGGGACGGCCCGGTAAACGCGTTAGATAACGCGCTTAGAAAGGCGTTGAAAGGTTTTTATCCTTCTGTATCAAAGATGCGCCTTTCTGATTTTAAGGTGCGTGTTTTGGATGCCAAAGAAGGAACAGCCGCCAAGGTTAGGGTTTTGATTCAGTCTCAGGATGAGCATGACTCCTGGACAACAGTTGGAGTGAGTGAGAATATCATCGAAGCATCCTGGCAGGCGTTGGTAGACAGTATTGAATATAAATTAATGAAGGATGCCGCGAAAGCGCGAGAAAGCTGCTAATGCAGGAATTACCATCACAATATAATCCTCGCGAGGTTGAGGAAAAGTGGTTCAAGCTTTGGGCCGATTCTTCCTTGTTCCATGCTTCTTTTAACCTCGAGAAAGATCCATATTGTATTGTTATCCCGCCGCCTAACGTGACGGGGATTTTACATATGGGGCATGCTTTGAATAACACGATTCAGGATATTTTGATTCGTTCAAGGCGGATGCGCGGGTATGAAACGCTTTGGATGCCGGGCACAGACCACGCCGGTATCGCCACACAGAATGTGGTTGAGCGCAAAATTGCTAAAGAAGGGTTGAAGCGGCAGGATTTAGGCCGTGATGAATTTTTAAAAAGGGTGTGGGAGTGGAAAAAAGAATATGGTTCAACGATTATTCACCAGCTTAAGAGGATGGGGGCTACTTGTGACTGGGCGAGAGAGCGCTTTACCATGGACGAAGACTACTCTAAGGCTGTTGTTGAAGTTTTTGTCAGTCTTTATGAGAAGGGGCTGGTTTATCAGGGGGATTATATTATTAACTGGTGCCCTCGTTGCCAGACGGCCTTAGCCGATGAAGAAGCGCCGCATCAGGATATGGATGGGAAGTTGTATTATATTAAATACCCTGTTAAGAAAAAAACACGAAACACGAAACACGAAACACGAAAAAAAGCGGAAAACAACACATGGGAAGATTATATTGTTGTGGCGACAACGCGTCCTGAAACGATGTTGGGAGATACGGCTGTGGCCGTGAACCCGAAAGACGCGCGCTATAAGCATTTGATCGGGCAAACGCTTATTTTGCCGATCCTGAATAGGGAGATTCTTATCATTGGCGATGATATGGTGGATAAGAAGTTTGGTACAGGTGCCGTGAAGGTGACGCCCGCGCATGACCCCAATGATTACGCGGTTGGAAAAAGGCACAATCTGGATTTTATTAATATTATGCATCCAGACGGGGTTTTAAATATAAATGCGGGTGATTATGCCGGAATGGACCGTTTCGAAGCCAGAGAAGCTATTATTGAGGAGTTAAAAGAGCGAAAACTTTTAGAAAAAATAGAAGGCCATAAGCATGCGGTTGGCCACTGTTACCGGTGCCATACGATTGTTGAACCTTATCTTTCCAAGCAGTGGTTTGTGAAGATGAAGCCTTTAGCGAAGCCGGCTATCAAGGCGGTTCGCGAGGGTAAGATAAATTTTTATCCGAAAAGATGGACAAAGGTTTATTTAAATTGGATGGAGAATATCAGAGATTGGTGCATCTCGCGGCAAATTTGGTGGGGGCATAGGATTCCTGTGTATTATTGTAAAAAATGTTCTGAAACAAATCTAAAGCCAAAAATTCAAAAAACCAAACAAAATGCCGGGGTTATTGTTTCTCGCATTAAGCCGGAAAAATGCCCTGTGTGCGGTTCAACAGATTTAAAACAGGATGAAGATGTTTTAGACACATGGTTTTCTTCCTGGCTGTGGCCTTTTGCTACATTTGGCTGGCCGTTTTTAAAACCTGAGACTAATGAACAGGAGTTTCGTGATCAGGATAGATTAAAGGCGGACCTGAAATATTTTTACCCGACATCAACACTTGTGACGGCGCCTGAAATCATATTTTTTTGGGTTGCCCGCATGATCATGGCTGGTTATGAGTTTATGGGCGATCTTCCGTTTCGTGATATTTATATTCACGGAACAGTGCGCGATGCTGAAGGCCGCAAGATGTCTAAATCTTTAGGTAACAGTATTGACCCTTTAAATATTATAGGAGAATATGGAGCGGATGCTTTGCGTTTTAGTTTGATCGCGATTGGCGCAAGCGGCTCTGATATTTTTCTTTCAAAAGAGAGGTTTGAGCAGGGCAGGAATTTTGCCAACAAAATCTGGAATGCCTCCCGTTTTATCTTGATGAATTTAAAAGATGAGAGAGCCGATGAGGCGATTGATGTAAAAACGCTTTCTATCCGTGATAAGTGGATTTTAGCTGAGCTTAATAAGCTTATTAAATCTGTTACAAAGGCGATTGATCAGTTTAAATTGAATGAGGCTATTAATCTGATTTATGAGTTTTTTTGGCATAAGTTTTGTGATTGGTATCTGGAAATGGCCAAGCACGATATTGCTAATCCCGATGTTAAAAAGACACTTCTTTATGTTTTAAAATCAACATTGTTGTTATTGAACCCATTTATGCCGTTTGTTACGGATGAAGTTGCTTCGCGTTTGCCTGGCAGGACTTTTCAGACATTGGGTGTTCAGGCCTGGCCAAAAGGGGAGAAGGCTTTTAATGATAAGTCTGTTTTAAGCGTTATGAATACCGTCTTTGAGATAGTTTTCCATCTGCGTAATATGAAGATTGATTTAAATTTAAGTTTACAGGCACCTGTACAAGTGAGGATTGTGACAACGAAAGAGTTTGAGAAGGCGATGAAAGAGGTGGCAGGGCTTATTAAAAGCCTGGGTTTTATCAGCGAACTTGAGGTTACAACAAATGAGGAGGCGCCACAAAATTGCCTCAGTACGATCATTGCTAAAAATGTCCACATGTATTTGCGCCTTGAAGGTTTAGTTGATATTGAGAAAGAACGCCGGCGCCTTCAGCTTCAAATTGATGATTTTGCTAATCAGTTAAAACGTAAAGAGGGGATGTTGAAAAATAAGGATTTTGTGAAAAAGGCTCCAAAGGCGGTCGTTGATAAGGAAAAACAGCGCGTTGTGGAGCTAAAAGAGTCTATCCGCAGGTTGACAGAGGTTTGCCATGGCCTTAGATGAGGCATTAGTTAAAAGATTTGTTAAAGAGGCGCTTTCAGAAGATAAAGTCGCCTGTGATATAACGACCGATACTTTTATTTCTAAAGACGCGAGAGTTCAGGCCAAAATCATCGCTAAAGAAAACGGAGTCTTATGTGGCATGGCGTTGGTGCGTGAAGTTTTTGCCTCTTTTGATAAGAGCTTATTATTTCATGAGGCTAAAAAAGACGGCCAGCTTCTTAAAAAAGGTGATAGTATTGGGGTGATTAGAGGATGCGCGCGTTCTGTTTTATCTTGCGAGCGCGTCGCCTTGAACTTCGTCTCATATTTATCTGGAATCTCCACGCAGACGCATGAAATTGTAAAAAAAGTGGGGAATAGAGGTATAAAAATACTAGATACAAGAAAGACAACTCCACTTTATCGTAGTTTTGAGAAATATGCTGTATTGATGGGTGGTGGAAAAAATCACAGGTTTGATTTAAGCGATCAGTATCTGGTTAAAGACAACCATCTTTTTATCATCAAAAATACAAAAACAGTTGATGTTTTGGCACAACGTGATTTAAAAATTCTTTTTGAAATAGAGGCGGATAATTTTGCCCAGCTTAAAGCAGTGGTAAAGTATCAGCCCGCTATTGTTTTGCTGGATAATTTTACACCTCGGCAGGTCAGGCAGGCGGTTTCGTGGTTAAAACGAACTTTTCCTCATAAAAATAAGCGCCCCTTGGTTGAGCTTTCAGGTGGCATCACTTATGAGAATATTGCGTCTTTTTGTATTAATGGTGTGGATTATATCTCTTTGGGCGCTCTTACGCATTCCTCCAAAGCCCTTGATTTTTCGCTGGAAATCACAAAAATTTATTAAAAATGTTTTTTTAGTATTTCACTGATAGGTTTATTGAGGCGATAGTTTTTTGTATTCCAGAAATCCACGATTTCATTCTTATCTTTTTCCCAGAGAGAAATATAGTTTTCCCAGCCATATGAAGGGCCTTCGCGCTGGATAAACTTATTGTTGGAGATATATTGATAGATTCCGTCAGGAAAGACGCTGTTTGCGATGGCTTTATAGGTCCAGTAGGCGTAATCAAATCCGAAGTCATCAAAAATATCAAGCATATCATTTAACCATTCCGTCTCACCGTAATATCCGCCCCGCCAATTGATGCCGAATTCACCCGCAAAGATCTTGATTTTATTCTTAAGAGCGAATTTATGATAAGGCAGAAGGTGTTGAAAAAGGCGGTTTTTGTCCCAGTTGACCTCGTCAATTTTTCCCGGATATTTTTGAAACGGCGTAAAGTTGAAGACGTAATTTAGAGGTTGATAGGCATGAATGCTGATACCGATATTATCATCAATGAGAGGAGCCAAAAAATCAATCTTTTGCGCCCACAAAGCGCCTTCTAAAAAGATAAGCGTTTTTTTATCAAGGCCGCGGATATGAAGGATACAACTTTTATAGAATTCTGTCAGGATGGATGTATTTTTACCGCCTAAAACAGGCTCGTTGAGGATGTCATAAGCATAAAGAGACGGGTTGTTTTTGTATCTGTCGGCAATGGCCTCCCAGAGTTTGTATGTCCTCAGGCGGTAGGTATCTTTTTCCCAAAGAAGGGCACAGCCTGTGCTATCACTGTGCCAGTCGCAATTCTGGGCGCCGCAGGCGGCATGAAGGTCAAGAATGATTTTTAAGCCGCAATCTTTAGCCCATTGAAAAGCCCTGTCTATATAAATGAACTTTTTTTCATCGTAAAAAAAAGGTTTTTTCTCAATTAATCTGGCATTGAAGGGGAGGCGGATGACCTTGGCGCCTAAAGCCGCAATCTTTTGAAAATCCTTTTTTTGAATAAAATTTCCACGGAACAGCTTTTCAAATTCTAAAAGTTTTTGAATGCCGTTAACTTTTTTAAAACTTTTTTTAAACAGGTGTTCAGGGGTATTGCGGCCATGGAGGAGATAACCTTCCATCAGCAGCCATCCGCCGAGATTTATGCCTTTAAGAGGGTGTGTGTGCATGGATCTATTTTTTTATATATCGAAACCGCGGCCTTTAAGCCCATGAAGGTTTATTTTCATTTTGTATTTAATCCGTAATACTTCGCGACCCTGGCGGATTTTTTGAAATAGCTTGTCCAGATGGCATACCAGATTAAAATCCTGATAACATCTCCTCCTGATTTTGTGGTGGTAGTGGAGAGTTCCGATGGCCCTTGAGAAAAGTAATAGTATGACCACTCAAGTATCGCGTAGATAAAAGCAGCAGAGAGGACCCATGTTAATAGTTTTATGATACGGCCCGGGGTCTCTGGTGCTTTTATTTTTAGAGCCTTTACGATTCTTAAGCATAAGAGAATAATCATAATACTATAAAAAAAGAGAAATACTGGTTCAAGCGCCTGGGCGAATGTTTCCGCTGTGATCATGGTGAGCAGGGCTATCAATACAGTCAGCCCGCAAATAACAATATTTATCCATTGTATAACAAGGAAAAATTTTAACCATCCGCCGAACTGATCTAAGGGTTTTGTCATGAATTTTATCTCCTGTGAATTATGTCTGCCGTTTTTATTTTTTTTAATCGTAGTGAGTCCACATTCGTATGATCTTCACGGTTTATGATTCTTTAAGGATTTCATATACAAGGCGATGTTGAATATTGATTCTGCCTAACGTATGTCATATAAAACCGTTTTTTCTTTTCGGCCTAGAGAATATCTCTTAATTTCCAATGAATCAGGCGGTCGCGTTTCGAAGAAGCTTTTACTTTAAATTCATGCATTTGATGAAGCCATTCCATTTTTTTCTTAGCAGGTATCTTCATATGTTTTCGTAAGAGATCATCTTCTGTCGGCCAATTAAATTTTTTCATTTTTTCTCAATTTTTTGATTTTATTTAAGTTATTTATATCCAGTTTATCAACCGGCCGGTTGGCTTTTTTCTTCATTTTGATGAGATGATTGATGGAAATGACAGGTATAATTAAGCTGCCGATTTCAATGCGGTGAATATCTTTTTGCACTTCTTCAAATGATACTGGAGATTCAATAACGATATCTATTTCTTTGAGTTCTTTCTCTTTGTAGAAATTAAAAGCTTTCATATTTTTATTGATAATCCAGTCTTTTCGGGTCTTCTCGTCAGCGATTTTTGCTGGGTCAACGGGTTGTTTAATGCGGTACCCGTATTTTTTCATAATTCCAACAATTTTCTTGAGATTTTCATCACTCATTTCTACGAGAATGTCTAAATCAGCGGTACTGCGCATTGAGCCGAGAAGATTAACAGCCATGCCGCCCACGAGAACATATTTTACTTTTTGTTTTTGGAACGCTTTTAATATCTCTTCGTAGAAAATCATAAATATTTTTCCTTATTTTATGATGAATTACCATAAGCAGAGTTTAATATATATGTTTATCTTACCTTATTTCTTTTGTTGTGGCAAACAAAATCAGGGCTTTTAAAAAAGAGGTATATCGTCTATAATGTGATTGTTGCAAAACATAATTTTTTGCCCGGAATGACACGGAATCGCACATTTCGCAACAGTCCCATAATAACTGATTATTAGGGTTTTTATAAAGTTTTTATCATGTCAAAATTTAAGTTGGTTTCAAAATTTAAGCCCTCGGGCGATCAGGCACAGGCGATTGAGAAGCTCTCGCAAGGGTTGCTGGATGATAAGAAGAAAAGGCTCACGCTTTTAGGGGTTACGGGCTCAGGTAAGACTTTTACCATGGCCAATGTGATTGAGCGTTTGAATAAGCCCACGCTTGTAATTTCTCATAACAAGACGCTGGCGGCACAGCTCTATTTTGAATTTAAAGAATTTTTTCCTACAAATGCTGTTGAGTATTTTGTTAGTTATTACGATTATTATCAGCCGGAAGCTTATGTTCCTTCAACAGATATCTATATAGAAAAAGACGCTTCCATCAATGAGCGCCTGGACCGCCTGAGATTGTCTTCTACAACATCGTTGTTTTCAAGAACAGATACGCTGATTGTCGCCTCGGTTTCTTGCATTTATAATTTGGGTTCACCTATGGATTATAAAAAGTTTATGGTTTTTTTGCAGAAGGGCCAGACGATTTGCCGGGAGGATGTTTTAAAAAGGCTTATCACGATTCAGTATGAGCGCAATGATTTCGATTTTCGTCGCGGCTGTATTAGGGTGAAGGGCGAGGTGGTAGATATTTTTCCGGCCTATTCGGAGCGCGCGGTTAGGATAGAATTGGCCTATGATGAAATAAAGAAGATCTATGAGTTTGATCCTGTTTCCGGTAAAAAGCTTGGAGATATGGGCAAAGTGGGCATCTATCCTGCTAAACATTATATCGTATCGCAGGAGTCTATTAATGAGGCACTTAAAACAATTGAATGGGAAATGGAGGATCGCCTAAAAGAACTGCGTAAGCAGAATAAGCTTTTAGAGGCACAGCGCCTGGAACAGCGCACAAAATATGATATGGAGATGCTCAAAGAAGTTGGATATTGCCACGGTATAGAGAATTATTCTCGTATTTTGTCATTTCGAGAGCCTGGTTCAAGGCCGTACTGCCTCCTTGATTATTTTCCGGATGACTTTCTGGTGATTATTGATGAAAGCCATGTGACGATTCCGCAGATTCGCGGCATGTATGAGGGGGATAGGGCGAGAAAACAGGTTTTGGTAGATTTTGGTTTTAGGCTCCCGTCATGCATGGATAACAGGCCTTTAAAATTTGAGGAGTTCGAAAAATTTGTCAAAGAGGTTATTTTTGTATCGGCAACGCCGAATTCTTATGAATTAAAAAAATCCGGAGGCATTACAGCTGAGCAGGTTATCAGGCCAACAGGGATTCCTGATCCTGAAATTATTGTTAAGAAGACGAAGGGGCAGGTGGAGGATTTAGAGCGCATGGTGCGAGAACGCGCTGAGCGTAATGAACGTGTTTTGGTAACGACATTGACAAAAAAGATGGCTGAAGATTTAAGCCGTTATTTGGAAGAGCAGGGCTTGCGTGTGCGCTACCTTCATTCTGAAATTCAGACGATTGAGCGTATTGAGATTTTAACGAAACTCAGGAAAAAAGATTTTGATTGTCTGGTTGGCGTTAATTTGCTTCGGGAGGGGTTGGATTTGCCGGAGGTATCTTTGGTCGTTATTTTGGATGCCGATAAGGAAGGTTTTTTGCGTTCGGGGGTTTCTTTAATTCAGCTTTCCGGCCGTGCCGCGCGTAATATTAACGGGCAAGTCGTGATGTACGCGGATACGGTAACAGACTCTATGAAAATGGCTATTAACGAAAGCAACCGCCGCAGGAAAATCCAAATAGAATATAATAAAAAATACAATATTACTTCTAAAACGATCATCAAAGAGATTAAGGAAACCTTAAAAGGAGAGGAAGAGGCGAAGGGGTATCTTGCGGCATTGTCGGGACAGAAAAAGGAAGAGTTTGAATTTGATTCTTTGATTTCTCTCTTAGAACACGATATGGAGCTCGCCGCGCGCAATCTTAAGTTTGAAGAGGCGGCAGCGCTTAGGGACGAGATTAAAAGGCTTAAAGCGAGACACAAGACAGATGTGTGACTTTGTGTCGTTGTGACGGTTTTAAAGGTTTCACTTGTGACATTGTGTCTGGTGACCTTGTGATTTTTATGAGGAATATTATTATGGACGATGGTATAGCGCGTATATTTAAAAAAGAAACTGCAAAGGTTAGCCTGAATACCGAAATTATAGGCAAGAAGATCTATGTTTACGATCTGGTGACTTCGACCAATGATCTCGCGCATTTTTTGGCGCAAAAAGGTGAGCCGGAAGGAACCGTTGTTTTTGCCAAAGGGCAGACAGAGGGCCGGGGGCGCTTAGGGAACACCTGGGTTTCTCCATATGGCAAAGGATTATATTTTTCTTTTATCTTGCGCCCGCGGTTTAACGGTGTTATGGCTTCGCGGGTAACGTTGACTGTAGCGTTAGCTGTGGCACGGGCTCTTGAGGAGATTCATATAGAGAGAGTTACTATTAAGTGGCCTAATGATATTTTGGTTGGGGATAAAAAAGTCTGTGGTATTTTGACAGAGATGCATCTTGAGGCTGATATTGTTGGTTATCTTGTCACGGGTATCGGATTGAATGTAAATACGACTTTTTCGGAATTGCCTGAAGGGGCGGTTTCATTAAAAGAGGCGTCCAAGAGATTGTTTGACATTGCCGATTTATCGCATATAATTATTACGCATATTGACTGTTATTATGCTTTGTTGTGCCAGGATAAATTCTCTGAAATATTAACTGGCATTAAGGAGCGTTCCGGTTTGATTTTAGGTGGACGTGTCAGAATCGAATGCCAGGAAAAGATCGTTGAAGGTTATGCTGTTGATTTTGATGAAAACGGCGCTTTAATTATTAGAAGTGACAATGGTTTTCTGGAAAAGGTTTTGACAGGGCATTTAGTAAAATTGGATTGATGTAGTTCGAGGAGAAAAATGTTTATAGGGGTGGATATAGGCAATACAAACATAACATTCGGATTTTTAAAAGATGGCAATGTTTGTGAGGCTTTTAAGGTTGAGACGTCTGTTTTTAAGTTTCGTAAAAAGGCGGAGTTGCTGGTTAAGAAAAAGCTATCTCGTAGTTTGCTTAAAAAAGGGCAGTGTCAATGCGCTTATATCTGTAGCGTTGTGCCTACGTTAAATAAGACTATTAAAAGTATTTTAAAGACGTTGTTTGGAGTGGATGCTCTGATCGTTGGCAAAGATGTTATTGTCCCTATTATGAACAGGTATCGGCTCCTTCATCAAGTGGGCCAGGATAGGCTTGTTAATGCTTATGCCGGTTTGAAACTTTTTGGCGGTGGTTTGATTATCGTTGATTTTGGAACCGCTATTACCTTTGATATCTTATCAAGTAAAGAAGAGTATTTGGGCGGTTTGATTGTCCCTGGTTTTAAGTTAATGCAGGAGTCTTTGCATCGCGGTACGGCTTTATTGCCTTATGTGGGTTTGTCAAAGCCTATAGAGTTGATAGGACGGGATACGGTTAGCAGTATCAGGGCAGGTATTGTTTATGGGGTCGCGGCTTTATGTGATGGTATTATTTCCCGTTTACTTTTAAAGGACTGCAAGGGTTATAAGGTGATTGTTACCGGCGGAGATGTTGAACTGGTTAAGTCTTTTGCTTCTTCTATGCCTCACGTTGAAGATCATCTTATTCTCAGAGGCCTCGCTCTTCTTTGTGAAAGCCAAAAAAAGATAAATAAGCGGGTTTAAGAATTTTTTGTCAAAAAGAACTTGACAAACACTTCTTAGTTTTTTATAATTAGCACTCGCTAGCAAAGAGTGCTAAAAAGTACATTGATAATTTTTAAAGCTTTCTGAATTTTTTTTACTCTGTTTTTGTCACTCTTGTTATGTGAGTGCTAAAAATATCAAATCAAACATCTTGAAAATGGCCAATGACAAAATAATGTTGGCTGGCAGGATGTAAAATCTAACCAAAAGGAGGAGGTTACGTATGAACTTTCAACCATTAGGCGATCGGATCATCATTAAACCGATGGAAGCTGAATCAAAGTCAAGAGGCGGGATTGTCCTGCCGGATACAGTTAAAGAGAAGCCGCAAGAAGGTAAAGTTGTGGCGGTCGGCAAAGGCAAGGTTTTGGATAATGGTACTGTCCAGAAGCCGGAAGTTAAAGAAGGCGATGTTGTTCTGTATGGGAAATATTCAGGGACAGAGGTTTCGACTAAAGAAGGTGAAGAGTATTTGATCGTCAGAGAAGATGATATTTTAGCAGTTGTGAAGAAGTAAAAACTAATTGGTAAAACTCCTTGCATAATCGCTGGTAAATTTTACCTGGCATGCTTCGGAGTTAACATTGTAAAGTTAAAAAAAATTTTATTACAGGCAATGTTAAGGAGGAGAAGATATGGCGAAACAGATTATTTTTAGTGATGAAGCCAGGCGCGCTGTTTTAAAAGGCGTTGAGCAGTTGGCTAGAGCTGTAAAGGTAACATTGGGCCCTAAGGGGCGTAATGTTGTCTTGGATAAAAAGTTTGGTTCACCGACAATCACAAAGGACGGCGTTACTGTTGCTAAGGAAATTGAATTAGAGGATCCTTTTGAAAATATGGGCGCCCAGATGGTGAAAGAAGTTGCTGAGAAAACATCTGATGTGGCCGGTGACGGTACAACAACGGCGACAGTTTTAGCTGAAGCCATTTACCGTGAAGGCTTGAAGAATGTTACGGCTGGCGTGAATCCGATGTCTTTGAAAAGAGGCATTGAGAAGGCGGTGGAAGAAGTCGTTAAGCATTTGCAGCAAGATTTAACTAAAAAGATTGAGGGGAAGAAAGAGGTTGCCCAGGTAGCTACCATTGCTGCTAATGGCGATTCGAAGATTGGTGATGATATTGCCGAAGCTATGGAAAAGGTTGGCCAGGAAGGCGTCATCACGGTTGAAGAAGCCAAGTCTACCCAGACAACCCTTGATGTGGTGGAAGGGATGCAGTTTGACCAGGGCTATTTATCCCCATATTTTGTGACAGATACGGAAAGAATGGAAACGGTTTTAGAAGAGCCGTATATCCTTATTTTTGAAAAGAAGATTTCCGCTGTCAAGGATATTCTTCCGTTATTGGAAAAGGTTGCGCGCGTCGGACGCCCATTAATGATTATCGCCGAGGATTTGGAAGGCGAAGCGTTGACGACTTTGGTCGTTAATAAGATTCGCGGGACACTATCCTGTTGTGCTGTTAAAGCACCTGGCTATGGTGATAGAAGAAGGGCTATGATTGAAGATATCGCTATTCTAACCGGTGGTAAGGCTATTACGGAAGATCTCGGTATTAAATTAGAGAGCATTGATATTGAAGATTTAGGAAGGGCAAAGAGGGTTAGAGTAGACAAGGATGATACGACGATTATTGAAGGGGCAGGGAAGACTCAGGCCATCAATGGGCGTATCAACCAGATTAAGAAACAGATTGAAGAATCTGATTCTGATTATGATAAAGAGAAATTACAGGAAAGGCTCGCCAAGCTTGCTGGTGGGGTTGCTGTTATTAATGTTGGTGCCGCGACTGAAACAGAGATGAAAGAGAAGAAGGCCCGCATTGAAGACGCGCTTCACGCGACAAGAGCGGCTGTCCAGGAAGGTGTTGTGCCTGGCGGCGGCGTAGCTTTATTAATGGCTATTTCTTCTTTGAATAAGGTGAAGGTTGCCGAAGAAGATGAAAAAGTTGGTGTTAATATTATCAGAAGGGTTCTTGAAGAGCCTTTAAGACAGTTGGCGGCGAATGCCGGAGTTGACGGTTCAGTTATAGTCCAGAGGATTAAAACTGAAAATAAAAAGAACTTTGGGTATGATGTTAGCCAGGATAAGTTTGTTGATATGATGGAGGCTGGCATCATTGATCCGACCAAGGTTACCCGTTCAGCGCTGCAAAACGCAGCCAGTATCGCTTCACTTTTGTTGACAACAGAGGCGTTAATAACCGATCTTCCTGACAAGGATAAACCGGCTATGCCTCCGATGCCACCAGGAGGAATGGGTGGGATGTATTAATTTTTCGTAACGACGAGTGTAAAAAGGCCGGATTCCCCTATGGGAACCCGGCCTTTTATATTAAAGATTAAATTATCTAAAGATAAATTATCGTTTTTTTGTGTTGAATTCCATTTTTATTTATGCTATTTTAATTAAATCTTATGGATGAACGAGTCATCATAGTTGAGGAAGATGTCCGGATTAGAGAACTTCTGTATGAGTTGATATCAGAAGTTGGTTATGATGCTCAGACTGTTGCGACAGGGTCCATTGCCCTGGAGAGGCTTAAAAAAGAAAGACCCGCCTGTATTATCATAAATGATGCCGATAAAGAAGATAGCGGCCTGCAGTTAGCCAGAAAAATCAGATTTTTTGACAGAGAAATTAAGATTATCATGCTGGGCAGCCATCTTGAAGACGAGGGCGTTAAGAAAGAGTTGCAGGATTTAGGGGTTTCGGCTTATTTAAAAGAAGATTTTCACGAGCCTGAAAATATTAAAAAAATACTTGTGGCTTTGAAAAGTGAACGTTTTATTAAGCCTGATTCAAAAGAATACCGTGGAAAGATTTTAGTTGTAGATGATGAACCTGAGAGCTGCCGCATGATAAGTAACTATTTGCGCCGGCGTGGTTTTGAAGTAGAAGTTGCTTATAGCGGTGAAGAGTGTCTAATAAAGGTGCCGCAAGATAACTTTGATGTTGTTTTGCTGGACGTTACCATGAAAAATATGGATGGGCTTTTAACGCTCAAGCGCATTAAAGCCGCTAATCCAAAAATAAAGGTTGTTATGGTTACCGCGCTTGCTAATGAAGATGTTTTGTCTCAGGCAAAAGCGTTTGGAGCGAGTGATTATATTATAAAGCCTTTTGATTTTAGTGTGCTTGAATCTTCTCTTCTGACGCTTTTTTTGTCAAAGAAAGATTAAGATAGATTGTAAAGACTGGTAGGCAATAGCAATAACTTGCTCACGTTTTTTTTACGTATGCGGGTTAGAGCATCATTTAAGGAATTAGCGTAACCCTACGCACATCATACTAAAAATCCTATCGGGATTTTTAGTATATGCTCAGGGTAAATTCGGCCCAATAATTTACTTAAGTCTTTGACATTCGTAAATTATGGCCTCATTTAAGGAGATTGGCATTATGGGAGAGTGGATTGGGATTAATAGGCGCGCAAGGAAATGTTACGGGTTTGATGAGATTGCTTTAGTGCCTGGTATGGTTACTAGAAATCCGCAGGAAGTTGACCCCTCTTGGGAGATTGCCGGAAAAAGATATAAAGTTCCTATTTTAGCAGCCGCGATGGACGGAGTTGTTGATGTCAGGTTTGCTGCTGAGATGGGGCGCCAGGGCGGAATCGCTGTTTTAAATTTAGACGGTATTCAGACGCGTTATGAAAAACCAGATGAGGTTTTGGAGAGTATCGCCAAGGCTTCTCCTCAGGAAGCGACCAAGCTTGTGCAGGAGGTTTATTTAAAACCCATAAAAGAGAAGCTTGTTGCCGCCCGCATAGAAGAGATTAAAAAGAAGAAGGCTCCGGCGGTTGTCAGCTGTATCCCTCAGAATGCCGAAAAGTTTGTGGGCATTGCTGAAGAGGCAGGGGTTGATATTTTTGTTATTCAGTCAACAGTAACGACTGTTAAACATATTTCTAAAACCTATAAGCCCTTAGATTTGAAAAAATTTTGTTCAAACACGAAAGTTCCGGTCATCATCGGGAATAGTGTTACATATGAGGTGACGTTAGAACTGCTTGATACAGGGGCTGCTGGGCTTTTGATTGGGATTGGCCCAGGTGCGGCGTGCACAACAAGGGGTGTTTTGGGAATAGGCGTCCCTCAGGTGACTTCAACGGTTGATGCTGCCGCGGCGCGTGATTATTATTTTAAGAGGACAGGGCGTTACGTTCCTATTATTACGGATGGAGGCATGCGTATCGGCGGAGAAATTTGCAAAGCGTTTGCTTGCGGCGCGGATGCCGCGATGGTCGGTTCCGCTTTTGCCAAGGCTGTTGAAGCTCCGGGAAGAGGGTATCATTGGGGCATGGCAACGTCTCACGCCAACTTGCCGCGAGGAACAAGAATCTATGTAGGCACAACAGGTACTCTGGAAGAAATTCTGTTTGGGCCTGCTAAAGTTGATGATGGTTCTCAAAATCTTATGGGCGCTTTGACGACTTCCATGGGATGTCTTGGTGCCGCAACTATTAAGGATATGCATTTTACAGAAGTTATTATTGCTCCTTCTATTCAGACTGAAGGAAAAATTTTTCAGGTGGTTCAACGGGTTGGCATGGGTAAATGAACCTTAACAGAAAGAGACGTAGATATGAAATTGGTAAATAATAGAAAAATAAAGAAGACAGTTATAAAAAGGAAGCTGGCAAAAGTTACGCGTAAAATAAAACATCTTTTTATTGCGAAGTCGAAGAAGATAAAAATCAAAGCTCAGCCCTCTTCTGTATATAAGAATTCTATAGCGATCTTGGATTTCGGCTCTCAATATACCCAGTTGATCGCTCGCAGAATCCGTGAAAATAAGGTTTACAGTGTTATTGTCAATCATACAATTTCTGCAGAAGAGTTGGAGAAGATGGCTCCTAAAGGAATCGTCTTGTCGGGAGGGCCGGCCAGTGTTTAT
Source organism: uncultured Planctomycetia bacterium (assembly GCA_964423185.1). GTDB lineage: Bacteria > Omnitrophota > Gorgyraeia > Velamenicoccales > Velamenicoccaceae > CAYRDK01. The sequence goes on from CAYRDK010000006.1 coordinate 147,172, forward strand.
GACAAAGATAGCCCTAAGTGTGATAAAGATATTTTTAAGCTTAAAATTCCCATTCTTGGAATTTGCTATGGCCAACAGTTGATTGCCCAGGTTTTTGGAGGAAAGGTTCGCCGTACTAAAGAGCGGGAATTTGGCAGGCAGGAGCTTTTTGTTGATGACCACGCTGATTTTTTTAATAGCCTTCCGGGGAATATTACTTCTTGGATGAGCCATGGTGATTATGTTTCTGAGCTTCCAAAGGGTTTTCATTCCATCGCTCATACATTAAGCACGCCGAATGCCGGTTTCTGTGATAAGAATCGGCAGATATTTGGTGTCCAATTTCATCCTGAAGTTGTCCATACGGTTCATGGGAATCAGATTATCTCTAATTTTCTTTACAGGATTTGTCGTTGCCGCCCAAGTTGGGAAATGGGGTCTTTTATTAAAAAAACGATAGAAGAAATTCGTGAAAAAGTTGGCCATGACAGCGTTGTGTGTGGTTTAAGCGGCGGGGTTGATTCTTCTGTGGCCGCCGTGCTTATCCATAAAGCTATTGGCCGGCAGCTTAGATGTATTTTTGTCGATAACGGCCTTTTAAGAAATAGGGAGCCGGAGGAGATCAAGGAAGTTTTCCGTGGGAATTTTCATATAAATCTTGATTTTGTTAATGCTCAAAAACGTTTTAAAAAAAGGCTCTCAGGTGTAACGGATCCAGAGCAGAAGCGCAAGAATATCGGCGATGAGTTTGTTAAGGTTTTTGAAGAAGAAGCGAAAAAAATAAAAAAAGTTAAGTATCTGGCGCAAGGAACACTATATCCTGATGTGATTGAATCTATTTCAGCGACAGGGTCGCCGTCCGCGAAGATAAAAACACATCATAACGTAGGCGGCCTTCCTGAACGTATGGATTTACAGCTTATTGAACCACTAAGGCAGCTTTTTAAAGATGAGGTTAGAGAGTTGGCTAAACAGCTTGGGCTTCCAGCGGAGATTATTAATAGGCAGCCATTTCCAGGCCCGGGGCTGGCCATCCGTATTATCGGTGAAGTTACGGATGAGAAGCTTAAGATTTTAAGGGAGGCGGATGAGATTTTCCTTAACGAGATAAGAAAGGCGGGGCTTTATGAACAGGTCTGGCAGTCTTTCGCAGTTTTGCTGTGCGTTAAGAGCGTCGGTGTTATGGGTGATGAGCGCACTTATGAAAATACAATTGCGTTGCGGTGTGTTTCAAGCTCTGACGGGATGACCGCCGATTGGGTTAAGTTAGACCCTGTTTTTTTAGGTAAAGTTTCTAACAAAATTATCAATGAAGTGAACGGTGTTAACAGGGTTGTTTATGATATAAGCTCTAAGCCGCCTTCAACGATTGAGTGGGAATAAAATAGAATTAGTTTGTTTTAACCGCGGAGAAGCGCTGTGTGAGAACTGACGCTTCTAAAATTCCAAATGAGCTATTCAGATTTTGTCCATCTTCACATCCATTCGCAATACAGCCTTTTAGATGGCGCCTGCCGGATAAAAGAACTTATAAAAGCAGCGGTTGATTTTAAGATGCCGGCTGTTGCCATAACGGACCATGGCAATATGTTTGGAGCCATTGATTTTTATCAGGAAGCCTATAAGCAGGGTATCAAGCCTATCATTGGATGTGAAGTCTATATCGCCCCCAAGAGCCGTTTTGATAAAGCCGATACTGGTATTCGAGAAACTTCTAACCATTTTATTCTTTTAGCCAAAGATGAAGATGGGTATCGTAATTTAATGAAACTTGTTTCAATCGCTTATCTGGAGGGGTTTTATTACCGTCCGAGGATAGATAAGGAGTCTCTCTCTCAGTACGCCAAAGGTTTGATTGGAACGAGTGCCTGCCTTAAAGGAGAGATTCCGTCTTTAGTGAGGGATAAACGCCTTAATGACGCTATAAAATGTGCGGATGAGTTTAGCTCTATTTTGGGCAAGGGGAATTTTTATCTCGAGATTCAGGAGAATCTGATTCCCGAACAGGCACAAGCCAATGAAGGTATTCTAAAGATTGCCAAAGAGCTCAATCTGCCGTTGGTGGCTACAAACGACGTGCATTATTTAAATAAAGCTGATTCACTCGCCCACGAAGCCCTCTTGTGTATCCAGACTCAAACAACGCTGGACGACCCTAACAGGATGCGTTTATCCACCCCGGAGTTTTATTTTAAAAGTTCAGAGGAGATGAAAAAACTCTTCTATTACGCGCCGGATGCAATCCGCAGTACCATCGAGATTGCCGAGCGCTGCAATGTGAAGCTGGAATTTGGAAAGCCTCATTTGCCTCAGTATCAGCAGCCGCCCGGAAAAACAAAAGAAGGGTTTTTGCGTGAGCTCTGTGAAGAGGGGCTGAAGAAGCGTTTTGGCTCTTCCATTACTCAAGAAATTCGCCAGAGGCTGGATCATGAATTGGAAATTATCCGGAGCATGGGTTTTGTCAGTTATTTTCTTATTGTCTGGGATTTTATACATTATGCTAAAAATAAGGGGGTTGCTGTAGGGCCTGGGAGAGGATCCGCCGCGGGAAGCCTCGTGAGTTATCTTTTGGGAATTACGGAGCTGGATCCTTTAAAATATAATTTGCTTTTTGAACGTTTTTTAAATCCGGAAAGGGTTGGGCTTCCTGATATTGATATAGATTTTTGTTTCGAGAGAAGGCAAGAGATCATTGATTATGTTTCTCAGAAATATGGACAGCGCAATGTGGCCCAGATTATCACATTTGGAACGATGTTGGCGCGCGCCGTTATTCGTGATGTTGGCCGTGTGATGAGCGTCCCTTACGCGGATGTGGATAAGATTGCTAAGCTTGTCCCGGCGGAATTGGGCATAACTTTAGAAGATGCTTTGAAAACGGATGAGCTGGATAACCTCTATCGTAATGATTCTCAGATTAAGGAGTTGATTGATAAAGCAAAAGTCCTTGAAGGGTTATCGCGCCATGCCTCTGTGCATGCTGCGGGAGTTGTTATCAGCGATAAGCCGCTAGATGAGTATATGCCGTTATGCAAACTGGATGAGAATACAATCACTTCTGGTTATTCTATGAAGGCCCTGGAAAAAATTGGCCTTTTAAAAATGGATTTTTTAGGGCTGCGTACGCTGACGGTTATTGCTGAAACTCTTAAAATTATTAAAAGGACCAGGGATAAGGATATTGATATCGATTCTATCTCATTGAGCGACGAAAAAACTTTTGCTCTTTTGGTTGATGCTCAGACTATTGGTGTTTTTCAGCTGGAAAGCACGGGGATGAGAGATTTGCTTAGAAAGTTGAATCCATCGAGTTTTGAAGATTTGATAGCCCTCTTGGCTTTATACCGGCCAGGCCCTATTGGCAGTGGAATGTTGGATGATTTTATCCAGCGGAAACACGGCTTGAAGCCTATTAAATATGACCATCCGAGGCTTGAGAAGATACTTAAAGATACCTATGGTGTTATGGTTTATCAGGAACAGGTTATGCAGATTGCTTCTGAGCTGGCAAGTTTCAGCTTATCTCAGGCTGATTTATTGCGCCGCGCTATGGCTAAAAAGATCCCGGAGGAGATGGAAAAACAGCGCTTGCAATTTGTTGATGGTTGCCTTAGGAACAAGATTGATAAAAAAATCGCGATTAAGGTGTTTGATTTGATAGATTATTTTTCCGGTTATGGTTTTAACCGCAGCCATTCGGCGGCGTACGCTTTGATTTCTTACCGGACAGCTTACTTAAAAGCGAATTATTCTGTTGAATTCATGACGGCACTTCTGACAAGTGAAAAAGAAAATACGGATAAGGTTGTTGAGTATGTTAAAGAGTGCCAGCGTATGGGCATGGCCGTTTCTAATCCAAGTGTTAATGATAGTTTTTCTAAGTTTACGGTTAAGGATGAACAGACGATTCGTTTTGGGCTGTTGGCTGTTAAGAATGTTGGGCGGTTGGCGATAGATTCTATCGTGGAAAGCCGCATGAATAATGGAGATTTTACTTCACTTGAAGATTTCTGCCAGCGTGTTGATTTAAGGCTTGTGAACCGTAAGGTGATTGAGAGCCTTATTAAATGTGGGGCTATGGATTTTTTTGGATTTTATAGGAGCCAGATGTTCAGCATGTTGGTTGAATGTCTTGAACAGTCTGCTAAGACCCAACGGGATCGAAGCAGCGGCCAGTTGTCTTTTTTTGATGTTAACGACTCTTGCGAAGCAGGGTTTAAAAGGTTTAAGATAAATATGCCTGTTATAAATGAATGGCCTGAAAATCAGTTATTAAGTTTTGAAAAGGATATTCTGGGTTTTTATATCAGCGGCCACCCGCTTGTCCGTTATGAGCATCTTCTTAAAAAACTTTCAACCTGCGCTATTGGCGCTTTATCTCAAGCCAAGGATGGCGAAGAGGTGAGTGTTGTTGGTTTAATCAACAAGATAAAACTGACAACGACAAGAGCTAAGGCTGAAAAGATGGCGATCTTAAGGCTTGAGGACTTAGTTACAAATGTTGAGGTGCTTGTTTTTCCAAGGACATACAAGGAGGTTGCCAGAAATATTATTGCTAATAGCGTTGTTGTTGTTAAAGGAAAATTATCTTTAAAGGATGATGCGCCAAAGATTTTGGCTGCCAATATAACGCCTGTTGAAGACGCGTATAAGCATATTAGCTCGATTAACATTGATTTGTCAGGGTTAAGTGAAAACAAGCTTACTTCTCTTAAGGAAAAATTGGCACTTTCTCCGGGTGATATTCCTGTATATCTACACATAGATACGGAATCACAGCGAAAGTTAAAAATTCTAGTTTCCCGTGAGCTTTTTGTACAGCCAAGGCCGGAATTATTTCATGCTATAGAAGAGGTTTTGGGAGAGGAAAGATTTTTATTGACGTTGTAACTATTCACTGGTACTCTATTTATAACAATAGTACTCTTTTAAACGTACCCTAGAGAAGGGGGTGAGTTTATGACTAAAAAAGATATCGTGTTAAAGATTGCTGACGAAACCGGCATAAAACAGATTGACGTTAAAAAGGTTGTGCAAAAAACGTTTGATCATATCGTTTTAAGCCTTGTTCGCGGTGAAAAGGTAGAGTTAAGGAATTTTGGTGTTTTTAAGCTGAAAGAGAGGCGTAGCCGTACAGGGCGAAATCCTCGCACAGGCCAGATTGTCCCAGTTCCTGCTCGAAAGGTTGTTATTTTCAAAGCTGGCCTTGAGATGAAGAAGAAGATAAAATAGGCTGATTATGCAGCAGCGGTACAGGGGAGTTTAATGGCGCAGATTGGAATAGTCAAATGGTTTTCAGGGTCAAAGGGTTATGGATTTATTGGATGTGAAGACGGCCAGGATGTATTTGTTCATTTCTCCGCGATTCAAGGAGATGGCTATAAAACATTAGAGGAAGGCCAGAAGGTTCAATTTGAAATTGTTCCAGGCGATAAGGGGCCTCAGGCTAAGGATGTTATTAAGATTTAAAAGGTTGTAAATATATGAGAAAGGCGGGATTGTTAAAATCCCGCCTTTATGGTTCAACATACAAATGTTAAATTTAAATTATTGTTTTGCTTAAGGTTTGATCGTAAAAATATTAATAGAATCATAACAAAGTGTATTTATAAATGTTTTTTATATCCCCGCGCGGAACAAAAGATATATTACCTGAAGAATCTCGTCTATGGCAGGAAGTTGAAGGAAAAGCAAGAAGTGTATTTTCTCTTTTTGCTTACGAGGAGATTCGCACTCCTATTTTGGAAGAGTCCAAGCTTTTTTCTCGTTCCTTAGGCGATTTAACCGATATTGTTCAAAAACAGATGTTTTTAATTAAAAGGGAGACAGATTCGTTTGTCTTGAGGCCGGAGGCTACCGCTTCTATTATCAGGGCTTATGTTCAGCACACCCTTTATAATTTTAGTAATGTTTCAAAGTTTTATTATATTGGCCCGATGTTTCGGGCGGAACGCCCACAAAAAGGCCGCTTGCGTCAATTTCATCATATTGGCTGCGAAGCCATCGGTTCGTATAGCGCTTTTCTTGACGCTGAAGTGATTTTTCTTGTAACGAGGTTATTGGCAAAGCTTGGTATAACGGGTTACGAGATAAAATTAAATACATTGGGGTGTTTGAGTGATAAGAAAAAGTTCGGTGCGCATCTGCGTGACGCATTATTGCCGCATAAAAAAACATTTTGTCAGGATTGTCAGGATAGAATTGACAGAAATGTTTTTCGTGTTTTGGATTGTAAAAATAAACAGTGCAAAGATATTGTGCTTTCTTTGAGTTCTTCAGATGGCCATATTTGTGATGATTGCCGTAAACATTTTGAAGAGGTAAAGTCTGGCCTTAAGCAATTAGGGGTTGAATATACTTATGACCCTTTACTGGTTAGAGGGTTGGATTATTATACGCGGACTGTTTTTGAGGTATCTCATTCTAATCTTGGTTCTCAGGATGCTTTAGGTGCTGGCGGGCGGTATGACCATCTTGTTGAGGAGCTTGGAGGCCCTAGCCGTGGTGCTGTTGGTTTTGCTTTCGGTGTTGAGAGGCTGCTTCTGAGCATGGGTAGCATTGACATGGAAAACCTTTATGGGCAGTCTTTGGATTGTTATATTGTTCCTTTAGGAGAGGCCGCTTTAAAGGAGTCATTAGGCCTCTTGAAGGATTTGAGAGGCGCATCAATAAACGCGGATATGGATTATTTAGAGGGTTCTTTAAAGGCAAAGTTAAGAAGGGCTGATAAGAAAAAAGCCAAATTTTGTTTTGTTATCGGTGATAACGAACTTGAAAAAAAAGTCGTCGTTTTAAAGGATATGCGCAAGAGCATACAAGAAGAAGTTGTGATGGATGGGGCTGTTGAAAAGGTTGCAGAGTTGTTAAATCAGGAATCAGGACGTTAAGTCGTGATGGATATTCGCAGATGTTGGGGTAGAGGATTATTATGTTAAGAACACATACGTGTGGAGAGTTGAATAAAGATCATATAGGAAAAGAGGTAGTTCTTTGCGGTTGGGTCCATCGCCGGCGGGATCATGGAAAGCTTATATTTATCGATATTAGGGATAGGTATGGCTATACTCAAGTTATGTTCAGCCCTAAGGATTCGCTAACCGCGCATGCTTTAGCGATGAATTTACGTTCTGAGTTTGCTATCCGTCTCAAAGGCCTTGTGAATGGAAGGCCAAAAAATAATATTAATTTAAAAATTCCAACCGGTGAGGTTGAACTTATTGCCAAAGAGCTTGAGATTTTAAATCCGTCGATAACTCCTCCTTTTGAGATGGAAGACGGTTTGGAACTTTCTGAGGATGTTAGGCTTGTTTACCGGTATCTTGATTTGCGGCGCCCATCTTCTTTTGCCTTGTTTAAGGCAAGAAGCGAATTAAATCATATTACGCGCGATTACTTTTATAATTTAGGTTTTATAGAAGTTGAAACACCCATTTTGACCAAGTCGACCCCTGAAGGGGCGCGAGACTATCTGGTGCCCTCCAGGGTGAATGAGGGGAAGTTTTTTGCTTTGCCTCAATCACCACAGCTTTTTAAACAGCTTTTAATGGTGGCTGGTTTTGACAGATATTATCAGATTGCCAAATGTTTTCGAGATGAAGATTTGAGGGCTGACAGGCAACCAGAATTTACGCAGCTTGACATAGAAATGTCTTTTATAAACGAGGAAGATATCTTTAGTATTTGTGAGCAGTTGTTTGCGCGTATTTTAAAAGACTTAAAAGGGGTTGACCTTAAGCTTCCTTTTAAGCGTATGAGCTACCGGGAGGCTGTGGATTGCTACGGCAGTGATAAGCCGGATTTAAGGAAAGATAAGGGCGACGCTGGCGAATTTTCTTTTTTATGGGTCGTGGATTTTCCTTTGTTTAAATATGATGAAGAAGAGAAGAGGTGGGATAGCGAACATCATCCTTTTACTGCGCCGCATCCAGATGATGTGGGTTTATTGGAAACAGAGGATTTAAGTAAAGTCCGTTCATGTTCTTATGATTTAGTTTTAAACGGCAGCGAAATTGGCAGTGGGTCGTTAAGGATTTATGATCAAGAGCTGCAACGTAAAATATTTCAAATTTTAAAAATCAGCGAAGATGATATTAATTCCAGATTTGGTTTTTTATTGGAAGCATTTAAATATGGAGCTCCTCCACATGGAGGTGTCGCGTTCGGCTTGGATAGAATTTTGACATTGTTATACAATGCCCCCAGCATTAGAGATGTCATCGCGTTTCCAAAAACACAAAAAGCGGTTTGTCCTTTAACAGACGCACCTTCTTCTGTCACGGATAAACAGCTTAAAGAGCTGCATTTAAAAATTACGGCTTAGCATTTGATTAATGCAAAATCATTTTCGCAAATAAAGTTTTTTGGAGTATAATAACAACTTAACTTCTTCTGTATTACGGTTGTGAAGTAAAAAAGATTTTAAAATTGATAGATAAAAAATGGAGGAGATATGAGGGTAAAAGGCGTCTTTTTTTGTTTGGTGTCTTTTTTTCTGTTTTCTTTTTTAACGGGATGCAAGACGTTAAATTCGGATGTCAAAGTCAGGACTTATACGGTTGAAGAACAGAGGGTTGACCAAAACCTGAATGAAGGCAACCGCGGTTATCTATTAGGCCAGCCGCAAGAGACAGAGAAGGACAGGAATCGTAAATTAACGCGCACAAAATATGTGACAGAGATCGAAATTGGTTCAACGGCCAATAAAAAATCCGCAAGTGAAACGGCTGAGAAAAATGTCGATTTGGAGATAGCTCAAGAACCGGATGATGAGTTCTTGATTGAAGAAACTGCTGCAGATGAGGTTGATGAAGAGCCTGTATCTGTTTCTAAAAAGGCGAGTGTAGTGAAATATACTGTTGAAAAGAACGATACTTTACAAAAAATTTCCATGAAGCATTATGGCACAACCAAGAAGTGGAAGAAGATATTTGACGCCAATGCGGATAAACTTAAAAGCCCGGACCGTATTTATAAAGGCCAGGTTATAAATATCCCTCAAGATTAAAGACATGTTTAAAATTGTAAAGCTGGAAAGCCAGCATGAATCTAGGGATTTTTTCGGCATGAGAGATGAGCATGCCAAGCGCATAGAGCATGAGTTTGGTGTTAAGATATCGACAAAACCCGATGGTATCAAGATCAGTTCGTCGAACAGGGCAAGATTGGAGAAGGCTGTTAGTGTTGTAGAAAATTTTTTGCATCTGCTGAGGACGAATCGATGCCCTGATAAGAGAGAGTTGGAGCTTATGCTGGTTTCTTCGCGTCAAAAAAAGGCTGAAAAGAATGGTTTTGAAACAAAATATTTGTTTGAGCCTTTGAATGTTTCAAAAAAAGAAAAAGTCGCTTCTCCCAAGACTGAGGGGCAACATGAATATGTGGAGGCGATTAAAAAAAATGATATTGTTTTTGGTTTGGGGCCGGCAGGCACGGGAAAAACTTATCTCGCGATGGCGATGGCGGTTTCGGCATTAAATTCCGGCAATGTCAGAAGAATTATTCTGACAAGGCCGGCTATTGAAGCGGGTGAAAATTTAGGATTTCTGCCGGGAGATGTCCATCAAAAACTTTCCCCTTATCTGCGCCCGCTCTATGACGCCCTTTACGATATGATGGAGGCTGAGAGGATTGAAAAATATCTTGAGATGGGTATTATTGAAGTTGCGCCTTTGGCTTATATGCGCGGGCGTACTTTAAATGATGCCTTTATTATTTTAGATGAAGCTCAGAATTGTACTCCTGAGCAGCTTAAGATGTTTCTGACACGTTTAGGCTTTGACTCGAAGGCGGTTATCACGGGGGATTTAACGCAGAGTGACCTGCCCGGCGGGAGGCCTATCGGGCTTATACAGGCCGAAGAGATGCTCGTTTCTATTGACGGCATTAAGTTGATTCATTTGACAGGTGCTGATGTGGTCAGGCATGAACTTGTCCAGAGGATAATTGAAGCCTATGAAAAAGCAGGGCGATATAACGCTTAAGGAAGCTTTAATTTATCTGGCTAGCCTTGTGGGCGCAAGCCTTTTTGCCTATTTTATAGGTATCCCGCTTATTGCTGTTTTTTTGTTATTTATCTGTGCCTCTTATTTGAAAATCCTTTCTTTGAGATTTGAAGAAAAGAAATACAATTTTTTAGCTCTTGGCCTCCTTTTTCTTCTTGGTTTTGGCATGATTGAGATGGTCAGCCATCATAGTCAAATCTCGCCTTATTTGATTCCTGTCGCGTCGCTAGCGATGCTTGTTGCTTTATTGTATCAGGATTTAGAGCTTTCATTAATTTTCAGCCTCTTGCTGAGTATCTTTGCGGGTATTATATTCAATGGAGATATCTATCTGGCGATTGTTTTAATGACTGGCGGTATTGTGGGGTCATTATTTGTTTGGCGGGCAAGGCGGCGTTCCACTATTGTTACGGCTGGATTTTGCGTTGGCATTGTGCAGGCTTTTTGCGTGCTTCTTTATTTTAACTATTTTGGTATTCACGCGAACTCTCTATCCAAAATCCTTGGGATTCCTTTTTTAAACGGTTTTATTTCTTCATTTCTTGTTGCCGGTTTGTTGCCTGTTTTTGAATTTCTATTTAAGGTCGTTACAAATATCAGTTTATTGGAATTAGCAGATTTTAATCATCCTTTGCTTAAGCGTCTTGTTTTAGAAGCCCCCGGCACCTATCACCATAGTTTGATGGTGGGTAATCTTGCCGAGATGGCCTCAGAAGAGGTTGGGGCTAACGCTTTATTAGCTCGAGTAGGGTCATATTATCATGATATTGGTAAATTAGAGAAGCCGGAATATTTTAGTGAAAATCAGGATAAGTGTTTAAGTAAACATGATCATTTAAGCGCGTCTATGAGCAAGCTTGTTATTATGGATCATGTGAAGTCCGGTATTGAATTGGCGAAAAAGAATGGATTAAATGATGCTATTGTTGATTTTATAACGCAGCATCATGGAACAAGCTTGGTTTATTATTTTTACCGCAGGGCCCTTGAAGAGACGGAGGCGAAGGAGGATGTGAAAGAAGAAGTTTTCAGGTATCCTGGGCCTAAGCCGCAGACGAAAGAAACGGCTATTGTCCTGCTTGCTGATTCTGTTGAAGCGGCTTGCCGTGCTTTAGACGAAGCTAGTGCCGGGAGGATCGCTGATATGGTGCACCGGATTATTAACAATAAGTTTATTGACGGCCAGCTTGATCTTTGCGATTTAACCTTAAGAGATTTAGAAAAAATTGCAACAGTTTTTATTCATATATTAGGAGCTTTTTATCATTCACGCGTAGATTATCCTGACCAGAATAAAAATAAAGGTGAAAGTAGCTAAAAAACAAACCAGTCTTTTGCGCTGCCATGATGTTTTTTTTAAAAAAACTCAGGGCATTCATATCAGCATTGAAACGAGAGGATTGAAACGAGCCTTGCCGTTTTCTTTTGCTGCCATCCGTTTTGTCATAGAGAAGATCTTAAGAAAAGAGCATATCCATTCAGCCCATTTAACATTTGTGTTGTCGAGTAATGTTTTTATCAGGTCGTTGAATAGGAAGTTTCTCTCAAGGAATGAATTTACGGATTGCCTTGCATTTGATTTAAAGCCAAAAATGTGGCCTAAAGCTTGTCTTTTTGGCGATATTGTTATTTCTGCTGAAACAGCTAAAGCTGTTTCAGCAGCAGGCATATTTTCTTATAGAGAAGAGTTGTTGCGATATATAGTCCATGGTATTCTGCATTTGACAGGTTTTGATGATATAACGCCTGGCAAACGAAACAAAATGTGGAAGCGGCAAGAACAACTTGTTTCTCAGTTTTTGAGATTTTTGAAATAAATTCGAGGTTTGTTTTATGATATGTTCAACACCAGCGTTTGTTTTAAAGACGTTTGATTTTCGCGAAACTAGCAAAATTGTTGTTTTTTATTCAAAAGAAGTTGGTAAATTTAAAGGGCTGTTGAAAGGGATCCGCCGTGACCCTAAAAAATTTTCTTCTTCTTTGAGCCCGTTATCTTTCAATCATATTGTTTTTTATAGAAAGAGAGCTTCAGATTTGCATTTGGTAAGCCAATGCGATCTTTTGGATGATTTTGGGTTGATGCGCCCAGATTTAAAAAGTTTTGGTTTTTCTTGCCATGTGGCTGAACTTGTTGACCTTCTGATGCCTTTAGAAGATACGAATAAGGATGTTTTTGAGCTCTTGTCGTTTTTTTTAAAAACGTTAAGCGAGAACCGCCAGGATACGAGGTATATTTTCCAAATTAAGATTTTGACTCTTTCTGGTTTTAAACCGCACCTGGATTCTTGCCTGTCTTGTGAATCGAAAATTTTAAAAGATGCTTTTTTCAGTTATGCTAAAGGCGGCCTTTTGTGTTCGCGTTGCCTTTATCAGGATAAGAATGCCGAGCCGATTTTACAAGGAGTGATTTCAACAATTCTTTATATTGAGAAAAACTATTGGCAGAGCTGTCTGCGTATTAATATGATTTCAAGTGTTAAAAAACAACTTGAAAGGATTCTTGATTGTTTTGTCCGTTTTCACATTGGAAAATCATTAAAAACGAACCGGCTCGTCCATGATTTTCTTGACCTTTAATTTTATCTATGGTAATGTGAAGCTCCACGTTGTGAAATAATTAATATTTAAAAAATAATAGCCCGCGGGGGCAGATTTTGAGAAATTTAAAATTGGTTATGCGGGCAGGAAATTTTAAAAATATGCCAGAAGGTGCCAAATGAAAGTTGTTATCGTCGGCCCCGGAGCCATTGGGTTATTATTTGCTGCGTTATTCTCCCGGACAAAGGAAGATATTTGGGTTTTAGATAAAAATTCTGAGCGCTGCCAGAAATTAAAGAAGAGTGGTTTAAAAGTTTGCGGCACGACTACTTTAGATGTGCAAAATGTCAAGTTCACATGCAATGTGAATGAGCTCAGAGATGCTCAGTTTTGGTTTATTTGTACGAAGTCATATGATACAAAGGGCGTTATTGAAAATATTTCTAAAGCCGTTTCCAATTCTGCTTATATCATATCACTGCAAAATGGTGTTGGTAATTTTGAACTGCTTGGCGAAGAGTTTGGCGCAGAGCGAGTTTTGGCGGCTGTTACGAATATGGCGGCTTTGCGCGAGGAAAGTGATTTAGTTAAACATACCGGTATCGGAGAAACAGTTATTGGTTCTATGAATGGCACGATTGGCGTAGCGTTAAAAGACTTAAGGGTTCTTTTTCAGAAGTCTGGAGCCAGCTTCAAGATTACTAAAGATATCAAGAGCTTTCTTTGGACAAAACTTATCATTAATGTTGCTATTAACGCTTTAGCGGCTATAACAAGGCTTAATAATGGCTCATTAAATCAATTTGAAGGTTCTCGCAGGATTTTCGCGGATGCGGTAGCTGAGGCGGTTAAGGTTGCTAAACGAAAGAAAATTAAATTGGTTTATGATGATATGCAGGCTAAGGCTGAGGCTGTGTGTCAGGCAACTTCTGAGAACTTCTCGAGTATGCTTGAAGATGTGCTTCATCGAAAAAGAACAGAGATTGATTTTATAAATGGCGTTATTGTCCGACAGGGTAAAAGTTTAGGAATCAAGACGCCTGTTAATTTTTTCCTTTATAATCTTATTAAGACAATAGAAGAGAGTTATTCTTCACAGGTTTGTAAAAAATAACTATTAGCTTTGCCGCTGGCTATCAACGGGGGAACCGTATGGAGATATTAATAACTGTTTTAGGATTGGGTTTTTTTGGGCTTGTTGGGATGATTGTTAAACTTTCTCTTGATGAAACCAAACAGAATAAATCAACAGAAGATATTAAGGCGAGAAGGATTAGCGACCTTGAATCCGAGATTTCCAGAAAAGATGTTGAAATGAAGAAGATGATGGAGGAGCGGCAAAAGTTAGAAGAGGGTTATTTTAAATCTAAAGATGAGTTGGATATCATAAAAAAAGACCATTCAGAACTTGGCTTGAAGTTTAAGCCCCTTGAGAAATTAAAGGAAGATACAGAGCTTATTAAGGAGACGCTTAAACAAAAAGAGGCCTTGGCTCAACAGGAGATTATAAATCGGCAGAAGATACAGGGAGAGTTATCTTTAAAGGAAGCTGAACTTGAGAAAATTAAGAAGGAGCTTGAAGATACGAAAAAAGAGCTTACTTTGAAGGCAGAAGCCGGCACCGGTACGGAGAAGCTCAAAGAGGAGCTGAAGTCTAAGACGCAGATGTTTGAGGGGCTTAAGGGGCAATTTAGTGAGATGGAAGCTGAGCTTCAGAAAACAAAAGAGGAGTTATTTAGAAGAGATGAAGCATTGAAGAAAGCTGTATCTTCTTCGCAGGTGATAGAACCCAAGAAAGAAGAACCCGCTAAGAACGAGAAAGGCGGGCAGGAGATTCCGGGATTTTCTAGCTATGCGGAGACTAAGGTTGATATTAAGAGTGGAGTTCCAAAGGATACAGATTTTTTAAGTGCCCAACCTTCTAAAAAAGATACTGACAATGAGGATATTGCATTTAAGTTTACTAATATAAACAGGCCTTCTAGTACTGGCGGCAGAGAAGATAGAAAAGAAGAAGATGTTGTAGCGCCGCCTGCTGAGCAAGAAAAGAAGGATGAACAGGCGCCGAATACGGCTTTACCGTTGAAGAGCGAGCCACCGGCAGCCGGCGTTAAAGAAAAAGATAAAACAAAATTGAAAAAAGAAACGCTGATAGATGGTTTCCATCCAAAAACAAAAGAGATAGGGCAGTAATCCTCAGATTTTCTCTGGTTTTGCCGCGTACTGAGCAGCCAAACTCCATCTGCGGTCTAAAGGCCGCGGTTTTGTGGCCGCGAACGTATAATATTTTTTAATCTTTAGGGGTATCTTTGCATGGGCATAAATCTGGACAATTTAAAAAAAGTTCTGAATCCATCACAGTTTGATGCCGCGACGGCTCTTCAGGGCCCTGTTTTGGTTGTCGCAGGGGCGGGCACAGGCAAAACCCGGGTTATAGAATATCGTTGTTTATACATGATTAATCAGGGGATCCTCCCTCAGGATATTTTGCTTTTAACCTTTACGAGAAAGTCCGCGAGGGAAATGTTGTCTCGCGCTTCTTTGCATGATCCTGAATGCCGCAGAATAGAGGGAGGGACATTTCATTCTTTTGCTTACCGTATTATTAAAAAATATAAAAGGGTTCTTGGCTTAGGAGATAATATCTCTTTCATTGATACTTCAGATGCGTCAGATGCTTTGTATCTATTAGCTGCTAAGCTTGGTTTTCTTGAGGATAAAACGCGGTTTCCAAAAAAAGATACATTAAGGAGTGTGTTGAGCATGAGTTTAAACCGCAATCAAATGATAGCGGATATTTTATCGCGTGATTATCCTCATTTTTCACACCTGGCTGCGCAGATGGAAGATTTGCGTCGTGAATATACGCAATATAAGATTCTTCATAACCTGATTGACTATGACGATATGCTTATTTATTTAAAGTTGTTGCTTGAGGATGAACAGATTAATCGTAATGTTTCATCGCAGTTTAAGTATATTATGGTGGATGAGTTTCAGGATACTAATAAGATTCAGGCTGATATTGTTTTTTTACTTTGTAAACAGCATCAGAACTGTATGGCTGTTGGTGATGATACGCAAAGTATTTATAGTTTTCGAGGCGCTTATTATAAAAATATGTTTGATTTTCCGTTGCGGTTTCCGGACACAAAAATTATTAAGCTAGAATATAATTATCGCTCTACGCAACCTATCCTTGATGTTGCTAACGCCGTTATCGATGGAGAAAAGCGTAAGTATTCTAAAGTCTTGTTTAGCATGTCACAAGGAGATGAAAAGCCGAATCTCTGTTTTTTTAAAGACGCGTATGCGGAAGCCCAGTGGATAGCGGATAAAATCGCTTTTCTGCGCAGGGAGGGGGCTGATTTTAATTCTATCGGTGTTTTATACCGTTCGAACTTTTTATCTTTACCAGCTCAGCTGGCTTTATCCAAGCTCAACATTCCATTTGTTGTTTATGGCGGGATGAAATTTATTGAAACAGCGCATATTAAAGATGTTTTAGCTTTTTTAAAAGTGCACCATAACTCTAAAGATGAATTGTCTCTGGCGCGCGTATTGATGTTATTGGAGGGGGTTGGTGTAAAAACAGCAGAGAAGATTAAAGATATCATAAGCGGTACACGGCCCGGGGATGTTGATGATCAGTTAAAGGGCGTGATAAAAAATGTTGTTTTAAGACAGGAATTAAAGCAGGTTGTTGAGCTTTTGAACCATCTGAAGTCTATAGAAGGGGTCCGGGAAAAAATAAAAAAAGTTGTCGATTTCTATGTACCTATTTTAAAAAAGAAGTTCGATGATTACCATTTTCGACAGGATGACTTAAAGGCTTTTATGGAAATAGCCTCTTCTTATGTTTCTCTAGAGCAGTTTTTAGTTGATTTTGTGACGATTGAGCCGCCTGAGCGCAGTGTTGTTCATATAGAGGCAGATAAAGAAGATGAGAGGCCTGTTGTTTTGTCGACGGTTCATTCTGCTAAGGGGCTTGAGTGGGATTCTGTTTTTGTTTTAGCGCTTGTTGATGGAAGTTTTCCTGTTTCTTACGCTCTTAATGACGATGAGTCCATTGAAGAAGAGAGGCGTTTGTTGTATGTGGCTGTTACACGGGCCAGAAAAAAGCTTTTTTTGTCTATGCATAATGAAGGGCGTAATGGCGGCATTAATACTTTTAATCGTTTATCAAGGTTTATTAATGAGGCGAAGGTATTGGATAAACTGGAGACGGACTACTCATGGTTTGAAGAGGAAGATTTTGATTTAGATGATCCAGGTGATTCAGGGATAAAAAAACAGGATTTAAACCATAAAATGATGGACTATTTTAATTCTTATCATGGCGAAAATTATCTTTGATATTGAAACGGTTGGCGATGTTTTAGAGTCGTTTGATGAGACGACACGGGAACATTTACTTAAATTCGCGAAAACAGACGAGGAACAGCAGGTTGTAAAGGATACTATGAGTTTTTATCCTGTGACCGCCCGCATTGTTACAATCGCGATGCTTGAGTTGGAGACGGAGAAAGCTTTTGTTTATTATCTGGTTCCGGATGGCCAGCTTCAGAAAGTACACGAAGGGGAAGCGGAGTATTTTTCTGTTAACCAGGAGAAACAGCTTTTGGAGTTATTTTGGGCCAGGATTGCCAAATATGAACAGTTTATTACGTTTAACGGGCGTGCTTTTGATTGTCCGTTTATTATGATTCGTTCTGCCGTGAATCGCTTGAAAGCCGCTAAAAATCTTATGCCAGACCGCTATCGTTCTCTCGCGCACATTGATCTAATGGAGAAGTTAACATTTCTAGGGGCTTTTCGCAGAAAATTCAGCCTTCATGTATGGTGTAACGCTTTTGGCATTAAAAGCCCAAAGGATGGCGGTGTGTCAGGAGATCAGGTTAAGTCGTTTTTTGAAGAGAAGCGGTTTTTGGATATTGCCAAATATTGCCTTGGGGATGTTGTGGCTACCCGGGAATTGTATCGTTATTGGGAACAGTATATAAATTTTTAAGATAATCCTCTTTTTTTTCATTCAGAACGCATCGTTTAAAATCATTGACACATCATTTTTTCTCACTTGTCTAATTTTCTTATTTCTTGTATCATAAGATGTTATGTTTAAAGCAAGCTTAAAATACAAGAGAATTACTGCCAGGAGTTTTAAGCCTTTTGGCTGGCTTATTGATTATCCTGGTAGAGAAAAAGCTTCAAAAACTAAAAATTTATTCAGGATTGTAGTCAGGCAGTCAAAGCTAGGGTGGCGCATCGCTTATCTTGTTGTCCGGGATAAGAAGATAGACAGGCTTGAGCAGCATCCCGAGAGCCTTGAGACTTTTGAACCGGTCAAAGGCAGGGGCATTCTTTTTGTTTCAACCTCTAAAGATAAAGCCCATATCGCGTGTTTTTTACTGGATAAACCTGTTATTTTAAAACGGGGTATTTGGCATGCCGTTGTTACTTTAACGCGGGAGTTTGACATTAAGATTACTGAAAATTCAAAAGTAAGATGTGTTTACTGGTGGATTAAAAAGGGCGCAGGGAGCAGAGCGCGTGGTATGAAAAAATAGATGTTTAATCAGGAAGGCTTAATACAACAGCGGCGAATTATGATGGATGAGGCGGCATACGAGTCGTATTTAAAAAAAGCGCAAGAAGAAAATGAGAGCCTTTGTAAAAGATGCGGCGCTTGTTGCGGCGTTGTTGAAAACGATCCCTGCGTGCATCTTGAGAGAAGGCCGGATAATACGTATTTTTGTTCTATCTATGATAGAAGGTTTGGAACACATAAAACAGTCCATGGGAATGAGTTTAAATGTGTTCCTTTAAGACATATCGTTTTTGGTTTCTGGGATGGTGCTTCAAACTGTGGTTATAAACGTCAAATGAGAAAGGTTTGAACCTATGAAGGCCTATACGCGGTATCTTTGGTTTAATACAAAAAATAAGAGAGAATATATTAATATAACCGCTCAGGTTGGAGAAGTGCTTTCTGAAAGCAAAATCCAGGAAGGCATGATTCTTGTTTCGGCGATGCATATCACAGCGGGCGTCTATGTTAATGATGATGAATCTGGCATTATAGAGGATATTGACCAGTGGGTTGAGCATCTTGCGCCTTTTAAAGCGGATTACCGGCATCATAGGACAGGAGAAACCAACGCGGATGCGCATCTTAAAAGTTTGCTTATTCATCATGAAGTTATTGTTCCGGTAACTGAGGGCAGGCTTGATTTAGGCCCGTGGCAGCAGGTTTATTATGCTGAATTTGATGGAATGAGGAAAAAACGAGTT
Organism: uncultured Planctomycetia bacterium; assembly: GCA_964423185.1. GTDB lineage: Bacteria > Omnitrophota > Gorgyraeia > Velamenicoccales > Velamenicoccaceae > CAYRDK01. Next base: position 165,978 of record CAYRDK010000006.1, read on the forward strand.
ATTGTAAAAGTTATGGGGGTTTGAATTGGATAAGGCTCATTTTGAAATTAACCGTGCAAAAGGCAAGTCACAGATAACTTCTAAGCTATTGTACCGCAGAGTTGCCGATGAAATAAGGAAAGCCAAACATATTGCTTTATGTGTTCATAAGTTTCCTGATGGAGATGCTATTGGTTCCATGGTTGCTTTGGCACTGGCTTTAAAAAAGATCAGGAAAAATGTGTATTTGTTTTCACCGAGTATTATGCCGCTACGGTATGCTTTTTTACCGTTGTTTAACGCGGTTAAAACCCCTAACTGCCGGATAAAAAGGTTTGATGCGGCTATCGCTATTGACTGTGCTTCTGTCCTTCAGTTAGGTGACATGTTTGAAACTGTTTTTGAAAAATCTTTAACAACGATTGAAATTGACCACCATGTTTTTCGTAAAAGTTTCGCGCATGTTTCATTGATTGATAAAAACGCCGCGGCTGTAGGTGAGATGGTGTATCATTTGGTTAATCTTTTAAAAATTCCTATAGATAGCGATATGGCTTCTGCTATGCTTGTCTCCATGATTGTTGAAACTGGTTCTTTTCGTTTGCCGACGGTGCGTTCTTTGACTTTTTCTATTTGTGCTGACCTTATTTCTCGCGGCGTGGATTATTATCGTATTGTGGAACGTAGTTACTGGACGCGGACAAAAGAAGAGGCCGCGCTTTTAGGGTTGTGTTTTTCGAGAATAAAGTTATTTAAGCAGGGTAAAATAGCTTATACTTATGTTACGTCTAAGGATATGCGCCGCTTAGGTGCCAGGGATGAGGATGTAGACCCCATTGCCGATCAGATAAGGATGTTGAAGAAGGTTAAGGCTGTGCTTTTCTTCAGGGAGATGGAAGGGCGCCGATGGAGAGTGAGTTTGCGTTCGAAAGGCCTGGTAGATATCGGGCGTGTCGCAGAAGAGTTTGGCGGCGGTGGGCATCCGGATGTTGCCGGTTGTTTTTTAGCGAATAGCACCACTTTAAAGGACAAGCTTATAAAACGCGTTATGAAGATTGTTTGATAGTGTTTGGAGGATTTTTTGAAAAGTTTCAAATTAAAAATTTGCGATATTATAAGCCATTGTTGCGATGTTAAGACTTTTCGGCTGAAACTCGATCAGGATATTTTTTATAAGGCAGGGCAGTATTTGTCTTTGTTTTTAACAATAGGCGGCCGTAATGTAACAAAAGTTTTTTCTATATCCAGTTCGCCGACAGAAAAGGGGTATATTGATTTCACAAAGAAGTTGACTGAGAGTGATTTTTCAAAGGCTTTAAACGCGCTTTCCATCGGCGATGAAGTTACCATAAGAATGCCTATGGGGAGTTTTATTCTTGAAGAAGGATATCAGAGAATAGCTTTCTTAAGCGGCGGCATAGGCATCACGCCCATCAGGAGCATGTTAAAATATGCTACAGATTTAAAGCTTTCAAAAGATTTCATTCTGCTTTATTCTGGAAAAAGCCCTGAATATTTTATTTTTAAAACTGACTTTGCACAGATGTGCCAGTCTAATAGCCATCTTAAGGTTATTTATGTATTGACTGGTGAAACTCGAGAGATGTTTGGTTATGAGCCTGGTTATGTAAATGCTGGTATGATCAGAGAGAAGATACAGGATTATCGCCAGAGAATTTTTTTTGTTTGTGGGCCGCCTGGGATGGTAAAGGGGATGCGGCAAATTCTTACTGAAGAATTAGGCTTGAGTGAAAACAGAATTGTAACGGAGGGTTTTACCGGGTATTAGGTTATTTTAAAGGGTGTTATGTTTTCTTCGTTAAAGATCAAAGAATTCAGGTTGTTTTGGTTTACGATGTTTATTTCGCTGATTGGCACCTGGATTCAATCCATGGCGCAAAGTTGGCTTGTTTTTGAAATGACGCGATCGAGTTTTCTGTTGGGCTTCGTCGGTTTTTTAAACTACTTGCCAATTTCTTTCTTGACATTAGCTGCTGGGGTTTTAGCGGACAGGCATGTCAGGCGCGACCTTTTGATTTATGCTCAATTGAGCTTTATGCTTTTAGCTTTTACTTTAGCCGTGCTAGTTCATTATCATGTTATTACGGTCCGGCAGATTTTAATTCTGGCGTTTTTAAATGGCATTGTTATGGCTTTAGATGCTCCTGTCAGGCAGGCGATGGTTGTGGATTTAGTCGGCAAGCAGCATTTGCTTAACGCGATTGCGCTTAATTCAGCGTCGTTTAATTCAGCAAGAATCATCGGGCCTGCGCTTGCGGGCGTTTTGATTGTTATTGTCGGGATTGACGGATGTTTTTTCATCAACGCTTTAAGTTTTCTGCCTATTTTGGCGGCTTTATTTTTTATAAGGCCTAGATGGTCTACTCCGATTTCTTCAAAAAGAGTATCAATCGCAGTCGGAATGAAAGAAGCGCTGAGCCTAATTAGGTCTAACCAAATCTTTTTTGGCCTTTTAGCCATGGTTGGAGTAATAAGCTTGTTTGGTGTTTCCTATATTGTTCTTATGCCTGTTTTTGCCCAAGAAATATTTCATCAAGGTGCCAGAGGATTGGCAATTTTAATGTCAGCAAATGGCATAGGTGCTTTGATGGGGGCTTTAAGCATCGCCCGTTTTAAAAACGCCATCACAAACTTTGCAGTTTTAAAGAGTTCTATTATCTTATTTTTTATCTCTATTATGTTTTTTTCATTGTCAGATTCTTTTATTCTTTCTTTTTGTTTATTGATACCGGCTGGTTTCGGCGCGACAAGAAGCATGTCTATGATTAATACGATTTTGCAAACAAGCGTTGAGGACCAATATCGCGGGCGTGTTATGGGGGTTTTTGTAATGATGCTGACGGGCCTTATGCCTTTTGGAAACCTGATTGCTGGATTAGCGGCTCATTATTTTAAAATTCAGATTGTTGTTTTTTGTGGTGCTCTATTCAGTTTTGTTTTTTGCGCCTTGGTTGGCAAGAGGTATCTAAGCCGGCCGCAGGCACCTGTTGTGGCATTAAGGAGTGAAGCCGTATGAAAAATAACGTTTTGATAGCTGATATTTTTGTTAAAGTAGCCGAGCTTCTGGAAATTAAAGTAGGGAATCCTTTTCGTATCCGCGCGTATCTAAGGGCGGCTGAGGTGATAAAAAATTTACAGGAAGATGTTGTTGATTTTATTCAACAAGGACGCCTGGAGGATCTTTCTGGGATTGGGCATGATTTGGCCGAAAAAATAAATGAAATTGTTTTAACAGGCACTTGTAAATTTTATGTTGAGTTAAAAAAAGACGTTCCGGATGGAGTTTTGGAAATGTTGAGTATTCCCTCCATCGGCCCCAAAACTGCACGGCTTTTTTATGAAAGGCTAAAGATAAAGTCTATAGAAGGCTTAAAGAAGGCCGCCAGCGACGGACTTCTTTTTTCTCTGCCAGGTATTAAGGAAAAGACCGTTGAGAATATTCTTAAGGGCATAGACTTGGTGCAAAAAGGCCAGGAGAATATGAACCTATTGATAGCGGATAAGGCGGCTCAGCAGGTTTTATCAATTTTAAAAGAAGATGCGGCTGTAGAAAAGCTTGTTGTCGCAGGGAGCTTTCGGCGCATGAAGGAAACTGTGCGTGACATTGATATTTTGGTTGTTTGCAAGAAGCCGGGTGAGATTATGGATACTTTTACTCATCTACCTTTTGCGAAGCGTATTTTAGCCCATGGGGCGTTAAAATCAGCGATTCTGACGCATGATGGCGCACAAGTGGATTTACGTGTTTCCGACAGCAGATCTTTTGGAGCTGCTTTGCTTTATTTTACCGGGTCGAAAAGCCACAATATTCGCTTGCGTCAATTAGCCATAAAGAGAGGTTTGAAAATAAACGAATACGGCCTTTTTGACAAAAAGGGGCATTGTATCGCTTCCAAGGATGAGGCGGGCCTTTACAGGGCTCTTGGGCTGGATTTTATCGCGCCGGAACTGCGGGAGGATAATGGCGAGATTGAAGCGGCTCAGGAAGGCAGGTTGCCTCATTTGGTGGAACTAAAGGATATCCGCGGCGATTTTCATGTCCACACGGACTATTCAGACGGAGTTGAGAGTATTGAGAGCATGGTTGATGAAGCCCGCCGCCATAACTACGATTATGTCTGTTTAACGGACCACTCCGTTTCTTTAAAAATCGCTGGCGGGCTTGATAGGGCAGCTTTAAAGAAAAAGAAGCGCCAGATTGATGCTTTGAACGCCAGGCTGAAAGATTTTAAGGTCTTGTTTGGGTCGGAGGTTGAGATTGATGGTGATGGCCGTATCGATTATGATGATGGTATTTTGGCGGCTTTTGATATTGTTATCGCGGCTATTCATACGGGTTTTAAGCAGTCTAAAAAACAGCTTACAAAGAGGATAGTCAAAGCCTGCCAGAATAAAAATGTGCATATGATCGCTCATCCGACGGGCAGGCTCTGGCCGGCTAGGGAAGCTTATGAATTGGATTTTAAGGAGATTTTTAAAGCCGCGCGGGATACAAATACAGCCTTTGAAATTAACGCGCATCCGTACCGCTTGGATTTAAACGGCCAGAACGCCCGCTTGGCTAAAGAGAATGGCGTGAAGTTGGCAATAAATACGGATTCTCACAATAAGGATCATTTGGCGTATATGAAGTTTGGTGTTGGCATCGCGAGGCGGGCATGGCTGGAAAAGGGTGATATTTTAAATACTTTGGCTTTGAAGGAGTTATTTAAGATTATTGGTAAATAAAGGTTGATTCAATGATAAAAAAATATGTTTATTCAGGTTTTCTATTTTTATTTTTTTGTGTTTTTTTATTAAGTTGCCGTCCCAGGATTTATAAAGATACAGCTTTTTTTATGGGGACTTTTGTCGAGGTGACAAGCGAGGACCCTCAAGCTAAGGAAATTGTTTTCCGTGAGTTTGAAAGAGTTGATAAGATGTGCAGCCTCTTTAATAAAGAAGGTGAGTTGTCCCGTTTGAATTCATCAGGCGAATTGGCCGCCACAAAGGAGTTCTTTGATCTTATTGAAAAAGCAAAGGAGTCTTATACGGCAACGGACGGGGCTTTTGATATAACGATTGCTCCTGTTTCGTTGTTGTGGAAAAAAGCCATAAAGTTACAACAGGTTCCTGCCGAGGAAGATGTCCGGCAGGGTTTATCTTTTGTTGGTTGTGATGCTATTTATTTAGATAGAAAAAGTCTGAGTATCAAGTTGTTGAAAATGGGCGCTAAACTTGATTTAGGCGGGATAGCGAAAGGTTACGCCGTTGATTGTGCTATAGCTAAACTTAAGGAGTTTAAAATTAATAGCGCCGTTTTAAATGCTGGGGGGGAGATCTATTGTCTCGGCAGGAACCGCCGGCACACATGGCGCGTTGGTATTCAGGACCCGCGAGATCATAAGAAGGTTTTAGAGGCCCTTGAACTTGAAAATATGGGCGTGGCTACTTCAGGTGATTATGAACAATTTTTCATCTTTCAGAATAGGCGCTATTCACATATAATAAATCCGAAAACTGGCTATCCTGCCGCGTCTGGAGTTGTATCAGCTACTGTCATCGCGGACAATGTTTTAACCGCTGATGTTTTGGCGACTGCTTTTGTGGTGTTGGGATTTGAAAAAAGCTCAGTTGTGATTAATCGGTTTCAAGGCGTAAGGGCAAAGCTTGTTACGGAGGACGGCAGAGTGCTGGTTTTGGGTTCGGGGTTGAAAAGATACGGGAATTCGGTCTAAAACTTTATGACAACTAGAAAAATAATATATTTTAGATTGTCATAAAGTATGGCCTCTAAACGCTAGGAAAGAGAAAATATTGGACCCTGAGCATCCCATATTAAAAATCTTAAGGAGATTTTTAATATATGCTCAGGATTAATTCGGCCCAATAACTTATGTTCACTCGTGAAAATCGCTCGTTCCATAAATTATGGCCTCATTGAAGGAGGTTTTATGCAAGAGAGAAGAAATCGCGCCAGATTTAAGGCCTCAACAATTATGCAGTATAAAACAGGGATTTTTTTTCCAAAAGTTGACACATTAACAAGGAATGTTAGTTTGAATGGCGTGTGTTTTTTTTCCGATAAAAAGTTGAAGATAGGCCAGGTTGTTAACCTTAAAATTTTCTATGATACAAAAAAACCAGCGGGGCCGTTAAAGGGTAAAGTTGTTTGGTCTTGTGATTGCCATGAAGGGGCTGCCCGCGGGTATCTTAATGGTTTAGTTTTTCTAAAGAAGTGAAAGAGAAGATGATGAGGGAAGAAAAAGTAAAGAGATGCTGGGAGTTTTTCCATTGTTCTATTGATCAGCAAAAGAGCTGCCTTTTAGCCGATACGGATGAGTGGCGATGCTGGTTGGTAAATATCGCATGTTGTAAAATTAACAAAGATACGCCGTGCCCTTTAAGCGTTAAAAAAATTATTTGTAAGCATTGTGAGTATTATAAGGTTTACAAAGACATAAAATAGTTTTTAAGGCATAAAAATGGTATTTTTTAAATATAGCCAGAAAACTTTTTTTGCTGATCTTTGTTTGTTTGGCGCGGGTTTTTTATTATTTCAGTCTTTTTTCTGCAGTTTAGCGGAAGGCGCGAATCGAACGAAAAAAAAAGAAAAAAAACCCACAGTGACGGCTGAGGCAGTTTACGCGGTTGATTATACGAACGTAAAAGTTTTATTTTCCAGGAACGCACATTTAAAATTACAGCCTGCGAGCTTGGTAAAGTTAATGACGGCCATTGTTGTTTTGGAGAAGATCGGCTTAGATAAAAAAGTCTGTGTTTCTGCTAAAGCCGTGAATGTTGAACCTACCAGAGCTGGTTTAAGAAGAGGTGTTTATTATTCAGTGAGGGGCCTTTTGGAGGCACTGTTGGCGACATCCGCCAACGACGCTGGTGTCGCTTTAGCTGAGGCTGTGGCCGGTGATGAAGATAAGTTTGCCCGGCTGATGAATAAAAAAGCCAAGGAGCTTGGTGCGTATGATTCAAATTTTATGAATGCGACAGGCCTGCCTGACCCAAAGCAGTTAACTTCAGCGTTTGATTATTCTATCATCACGCGTGAAGCGTTTAGCCACCCTTTTATCGCTTCCGTGATGGCGAAAAAGTATGTTGTTATAACAGGCAGCGATGGAGTTGTGATTAAGCGGCGAAACCATAATAAACTTTTATGGAGGTTGTCTGATCCGGTTGTTTTGGGAAAGACAGGTTATACGCGTTCGGCAAGGCACTGTTACGCTGGAATAGCTTATTATAAAAACCGTAAAGTTTCTATCGTTTTGCTCAAGAGTAAAAAACCATGGGATGATATATGTTTTGTTTTAGGAGTTACGCCGGGCAAGGGTTGAAAAGCGGAGGTTCTGTTAAAAAAATGGTTAAGAGCATACTTTTTTTTGTAATCTTTATAGCGATGGTTATTTTATATTTGCGCCATCTTGAGTTTAACTCATTGTATTATCCTTCAAAACAGGTGCTTCAAACCCCCGGGAGCCTTGGGCTTGATTATCAGGATGTGGTATTTGAAACGCGCGATCATAAAAAGATTAACGCGTGGTTTATCTCAGCGGGAAAGACTGCTCCCGTGATTTATTTTTTACATGGTAATGGCGGCAATGTCGGCGATCGCCTCTCCAAGATTGTCTTTTTTCATGATTTAAGAAGCTCTGTTTTTATCATTGACTATCGAGGGTATGGAAAAAGTACAGGGATTCCGTCAGAACAAGGGTTGTATTGTGACGCGCTGGCAGGATATGGTTATCTTAGGAATGATATGAAAATCGCGCCAAGCCAAATAATCGTTTATGGTGAATCATTGGGCGGCGCGGTCGCGGTTGAGCTTGCATCTAAAGCCTCTGTTGGCGGGATTATTCTTGAAGGGGTTTTTACCTCTGTGGCCGATATGGCAAAAAAGATTTACCCTGTTATTCCCGCTTTTTTTATCAATAGTAAGTATGATTCGTATTCAAAAATAAAGAATATTGAAGTTCCTAAGCTGTTTATCCATAGCCGGCAGGATGAGATTGTGCCTTTTGTTTTTGGTGAAAAACTATTTAAGAAAGCGGTAGGCCCTAAGGAATTTTTTCAAGCTCAAGGCGGGCATAACGATTGTTTTTTTATTCAGCCTGATAAAATAAAGTATTCTGTCGCCTCTTTTTTAAAAAGGTGTGGTTTTAATAACAGTTTACAAAGCTAGAGGTTTTATTATGTCGAAAATGACTATTTCACAAGTTTCGGAATTAAAAGGAAAGCGCAAGATTGCAATGTTGACGGCTTATGATTACCCTTTTGCCGCGGCTATTGATAAGGCTGGCATTGATATAGTGCTAGTCGGTGATTCTTTGGCTAATGTCGTCTTGGGCCTTGAGTCAACACGGGATGTTGGGATGGTTGAAATGTTGTATCATGCCAAGGCGGTTTCCCGGGCTGTAAAAAATGCCCTTTTGCTTGGCGATATGCCATATGAGTCTTATCAGAAAAACTTTTCTGATTGTGTTAAAAATGCCGAGTTGTTTGTGAAGGAGGCTCAATGTGACGGAGTAAAACTTGAGTGGTTTGATCAAGCGGCGAGTGCGGCGGATATGATTGTAAAGGCCGGCATCGCAGTCATGGGCCATGTTGGTTTGACTCCGCAGACAGCCGCAGAGCTTGGAGGGTATAAGGTTCAGGGAAAAGACGCGGACGCGGCGAGAAGATTGATCAAACAGGCGTGTCAGTTTGAGGATGCCGGTTGTTTTGCCGTTCTTCTAGAATGTGTCCCCGATAAAGTTGCTGAGATTATTACGAAAAAATTAAAAGTTCCGACCATAGGTATTGGGGCTGGGCCTTCTTGTGACGGACAGGTTCTTGTAACATATGATATGCTTGGATTGTTTGACCGTTATACGCCGAAGTTTGTAAAGCGTTATGCTGATTTAACGCAAGATATGATTGAAATCTTTCAGCATTATAAGAGGGATGTTGAAGAGGGCCGTTTTCCGGCTCAGGAGCATTCATACAAGATATCTTCGCAGGAGCTTGAAAAACTACTGGATGAAGGGGTTTAGCGTACTGGAACCCCACGGGTACTCACCCGTAGGCCCTTTTTATTCCCACGGCCTTGCCCTTTGGGCAGCCCGTGGGGGTGACGTCCCTGTCCGCCATTTATCCACGGGCATGGTCCGTGGAATTCTATCAAAGGGATTAAATGTTTCACGGCAGTATTGGCGGCAGAGATGCTGGCGGAAAGGTAATTTAATCTTTTTAAAGGAAATTTTTAGGTGTTATACGAACTGTGCATTATCTGTTATAACAAAGAAAATATAAATTTTGAGTAAAAATGAAGCTCCGCGGGCTAAAAGCCCGCGGTTTCTTGAAGCGGAATACTCAAGCGGCTCATACTCCATCCGCAGCCTAAAGGCCGCGGTTTTGTGGCCGCGAACGTATAAAAAAGTAGTCAGAAAATAGCGCACTCCGTCTATTGAATGTTATAGGAAAAATATAAAATAAATGGCATACATATCAAATAAATTAACTCATTGGGTTGGGCGTCAAGAAGCTAATGATAATAAACGGTATGAGATTCTTACCGGAAGACGGAGTTTCAAGCCGACATTATAGGCCGCCGCTTAAAAACAAAAGATAGAATAAAACAGATTCAGTCTGCATTAAAAAAAGCCGGTTATTATAAAGGGGAAATAGACGGCAAGATTGGGCCTAAGACAAAAGAGGCTATTATAAAATTCCAGAAAGCAAAGGGATTTAAGGCTGACGGGATTGTAGGGGAAAGGACATCATCGGAGTTAAATAAATATTTATTCCGTTAAAGGGAAATGAAGATAAAGAAATTATTTCTATTTATATCGATTATCATCTTTTTATGCGTTGGAGCGTATTTCGGCCAGCAGTATTACGGTAGTTTTCAAAAAACCAAGCATGAGCGAATTCTGTATGAGGCAAGGAGAACCGCATGGCAGGATTTGCAGCAACGCATCAGGGTTGAAATAAACCAGTTTAATGGTGCGACTGGAATAGCGATCAAGGATTTAGAAACAGGGTGGGAATTTTCGCATGAGAAGGGGAAGTTATTTCCGTCAGCAAGCTTGGCTAAGATTCCCCTTATGGCGGCATGTTTTCTTACGGCTGAGCAGGGCAGAATTAAGTTAGACCGTAATATAGCGTTAAAGTCATCGGACAAGCTCACCGGCTCAGGCGTGTTAAAAGATATGCCCGCAGGCGCTACTTTTAGCGTTGAGAGGCTTATCGGCCTTATGATTTATGATAGCGATAATACCGCTACAAATATACTTACCAATATGGTTGGTATCGATTATTTGAATAATTGCTTTAAGACATTTGGGTTAAAAAACACCGAGCTTTCGCGAAGGATAGCCGATTATAAATCGAGGGATGCCGGGCTTGAGAATTATACGACAGCAGAAGATATGGCCCTGATACTGGAGAAGATATATAGACGAGTCCTGGTAAATAAGGATATTTCTGAAAAATGTATAAAGCTTCTAAAGTTGCAACGGATTAGTGATCGCCTGTCAAAATATCTGCCAGTTGAGACTTTAGTTGCTCACAAGACTGGCCTAGAGCGTGGTATCTGCTATGATGTAGGGTTAGTATTTACCAGCGAAGGAGATTTTCTTATATGCGTATTAACCAAGCACTCAAATTCAAACAGCGCATCCTCAAAAGAATTTATCGCTAAGGTTGCCTTGCATGCCTATAATTATTTTGAAAAGTTCACAGGACAGAAATGAAACCATTTTCATTACCAGATATGGATGAATTCCATGGTTAATACTAAGATAATCTGCACTATCGGCCCGGCATCATCAAGCGAGATGGTACTTAGAGAAATGATGCTTGCTGGTATGGATGTCGCACGCTTGAACTTCTCTCATGGTAAGCCGCCGGAACTGGTTCACAGAATAGGACTCATCCGGCTTTTAAACGAGAAATACCGCAGGCGCATAAAGATTCTCGGGGATCTTCAGGGGCATCGCATTAGAGTGGGCGGCCTTATTGCTCCGGTTTTGCTTAAAAAAAGCCGGATAGTATGGCTTACCCAACAGAATATGAAAGGATCTTCTGAAACGATACCTTTTGATTATCAGGGCCCGTTAAGCAGTATAAAGAATGGTCACCAGATATTTATAGACGATGGGAATATCGCCTTAGAAGTGATCGGCAGAGCTAAAAACAGGCTTAAGGCTAAAGTAATAGTCGGCGCCCTGTTGAAGGAGCATAAGGGTGTAAATATACCTGAAGCAAGGCTTGAATTCGGCGGAATAAGTCAGAAGGATATACAGGACATATCTTTTTGTGAAGAGCATGGCGTGGAATATATCGCCCAGTCATTCGTGCGCACCAAGACCGATATTTTAGATATAAAAAAACTGCTTAAGTCAGATTCAAGGTGCCGGATCATCGCTAAAATAGAGAATAGAGAAGGAATAAAGAATATTGATGAAATAATCACGGTTTCAGACGGCATCATGATAGCGCGCGGGGATATGGGGGTATCTGTGCCAATCTATGAAATTCCGGTTATTCAAAAGATGATTATAAAAAAATGTAATCTTGCAGGAAAATTTGTTATTACCGCTACACAGATGCTTGAGAGCATGACAGGGAATCTGCGGCCTACGCGGGCCGAAGTTACGGATGTAGCCAACGCGATAATAGACGGTACTGATTTTGTTATGCTTTCGGCTGAATCAGCTGTGGGCAAATACCCGATTGAGACAGTTGGTATGATGAATAACATAATAAAATTCACTGAAAGATACCTCAGGGTGTTTGGATAGGCAATGGGTCGCGGGTCCTTGGAGGGGGGTGTTGGGTGAGGGTCGGGCGAGGCGCGGGGAGTCAGTGATTGTGGTCAAAAAAATCGATGTCCATGTCAATGCAATTGGGCTTTTAGGCATCAATGGTCAAATCGGCCTGAATAAGCGTTTCTAGACGGTAAATAGGCGTTTTTAGGGGTGTTCAGCGGGCGTCCGGGGTGGTCAAAAGGGCCGTTTTTGAGTGACATGGAATGACACGTAAATGTCCACTATTTAGTGGACATTTACGTAATTGGTTGTATTTTCTGCCCTATGCTGTAAAAATAGCTTGACATTATGTCGCAAAAACTATATACTTTTTGCGACACCACAAAACGGAGAAAACGATGCAAAGCATTGTAACTAAACTAAAAAAACGAATATACAGCAAAGATAGAGGTTTTGTCTTTACGAAAAGCCATTTCCTTGATCTTGGCGGTCGTGCGGCCGTAGCTAAGGCATTAGAGCGTTTGGCAGACGCTGGAGATATACGCCGATTAGCGAGAGGCTTGTATGATTACCCAGAGAAACATCCGACGTTGGGTGATCTTCCAGCGAATTATGAGCGGATTGCACAAGCATTGGCCGGAAGAGATAACTTGAAAATTCAACCGTCCGGGGCCTATGCCGCCAATCTACTTGGCTTAACTGAGCAGGTACCTGCGAAAATTGTTTTTCTGACTGATGGCGCGAACAGGATTGTGCAGGTTAAGAATCAGCAGATTGTTTTGAAGAGAACAACGCCCAAGAATATGGCAACTGCCGGGAATATCAGCGGATTAGTTATTCAAGCGTTACGTTATATGAAGCAGGAGAATATCGACGACATGATTATTAATAAACTTAAAAGAAGATTATCAGCCGAGGATAAAAAACAGCTTGTGAGCGATCTTCGTTATGCCCCAGCGTGGATAGAAAAAGTGGTCAGAAAATTACAGAACTAAGACTCTCGCCATTAAGTGAGAAATATGAGGAGCGAAAATGGCATTACCTATTAATATTCAAGAGTTGCTTTCCGGTCGAGTAGTAGAAACCGAGCGCCTCGAGTTTAAAGAGGGGTGGAATTCGCTGGCTGTTTTGCATACCATGTGCGCTTTCGCCAACGATATCAACAATTGGGGCGGCGGATATATTGTTATTGGAATTGGCGAGAAACGTGGCCCCGGTGAATTTGAAGCAACGGGATTATCAACTGCTGAAATAGCCAAAATCCAGAAAGAGCTTCTTAATCTTTCACATAAGATGTACCCGGAGTATTTTCCCATTGTTGATGTCGATAGCTATAAAGGTAAAAGCATTGTTATTATCTGGGTGCCGGGCGGGACACATCGCCCATATAAAGCTACTTTGTCTTTAGGTAAAGGCGCTGGATACGCATATTATATCCGTCGGAATGACACAACAAGGCGGGCGACAGTGGCTGATGAACGTAGTTTGATGAAGTTCGCTAATGATGTTCCCTTTGATGATCGCATTAATCACAAGGCTAGTTTGGGTGATTTGCAACCTTCATTGATTCGTGAATATTTGGTAGAGGTAGGCAGTGATTTAGCTAAGGAAGCTCCTAAGATGGATCTTGAGGATTTATGTCGGCGTATGAATATCGCGGAGGGACCGAAAGAATTTTTTAAACCGAAAAATATCGGGCTCATGCTTTTTAGCGATAATCCCCAGAAATTTTTTCCAGTAGCGCAAATTGATGTAGTGGAATTTGAAGATGAAGTGGGTGATGTGTTCAGTGAGAAAATCTTTAAAGGGCCTATTCATCGTCAGGTGCGCTTGGCCCTTGATTATATCAAGGGTTCACTTATCAAAGAGTTTGTTCGTAAGGTGCCAAATCAAGCCGAAGCTTATCGTTTCTTTAATTATCCTTATATAGCTCTTGAAGAAATTTTGGTTAATGCTGTTTATCATCGCGGTTATGACCAGCGTGAGCCGATTGAGGTGCGGGTGTATCCCGATCGTATCTTGGTATTAAGTTACCCGGGGCCGATGCCTCCTTTAGGAAAGGATAATATCAACAAATCGATTGTCACGTCTCATATGTATCGTAATCGTCGTTTGGGAGATTTTTTAAAAGAACTGCATTTGACGGAAGGTCGTTGCACCGGATTTCCAAAAATCCGCAGGGCGATGAAGCATAATGGGTCGCCTGTCGTGGTTTATGAAACGGATAAGGACAGGCTATATTTTATGGCGACGATTAAAATCCATCCAGAAGCTATGGAAACCGCCGAACAGATCAGTTCTGGGGTTGGGGGAGAAATTAGGGAGAAAACTAGGGTAGAAACTAGGGTAGAAACTAGGGTAGAAATAATCCAAATTATGAAAGAAAATTCCCGCGTTACGGTAGGAGACATTGCGAAGGCGACGGGATTGACCATAAAAGGCGTTGAGTGGAATATCAAGGGTCTTAAGCAGAAAGGCTTGATTAAGCGTATCGGACCTAATAAGGGCGGGCATTGGGAAGTAGTAAAAGGATAACGAATGGAAGCTCGGGAGAACGTAATTAATGCGGATAGTCGCCATAGGAGATACTCATACCAAGCACCGGAAACTTCAGGTTCCTGATGGCGATGTTTTGCTCTTTGCGGGTGATGGCGAATTTCGTTCGGCGTTAGATCTGATTGACTTTAATAATTGGCTTGCAGAATTGGGCCACGATCTGGTTATCGTTATTGCAGGGAACCATGACTTTTTTTGTGAGCGGTTCCCGAATGAGGTCGGGAAGTATTTGACTAAAGCGGTTTATTTGAAAGATGCCCCGTATACCTTGCCGAACGGCATGGCATTATGGGCATCTCCGATGACTACGACATTCTTGAATTGGGCGTTCATGGAATCAGAGGAGAATTTGGATAGGTATCATTGGAGCAAGATACCTCAAAAGACCGATGTGCTCTTAACGCATGGGCCCGCTCATGGTTATTTGGATACTGCCGAACCTCAAGGCAATCATTTGGGCAGTAAAACCTTGGCCGAGAGAGTTGGGAAGCTAAAGATCCAGTATGTCATCTATGGGCATATTCATGGTGGTTACGGCATTCAGAAAATAAAAGATACAACGTATGTCAATTGCTCGGTGTTGAACGAAGAATATAACGTGGTAAACCAGCCTGTAGTGATTGATATATAAAGTATGAGTAGACGGTGATTATGACCAAAAAATGCAAGAAATGCAAAGTGCCGCTGGAAGGATTCTTGTACCGGCTGATCGCAAAGACGCTGTTCGGTGTGCGGCCGTCGGCCAAGGAGCCCGAGCTGTGCAATAAATGCGAAGATAAGAAGTAATTGACTCAAATGGCTCATATATGGCTCACAATGGGCTCAGTATTTTAAGGGAAGAACAGAGAAGAGAAGAATGGTGAAGGAAAGAAATGCGACAGGTATTAAGAAT
>CAYRDK010000007.1:0-168106 GCA_964423185.1 uncultured Planctomycetia bacterium
AGTCAACGATTCAATTCCGCTATCGCTTCGGTAACATTTAATGTGAGTCAATTCGTTTGTTTCTAAAAATTTTGGTTTTTGATGTGGATAAGGTATAATTATATCTGGCGCCTTTAAAAGTTGGGCGGATGGGGTTTATAACGGTCATTTTAAGGAGAAATGCTATGGCTAGAAATTTTTTGATGAGGCGTTTCATGGCGGGAAGTTGCTATTCTTATGTCTTGAGTTCTGGCCGTGAGGCTATGATTATTGATCCGCATATCAGTCTGCAGGAGGAGTATGCCGGGTATTTAAAGAGAAAAGGCCTAAGCCTTAAATTTATAATTGATACTCATACTCATGCTGACCATTTCTCCCTGGCGGCTGTATTAAAGAAAAAAACTGGAGCACAATTGTTGATGTATGAAAAAGCGGTTTCCAGCATCGTGGATAAACGTCTCAAAGATAATGATCAGATCACATTAGGTTCCAGTAGTTTTAAGGTTGTCTATACGCCGGGGCATACGGATGATGCGATGAGTTTATATGGAGAAGGCAAACTATTCACCGCGGATGTGCTTTTGATCGGGAGCGTGGGCCGGACAGATTTCCAGAATGGTTCTTCGGAATCCATGTTTGATACTTTGCAAAGAATAAAAAGTTTTCCGGATGAGACTGTGATTTTTCCTGGGCACGACTATCATGAAAAACTCTTCTCGACGCTCAAGAGAGAAAAAGAAACAAACCCTTTTTTAAGAGAAACTGATAAAGAGGCGTTTGTCAAAAATATGCGCTCAAAAGTTATTCCAAAGCCTTTCAATATTGACAATATTATCCGTGTGAATCAAAGGGGAGAGGCCGCAGCTTTAGAGATGGTGTCGCCTA
Source organism: uncultured Planctomycetia bacterium (assembly GCA_964423185.1). Lineage (GTDB taxonomy): Bacteria > Omnitrophota > Gorgyraeia > Velamenicoccales > Velamenicoccaceae > CAYRDK01. The sequence goes on from CAYRDK010000007.1 coordinate 865, forward strand.
AAGAAGCCTTGAGCCTTACAGGAAAAGACCGGCAGGTTAAGCTTTTAGACGTGCGGTCTGCTTTAGAGTTTAGCCAGGCGCATATTAAGGATTCTATCAACATTCCTATAGATATGCTTCCTGCTAAAATGAATGATTTAAGTCAGGCTAAAGAGGTTTATGTTATTCTTTGCCGGACTGGAAATCGTTCTCCCATGGCCGCAGATATGTTGATACAATCAGGTATTTATGGAGTTAAAGTGATGCAGGGCGGCATGATGCGCTGGCAGAAGGAAAGGCTACCTGTTATTAAGGGCGAGGGCGGGATATCTTTGGAGCGCCAAGTCCGTATCATCGCCGGTAGTTTAATTCTTGTTGGAATATTATTTTCATGGTTTTTCCATGTGGTATTTATTTCTATCTCGGTGTTTGTCAGCTGTGGATTGATCTATGCCGGGCTGAGCGATAATTGCCTTATGGGTATGTTGTTGATGGAACTTCCTTATAATAAGAAACTCTATAAAGCAAAACTTGGCGGCGGGACTTGTTCTATAAGCGGCTAAAGAATAAGTTCTTTCAAGATTTTGAATTCTAGTGTACAATCTTTAATTGAAGCAGGGTGTTTTAAGCGTTTATAAAGAAAGGAATAAAAACCGATGAATGAACAATTTGAGCAAGATGATCTTCTGCCTCCTGCGTCCGAAGGCCAGGATGTGGTGAGTTTGATTAAGAAGATGCAGCAGCAGTTGGCTTTTCTGGAAAAAAAGATTGATCTTTTGATTAGTAAAACTGAAACAAGGCCTGCATCTGAGAGGCATTTTTCAAAGCCTTCGCGGCCTTTTAACCGTCCTCACCGCCCTTATGACAGGGAGCGTAGTGATAATGCTGGAGAGAAAAGGTTTGACCGTGGGCGCCGTTTTGAAAAACGCGGCGGAGAGGAAAATCGCGGATTTGACTATAAGAAAAAGGATTATGGACATTCTTCAGAAAATGAGCATAATAAAGAACATCGTTTTGAAAAACGGCATGAAGACGAAAGGAGAGGGTTTGATCAGAAAAAGAAGCCGTTTTCTTATAAGCGAAAAGGCCAGAGGTAGCTGGCCGCAGAAAAGTTGGTGTTTATTTTTTAGAGCAGTATTTACAAGGAGGAAACAAAGATGGCTTTTCAGAATGGATATGATAGGCGCCCGCGTGAGACGCATAAAGCGGTTTGTTCAGAGTGCAAAAAAGAGTGTGAAGTTCCTTTTAAGCCCAGCGGATCCCGCCCTATTTATTGTAAAGAGTGTTTCGCGAAGAGAAAAGATAGCGGCCGTTAAAACGGGTGTTAACTTTTAGATAAGAGTACAGGCGTTTTATGAAACGCAGGGCAAAATATAATAGGCATAAGAAGCATATATTTTATTTTAGCCTTGATGTTTCATAAAACGCTTTTTATTTATAGGATTAACAGAGGGAATACCTGAGATGAGGAAGGGATTATGAAACAGACTTTTCAGATTGCCGTAGTTGTGTTAATTGCTTTATTTTTTGCGAGTGTGGATGTATGGGCGGAATCTTTGGTTTTGCAGCCGGACGCGACTGACGGAGAAGACGCTAACTGGTATAGTTATCCCCATAGCTCCGATAATTATAATTTTGGAGGGCTTATTTGTTTGGAGATTACCAATAACGGATCATTTCAAGGGCGCGGTTTATTAAAGTTCGATTTACCGGTTGAATTGGCGGAAAAAGATATCCTTAACGCGACATTAAGTTTATACGCTTATGATACTTCATCCAGTTATGATAATGTTATATATATAAACAGGGTGACTTCATTATGGGAAGAGTTGCCTGCGTGGGCACTTTTTACTCCGCCTTCTTACGATACATCCTGTCAGGCTTCAGCTGTGTTATCTGTGGTTAATTATTCCTGGGTAGACTTTGATATTACAGATATGGTTAATTTTTGGGCGTTGAATCCGGACGATAATTATGGTATGGCGTTGGTAACGGATAATACAAATTATAATAAGAATATTTATAGCTATGCTTTTAGTTCTGATTATTCAAACGCGTCCTGGCGCCCGCGGCTTTCTATAGAATATTCTTCTCATGCCGCGCCTGAGCCGGTATCTTTCGCTCTTTTCGGCATTGGCGCGATTGTGGCGATGGCGAATGAAAGAAAAAATAGAAAAAACCGTAAGGTTTTATGATTTTAGTGAAGAGAGTTTATAGGCGCATGTTCCCGGCCATTATTTTTTTTATTTTTATTCTGGCCGTTGATGTATTGGCCCGGCCGGTTTCGTTTGAAGGCGGGTGGACGGTTTATCAGTCCTATGATGCCGATTCAGCTGTTTTGCTTACGCATTATTCGCCGCGCGCGGACTGTTCTTTTGGTTTACGCGGTGAATATATGCGTGAAAAAAAGTGGGTTTTTAGCGGGACACAGATGAACAACTTGCTTAAACGTTGGAATTTATCCGATGCTCAGGCAAATTTATATTTAGAGTCAGCTGCCGGGGCTTCTTATAGCAACCATGGAGAGTTTCATAAAGCGACGGACGGCGCGTTTTTTAGCGGAGTTTCTTTTGATTGGGAGAATAGGCGTTTTTATTGCGCTTATATGAATAGATATATGTATGCTGGCCACGTGGATAAGTTTTTTGAACAGCGGTTAAGGTTAGGCATAGCTCCTTACATCGGAGAGTATGGCGATTTTCACACCTGGGTTATGTTGGAAGTCAGGCATAAGCCTGAAGCTTCAGATAGCATTATGATAACGCCTTTTTTACGTTTTTTTAAAGGGCCTTTTATGTTTGAGGTTGGAGCAAATCAGAATGGGGATGTTATGAACACTTTTTCTTTTTATTTCTAAAAAAGGAGGGTTTATGCGGTTTGTCATGATTTTTCTTATGATCGCTTTTTTTCATCCTGTTTTGGCTTTTAGCCAGGGCGAGGCTGTAAAAACAAGTGAAGCGGTTGTTGTTCAGGCGAGAATTGACGGGTTAGTCTGTGATTTTTGCGCCCGTGCTTTACAGAAAGTTTTCTTAAAAGACCCGCGGGTCCAAACTATAAAGGTTAACTTGACGGAGAAAACTCTTATTTTAGAACTTAAGCCCGGTGAAGAGATGGATGATCAGACATTGAAAGACCTTGTTAAAAAAGCCGGTTATGTTGTAGAAGAAATATTTAGAAAGACAGAAGGGGCATGAGCAATATCAAAAAGAGGGATGTTTGGCTGGCTGTTGTCAGCTTATTTGCTTCGGTGAGTACGCTTTTTTGTTGCGCGCTTCCGGCTCTTTTGGTTGCTTTGGGAATGGGGGCGGTAGTAGCAGGGCTTATTTCTAATATGCCGGTACTGGTATGGCTGTCCGAACAGAAAAAGATGGTTTTTGTTATAGCTGGCATCCTGCTTGCACTTTCGGGTTTTTCGCGTTTTAAGGGTGCTCAGAAAGCAACATGTCCTGTTGATCCAGTGAAAGCCAAAGCCTGCACCTTGCTTAAAAAAATCAGCTTTATTATTTTTTGGATAGCACTCGGTTTTTATGCTATAGGTTTGTTTTTTGCTTTTTTCGCGGCCAAGGTTTTTTCATGAAAATATTTTTGTTATAAAGTATGAATAACGGCGGATAAAGTTTATTAGTTTTTTTTACTTGACCAACCTCGCAAGTGGAGTTATACAGAAAATAGCGGTTTTATAGAGTGTCGCAGTTTTAGCGTAGTTAGTTTTAAAAATTTTAAATGGGATGTGTTTATAGCTAAGGGAAGTAGTTAAGTTGAAAGGAGATAGTTATGGATATGAGAAAGTGTTGTGAGAAGACGGATTCAAATGAGGCGATTAGGGAAAAAGCGAAGGAATTGTGGCAGAAGGATGGTTGTAAACAAGGGCACGATTTGGATTATTGGTTGCAGGCGGAAAAGCTGCTTAAAGGGCGCGTAAGAAGATAGCGTTTGTAGGATAAAAAATCAAAAGGCGCAGGATCACTGAGTATAAGCGTTGCTTGTTTGGCGCAGCCAGTGATTTTAGGCGATGGTACTTTTTTGTCTACGCGCTATGAGGCTAAGGCCGCTCACCGATTTTCGTGATTTCAAATTTTATGAAGAAAATATTTTGCGTGTTTATGCTGGTATCAGCTTTGGCCGGGTGCTCTTTCGTACCTCTAAAAGGAAGGGCTGATTATATCGAAAAGGCTCTTTATCGCCGGGTTCATTATAAATCCGAAGGTAACTATCGGAATATTCAGCTGTTTTACGCCAGCAGCCGGCAGATTGAAGAGCAGGATGGCCGTTTATTTTTTGAACCAAAGATGGGAGATCGTTTGGTTTTTGGGAAGTTTAATTGCAAGATAGACCCTTTAGTAAAAATAGGAAAAGTTATTCCCGGCGCGCTTAAAAAAAGAGGAGTTATCGGTGTTGAGGATATTGAGAGATTAGGCGATGATGATTTCATTAAAAGTATTTCTCAGGCGGTGCGAGAGTCTCCTCATCAATCTCTGCTGGTATTGGCCTATGGTTTTAAAGACAGTTTTGAACTTACGGCTGTTAAGGCCGCCTATTTTACTTATCTCTTGGATGTAGACACGCCGGTATTGCTTTTTGACTGGCCAGGGGATCAATCGGTGGCCCCCTGGGGTTATAAAAAGGCGGGGAAGTTTGCTGTCAGTTCAGGGGCGTATTTGGGGGATGCTTTAGCCAGGGTCATCCGGGAGGTTAAGCCTAAGGAGTTATGGATTGAGTGTTCAAGCCTCGGCTGCCAGGTTGTATGCAGTGCTTTTGAATGGATGTATAAACATTCAGACTTTGCTGATTTTCAGACAGAAATATCACATGTTGTGATGTCCGCGCCGGATGTTTCTAAAAATGAATTTAATGACAGGTTCAAAGATGAAATTTCAGCATTGGCGGATAAGCTTACCGTTTATGTCTCGTCTAATGATAGGGCGCTTTTAATGGCCCAGATTATCGAAGGGCAGAAAAAGTTTGGCCGTCAAGGTTCTTATGTAGCCGGACAGGAGCAGTTTGAGGAGGCCAAAGATCTTCTTTATCTTAAGTCTCTGGCCCCGGATAAGCTTTCGATTGTTGATGTGACTCCGATTAATAAAGCCAGTTATCGTCATGGGTATGATTTAGAAGCGCCTGAGTTTTATGATGATTTTTATATGCGTATCTTTGATGTATCTGCGCATAATAATCGACGGCTCTATATTGTGAATGTGGATGAGAATGTTGATTATTGGATTATGCGTAGTGATTAGTTTTCGGTTCTAGTTCTTTTAAGGTTTCATATGCAAGCCAAGCCCGCCGTTAAATTATAAAATTTGGGCCAACAGGAAGTAGATGCAATATATTAAAATGTTCAGCGTTGTCTTTAATATAATAATTAGGATTATTTTTTGGTCTGTTGGTTTTTTGCTTCATTTGTGGAGCGCTTTGGCGCTTTATTATTGCAGTTTTCCATCGTTGGGCCGTAATATCCGGTTGACAGCCGCGGTTTTGTATATCGCGGCTGTTTTTGCTTTTGTCATTTTTGGTAAAAAAAGAAAATTTCGGATGTTCTTAAGCCTGATTGGATTTTTGGTGGCCGCGCTGTTTTTTATTTCCATTAAGCCTAACCCGCGCGCAGCCTATCCGCAAGATCTCAAGGCCGCTTATGTTGAGTTTGAATGGCCTAAAATTACGATTCATGATGTCAGGGATAATGATTATCGTACAAGTAAAGATTTTGATGTCCGATATGAAGCCAGGACATATGATGTTGAAGAGATATGTTCTTTAGACGTGTTTGTTAATTATTGGGGGTCGGATATAGTTGCGCATACGTTTTTAAGTTTTGGTTTTTCAGATGGGAAGTTCGTTGCGGTTTCGATAGAAATCCGGCCTCAAGCCGGTGAATCTTATTGTATGCTGGGGGGTTTATTTAAGCAGTATGAGTTGATATACATCTGGAGCGATGAAAGAGATATTGTGCGCTTAAGGACGAATTACCGCAAAGAAGATGTTTATCTCTACCGGGTTAAAATTGACAGAGAGGATATTAAGAAGCTATTTATCAGTATGTTGAAGAGGACCAATAGCCTCTATAATCACCCGGAATTTTACAACACTCTTTTTCATAGTTGCACGAATACGATCAGCAGCCATCTTAACGAAGAGGCGATTATTAAAATACCATTTTGGAAGCGCCGGTTTTTAACGGGCGATATCGACCTGAGAGCATATAAAGATGGGCGTATTCTTGGGACTAATATATCTTTTGCTGAACTTCGTGAAATATCAAAGATTAACGCAAGGGCTATAGCCGCGGATAAGGATGAGGGCTTTTCAGAAAATATCCGTACTCATTTGAGCGGCTGTGCCATCGGCAAAAACTGACTGGATAACTCTATTTTTACATCTTAAAAACCGTTATGAGGTGATAAGTGCGAATAAGAAATTTTGCTTTTGGTTTCTTGAAATTGATAGTCATATTAGCCGTTGTTGCAGCAATTATTTCGACGGCATTAAGCTTATATTATAAGCCTGTTTTAGAAAGGATAATCAGCCAGGCATTGGGCGCGCGTGTGAGCATTGAGAATATACACCTGGAGGTTAAAAAACAAACTTTGCTTATAACTGGGCTGAAGTTATATAACCCTGAGGGTTTTGGTAAAGACAAATTGCTTGCCGATGTCCCACGGATAAGGGCTGTATTTGATTTCAAGAATTTAATTATCAATAAGAAAGTCCATATTGCCACTTTGGATATCTACGTGAAAATATTGGCGGTTATGAAAGACAAGAAGGCCAACTTCAATGTAGAAAAGTTGGCTATATTTAAAGAGGATTTTCAGGAGATTCCCCTGCAGGTAGACAAGTTGATACTTACCGCGGATCACGTAATATTTAAGGATGCGTCAAGAGGGGCTCGCTTGCACGTTGAACATTTTAACGTCAATATTAAAAATCAGATATACCAAGGTTTACCTTCTTTTGAAGATATAACAGCCAAGGTGATATCCGAAATGATTAAGCGCACTACTATAAAAGGGGCGAAAATGCTAGGTGGTGCTGTAGTTATAGGGGCGGTTGGAGGCTGGCCTTTGCTTATCGCGGGAGAGACATATAACGTTGTTGCCGGGAAAAACGGCTACGAGGTCGTTTTTGATGTGGCGTATGAAGACGCGTATAAAGCAAGCCTCGAGGCAGCGGATGAATTAGGGAAGAATATCCGTCAACGTAAAAGTAGCGGAATCATTCTGGCTTCCATTGATTCCATGGATGTTGTAATAAGAATTAGCAAAAAAGAGGCTGGTAAGACGTCGATTTTTGTTTCAGCAAAGAAATATTTTTTTCCTAAGCTTAATATTGCTGGTGGAGTTCTATATGAGATCGCTGAGCGGTTGGGAAAAGTATAGCCTTAGAGCATTATCTGGATATTTTATACGTTCGCGGCCACAAAACCGCGGCCTTTAGGCCGCGGATGGAGTTTGGCCGCTTGAGTATTCCGCTTCAAGAAACCGCGGGCTTTTAGCCCGCGGAGCTTCATTAAGGTGGAATATATGGTTTATGGGGTGATTCAGGGGGTTAAAATAATCACTTGTTTAAGCCGGTAGTTTAGTTATAATATTATCCCTGTATAAAGACGGTGGTCTGTCATGGATGTCCCTGTAGCTCAGTTGGATAGAGCAACTGCCTTCTAAGCAGTGGGTCGCGTGTTCGAATCACGCCAGGGACACCAGTATTTTTGCGAGAGGTAAACTTAGCAGGAGCATTTAAATGGCATTAAAAAAACCTTTTAAGGTGTTGATTTTGTTCTTTTCTATAAGTATTGTTTGTTTTGCGTTAGCTAGCGTATATGTGTTGACGCGCGGCCGCGCGATGATTTTAACGGAGCTTGAAAAAAGATTAGGGGATAGGCCTGAGATTTCAAGCCTTTATATTGTTTTCCCGGCTTCTATAGTTGTTGAGGATTTTGCTATCGGGGAGAATCTTCGCATTGATAAGATTATTATCGCGCCAAGCCTGCTTGGGTTTTTTAAAGGCGATATTGTTATAAATTCTTGTATTTTAGATAAGCCTTATCTTAAAATGACCCGCAGAGCTGATGAGTCGTTTGATTTTGGGATTGAGCTATTCAGGCGGCAAGGAGGCTCTGTTTCGCCTGTAGAGCCGTCATTGATGGTAGAAAAAGATGATAGTGTTTCTTTAGGCCAGCTTCAAGCTACAGAGAAAGCGAAGCGGAAATATAACTTTTTTCTTAAACGGCTAAAAATTAATAACGCAACAGTTGATTTTATCGATGAGGCCGTTATTGCCGGTGGAAGTTTTCATCTGCGAATGGACCATTTTTGTTTGAATGTTTCTCAGGCTTCTTTTCTGGAAAAGTCACGGATGCGCTTGGATGTTTTAGGCTCTTTGAAGTCACAACAAGGCGATGCCATAGGAGATGTTAAGCTTGCAGGATGGTTTGATTTTCTGTCACGGGATATGGATATTAAGGCGCATGTGAAAGATGTACGCCTGGCTTATCTTGGGCCTTATTGCCTTAGGTCTATTAAAAGAGAGTTATCATCTGGTAATATGATGTTTTCGGCGGATTTGAAATCAGATAAGAATGATTTAAAAGCAGACTGCCATGTTGAGCTTGATCAGCTTGTTTTTAAAGGCGATAATCAAACATTGGAAAAGAATTCGTTAGGCATTAGTGATTTTGCAGGCTTGGCTTTTAATTCTGTTCTTTCGGCTCAAGGGAAGATAATCTTTGATTTTTTTGTCCGTACTAAAATGGACCATCCGAGGTTTGAAAATGTGCGGTTTAAAGGCGCCTTTTTTGAAAATGGTATAAAAGCTGTTGTTGCCAAGGGGCCGCAAATAGCGGCACAATTGGCAACGGGTGGTGCCGAAGAGACGATAGGGGATTTTAAAGAAGTTGGCAAGAAGTTTGAAGATTTTGGCAGGCAATTTAAGGATATGTTCAAAAAAGATTAATTGTTTAAGAGTTGTGGCTTGTTAAAGATTATTATTTTTCGGGGAGTGGCTCAGCTTGGCTAGAGCACCTGCTTTGGGAGCAGGGGGTCGTGGGTTCAAGTCCCACCTCCCCGACTTTTTTTTGAATCTTGTGGGACTTGAAGCCGACCCGAGCGGCATTGCTTCGAGCGAGGGCGGCCGGTTCCGAAGGAGTCGAGCGAATGCGAGACGGGTGAGGAAAAGTCCCACCTCCCCGACAGTTTTCATGAAAGATGAAAACTGTCAGAGAATCGAAAATAGATATTTGAGAGTTGAGAAGAAATAAATTTTCGATTCGGTCTAATCTCGATTTTCTATTTTCAGAAACTTTGTGGGACTTGAAGCCGAGTTTTTAACCAGGAAGGGAGGACATATTGAAAGACCGTCACAGGGAATCTTTATGGCAGAAGTTTTCAAGGTGGCAGCGTCAACAAAATGAAAACCACCCTATGCTCTCCAGTTTTATCGTTGAAGTTTTTGGCGCTTTTTCATTGATAATTCTTTCTTTGGTTATTGTTCCGGCTTCCATAGAAGTTAAGGCTGAACAATTAAGTAGTAGCTCTAGTATTGTTTTAGTTAAGAACGAAGGTTTTCTTGAAGGGGATTCGATTTTCAGGGTGTATGTGGATAAGCCGTTGAGTATTCCACCGGAAGTCATTATCGGAAAGCAGTATGTGCGGCATATCGTCCCGGCGGGTGATAAGGCTTACACCGTTGAGATTAAAGATTTACACCGCAAGGAAAGAGTGGAGATTGAGTTTAAGGCGGGCAGGGTCATTGTGGAAGATTGATGCGGTTTTTTAGCGAAAAGGGGGCTCGAAGTGAAGAAATATATATTGATGTTCGGGTTCGGGTTGTTTTTTATCCTGGCGTTATATAATATTCTTTCCTATGAGTATGCTTTACGTGCTTCGCTTGAAGGCTTGCGCGGTAAGTTAAAAGCAACTGCTGTTAATGCTTCGCGTGCTGTTGATGCGGATACATTGCTTAAGATTCCGTTAAAAACAGACGCCGATAAAACACAAGAGTATAAAGTTGTTTACGATATTTTATCGGACGTAAAGCAACGCCAGCCTGTTATTAAATATATCTATATTATGACAATGACAGATGAGCCTGGCATTCTGCAATATGTTGTTGATGCTGATCCTCTTCCTGAGATCGCGACCGCTAAAGGGCCGACTTCGTTTTCTGGCGATAAGTATGATGCGCGCGATGTGCCGGCTTTGCTTGATGCCTATAAAGGGCCGTCTGCTGATGAAAAGCTCATCGTTGATAATTGGGGCGCTAGCCTTTCCGGTTATGCCCCTGTTTACGATAGAAACGGTAAGCCTGTAGCCATTTTAGGCGTGGATATGGACGCTTCACATTTGAAAAAAACACAGGCGATGACGGAAAGGCTCTTGGTTATTGTTTGGATAACAGGCATTTTGTTTTTGATATCCGTTGTTATTTTTTGCCTAAAAGCTGTCTGTAGCTTGAAAGAAAACGATGAAACACATGTTTAATATAATAGGATTTATTGTTTATTTTACTTAAGCGCATGAAAGCTTAAGGAGGAGAGGTAAATGTATAAGTTAGTTTTAATTCGTCATGGAGAGAGCGATTGGAATAAGGAAAATAGGTTTACCGGCTGGACCGATGTTGACCTTTCTGATAAAGGCCGTCAGGAGGCTAAAAAAGGCGGGGTAGTTCTTAAGAAAGAGGGTTTTGTTTTTGATGTGGCTTTTACATCTGTGTTGAAAAGGGCTATTCGGACTCTCTGGATCGTTATGGATGAGATGGATTTGATGTATATCCCTGTTTATAATTCCTGGCGGTTGAATGAGCGCCATTATGGGGCTTTGCAAGGGTTGAATAAATCAGAGACGGCGGCTAAATTCGGTGACGAACAGGTGTTGGTTTGGCGCAGAAGCTATGATGTGCCGCCGCCTTCACTTGAAGCGGATGACCCGCGTTCCCCAAAAAATGACCCAAGGTATAGGAATATGGATAAAAAAGATATTCCTTTGACAGAGTGCCTTAAAGATACCGTCGCGCGTTTTCTGCCATACTGGCATGAAACGATAGCACCGGCCATTAAGTCGGGTAAACGCGTATTGATCGCCGCGCATGGAAACAGTTTGCGCGCGCTAGTTAAATATCTTGATGATATTTCTGAGGAAAAAATTGTTAGCCTTAATATTCCTACAGGCATGCCTCTTGTGTATGAGTTAGATCGTGATTTAAAGCCTAAAAAGAGCTATTATCTGGGAGATCCTGAAGAGGTTAAAAAGGCGATGGAAGCTGTTGCCGCTCAGGGTAAAGCCAAATAGCTATAGTAAAATTTTTTCAATAAGCCCTCTGCGACAATTTTTGTTGTAGAGGGCTTTTTATTTGTTTATTATGAAGTGATAATAGAGGTATAATATAAAAGATGTTATTTGAGTTAAAGTAGAAAACATAATACGGATAGAAAAGTGTTATCATGTTGAGACAGAGGGCTAAACAGGGAGGCCGTATGAAAAAAGGTGTTTGCGTGTTTTTAACAGGTCTGTTTTTGATTATTTTTTCTTCTTATGTGAAAGCCGAAAATACCGCTCAACAGCCAGAGATGGCATCAGATGCTAATGTGGGACATCATGAAGGGATGATGAAGCTTGATAAGATGAAAGATTCTGCGAAGATGAAGAAGATATTTCGCGCCATGATGGTAAAAGATATGATTGCCTCGCAAGATGGCGGTATTATTGTGCTTGTCGGAAACAAGCTTCAAAAGTATGATAAAGATTTAGTATTGCAGAAAGAAGTGGAGATACAGGTAGATTTGGAAGATATGAAGAAGGCGATGCCATGTTGCCCTGCGAAAAATGCCGGTTTAAAGATCGAAGAAGAAAAGCCGCTGGAAGAAGCTGAGCAACAGGAAGAAATAAAAAAGTAGCCGGAGTTTGTTTCTAATATAGTATCAGATTGCTGGCTGGTCTCATTTTCTTTGGCCAAGGGAGGTGTGTTATGAGTATTAAATGCCCGCATTGCCACGACAGTTTGGTCTTGGAAGGAAAGATTTATAATCAGGCGGATTACATAAATCCTCCTGCGTATTTTAGGCCGGACAAAATATCTCTTTTGAAAATTTTCGATTCTAATATTCATTTGGATAATAAATTTTTTGCCTGCGCGTGTTGTGGTTTTATGTGGGCAAAGATTGATAATCAAAAACTGCAGCGTTTTACTTCTGGTCATAATAGTTCTTATGACGTATAGGGCACAATCACAAAAAAAAATTCTTTTTCGTAATTTATCAGCCGGTATTCTTGAACTTCAATTTCAGGGGGACTGGTTGATTTCTTCAGGCATTCCCTGTTTTAGTGATGTTAGGTTATATTTGTCTGATCATCCGGACATCAAAAAGGTTACTTTTGATATTTCACAGTTGCTTAAATGGGATAGTGGTTTTGTTTCTTTTATATTTGAGTTGGTTAGAGAAGCTGAAAAGAAAGGCGTTATGATTGAACGCCACGGCTTGCCAGAAGGCGTGCAAAAGTTGCTCTCGTTCGCGTTGAGAACGCCGGAGAAGGCGATTGTTCCGTTTACACCGCCTGAGCCTTTTTTGGACAGAATCGGTACAAAAGTTTTGCAGGTTAAGGAAAACATTTTTTCTCTTTTGGATTTTTTAGGTTCTATTGTTATCGCTTTTAGCCGGCTGTTTGCGGGCAAGGCTTTTTTTCGTTGGGATGATTTTGTCCTTAATGTAGAGAGATGCGGTGCGGGGGCTTTGTTTCTTGTTTCTTTGATTAGCGTTTTGGTTGGGGTGATTTTAGCTTTTGTCGGGGCTATACAGTTAAAAGTCTTCGGAGCGCAGATTTATATCGCTGATATTGTTGGTATCGCGATGGTGCGCGTGATGGGGGCTGTCATGGTGGGGGTGCTTATGTCCGGCAGGACAGGAGCGGCATTCGCGGCCGAATTAGGCATGATGCAGGTTAATGAAGAGATAGACGCGCTTAAGACGATTGGTGTTTCGCCTGTTGAATTTTTGGTGATGCCGCGTGTTTTGGCCCTTATTATTATGATGCCTCTTTTAACGATCTATGCCGACCTTATGGGCATTTTGGGCGGTTTTATTGTCAGCGCCGGTATGCTTGGGATTAATCCGGTTGAATACATGACGCATACGCAGACAGCTGTCAAGTTGGCTTATTTTTGGGTGGGGATAATCCATAGTGTTGTTTTTGCCGTAATTATTGCTGTTTGCGGCTGCCTGCGCGGGATGAGATGCCCGCGTAGTGCTGCTGCCGTGGGTGAAGCGACAACGTCAGCTGTTGTGACGGCTATCATGAGTATCGTAATTGCTACAGCCATTATTACATTTGTCTGCCAGGTTCTGGGAGTATAGAGTATGCAAATTGTACCGCGGGCGGTTATTGAAGTGCGCCATCTTGATTTGTGTTATGATGATTATGTTGTGATGCGTGATCTTAATTTTAATGTTTATAAGGGTGATATTTTTATCGTTATGGGCGGCAGCGGATGCGGTAAAAGCACGCTCCTTAAATCCCTTATCGGTTTAAAAGAGCCGGCGAAGGGAGAGATTTTATATAGTGGTGAGAATTTTTGGCAAAGTGACGGCGCGCGGCAGCAAAATATGATGCGCCGTTTCGGCGTTCTTTATCAGGGTGGCGCTTTATGGAGTTCTTTAACGCTAAAGGAGAACGTTGCTCTTCCTTTGGAGATTTATTCTCAGTTATCCGCGCGGCAGATTCGCCAGTTGGTTTTGTTAAAACTTTCTCTTGTTGGTTTGGCTGGATACGCTGATTTTTATCCGGCACAATTAAGCGGGGGAATGTGCAAGAGGGCGGCTTTGGCGCGCGCTATAGCGCTTGATCCGGATATTATTTTTTTTGATGAGCCGTCAGCCGGGTTAGATCCGGTCAGCGCGCGCATGCTTGATGACCTTATTATTCAGTTAAGGGATGTTTTGGGTGCTACGATTGTTATCGTAACGCATGAACTTGCCAGTATTTTTGCAGTTGGCAATAATGCCGTTTTTTTAGATGAAGATAAAAAAACTATGACCGCCTCCGGCAACCCAAAAGAGCTTTTGGCCGATTCAAAAGATCCAAAAGTGGTGCGGTTTTTGACGAGAGGGCAAAGATAGAGAATTAACGTAACTCCTGGCATAATCATCCTAAAAATCTTATTTGAGTTTTTTAGGATATGTCATGAGGTAATTCGGCCTGATGGCTTATTCACATCCGCGATGTTCGTAAGTCATGGCCTTATTTAAGGGGTTGAAGATATGAGCAAAAAAGCGAATAAAACGGCAATCGGCGCTTTTGTCGTTGGGGCGGTTATTTTATCAATTCTTGCTATTGCTGTTTTTGGTTTGGGGGCTCTTTTTGATCGCTCGGACAAATATGTACTTTACTTTGATGCTTCTATTAAAGGTTTAAGTGTTGGCGCGCCTGTTATTTTTAAGGGGGTTAAAATCGGGAATGTCAGCGATATAAGCCTGATGTATGATCCTAAGACAAAAAATGTCTTGATTCCTGTTATCATTGATGTTGAGCTTGCCCGTGTTAAAGGGGTTCCGGAAGATTTAGGGTATCCTGATTATCTGGTGTTGGTAGAAAAAGGATTGCGGGCACGCCTTGAAGTTCAGAATTTTATCACAGGGCAGTTGATGATTGAGTTTGATTTTTATCCTGAAAAACCGGTTAAGTTTTTTGGCCTTACAAAAAAATACCCGGAGCTTCCGGCTCTGCCGATTTCTCCTGATATTTTTGAGATTATGGAAGAGATTCCTTTGAAAGAAATCTCAAATAATTTAAATCAAGCGGTTGTTGGTATTAATAAACTTGTTAATTCCGAGGGTTTCTATCAGCTGGGCAGGGCTGTTCAGGAAGTAACGCTGACTGCGCGTTCAGTGCGTTTATTTGTCGAGTATCTTGACTTGCATCCGGAAGCCTTGTTGAAAGGTAAGCAGGCGCATGGTAAAGAATAAGAGAGCCAAAGAGTCAGAGTATAAGTAAGCTCAAAAAATAAAAAATCCTCAAGGGTTTTTAGTTTTAACTTGTGACATTGTATTTTTGTGTCGTTGTGACTTTTAACATAGGAGTTAAGAATGAGACAAGCCGGTTTTACATTTTGTTATATATTATTATTTTTCGGCCTGAGCCTGGGTGGATGTATTTCTATCCCTACGACCCCTCCGCCGCGTTTTTATACGCTTGAGGCTCTGGATAAGGGCCAGCCCGTTAAGCAATACAAGGTGCGCACTGGTATGGTGGTTGGTATTGGCCCTGTTAAGATTCCTGAATTTTTGATTCGGCCTCAGATTGTGACAAAAGACAAGAAGAATCTTCTCGAATTCTCCGAGTTTGACCGTTGGGGCGAAGGGCTTGATTTTGCTTTTGTGCGTGTGATGAATGAGAACTTGGCGCTTATGTTACCAGATGCGGTTATTGAAATGTATCCATGGGATTTAAATATTGCCATAAGATATCAGGTTATTGTTAACGTCATTGCTTTAGAATGCAGCCTTAATCAAGATATGCTTTTGGTGGCGCAGTGGACGGTTATTGATCAGAATAGCAGAAAAGCTGTTTTTACGAAGAGGTCGCAGTTACGCCAGGCGATCATGCCTCATAGTTATCCTGGTTTAGTTAAAACTTTAAGCGCGGCATGTGTCTCTTTGAGCGAAGAGATGGCTTCTGAATTGTCCTTATTGGCACCTGAACGCTAGGTTAAGTTTGGCATGAATAACAGTGTTATAAATACAGATAAAAAAACAGGCATCGTCTATAGAAAATGGCAGAGCGGTTCTACGCGGGCTGTTTTCCTTTTAATCCACGGGCTTGGCGCTTATAGCCTCAGGTGGGATTTCCTGGCTCAGTTTTTTCTCAAGCACAGCATCTCTTCTTACGCGATTGACCTTAAAGGGTTTGGTGAGACGACAACCTTAAAGGGCCATATTGATTCTTTTCAAACATACTACAATGATATTCAATCCCTCCTCAGTGTTATTAAAAAAGAACATGGCACAACGAAAGTTTTTCTTATCGGTGAGAGTATGGGAGGGTTGATCGCTTTTATTTATGCGGCCCTTATGCCTGCTTTGTCTGGCGGCCTTGTTTGTATCAGCCCCGTGTTTAAAAGCAGGTTAAAATTTACTCTATCGGATTATGCTAAAATTTTCTTTTCTTTGGTGTTTTGTCCGGAAAAAAAGTTTGTTATGCCTTTTGACGCGAAGATGTGCACATCGGATGAGGATTGTCAAAAGCTTGTAGAAGATAATAAAAGTGAATACAGGATGGTTTCGTCTAAACTTCTTTTTAATATCCTCCTTGAGCAGATACGCGTGCATGTTTTAAAACCCGAAATTAAAATACCTGTTTTATTTTTAATTTCCGGTGAGGATGATATAGCGGATGCTAAAACGGCTGAAAAAGTTTTTAAAAAGTTGCGCTCTCCTGATAAACATATAGTATGTTACGCGCAGATGCGCCATGCCTTGTCTATAGAACGCGAGCGCAAAAAAGTTTTTGAAGATATTCTAACATGGGTTGATTCCAGGGCCTAGCCACAGTTATCGGGGTGAGGAGTTATTATGAAATATATTTTATCTATTGATCAGGGCACGACGGGAAGCCGCGCTGTTGTTTATGATAAAAGCGCGAAAATAGCCGCATGCGCCTACGAAGAGTTCAGGCAGTATTTTCCAAAACCCGGCTGGGTTGAACATAATCCAGAGGATATATGGCGGAGTGTTTATAATTCCATACAAAAGGTGTTTGAGAAGATTCCAGGGGATCAGGTGGCAGCGATAGGGATTACCAATCAGCGCGAAACGACGATTGTCTGGGATCGAAATACCGGCAAGCCCGTTTATAACGCGATCGTTTGGCAGTGCAGGCGCACAGCTTCAAGATGTGATGCGTTAAAAAATAAAAAAGGCGAAGAGGATTTTTTTAAAAAAAGGACTGGTTTGCCGATTGACGCGTATTTTTCTGCGACTAAGATAGAGTGGATTTTAAAACATGTCCCGCATGCTTTATCAAAAGCGAAGGAAGGGGAGCTGTTGTTTGGCACGACCGACTCCTGGGTTCTATGGAGATTGACGGGAGGGAAAACGCACGCGACGGATTTTACCAATGCTTCGCGCACAATGCTTTTTAACCTTGAAGCCCTTCAATGGGATGAAGATATTTTAAGAAAGTTTTCTATCCCCGCGCGGATGTTGCCGCGTGTTCAGAAATCCTGCGGTTTTTTTGGGAGGACAATAAAAACAGGCAGGCTTCCGGAGGGTGTCGCTGTTAGCGGGATGGCCGGTGACCAGCAGGCGGCTCTTTTTGGGCAGGCTTGCTTTGAGCCAGGCACGATTAAAAATACGTACGGCACAGGTTCATTTATTTTGTTAAATGCCGGAAAAAAGAGGCCTGTTTCAAAACATGGTTTGATTACAACGCTAGCTTGCGGCCGGATGGGCGAACCTGTCTACGCGCTGGAAGGCGCTATTTTCATCGCGGGGGCCGCTATCCAGTGGCTGCGTGACGGGCTTGGTATTATTTCTCATGCCGCTTTATCCGAGGAGATGGCTGTTTCCGTTTATGATAACGCGGGGGTTTATTTTGTGCCGGCATTAACAGGGCTAGGGGCGCCTTATTGGGACGCGGGCGCGCGCGGCGCGATTTATGGCCTTACCCGTGGGATAAAGGCGGCTCACCTTGTCCGTGCGGCAGTAGAAGCGATGTGCTATCAGGCTAAAGATGTCCTTTTAGCTATGCAGAAGGATTCGGGGCTTAAGATCAAAGATTTAAAGGTTGACGGAGGCGCTGTCGTTAATAATTTTTTATGCCAGTTTCAGGCGGATATTCTTGGGGTTGATGTTATCAGGCCGAAAGTTATCGAGAGCACTTCTTTAGGGGCGGCGTATTTAGCGGGATTGGCCGTTGGGTACTGGAAAGATACCCATGAAATTAAAAAACGGTGGAAAAAGGACAGGGCCTTCAGCCCCAAAATGCCGGCATCAGAAGCCAAAAGGTATTATCAGGGCTGGACGGCAGCGCTTGAGCGTACACTAACTTAGATGAAGATATATGATGTTGTGATTATTGGTGCGGGTGTTGTTGGCGCGGCGATTGCCCGTGAATTGTCCCATTATAAACTGGATATTGCCGTACTGGAAAAAGAACAGGAGTGCGCTTTTGGCGTATCAAAATCAAATTCCGGCATTATTCATCCGGGGACACAAAATAGCCATCGTTCACTTAAAGGCAGGCTTTGTGTTGAAGGTAATTTTTTAGTAAGGAAAATCGCGCGTCAGTTAGGCGTGGATTTTAAACAGGTCGGCGAATTGATTATCGCTTTTAGTGAAGAAGAAGTTTCGCGCCTTCTTGAATTAAAGAAAGAGGCCGGCCTTCTTGGAGTCCCGGGGGTTAAAATCGTCGACAGGGCCTGGCTTAAGAAAAATGAGCCGAATCTCAGTGAGAAAGCCTTAAAGGCGCTTTACGCTCCGACAGCCGGAATTATCAGCCCTTACCGGCTTGTTTACGATTTATGTGAAAGTGCCGTGAAAAATGGCGTTGAGCTTTACACGTCACAGCGTGTTAAGTCTATCCGCAAGAAGCCTCAAGAGTATTTTGAAGTTGGCACGCAAAATAATATTTTCAAGGCGCGCTATGTTGTGAATGCCGCCGGATTATTCGCCGATGAAGTTTCAAAGATGGCCGGTATCCCCGCTTTTACAATTACGCCGCGTAAAGGAGAAGAGTTTATTCTGGATAAAAAAAGAGGAGGTTTGGCGCGCCATCTGCTTTTCCCTCTGCCGTCCAAGATTTCAAAAGGGGTTTTGATTATAAAAACAGCTGATGGCAATCCGATGATTGGGCCGACAGCAGAAGATATCTGTGATAAGCACGATCTTTCAACGACAGAAGATGGGCTGGAGGCGGTTTTAGCCGGAGCCCGCAAGCTTATGCCCTCTATCAGGGGCGAGGATATTATCGCTTATTTCGCGGGGTTGCGCCCTGTCGCGGGGGATGATTTTATCATTCGCCATGAAGACGGCCTGCCTGGTTTTGTAAATGTTGCTGGCATTCAATCGCCGGGATTGACGGCATCGCCCGCTATTGCCGTTTTTACCGCCGGTATTTTAAAAAAGAATGGCCTTAAGTTGAAACGAAAACTTTTTTTCCGAAGGCGCCAGAAAGAATTAACGCATCTTTTTTTTATTCCTCTTCATAAAACAAAAGGCCTGGTTAAAAAAGATGCCGCTTACGGTGATATTGTCTGCCGGTGCGAGATGGTTTCTGCGCATGAAATACGCCAGGCTATAAGGCGGGGCGCGACAACGCTGGACGGTATCAAATTCAGGACGCGAGCCCAGGCCGGGCGGTGCCACGGATGTTTTTGTACGAGCAGGATTATGAAGATTTTATCTGAGGAGCTAGGGATTTCTATAACAGAGGTTACTAAGCGGGGGCAAGGGTCAGAAATTGTAAAACAGGATAGAAAAGATGCGTAAGAGAGATTTAGTGGTTGTGGGCGGCGGCCCCGCCGGTATGGCGGCGGCAATCGCGGCGCGTGAGCATGGCGTCAGGGATATCCTTTTGCTTGAACGTGATCAGTATTTAGGCGGTATTTTAAACCAGTGCATTCATACAGGATTCGGCCTCAGTTATTTTAATGAAGTTTTAACCGGGCCTGAATATGCCGGCAGGTTTATTGAAAAGATTGAAGGGGCGGATGGCATTGAAATCAGCCTGCGTTCATTTGTTGTTGATCTCAAGAGAGATAAAACACTTACTTTTTTAAAGCCCGGGTCTGTTGAAACCATAAAAGCAAAAGCGTTAATTATGGCGACAGGCTGCAGGGAGAAGACGCGTGAGATGGTCCATATTGCCGGCACAAGGCCGGCCGGTATTTTTTCAGCCGGTTTAGCCCAGAAGTTAATCAATATAGAAGGGTTGTTGCCGGGTAAAGAAGTTGTGATTGTTGGCTCAGGAGATATTGGTTTGATTATGGCCCGGCGTTTTCTTTTTGAGGGCGCCCAGGTTAAAGCGGTTATTGAAGTTGGGAAAGAAAGCCGCGGCCTGACACGTAATATCGTCCAGTGTGTTGAAGATTTTGATATTCCAATATATTTTCAGCATAAGATTATTGAGATTCGCGGCCGTGATAGGGTGGAAGGTGTCGTGGTAGCCGGAGTAGATGAATATTCTAACGAGCTTGCCGGGCCTTCTTTTGAAATACCGTGTGATACGGTGTTAATTTCGGTGGGATTAATTCCGGAAAATGAACTTATTGAGATGGCTGGAGTTGTATTAAATCAGAAAACAAACGCGCCTGTTTCTGAGGAGTTAAATAAAACAAGTATTCCTGGCATTTTTGTCTGTGGTAACGCTTTTAAGGTTTACGACCTGGTTGATTCTGTAACGCGTGATAGTGTTGAGGCGGGCCGGCTTGCCGCGTTATATTTAAAAGGTTTAAAATGATTAAAAAAATAACGTGTATTGAATGCCCGAAAAGCTGCTCATTATTCCTGGATATTGAAAATTGCCGTCTTGTACGTTTAAGTGGTAATCAGTGCCCCAGAGGGGAAGCGTACGCGAGGGCTGAGGTTGAGGACCCAAAGAGGGTTTTAACAGGCACTGTTGTGGCGCAAGGTTTATCTTTAAAAATGGTGCCTGTTAGAACAAGCCAGCCTGTTCCCAAGGGAAAGATTTTAGAAGCGGCGGCTCATTTGAGGCGCGTTAGAATCACAAAACCTAAAGCCGCGGGGGATGTTATCATAAGGGATTATTTTGGGATGGGCGTTGATTTGGTTGCCACACGGGGTGTGTTTTAATAATCTGATAGAAAATAAACATTAATTTTTCAGTGGTGATCATTAAAGAGAAAGATAGAAGGCTCTGTGCGTTTTAAAAAAAAAGGGGCGGGATGCCGAAGAAGATTCTTATTGTGGATGACGAAGCGGATATTTTTACAATTGAACAGATACGGCTTGAGAGTTTTGGCTATGAGATTGTTGGCGCCAAAGACGCTGAATCGGCAATGGAGTTTTTACAAAAGTGCCTGCCGGATCTGATTCTTTTGGATCTGCTTTTGCCGAAGATGCAGGGGGATGAGTTTTGCAAGAAGCTGAAGTCCGATGAACAGTATAAAAATATTCCTGTTATTTTGTATACGTACGGATATACCGAAAAAGATGGCAGAGATGGGTGCTGATGACTACGTGTTAAAGCCTTTTGAACCGCAGGAATTGATCAGGAAGATAAAAAAGTATATCGGTTAGAATTTAAAGTGTCAAAGAGTTAGAGATTCAAAGTCTTGGAAGTAAAAGAAAAAGCAAAAAAGCAGAAGAAAAAATCGTTAGTCATTCTGGGCCGAGAAGGCGAAGAATCTTTTTCTAAAATATATTAACCATTTAGTTGCCATAAAATGGAGCCGGCATGTCATCAAAAAAAAAGTTTTTGAGAGAAGAAACTAAAAAAATCGGGGAGAAGCTGGGGATTAAATGGGATAAATTCGACGTAGAGCAGTTTAGAATAGGTATGAATGTGGAAGCCGAACACGGCCTGCATGATCCAGAAACGAATGTAACGAATGACGATGCTTTGATTACGGGTAAAATCGCTTTCGCCCACCTCAAGGAGTTTCCCGATTATTATACGCGCTTGGAGAAAATGGAAGAAGAAGCTGAGAAATATTGGGAGAGTAAGAAATAATTATAAAAGAAAAGAAGCTCTGCGGCTTAAACAAGCCTGAAGCTTTTTTAAATGAGCTATTTTTTTGTCTCTTTCGGGGTTATGCAGGCCATCGTGTTATTGATGATGTATTGAATTTCTTTTTCGTTCATATCGTCGTAGATGGGAATTTGAAGATTAGAGCTATAAACTTGCATGGCGGCAGGGCAGCGTTCATAGTTGACCGTATAGAATGAACAGTTGTCGGCAATTTCAGACTTTATGCCGCAATCTACACCTTTTTTAAGCAGTTTTTTTCTAATCAGCGCCAGATTGACAACAAGCGGCTGAGTGATGTTGATAACGTAGGCGTGGTAGGTGCGTTTGGTATAAGGAATATTTTTTTGCGGCAAGACAGGTTCTTTAAAACTTGAGTCAAAAATTTCGGCAATTTTTCTTCTCTGCTCATTTTTTGCATCCAGTTCTTTCAGCTGTCTTAAGCCTATAAGTGACTGCAGGTTTGAGAATCTATCGCATTTTGCATGGTTAAGTTTATGGAGCGCCTGGTACAACCCCGTTAATATTTTTGTCGTTATTTCAAATCTTAAGAAAAAAGCGAACAGTGGGAATAAGAGGCCTTCTCCAATGGATACCCGCAGGTATGTCATAATAATTCTGTTTATGGTGTTGAAATAGCTGAACGGGTGCTGTTCTATGGCATGGAGTGCCCTTGAGGCGATCATGGGGCTGTTTGTTGTTATTATTCCGCCGCCAAATGTATTTAAGAGATCTGAAGATTCAAAGCTGAAGAAGGCGGCGTCACCCAAAGAGCCAACCTTTTCATTCTCAACTTGCGTTCCTAAAGCATGAGTGCAGTTTTCAATGACTTTAAGGTTGTGCTGCCTGGCGATGCTTTCAATCTTTAGCATATTACATGGCGCGCCAAAAATATGTGTCGCGATAATGGCTCTGCTTTTTGGTGTTATAGCCTTTTCCAGTAAGTCATAATCCATGTTGAATGTTTCTTTTTCAACATCAATAAGTTTAACAACTAGCCCTTTTTCTTTAATGATGGTAACCAGTTTTTTGGAGGCATAGGCGCTCATTATGACTTCATCGTTTTTTGTAAGTTCTAAGGCGTCGAGAATGATAGATAACCCGGTTTGCCAGGAAGAAACGCTGATAGCGTGCATGGCTCCAATATATTTAGCAAACTCTTCTTCGAAGATTCTAATATACCTGCCTTGCTGGACATGCCCTGTCAGGATGCAATCATGGATATCTTTAAGTTCTCCCGGATAAAAACGGATTTTTCTTCGTTTAATCATGAGGCTTTTAACTTTTTAGATGGGTTGTCAATACGTGTTATCTTGAGGTTCAGTTTTTAAAAACAGTGTTATGTTGACAAGAGAATAAAAAGTAGCATGCTTTAATTTTAACATCGTTTGGCATTCAGGACAACGCGTTTTTTTCGCGTCTATTCGTATTGTATATTATTCTTGAAGCATCAACGCGGTTTCTATATAATAAGGATGCTTTAAACTTTTTTAAAGGTTTTTTAATAAAAATAACGATTTCAAGAAAGGATTTTTGTTTCATGCCAATTGAGAGAAAAAAGATACTGGTTGTTGATGACGAAAAAGATATTGTTGGTATTTTAGAATCCCGCTTGAAAGAGCATGATTATGATGTTGTTTGCGCCTATGATGGGGAAGCGGCTCTGGAGATAGCGCGGCAGGAGAGGCCTGATTTGATTATTTTGGATATTATGCTTCCAAAAATGGATGGTTATCAGGTGTGCAGTATTTTAAAATCTGAAGAACTGGTTAAGAATATTCCCATTATCATGTTAACCGCCTGCGGCAGGATGGAGAATATTAAAATGGGCATGGATTCAGGCGCTGTCTCGTATGTGGCCAAGCCATTAAGATTAGATGTATTGCTTGGTATTGTAAAGGCCATTGTTCCTTAATCTTTTTTATCGGGGAGGGATTCCTGCGTGAAGATGAGAGTCGGTATTTTTGCGTTCCTGGCGGTTAGTTTGTTTTTTCATTTTTTTACGTCCATGTCCAAAGCGTCTGAGGTTGTTTCTCAGGAGGAGCCGATGCCTTTTTACGTGTATCACGATACGGGTTCTTCCTATAATCACTTTTATCCTTCCGGCTGGATGGGGGATTGGGGAGAAATTAAGTTTAACGATGATTGCCGGGAAGGTTATTATAGCGGGCAAAGTTGTATACGCGTCACTTATTTCGGTAAAGGGTTTCATGGGGCCGGTTGGGTCGGTATTTATTGGCAGAATCCTTTGAAGAACTGGGGGACTGTTTTTGGCGGGTATAATTTGGGTAAAGCAAAAAGGTTATCATTTTATGCTAAGGGCGAGAAGGGCGGAGAGGTTATTTCTGAATTTAAGGCCGGCGGTATTACCGGCGATTATCCTGATTCAGGCATCGCGTCCATAGGCCCTGTTATTTTGACGGATCAATGGCAGCAATATAGTATTGATTTAACGGATACGAATTTATCTTCTATCAGCGGAGGTTTTTGCTGGTCAATAAGCAGAGATGTTAATTCGGGCCAGCCTGTTACTTTCTATTTGGATGAGATCAGGTATGAGTGAGAAAAAGCCTTGTGCGCAGGGTAAAAAGAGGGATAGTAGGGGCGGCTGGCCAGCCGCCCGTTAATTAAAAAAATATTGCAGGGGAAGGGCTTGCCCCTGCCCGTTAACTAATTATATGAGGGGGAAAAATGTACCGCGAAAAAATTAAAGTTTTAGATTGCACGATCAGGGACGGGGGGTTAATCAACAATCATGATTTTGACATCAGGTTTGTCAGAGAAGTTTATAAAGGGCTTTCCGCCTCCGGCGTTGATTATATGGAGATAGGCTATAAGAATTCAAGAAAGCTTTTTTCAGAGAGTGAATTTGGCCGCTGGAAGTTTTGTGACGATAGTGATATTCGTCAGGTGATAGACGGGATTGAATCGAAGATGAAGATTGCCGTCATGGTTGACGTGGACAGGGTGGATATAGATGATATTAAACCGGCTCATGAGAGCCCGGTGGATATGGTCCGTGTGGCGTCTTATGTGAAAGACATTGATAAAGCTATATTTTTGATTAATCATTTTGCTGATAAAGGCTATGAAACAACGGTTAACATCATGGCCATCTCAAGGGCCTTAGATAGTGAGCTGACAGAATGCCTGCATCAATTAGAGGAAGAGTGCAAGGCTGGCGTTATCTATATTGTGGACAGTTTTGGCGCTTTATACCAGGAAACAACGGAGTTTCTGATTAAAAAAGCAAAAAGTATCGTGAAGAGTAAAGAGGTTGGCATACACGCGCATAATAATCAGCAGTTAGCTTTTTGTAATACTATAGAGGCTATCATTCATGATGCCAACTATGTTGACGCGACCGTGTATGGTATAGGGCGCGCGGCAGGGAACTGTCCATTGGAGTTGATTATGGGCTTTTTAAAGAATCCAAAATTTAACATTCGCCCTATCCTGGATTTAATATCAAAAGAGTTTATTCCGTTGCGTGAAAAGATTGAATGGGGGTATATTATCCCTTACGCGATTACGGGCATGCTCGACGAACATCCCAAAATGGCCATGGCTTTGCGCCAAAGCGCGAAAAAGGAAAATTACCGTGAATTTTACGATAGTATCGTCGGGGCTCAAGAGGCGTAATGATGGATGCCGCGCGGTTTAGACAGTTGCCTTTAATGGGGATTTTAAGAGGCATTCGGGAGGATATCTTATTGCCTTTGCTCGATGCTATCATTGAAGGCGGCCTTGAGACGATAGAGATTACGATGAATACACCTGATGCCAGCCGCCTTATCAGTGAGGCTGTCAGATTGCGCGGCGGCCGGCTGATGATTGGCGCCGGAACGGTGTTGGATATGGCGTCTTTAAAAAACGCTTTAGATGCCGGCGCTTCTTTTATCGTCACGCCTGTCTGCGTTGAGGATGTGTCTATTTATTGCCGCGATCATCATATCCTGTTTTTCCCGGGGGCTTTAACTCCGGCTGAAATATATCACGCGTGGAGTTTTGATCCGTTCATGGTTAAAGTTTTTCCAACAAAATTTTTTGGGCCCGGCTATTTTAAAGAAGTTAAAGGGCCGTTTAATAACATCGAACTTTTGGCCTGTGGCGGTGTCGGGCCTGAGAAAGTGGCTTCTTATCTTTCAAGCGGGGCGGATGCCGTGGCATTCGGCTCAAGCGTCTTTAAAGAAGAGCGGCTTCAACATCGGCAGTTCAGTTTAATTACGGACGATATCCGTTTGTATGTTCAGGCTTATCGGCAAGCCAAATTTTCCAGATGATTGTTTAATAATTTGAATAGTCAAAGGCTTATAGAATAGTTGTTTTTTAGTGTGATTGACATATAATCGTTGATTTGTTAAGATGCACCAGGTGGTAGATTTTATGTACGGGCGCGCGCCTTACCTAAAATAATAGGAGCTATATGAAAAGAGCCTTGGTTGCCTTATGCGTTTGTTTTCTTGTTGCGACGCCCTGTTATGCCAAAAGCGTTGTTCATTTAAAAGATGGTAATAAGGTCTCAGGCGATATCATTGAGCGCACGGACGATTATGTGAAGCTTAATTTTGAAGGTATTGAGCTGACGTATTGGAGCGACCAGATAGAAAAGCTTGAAGTGGATGAGAAGGACAGGGCTTTTTCCAATATTCCTCAAAAGACAGCTCCCAATACGGTTAAAGAAGTTTCCGCTGTCAAAGCACCAGAAGCATCTTTGCCGGCAGTTTCCGCAGAAGAGCCGCTTGAAGTTTTATCAGAAGGCCTTAATGTAAAAGAATCTCTTGTTTCTTCGCAGAGTGAGGCCAATCGTCCGCCTTTAACGCGGGCCCTTAAACAGCCTCCGCTGGAAGAAACACAAGCCGGGCCTCGAGTTGCTTCGCCTGTTTTAACGCCATCCGTAAGTAAGCCTAAGATGACGCCTGAGCAGGCCAGGGCGGCTTTAGTCGTTTTTGGTTTAGTGTTCATGGGCATCGCTGTTTTGGCGTATATCTTTTTTGCGTTCTGTCTTCAGCTTATCGCTAAAAAAACAAGTACCGCGCATGTTTGGCTGGCCTGGATTCCGATAGCTAACCTTTATCTGATGTGCAGAGTTGCCAATAAGCCCCCTTGGTGGTTGATATGCCTTTTTATTCCTTTCTTAAACCTTATTTTTATTATTTTGTTATGGATGGGTATTGCTGCGGCCCGGAATAAGCCCGGTTGGCTGGGGTTGTTGATGCTCGTGCCGGGTGTCAATATTTTTATTCCTGTTTACCTTGCTTTTTCCAAATAGGTTTTTTGTGGTTCAACATGCCTGTTAATTGAGGAAAGGAGGTTTTGTGAAAAGACGAAGTCTATGTATTCGCGGCCACAAAACTGCTCGCCGAAGGTTATTCTTCATTTTTTTATTTATCTGTTTGGCCTTGCCTTTATTTTTTCATAATATAAGATACGCGAGGGCTGTTGAAAGCAATGATGATTTGGCTCCTGAGCCGTGGCTCTTGTCGCCAATCTCCGAGACGGTTGATTTAACTGCTCAAACGACGCTGATTTTTAAATGGAGGCCGGATCCGGGGCCGCTGTTATTAAGAAAGCGTTATGACTTTCGCCTGTATAAGGGCTATCAGACGTATGAATCAACGCAGATTTTAAAGAAAGCGGTTGAGCCGAATGTTTATTCCGTTGTTTTAGACGCGAGCCTTTTTGAAGACGGCCAGGTCTACACGTGGACATTGAGGCAGGTTTATTGTGATATCCGCAAAAGTGACGCCGCTTATAACTCATTTATAGTGGTAAAAAGATAGGGCAGATTTTTTTATGTTTTTTTGTTAATAAGAATTGTTGAACTTTATAGATGGTTATAGTATGGGGCAAAAAGTTGAGGCCGCATGATTAAAGAATTGAAAGATTGCCAGGAGATTACCGCTTTAGACGGCTGTTGCCTGCGTGAACTTTTACATCCTGATAAGCAGGATGTCAAGATTCGTTATAGCCTGGCACACGCGAAAGTCGCGCCTTTGAAAGCGACAGCGCCGCATAAACTGAAAAACTCAGAAGTCTATTATATTTTAGCTGGAGAAGGTGTTATGCATATTAATGATTTTTCTTCTAAAGTCGGGCCTGGGAGCGCTATTTATATTCCACCGGGTGCCAGGCAGTATATCGTTAATACAGGGCGCGAGGCGCTTGAATTTCTCTGTATTGTTGACCCTGCCTGGCATGCTGGTGAAGAAGAGAGATGCTGACAGCCGCTCGCGTGTAAGCTCGCGCGATGAAGGCTGGTTAAGATCGGAGAAGAGTATGGGAGATTTTGGCGTTGATGTCTTAAAAGAGTGTTTTGAGGCGAGACGGGCCTGTTTTCTCGCGCAAGACGCGCAGGGGATATTGAGCTTTGCTATACCTTACATGAAAGCGGGCCTTGCTAGCGGTGAATATTGTTTATGCCTGGTGTCCGGGCCTTTAAGCGCCAGGCAGGCCTTGCGCGCTTTAAAAACAAATGGTACTTTTTTTGATAGTTATCTTGCTAAAAAACAACTGGAGATTTTTGACTATACGGCTTGGCGCCGCGGCCGCGCGCCTTTCTCGCCGCAGAAATTAGAGGGCTATCTTGTTCACAAAGGGTCTGAGGCCGTGAAAGCCGGGTTCAAAGGCTTTCGGCTTTTTCGCGGCTTGAACCGCCTCGCCTATGAAGATAATAAGGTTTTTATGCGGGATACCACTCGTTGGCAGGAGTTGGCGCGTAACCACCGTATGATTTTTGCCGATGTTTATCTTTTAAAGCTGTTTTCTTCGGAAGAGATAAGCGGTATTATCGCCTGTTATCCTTGCGTGAGCCGTCAGCAGGCGATGTCTCACGTTGTGGTCAAAAGCGAATGCTTCGGCCCGTTGAGCACGGAAGCGGCGGCTTTAAAGAAAGAGATGGATTTGGTTTTAGATGTTACTAAAACAGGCCTTGATATTATCGACGCGGGTTTTAATATACGCTATGTTAACGCGTCCTGGGCTAAACTTTACGGGGATTACGCCGGGAAAAAGTGTTATGAATACTTTATGGGCCGTGATTCTATATGCCATGATTGCGGCTTAAAAAAAGCTTTTGAAACAAAACAGCCTGTTGTGGCGCGGGAGGTTTTAGCCAGAGAGGGCAACAGATGTGTTGAGGTGGTAACAATTCCTTTTCAGGATGAAGACGGAGAGTGGCTTGCGGCCGAAGTTAATCTTGATATTACAGAGCGGCTGAAAATTGAGAAACAGCTTAATGAGAATAGAGAATATATTGAACTTCTTTTTAACCTGGTCCCCAGTGCTGTTTTTACCCTGGATTTAGAGCGCAGGATCGTTAAGTGGAACAAGAAAGCTGAAGAGTTGACAGGCTATTCGGCCAAGGAAGTTATCGGCCAGAAATGCTTTCTTTTTGCCACTTCTCCCTGTGATGAGAAGTGCGGTTTATATTCAGATGATATCGTAAAGCCGGTCGTAAAAAAAGAGTGTTCCATACGAAGAAAAGATGGTTCTTTGAGAGTTATCTCTAAAAATGCTGATTTATTGCGTGATAAAAACGGGCATGTCATCGGCGGCATAGAAAGTTTTGAGGATATCACTCAGTATAAACGCGTGGAAGAAGAGCTGGGCAAGGTGGCTTTGGAGTGGAGTAAGACCTTTAACGCTATCTCAGACGCGGTTTTTATTGTTAATAAAGATTTCAAAATTGTTAAGTTTAATAGAGCATTTGTGAGCATGTTGGGTATAAGGCCTGAAGAGATTATCGGCCGGGAATACAGTGTTTTGCTGGGTATTGATACACGCGTATGGCCTAGTTGTTTTGTTGGAGCGAATGAAACCAGGAAAGAACCGCTTGTGTTTGAAGTGGATAATTCGGTTATCAGTTTCCCGCTTTTGGTGTCCGTTTCGCCGATTTTTGACGAGAAGGATAATTATACTGGTGCTATTCATATTGTCCGCGATATATCAATTGTTAAAAAGGCGCAGGATGAGTTAAAGCAGAGGTTGCGTGATTTAGAGGTTTTTCAGGCGGCGGCTGTTGGCAGGGAGGAAAAGATGATTGAATTAAAACAAAAGATTAAAGAGCTGGAAAAGGAATTAAAAGAAAGGCGCTGAGGCTAGCCGGGTGGTTTTTTATGGGGTATTTTAAAAGAAAGATAAAGACAGGCATCCGGCGAAAGCTGGTTTTTTTGATTTGCCTGTCTGTTTTTTTTGTTGTTTCCGTCGGTATTGGTTTGGGTTATTATGGTTCAATCAACCTTCTGCGCGGCCGCACAGTGGAGAGCCAGTCTGATACCGCTACGCTTGTCGCGCAATTTTTAAATCACTTAATAGCAGAAGAGGTGGGCTTATTAAAGGCCTATGCCATAACGGATGTTATTAAACAGTCTATCATGGATAGCAACGCCCGGTTTGACGCGTATGATGCGCGTGAACTGGAGCGTTACGCCAGCCAGATGGACGCGGATTGGTTTATGAGCCCTTTAGAAAGCCGGTTTGTTTCGTTTTATACTCAAAATACGGCGGCCCTCCGGTTGCGGGAGCTTATGGCGGCGGATACGGGCGTTGAGGAGTTGTTTATTACGGATAAGCGCGGTTATCTTGTCGTCGCTTCACACAAGACGACTGATTTTTATCAGGCGGATGAGCTTTGGTGGCAGATGGCTTTTGCCGGAAAGCCGGGTGAGGTTTTTATCGGTGATTACAGCTATGATGAGTCAGCTCAGTTGTGGGGGATAGCGTTTACTGCCGCTATCAGGGATAAATGCGGAGAAGTGATAGGCGTGGCAAAAGCTGTTATGAACGCTTCAATTTTATTTTCTCCTCTAAAAGATTTCAAAATTGGCCGCACAGGCCATGTTTTTTTAGTTGATGAGCACGGGAATATGCTTTTCCATGAAGGCGTTCATAACGGGCACGCAGGGATTATGGCGCCGCGGCAGTTGAATAGCCTCTTGTCAGCCAAGGGCCGCAGCGGCTATTTTTATTCGCCTGTTGAAAAAGAGAGATTTTTCGCGAGCGCCGCGTTGGTTACAGTGCCGTCTTTTATTCGGCAAAGCGGCCGATGGATAGTTGTGATGTCTCAGGAGGAGGGTGATGTTTTTTCAGCTTTACACCTGCTTGTTTACCAGGGGATATTTCTTTTTATTTTTTTAACGCTCCTATTGATACCCGTCGCTGTTATCTTTGGGAGGCATTTTGTCAGGCCTTTGGAAGAGCTGGCGCGGGCCAGCGGCCAGGTGGCCGCGGGCCGTCTAGATTATGAGCTTGATATCAGGACAGGAGATGAGATAGAAGGGCTGGCTGAAGCTTTTAAGGCCATGATCGTTAAGATAAAACAGAACCAGGCGGCGATTCTTTCAGAGAAAGCATACCTTGATAACATCATAACTTCTATGAATGATGCTTTGTTTATTTTTGACCTTAAAGGCAATATTATGGATGTTAATAAGGCGGCTTTAGAATTATTGGGTTACGAACGTTCAGAGCTGATAAGCGCCCCGGCGGATGCATTTTTTGAAACGACAGGGCTATTTTTGGAAAACTTGCAATATGAAAGGCTCAGGCGGCATGGCTTAATAAAAGATATTGATATGACGTGGAAGACAAAACAGGGCGAGCGGATTCCTGTTTATTTCTCCATGAGTTTTCTCTATGAAGATGAAAATCTAAAAGCCGTGATTGGCGTGGCGCGGGATATGCGTGATATCAAAAAACTTATTCAGGATTTAGAGCATTCTAAAGGAGAACTCCAAACATTTTCTTCCGGGCTTGAAAAGATGGTTCAGGAGCGCACAGAGAAGCTTGAGAGAACGCAAAAGGCGACGATTAATATTTTGGCTGATATGAATGCGGCACAAGAAGAGCTTAAAAATGCCAACGCGGAGTTAAAAAAACTTGATGAGTTGAAATCTGATTTCGTTTCGCATGTGTCGCATGAACTCAGGACGCCGCTGTCTGTTATTAAGGAGAGCGTTGATATTGTCAGGGACGGGACAGTAGGTTCTATTAATGATGAGCAGGTGGATTTTTTAGATACAGCCAAGAGGAATGTGGACAGGCTTGTGCACTTGATTAATGCTATTTTGGATTTACAGAAACTGGAGGCCGGGCGCGTGGAATTTAATTTCGGCTATTATGATATTGCTGAGTTTATCCGCGATGTCCATAAGTCCTATTCCTTATTAGCAGAAGAAAAAGGCCTGGCTTTTGATTTGAGGATTAGAGATAATCTGCCATTGGTGAAATTTGACAAGGATAAAATAGTCCAGGTGTTGTCTAATCTGCTTTCTAACTCTTTGAAATTCACGCAAAAAGGCGGCATTGAGATTTCTGTTGAAAAAAGCGGCAATGTGGTTAAGGTCGCCGTCAAAGATACAGGGGATGGCGTTAAAAAAGAAAATATCCCGAAGCTTTTTGGGAAGTTTGTCCAGCTGGCCAATAAGATTGGCGGAAGCGGGCTTGGGCTGGCGCTTTGCAAGGAGATTATTGAAGCGCATCAGGGCAGGATCTGGATGGAGTCGGAATTGGGGCAGGGCACAACAGTTTTTTTTATTTTGCCGCTTGAAGAGAGGCGGCAGTAAAATTTATGAAAAAGAAGATATTATTAGTTGATGATGAGCCTGATTTGGTTAAGTCTGTTAAAAGAAGGCTTGAGGCTTGCGGTTATGAGGTCGTCGTGGCGCAAGACGGAGAAGCTGGGCTTGAAGCGGCGGTTTCGCTTGCGCCGGATTTGATTATTTTGGATGTCATGCTGCCGAAACGCAATGGTATTGAAATCTGCGCGTTTCTTAAGAAGAATATTCTGTTTTCTAAAATTCCTGTCATTATATTTACCGCTAAATCAGGGGGAGAGAGTAAGGAGGCGGCGCGGGAAGCCGGTGCTGACGCTTATGTCGTTAAACCGTTCGATAAAGACGTTTTTATGGCTCAGGTTCATCGGCTTTTAGGGGAGCAGGTGCAGCAAGATGAAGGCATATAAGCCGATTTTATGTCAGGCGTCATTATCTATTTTGGCCATTTTTATTTTATCCAGCGTTGGCTTTGCCGAGACAGTTTATTTAAAAAACGGAAAAAAAGTTGAGGGGATGATTAAGGAGCTGGATGATACCGGCCTTGTTATTGATGTTGCCGGCATGCCTTTAGAGTATGATCTAAAAGATATCAAACAGCTTGATATCTTGGGCAAAGGAGAAACACGAAAGGATGTTTCTGATTTTATAGAGAATGTTAATTTGACGATATCTGATGATTTACGGGATGAGGGCCAAAAAGAGGCTGAAGTGATGGCATTGCGTTTGGAAAATAAGCCTTGGCATGGGTATCTTGTGTCAGAGGAGGCGCGGGATCTTGTTGTCCGCCACAGGCATCAGATACAATTAATCCGGGAGCCTTCTTTGTGTGTTTATTTAAAAAAACTATATCTCAACTGGATGCTTTCGCGGGAAAATAAACATGATGCTTTATATCGCGGCAATTGGGATGAGGCTGAAAAGTTTAAGGCCCGGGCCGCGGAATATATTGACAAGATTAACGCTGAACTTGACCGCATCCGCTGGCTTTGCGGAAATGAATATGTCCAGCAGGCGCAGGAAGGCATTCGTTTACACGCGAAAGAACCTCAAGAAGCCCAGGCAGTGCGGAACGTGCCTGAATCCGGCCCTGTTAAGGAAGATGCCGTTGAGAACGAGGCCGGTATCAGAAATCAGGAATGGTGAAAAGTGGGAAAAAAAAGAGCTGTTGTTGTCATTCATGGTATTGGCGAACAGAGGCCTTTTGAGAGTTTGGATATTTTTGTGAGGAGTTTTGTCCGTGCCTATGAAGCGGGAATAGGAACAAAGGCGCCTGTTTATATCCGTAAAAAGCATTCTTTAGTTGCTTTTCCGGGTTGGGTAGAAAGCTGCGTATCGCTTGATGCCGGGCCCGAAGGCATTGAGCGCGTGGATATTTATGAGTATTATTGGTCTTATATGACACAGCGGCAGGTTACATTTTCTGAGATTGCCGGATGGCTTTTTGACGTGGCGAAAGGTTCGGCGCGGGGCGTTTCCGGTAACGGATTGGAAACAAAGTTTAAAAAGTTAAAGTATTTGTGCGGAATGTTATGCGCGATAGGGTTTTTACGCCTGTTTATTTCCGTACCGGTTTCTATTTTTATCTTTGTTCCTCCGTTATGGCGCAGGGTCACCGCGTTTTTAAAAAAACCCATTGTTGATTTTTTTGGCGACGTCGTTTTGTACACATCCAGCGACCAGAAGTCAAAATTTTTCCCTGTGCGCCAGAGGATACTGGATGAGGGCGTTAAGAAAGTCTGGCATATACTTGAGAAGCTGGATTATGATGAGGTTATTTTAGCCGGCCACTCTTTAGGCAGTGTTATCGCTTATGATATTTTAGACCGCCTGAATAAAGAGATGAACGTTAATGCGCTTTTGCGCCAGCATGCCAAACGGTTAACAGGGCTTGTCACTTTTGGTTCGCCTCTGGATAAAATAGCTTTCTTTTTTGACGAGAAGATCGACAGGCATCTGCAGGGTATCCGTTACGCGCTTGTTTCTCAGCTTCACGGTTTCAAGCGTGTTTTCGTTGATAATGAAACCTTGGAAAATGGCCTCGCGGCGTATTTTGAACATGTAAAATGGCTGAACTTTTGGGCAAAAGGGGACCCCGTCTGTGACAATTTATCTGTTTACAGAGATGTTATAAATGAAGAAGTCATTCTTCCTTTCAAGAGTAAAAATCCTGCAACGTGCCACGGGTTCTATTGGCAATCCAATGTTATGTATCAAAGAATTATCGGCGAATTTTTCAATATTAACTCCAAATGACACCTTACAAGCCAGGCAAGTAAAGTGTCATTTGAGTTTTTTTGTTCTTGCTTTTGCTTTGATTCTCTGACACTTTGAATCTTTAATACTATATATTGGAGGATGAATGCGTAAAAAAATTATATTTATTCTGTTCCTTTCTTTTTTTATTTCTATTGGAGCATCTTTTTCTTTCGCTGATGAAGAGCAGGTTTTAGATAAACTTAAAGATTTGGAGGCAAGAGTAGCGGCCTTGGAGGATAAGCTTATTGAGCAGAATAAATGTATTTTGGAGCAGAAAACATGCATAGTGCAACAGAAGGAAAAGTTAACTGTTTATGAGACAAAATTAAAAGAGATAGAGCCGCAGCTGCATCGCCAGATGGGCGCTTCTACTTTTGTGGGAGACGGTTTCAGGATTGGCGCGGGCGCGACGATGATCGTGCAGGGGACCAATAACGCGAATGGGACACAAACTGTCAAAAGCGGCCGGGCGGATGTCTCTTTTTCGGAAGATATCACCATTGAAAAAGATTTCACCAATCTCAACAGCCGGGCGTTTATCCATTTGGAGTCAGGCCAGGGTGACGGCTTGGAGGAAGAGTTGATTGTTTATAGCAATGTTAACCGTGACGCGGATAATGACAATAACGTCAGGTTGACGGAAGCCTGGTATGAGCAGGGATTTTTTGATAAAGGCATTTTGTTTTTAACATTTGGCAAGTTGGATCCGACCGTTTATTTTGATAATAACGAAGCCGCTAATGATGAGACAACGCAGTTTTTATGCAGAATGTTCCGGAATAACCCGGCCATAGATTTTCCGGATAATACGGCCGGTATCCGGCTGGTTGCTTTAAGGGATGAGTGGCTTGAGTTTAACGTGGGTGTTTTTGACGCGGATGCCGATTGGGAAGAATTGGGCGATAGTTTCTTCTGCGCCGGAGAGCTTGGCTTTAAGACGAACGTATCCGGGCTCCACGGGCATTACCGCCTTTTAGGCTGGCATAATAACGCGCCTCATACAGAATGGGAGGATCCACTAAAAACAAAAGAAGCGTCTTTTGGTGCTGGTATAAGCGCGAACCAGAATATTACCGATTCGCTTATGTTGTTTGGCCGTTATGGCTGGCAGGATCCGAGAGTTTACAATCCGGCTGTAACCGCCTCTAATGATGCCAATTATTCTGTTGAACATTCCTGGAGTGTTGGTTTTCAGATAGAGGGGCTGTTTAAGAAAAGAGATAAGGATGTTTTTGGTTTTGCCATCGGCCAGGTTATTCCGTCTATAGATTATAAGAAAGCTGATAGTTCCCGCTTGGCTAAGCCTGAGGGGCATCTGGAAGCTTATTATAATATTCATATTAATGATCATCTGCGCTTGAGCCCTGATTTTCAATATATCTGGAATCCTTTTGGCAAAGATGTTGCCGATGATACCTCGCCTATTTCTGTTTTTGGCTTCAGGGCGCAGGTAGATTTTTAATGCAGGGGCGGCTGGCCAGCCGCCCGTCAACTATCAATATAAACGGAGAAATATATGCACATACCAGATGGTTTTTTGTCGGCGAATACTTGGATACCGGCGTGGTTTATTTCTATTGGCGGTTTAGGTGTGTTTTTAAGGCGCACACAGGAGGCCTTAAAAGAGAGGATGGTCCCTTTAATGGGGGTCATGTCGGCTTTTATTTTTGCCGCGCAGATGCTTAACTTTCCTGTTATTGGCGGCACAAGCGGGCATTTGTTGGGCGGGGTTTTGGCCGCTGTTTTACTTGGGCCTTACGCGGGCGCGGTTGTTATCGCGGTAGTCCTTATCGCCCAGTGTTTTATTTTTCAGGACGGAGGCATAACGGCTCTGGGGGCTAATATCCTTAACATGTCTTTTGTTGGCTCTGCCGGCGGTTATTTTATTTATAAAGGAATGCGCTGGCTTATAAAAGGGGCGCATGGTTTTATAGCGGCAACTGCCATCGCGGCTTGGAGTTCTGTTGTTTTGGCCTCAGCCGCATGCGCTATTGAGTTAGCTGTATCAAATACTTCCCCATTTCGGATTGTTTTTCCGGCCATGATTGGTATTCATGCTTTAATTGGCATAGGGGAGGCTGTTATCACCTGTTTAGTTATCGGTTATGTCAAGAAGGTCAGGCCGGATTTAATATATGGAGGCGCGCGTAAATGAGTAGAAAAGAGATTCTTTTCGGATTGTTGGCAGCTCTTATTTTCGGCAGTGTGTTATCTACGTTCGCTTCTTCCTGGCCGGATGGCCTGGAAAGTATCGCTGAACATAAAGGGTTTTTGGCATTAGGGGAAAGAGATCCTTTGATGCGAGCTCCTGTTGCTGATTATGCCTGGCCGGGTGTAAAAAATGAAAAGGCGGCTACGGCCATGGCCGGTGCCGCTGGAACATTAGCTGTTTTTGGATTTGGGTATGGAATCGCCCTTTTCTTGAATAGGCCAAAAAGGCGTTTTAAGCGGTTTGACACGGTATAGTGTTGTTAAGATTTTTGGCGAAAACTCTTTTAGAATCTCTTCTTTTTGTTATAATAGTTATATTATCAAATTAATATTTTTTAAAGAAGAGAGGTTTATGTTTAAGCAGATTCTTTGTGAGTTAAAGTGCCACGCGCCATTTACAATCTTTGGAGCGGCAACAGGTATTGTTATTATGTTTTTCTTTCAGTCCCTGCCGCATGATACCGCCTTTAAAATTTTTTACATTCTTCATCCTCTTCATGTTTTTTTAAGCGCCTTCGTAACAGCCTCCATGTATAAACTGCATCAAGCCAGATGTGTGAATGGCCGGTGTGGTTTTTGGAATATTTTTTTAATCGGGTTTTTCGGTTCGGTCGGCATAGCCACGTTAAGTGATTCTATTATACCTTATATTGGCGAGGCTTTATTAAAAATGCCTAATAGAGAGGCGCATATCGGTTTTATTGAAGAGTGGTGGATTGTTAATCCATCCGCCATTCTTGGTATTATCCTTGCTTGTTTTAAGCCTGCGACAAAGATGCCTCACAGCGCGCATGTCTTGGTGAGCACCTGGGCTTCGTTATTCCATATCATTATGGCCATCGGCGTGTTGGCATTCTCATGGTATGTATACGCAGGGGCCTTTTTATTTTTATTTCTCGCCGTCTGGTTGCCGTGTTGTTTTAGTGATATTGTTTTTCCTCTTTTGTTTATCAGGGATTCCCATCAGAAGGGCAAGGTTTGTGTTTGCGAACATTAACCTCTTGATCTGCGGTAGAGGGAAAGGTGAAAGACTGAGTTATGATTAAAAGAGGATATAAACGATTTGCGGGGTTTACCCTTATTGAGATATGTATAGTTTGTATTGTGCTGGCGATTTTAGTTGCGTTTGCCGTTCCCCGGTTTAACCGGTAACCGCATGGTTTTAAAAACAAAAATGGTCAAAAGGCTTCCGGTCTTAGAGGCTATGAGAAAAGGCCAGGCGTTGTATCGGTTGGAGCACACGGATTTTTTTCGCAGCAATTTCTGGGTTGAACCCGGTGACCCGGATACACCGCTTGTAGAAAGCATTTTAAGGGTCGATATTCCGACAATTATTGATTATCAAGGGCAACTTTCTTCTTTTACGGCTTTTGAGAAGTTTCCGGATGATGGAACATCTGGCTGGTGGGCTGGAGACAGCCGTTTTGACGAGGCAAATTGCCCTTACCGTATTTACGCTTCTCAGGGCACTAATGCGGCAGGAGATGCCGCTATCATTATGTGTTGCGATGATAATTTGAATGTGAAGCGTATTTGTGTAAAATATGTGTCGACGCCTACGGGCCCCATTGAGGATCTATAGTTAAAAAAAGATTTATATATTTAAAACGAATGGTTCTTCAGCCAGGTTCTTTTATCTGCTTTCAGGTGAAAGGGCCTGTTTTTTTTAGTTGTGGGGACTGTTGCAAAACGCATAATTTCGCGTCATTCTGGAACAAAGCCCGAAGGGCGAAGTGAAGAATCTTGACGCTGATGAGATTCTTACCTGCGGTAGGCAGGCCTGCCTACCGGCAGGCTTCGGTCCCCTTTAGAATGACAAAAGGAACATTTCGCAACATCTCCAGGGAGAATGAAGTCCTTGAGAATAGATGTTAAAAAAAGTATAATGAAATATTGTTAACCCAGATTTTGCCTAATGCAAAATCTGCCCGAAGGGTCGATAGTTTAAATCCGTTTAGGATTTAAACTTGCTATCGAGGTATCCCGAAATTTGCAAACACTTTTTTGTATTGCATTGCAATAGGATAACTCTTGGTGCTGTAAGAAGTTGTAAAAGAAGAATAAGAGCCTATTGAGCCTATTGCAAAGTTTGGGATTAAAGAGTTTTTAGCAAAGACAGGTTGTCTATGAAGATTGGTGCCGTATATCTTGGTGATGGAAAGTGCTCATTTACTGTTTGGGCGCCGCGGCGCAGGGAAGTCGCGCTGGATATTGTTGAGCCTTTATCTCGCCGGATACACATGAAGAAGGACCACTTGGGTTATTGGAATATGGTTGTGGATCATATTGTTCCAGGCTCAAGGTATTTTTTTGTTTTAGACGGCGTTGACTGCCGGCCTGATCCGGCTTCTATTTTTCAGCCGTTAGGCGTCCATGGGCCATCGGAAGTTGTTAATCACGCGGCCTTCCCATGGGCAGACGGTTCTTGGCATGGCAACAGCCTGCAGAAGATGGTGATTTATGAACTGCATGTTGGTACTTTTACTCCAGAAGGTAATTTTGAGTCTATCATCAGCCGTTTAGATGAGCTTGTTGAGTTGGGTATCAATGCTATTGAGCTGATGCCTATAGCGCAGTTTTCAGGAGGGCGTAACTGGGGTTATGATGGAAGTTATCTTTATGCCGCGCAAAATTCTTACGGTGGGCCAAACGGTTTTAAAAAATTAGTTGATGCCTGCCATCAGAAAGGCCTAAGCGTTATTCTGGATGTTGTTTATAACCATTTGGGCCCGGAAGGAAATTATCTTTGTGATTTTGGGCCGTATTTCACGGATCAACACAAGACACCATGGAGAAGCGCTATAGATTTTGAAGGGTTTTACCGGGATGGAGTCAGGGATTTTTTTGTCCAAAATATGTTGTCCTGGTTCGAAAATTACCATGTGGATGCTTTGAGGCTGGATGCTGTCCATGGGATTTATGATTCAAGCCCGAAACATATCTTGCAGGAGCTTTCTGAAGAGGTGTTGTTATTTTCAGAAAAGCATGGAAGGAGTTTCTACCTGATCGCCGAAAGCGACCTTAATGAGCCTAAAGTGATCCGTATACGGGAACTCGGCGGTTACGGTGTTGACGCGCAGTGGTGCGATGATTTTCATCATATTCTCCATGTCCTGTTGACGGGCGAGAAGGACG
Source organism: uncultured Planctomycetia bacterium (assembly GCA_964423185.1). Taxonomy (GTDB): domain Bacteria; phylum Omnitrophota; class Gorgyraeia; order Velamenicoccales; family Velamenicoccaceae; genus CAYRDK01. The sequence goes on from CAYRDK010000007.1 coordinate 40,691, forward strand.
GTTATTACGTGGATTTTCATTCTCTTGAGGATTTTAAAAAAACTATGACGGAAGGCTATGTTTATTCAGGCCAGTATTCTCAATACAGGGGCCGTTTTTACGGTGATTCAACAAGCGGCCTGCCCGCTTACCAGTTTATCGTCTTTTCCCAGAACCACGACCAGGTTGGCAACAGGATAGGCGGAGAGAGGCTCTCGGAACTGGCCTGTTTTGAACGTTTAAAGCTCGCGGCGGCAATTGTTTTGACATCGCCTTATATTCCATTGTTGTTCATGGGGGAGGAGTATGGCGAGAAGGCCCCTTTTTTGTATTTTGAGAGCCATTCGGATCCGGCATTGATCAGGGCGGTTTCTGAAGGGCGGAAGAAGGGCCTTGAGTTATTCAAGGCGCGTAAAACTTTTTCTGAGCCGCACGCGCTAGAAACATTCATGGCCTGTAAACTTCATTGGGAGGAACGCCGCCTTGGCCAGCACGGCGTGCTTTTGGAGTTTTACAAAACTCTTATCCGCCTCAGGAAAGAAGATTTCTGCCTGGCCTGGCTTGATAATGAGCATTTGGATATGGTTATTGTGCCTGAGAAAAAAATAGCGTACTGGTACCGCCGGCACAGGAACCGCCATCTTTTTTTTATCGCCGGGTTTGGCTTGGAGGAGCAGGTATGTTCGCCTGGAGTTGAGCCTGGCAAATGGAAAAAAGTTTTTGATTCGACATTGCCCTGTTGGATGGGCACGGGGGTTCTTATGCCGGAATATCTGGAACAAAAGACAGAATTAACCATTAAACCGTTTAGTTTTGTTTTCTATGAAAGGGAAAATTAACTATGAAACGTTTTGTATGTATTCATGGGCATTTCTATCAGCCGCCAAGAGAAAATCCCTGGCTGGAAGAGATTGAGCTTCAGGATTCCGCTTATCCTTATCACGATTGGAACAGCCGTATTACGGCGGAGTGTTACGCCCCTAATGCCGCCTCGCGTATTCTTGATTCAGAGAAGAAGATTATTGACCTTGTGAACACATATTCGAAAATCAGTTTTAATTTTGGCCCGACTTTATTGTCATGGATGGAGCGCCATGAGAATGAAACATACAAGGCTATTCTTGAAGCGGATAAGCAGAGTCAGAAGTTTTTTTCCGGGCACGGCTCAGCTATGGCTCAGTGTTACAATCATATGATTATGCCGTTGGCGAGCCAGCGGGATAAACGCACGCAGGTTTTTTGGGGAATAGAGGATTTCCGCAGGCGTTTTGGGCGTCATCCGGAAGGGATGTGGCTGCCGGAGACGGCTGTTGATATGGAAACACTTGATATTGTGGCTGAACATGGCATTAAGTTTACAGTTTTAGCCCCGCATCAGGCTAAGCGCCTGAAGAAGATTGATGATAAACGCTGGAAAGATATAGACGGCGGCAAAATTGACCCGCGCCTGCCTTATTTATGCCGCCTGCCTTCGGGCAGGTCTATCGCGGTGTTTTTTTATGACGGGCCGATAGCGAGGGATGTTGCTTTTGGAAGGCTTTTGGAAAATGGTGAAAATTTTGCCAACAGGCTTATGTCTGTTTTTACGGAGGGGGGCACGGTGCCTGAATTGGCGCATATCGCGACCGACGGAGAAACATACGGGCATCATCATCGTTTCGGCGATATGGCCCTTTCTTACTGCCTTTATAATATTGAATCCAAAAATCGCGCGAGAATAACGGTTTATGCTGAATTCCTTGAACTTTTTCCTCCTGCCTATGAGGTTGAGCTTCTCGAAAACTCATCCTGGAGCTGTATGCACGGTATTGAACGCTGGCGGGATAATTGTGGTTGTCAGGCGGGGCAGTATTCTGGCGGAAAACAGCAATGGAGGGCGCCTTTAAGAGGGGCGATGGATTGGCTTGGAGATAATCTGGTTTCTGTTTATGAACGGTACGCTTTAAAACTATTGCGCGACCCATGGGAGGCGCGTAACAATTATATCCGTGTAGTTTTAAACCGCTCGCCTGAGAATGTTGACAGTTTTATCGCGGAGAATGCCGCGCGTGAATTGAGCGCCGATGAAAGGATAGAGGTTTTAAAGCTTCTGGAGATGCAGCGGTTTGCGATGCTTATGTATACAAGCTGCGGATGGTTTTTTGATGAAATCTCCAGGATTGAGACGATGCAAATTATGCAGTATGCCGCCCGCGCCATGCAGTTGGCGAAAGAACTTGGCGGTATCTCTCTGGAAGATTCTTACATGGATCTCCTGCGGCGCGCCCCCAGCAATATCGCGATTTTAGAAAACGGCGGCGCTGTTTATGAAAAGTTTATCCAGGCGAGCGTGTTGGATTTTTTAAGGGTCGGGGTGCATTATGCTATCTCATCGCTTTTTGAAGATTACGGTGAGACAGTTTCTATTTATTCTTACACAATCAAAACTAAAGACAGCCAGAGGCTTGATTTAGGCAAACAGAGGCTTATGACAGGGACGGCGGTTGTATGTTCTAATGTCACGGGAGAAACGGCGGATATCAGTTTTGCTGTTTTACATTTTGGCGATCATAACGTTGTCGGCGGAGCCAGGGGTTATGAGGGCAGGGAGCGGTTTAGCCTGATGCAGGATGAGATCAAGGAAGCTTTTATGCGGACTGAGCCATCCGGAGTCATCGCGCTTATTGATAAGCATTTTACCACGCATAATTTTTCCCTCTGGCATCTGTTTCGGGATGAACAACGCAAGATTTTAGACAAGATTTTTGACACGGCTTTAAGCGAGATTGAAAACTCCTTCCGGCAGATTTATGAAATCCATTATCCTTTGATGCAGGCTGTGACGGGTATTTGCGTGCCTTTGCCGAAATATTTTTCTTCAGTTGTTGAGTTTATACTGAATGCCGATATGCGCAAGTTTTTTGAAACTGGTAATTTGAATACCGTGCGCCTTCGCAAGATTGTCGGAGAGGTTCAGCGCTGCGGTATCCACCTGGATAAAGTCACGATGAGTTATATTATTTCCCGGAGAATCAATGAGCTTGTTTCAAGGCTCTCTTTTAATGACGGCGATTTGCTGGATACCATTGTTATCTTTTTAAGGCTTCTTGAACCGCTGGGGCTTGATTTAAACTTATGGAAGAGCCAGAACATATACTTTTTTATAGGCAAACAGATGTACACCCAGATGCGCCTGAAAGCTGAAGAAGGGGACCTGCACGCTGTTAAGTGGGTTGAGCATTTTCTACAGCTGGGAGAGTTTTTGAATGTGAGGATAAATTAATGCGTGTTCCTTCTGCCACTTACAGAGTTTAGTTAAGCGGCTATTTTAGAAAAATATAGCGCAAGATAAAAAGGGCTGGTGAAATAATGGGGTAGAGTGTTGTCACGCCCGTCTGGTATCCAGCGGAAATCATTTTAATTAAATGGTATAAAAATAAGGATAAGATAAATAGCGCAGCCGTTATGATGTTGGATGGGCCTTTAAAAGTGTCATTTGGTATTGACAACAGAATTTTCGTGCTATGATAACAGACATGAATGAGTTTGTGCGAATTGCGATAGATGAAGCAAGGCAGGGTTTGAGAGAAGGCGGTATTCCGATAGGCTCTTGTTTGGTTAAGGGCGGCGTTGTTGTTGGGCGAGGCCATAATCGGCGCGTTCAGCAGAATGATCCCGTTATTCACGCTGAGATTGATTGCTTACGCCATGCCGGCCGGATCGGCAGTTATCAAGGCACGGTTTTATATTCTACATTGATGCCGTGTTATTTGTGTGCCGGGGCGGTTGTGCAGTTTGGCATAAAAAAAGTTATTGCCGGAGAATCACAGACATTCAGCGGCGCGGCGGATTTTATGCGTTCCCATGGCGTTGAGGTGGTTGATCTCGATTTGAATGAGTGTAAAGAGTTAATGCGCTCTTTTATTGAGAAGAATCCCGTTCTCTGGAAAGAAGATATTGGCGAGTTATGATATTTAAAAAACATCATTTGAATGAACAGCATATGCGTTTAGCCATTAAAGAAGCGCGGAAGAATTTAAAAGATTTTGCCGGCGGCCCTTTTGGCGCTTGCATTGTTAAAGATGGCGTGGTTATAGCTGTCGCGCGCAACACTGTTTTAAAAAGTGAAGCGGCGGCTCACGCCGAGATAAACGCTATCCGGCGCGCCTCAAGGAAGCTTAAGACGTTTGATTTGGCCGGCTGTGTTATTTATTCGACAACAGAGCCGTGCCCTATGTGTTTTGGGGCGATTCACTGGGCAAGGATTGAGGCTATTGTTTACGGGACTGATATCGCTGACGCCGCCAAGCTTGGGTTTCGTGAACTGGCTATTACTAATCAGGCGCTTAAAAAAGCGGGTAAGTCTACGGTTAAAAATTTTCCTTCCTATATGCGTGATGAGTGCCTGGAGCTTTTTGAAAAGTGGGGTAAGTTAGCAATGAAGCTGCTTTACTGATAATCTAATTTTTTATTTTCTGATTTCACGTAATATTTCTGCTCATGCCGTTAAATTCGCCGATTATGATTTGAGTTGTTTAATCTGCAGGATATTGTATATTTATAAATAAAATTTATTTTTTGACAATTTGGCAAGATGCGTGTATATTTATTAATGGCAATCATTTTCATTAACAGGCAAAAATGTTTTTTTTCGGCGCAAGAGAGTTGAATAGACATTAACCAGGCAGTATAAAAACGAGGGGTGGATGTATGAGAATAGGAATTCCTTTGAGTTTGGATTATGGATTGGATAGTGAAGTCTGCGCGCATTTTGGCCAGTGCGCGTATTTTTTGATTGTAGATATTGATAAAGGTAGTAAAATCGTTGGCAAAAAAGTTGTTGTCAATAATGCTACACACGGCGGCGGTGGCTGCCAGGCCGTTAGTGAGCTTCTGTCTTATGATATCACGCATGTGATTGCCGGCGGTATGGGCATGGGCGCGCAACAGAAGTTTGCCAGTGCTGGAGTGTTTATTTACGGCTTTAGCGGAAAAGTTAAAGATGGTATCGCCAAATTGCTTGAATCTTCGTTGGGTGGGATAGAAGTTTGCCGCGAACACGGCGGAACCTGCAGTTAAGTTAACCAAATGACGCTTTTTCCCGTTTTGCGGGATCCCGTTAGATTTTTTATTGTGCGGGAGAGGCCTGGCCTAAAAAGCGTCACGGGAAAAAGCGTCATTTGAAAAAAACGGCTCCGTGAAAGCCTCACTTATTATACTTAACGGGTAAAAGCAGGTGGGCGGTATGTGGTTTTGTACATATGCCTTCACGGAGCCGGATAAATTTACATCCACTTGTCCTTAAAATATCACTTGCCCTCTTGCAACCATCATCTTTACGATAAACAGGCTTTTTGTTATAATTAGAAGCTATTACATATGTTATTTTTATGGGATTATTGTGTTTTCATCATAATCATAACTTATTGAAATTAAATAAGATAGAATTGTATTGGAATTTATAGGTTGAAAAAGAGAAGATGAGCAACGCGTGTTTCAAAACAGGAGCTTTTTCATACATTCGCGGCCACAAAACCGCGCCATTTATGGCGCTGCTGGAGTTTGGCCGCTCAGTATTCCGCTTTTGCCTGCCTGCCGGCGAGGCAGGGAAACCGCGGGCTTTAGCCCGCGGAGCTTCATTCGTTTTTTTCACCACAGCCTGCGTGTTTTTTTTAAATCCTTCGGATGCTTTTTGTCTTTCTTTGGCGGATGTGGATGTAAAATTAAATGCGCGCGCCAGCGAATATTACGACGATAACATCACATACAGCGAAGACAATGAGATTTCTGATATGGTGTCGCGCCTGACGCTGGGTGTTACAGCGAGCATGGAAGGAAAACTTCAGGCGTTCGAAAGCGCGCTGAATGTTGCTCATGAGTTTTATATGGATAACAGCCTTTATGATAATACATCTGAGGATTTAACGGCGCGTTATAGCAGGGAGCTTTTGAAGTTTGACCGCATGAGCCTCAAAGATACGTTTCGCCACGCCGACGAGCCGTCCAGTTTTGAAGAGGCGTTTGAGACGACCCCGGGGCGGTACCAGTATTACAGGAATAATTTTGAAGTGAATTACATCAAAGATATTTCAAGTCAGTTGGTTTTGAGCCTGATATATGCTCATGAAGGTTATTGGCGTAGCCGTGTTGATTTAAGTGACTCTTTTTTAAACAGGTGGGGATTGGAAGCCCGGCATTCAATAACTTCATCCACCATTCTTTTATTTTCATATAATTATTTGATCAGGGCGTTTGACCCGGGGACAAGTGCCAAGACCAATGATTTGAGCGCGGGGCTTATCCAGTACATTACAAAACAGCTTTATTTGAATATAAACGGCGGTTTGGATCTTATCTCATCTTATAATAAAGAAGATTATGTACGCGGGCATTTTTCTTTTTCTTTAACTAATGATGTGGATGAGAATACCAGCACGCGCTTTTCTTTTATCAAGCGTTATGAAACGAACAGTTCAACAGAGGACTTGTTTGATAATTGGCGGATTTCAGGAGCGCTGACGCACCGTTTGATGGAGAGGCTCTCAGGGACGTTATCAGGTTTTTATGGCAGAGGTACCTATGAAAGCCTGGATACCACGGATGATTTTACCGGCGTGAATACAGCCTTGGCCTATGATTTTTTGCCTAATATTAAGGGTGAGATTTCTTATCTTTACGCGCAGACAGCGTCAAATCACGCGGACCGGGAGTATATGAAAAACAGGGTTACGGCATCAATAAAAGTTAATTTTTAAAGAGAGAGAAGGCGATGATTAAGGAACATTCTAAATTGTTAAAACGATTGTTGATTATAACGGATATTTCTTTGGCTTTTTTGGCGTTGTTATCGAGCCGTCTTTTAAGAAACACATTTTATCCAGGGGTTGAGCCATTGGCGAGCTTTCTGTGGCTGTCGCCTTTATTCTGCGCGGTGTGGAGTATTTTTTTGTACCATTTTGGTATGTACGCGTCTTTTCGGACACGCGGTATTACGGAAATTTTCCTGATCACATTTAAAACTATGGTTGTTGGTTTTATCACATTTGGAAGTTTAATGTTTCTTTTCAGGATGCCGTATGTCAGCCGCAGTTTGATTCTGCTGGCTTTTTTTCTGGCGGCATTTTTAATTTTTATTTGGAAAGTGGGAATGGTATTTTTTTTCCGTTACGCGCGTACTAAAGGGTATAATTACCGCAACATCTTGATTGTCGGCACAGGCAAACGGGCGCAGTATTTTATGGACTTGGTGCGTCGTCACGCGGAATGGGGCCTGCGTATTTTAGGGCTTGTGGATGATGACCCGGCAAAGGTGGGCCAGGAGATTGATGGTTCTAAAGTGATCGGCTGCCTCAAAGACATCCCGGATATTGTGCATCAAAATATCGTGGATGAGGTCGTTTTTGTCGTCCCGCGGTCATGGCTGGGCAAGATTGAGGAAGTGATGCATTTTTGTGAAAGCGAAGGTATCAAGATAAATGTGGCGGTAAATCTTTTTGAACTGAAATTCACCAAGGCCAAACAGACGGATTTACATGGTCTGCCTTTATTGACGTTTGAAAGCGCGCCGGACAGGTTGTGGCATTTATTGTTGAAGCGGCTTTTAGATATTTTTATTTCAGGCCTGGGCCTGGTTATCTGCGCCCCGCTTTTGGCACTGATCGCGGTTTTGGTTAAAATAACCTCAAAAGGCCCTGTTTTTTTTAAACAGAAAAGATGCGGTTTTAACGGCCGGATTTTTGTGCTGTATAAGTTCAGGACGATGGTTAGAGATGCTGAAAAGAAACTTAAAAGCCTGCTTGCGCATAATGAGATGCGGGGGCCGACATTTAAAATGAGCAACGACCCGCGCCTGACGGCTATTGGTAAATTGTTGAGAAAGACAAGCCTGGATGAACTGCCGCAATTATGGAACGTTTTTAAAGGCGAGATGAGCCTGGTCGGGCCCAGGCCGCCGATACCAGGCGAGGTGGAACAGTATCTGCCTTGGCAGAGGAGGCGCCTGACGATGCGCCCCGGTATCACATGCCTGTGGCAAATAAAAGGCAGGAATAAAATAGTTGATTTTAATGAATGGATGAAGCTGGATTTAGAGTATATTGATAACTGGACGTTAGGGCTGGATACAAAGATACTGCTTAAAACGGTACCGGTTGTGTTGTTTGGCATCGAGGGTGCCTGAAGAATTATGCGAGAGTTTTTAATAGCATGGCTTCCTGCGTGCCTGTGGGCACACAGGAAGTTGACAATCTGGAATATATAATCCTGACTAATTGTCTAATATGACTCCTGACATAACTATTTTAAAAATCCTATTAGGGATTTTTAAAATATGTCATGAGTAAATTCGGCCCATTAACTTATGTTCGCTTACAGAAATCGTTTGCTCCATAAGTTAAGGCCTCATTTAAGGAGGGGGAAGATGGTGAAACATTTTAAAACCGTTTTAATGGTGGTGTGTGTGTTAAGCGTGAGTTCCGTTTTTATTTATGCCGAAGAACCTGTAAAGCTCTAGGAAGACACACAGGCGGAGATGGCCTTAGACACTGTTGAAAGTGCCATTGATAAAAAGGCCGCGCAGGAGGTCGTTGCGTGTGTTGAGTATAGGGTGGGCGTTGATGATGTGATTGAGGTTGTTATTTTACAGCCGGAAAAGATTGCCGTTACAGCAACCGTTTCACCCGACGGCTATATGAAATATCCGGTTGTTGTGGTGACATTAAAAGAGTCGCGCAGTAAAAAGTTTTTTGTTTACGGCGAGGTTATGAAGCCCGGCACATATTACCTGGATGAAAACGCCACGGTGTTAAAAGCTATCTCTATGGCGGGCGGGTTTACCAAATACGGTTCTTCCAGCCGTGTCAAAGTATTGCGGCCTAAAAAAGACTCACCCGGCTATGAGGCGATTAAGGTGAACATAAAAGCGGTTATGGATGGCGCTTCTACAGACGACGTGGTCTTGGAACCTAACGATATTATTGTTGTTTCAGAAGGGATATTTTAACAGATTTGTTGCCGATAAATAATACCATGGAGGTTTTATGGAAGAAACTCTGGTTATGGACGCGAACCTGCGCAACCCGTCATTGCATACCTCGTTGAAGGCTGGCAATGATATCGGCTTAGCCGATATTCTAGAAGGCAGGTTAAACTTTGAAAAGTCCGTTAAAGATTTGGGCGCGGGCTTAACACTTTTATCAGCGGGAAGAGTAGAGTTAAACCCTATCACACTGCTTGAATCTCATAAGATGGAAGAGCTGATGAAATACGTGCGCGACCATTATGATGTTATTCTGGTGGATTGCGCGGATTTAAGGGATTATCAGGACGCGCATGTTTTAGCTGAAGATGTGGACGGCGTCATTGTCACAGTGAATGAAGGTAAAACAAGGCGGCAGGTGGTCCAGGCGGAAATCGCGCCTTTAGTAAAACTGAAAATCCCTCTCCTGGGCGCTATTTTAAACGGCCGGACATTCCCTATACCGGAGAAGATTTATAAAAGAGTGTAGCCGTCATTGCGAGTTTCGCGCGTCTGTCATTTCTGAGGAGCGTTTTTAACTGTCATTCTGAGGAGAAACGCAGTTTCGACGAAGAATCTCAAAAAGAACCGTCATCCTGACTCTGGCCACCGTCATTCTGGACACATTCGTTTCACTCAGCGTAAACTCCGCGAGGGATCTATTGTTAGATTCTTCCCCTTCGCCTCAGGCTCAGAATGACTATTTTACCGTCATCCTGAGGAGCGCGTTTTTAACCGTCATCATGAGGAGCATTTTTAAGCTGTCATCCTGAGGAGCGTTTTTAACCGTCATCCTGAGGAGCGAAGCGACGAAGCCTGCCTGCCGGTAGGCAGGGATCTCAGTCTTTTTCGTTCTTGTTTTTGCTTTTTCTGTTTTCTGTTTTCTGTTCTCTGTCATCTGTTCTCTGTCTTCTGTCATCTGTTATCTGGTGACTTGATCCACCGTCATCCTGAAATGAGCTGTAAGCGAGTGAAGCCTGCGTGCCGCAGGGTGGTAAGCAGATTGTTAAAAAATATGTTGACGGCCGGTAGGATCAATAGTACGATTATGGAGTTGCTAACTCCAAAAAAGGACTTAATATGGAAACGATAATACCAAGAGTATTCACGCCTCCGAAACAAAGTTTTTTTCTTTTTGGGCCTCGCGGCACAGGGAAATCAACTTGGCTAAAGGCAAATATGCCGGATGCTGTTTGGATTGACTTATTGGAAGCTGACGAGTTTCGTTCATATAGCGCCAGGCCGGAACGTTTAAAAGAACTTGTGTTTGCTAACAGTGGAAAAAAGACAGTCGTTATTGATGAGATTCAAAAGGTTCCCGCGTTATTAAGCGTGGTGCATTCTCTTATTGAAAAGAAACTTGGGCTTCGGTTTATTCTCACAGGGTCAAGCTCGCGAAAATTGAAGAAAACAGGGGCGGATTTGCTTGCTGGAAGGGTTATTGAACGGACATTTCATCCCTTTATGGCCCTTGAGCTTGGCAGGAAATTCAAACTTGCCTCCGCGTTAAAACAAGGCCTTTTGCCACTTGTGTTTTCTGCCGTGGACTCCGATGCGGTTTTAAGGACTTACGCGTCATTATATGTCAGGGAAGAAGTACAAATGGAAGGAATGGTGCGGAACATCGGCAATTTTTCAAGATTTCTTGAAGCTGTTAGTTTTTCGCACGGGTCATTGCTTAACATAAGTAATGTTGCCCGGGAGTGCGAAGTCGAAAGAAAGGCGGTAGAAGCATATATTACTATTCTTGAAGACCTTCTGTTGGCTTTTCGCGTCCCCGTTTTTTCAAAAAAGGCTAAAAGGGCAACAATAGCTCATTCTAAGTTTTACTATTTTGATGCGGGGGTTTACCGTTCTCTCCGGCCTTGCGGCCCTCTGGACAGGCCTGAGGAAATAGAAGGCGCGGCGCTTGAAGGGCTTATCGCCCAGCATTTGACAGCGTGGAGTTCCTGTCGAGGCAGGAAAAACAAAGTTTATTTCTGGAAAACCGCGGCCGGATCTGAAGTGGATTTTGTAGTGTACGGAGAAGAAGTATTTTGGGCTATAGAAGTCAAGAATACTTCAAGAATCCGTCCGGAAGACCTTCGTTCGTTGAAAAGTTTTAAATCCGAGTATCCGCAAAGCAATGCGTTTTTATTGTACCGTGGTAAAGAACGGCTAAAAAAAGATGGCGTGCTTTGTGTCCCCTGTGAGGAATTCTTATTGAATTTAGATCCAGGAAAAATTGAAATCTTTTAGTTCAGCGGAGGATGACAGGGCTTGATCTTTTGATTTTTAAAAGGAAAAATAAAACTATTTGACATTTCTTTCGTCATTTGTCATCATATATGATAAGAGATATATCGGGAGGGGAATATGATTATTGATAGATACATTCAATTGTCGGAATTATTAAAGAAGAAATCCTATTTTTTGCTTGGGCCGAGGCAGACTGGAAAGAGTTTTCTTATTAAGCATCAGTTAGAGGCGGATTATCTTTACGATTTGTTTGAACCCCAGACATTTTTATCTTTGAGCCAGAACGCCGGATTGATCAGTCAGCAGGTGTTAAAAAAGAATTCTCTTATTGTTATTGATGAAATCCAGCGTTTACCTGATTTATTAAACGAAGCTCATTTTCTTATTGAAGAGAAGAAATGCCGTTTTTTACTGACAGGTTCAAGCGCCAGAAAGCTTAGAAAGGGAGGCGTAAACTTATTGGGAGGGCGTGCCCGTGTGCAGTATTTTCATCCGTTAACATTTTTAGAATTAGGAGCACAGTTTAACTTAAAGAAGGCTCTTTATGCGGGGTCTTTGCCGGCGATTTATTTTTCAGACAACGTGGATGCCGACCTTGAATCTTACACATCTGTTTATCTTCAGCAGGAAATTATGGCCGAAGGGATTACGCGTAATGTCCAAGCCTTTAGCCGATTTTTGAAGTTTGCCGCGCTGTGCAATGGAACAATTGTTAATTTTACCAATCTGGCGAATGACGCGCAGGTTCCACGTACAACGGTTTATGAGTATTTTGATATTTTAAAAGATACGCTTATTCTTTTTGAATTGCCGGGATACCGGAAAACTAAAAAAAGAAAGCCGATTTGTTCTTCAAAATATTATTTCTTTGATGTCGGCGTATTACGAAAACTTCAAGGCCGGCGGGATTTTAGCGAAGGGACAAAGGAATACGGTGAAGCCTTTGAAACTTATATTATGCATGAGCTTATAAGCGCGCGTGATTATGGCCTTATTGAAAATTTGGCTTTTTGGCGGTCAACCAGCGGATTTGAAGTGGATTTTCTTATTGACGGGCATACGGCGATTGAAGTAAAAGCAAAAAAAAATGTTTCATTGGAAGACATTAAATCTTTAAAAAAGCTGGCCGAAGAAGAGAAGTTTAAGCGTTTTATATGTGTATCTCTTGAGGAGAGAGAAAGACGAGTAGGGGAGATTCATATTCTTCCATATAATGATTTTCTTTTGAAATTATGGAATAAAAAATTTGTTTAACCGCGGAGAAAAGAACCGTCATTCTGGGCATATTCGTTTCACTCAGCGTAAACTCCGCGGGGGATCTGTTATTAGATTCTTCGCCGGGCTTCGCCCTTCTCAGAATGACGGTAGGGAACGCGGGTTAGTGGGTGCTCGAGTGTGCGGGTTAGCTAGTTTGATTCGTCAATTTTGTTTTGCTTTTTTTTTGCTGGTAAACCGGTAACTGGTATTTTTTGTTTTTACCCGTCAACTCGCAAACTCGTTAACTCGCAAACTAGTTTTTCTGTTCTCTGTCATCTGTCATCTGGTGATTGGTGGCTTCGTGTCTTAAGTATGTCTTGAAATTGAGCGCGGAGGAATTGATAGACACCATTGCATTATGTTATCAAATATGTTAAACTATTGTTATGAAATTAGAAGAATTTGTTAAAAAAGTAGGCAATCTGCCGGTCATTGATACTGAAATCCTCTTGGCTGGTGTTTCTAATCCAGGGCCGTTTAAGGTTCAGATTAGCCGCTGGGAGAAAGCGGGTAAACTTATTCAGCTTAAACGTGGTATTTATTTGTTATTTGAAACCTATCGCAAAGTGGAAGCCAATGGTTTTTATATCGCCTCATTATTGAAGCAGCCATCCTATGTCAGCCTGGAAAAAGCGCTTGAGTATCATGATTTAATTCCGGAAGCTGTCCATGTTTATACTTCGGTGACGCCTAAGCGGCCGGGAGAGTTTATTTCCAAGGCAGGGAATTTTGATTATAGGCATATTAAAAGTTCTTTATTTTGGGGGTATCATTCCGTTATATTCAATAACCAGACAGCTTTTATCGCCTCTCCGGAAAAGGCTCTGCTTGATTTTTTTTATTTGAAAGATGTAAAAATCAGCCTGGATTATCTTGAAGAGATGCGGCTCCAGAATATTGAAGTGATTGATTTGGATAAATTATTAGAATACGCGAAAAAGTTTAAGAAGCCGTCCATGCTGCATATTGCCGCTATTATTAAACAATATATTACCGAATGCCGGCAGAGAGAGAAAACGCTATGAAAGATTATTGCCTGGAATTAGTTTCTGAAAAAAAGGATTCCGCAGCGAAATTAAACATCATGCGTGAATACCTTCAGGCTTATATCTTAAAAGTCATGTCTGACGCGGGGGTGTTTCGTTACGCGGCTTTTTTAGGCGGGACAGCGTTAAGATTTTTATATGGCTTGCCTCGTTTTTCCGAAGATTTGGATTTTTCCCTGGTCAAAAATGAAGCATATAACTTTCCTGTGCTCATGAAGAGGATTAAAGAAGAATTGTTGTTGGCAGGTTATGATGTTTCATTGACTTATAGTGATGACAAAAATGTCCATTCGGCTTTTGTCAGGTTTGCGGGATTATTGTATGAGGCGGGGGTTTCTCCTTTAAAGGGCCAGAAATTTTCAATTAAGGTGGAGATTGATACAAATCCGCCAAAAATGGGAGTTTTAAAAACAGATATCGTAAATAAGTATTTTCCGATCGCGTTTTTGTCATACGATCTTTCTTCATTATTCGCTGGTAAATTACACGCGCTTTTAAGCCGAAAACATGTGAAAGGGCGTGATTTTTTTGACCTTGGTTGGTATTTATCCCGATGGAAGGATATTTCTCCGAATATGTCCATGCTTCATAACGCCCTTAAGCAGACAGGCTGGAAAAAAGAATTTCCTACGGAAGAAAATTGGCGTGATTTTATTTACGATGTTGTTGAAAAAACGAATTGGAAAAAAGTCACAGAAGATGTAAAAAATTTTCTGGAAAGCCCTTCGGATATGGATGTCTTTTCACAGGAAAATATGCTTATGTTGGTTAAAGGGGTGTAAGATTGGCCTGCCCTTCGAAGCTTTGGCGTAGGCGGGCTTGTTGTTATTCTGACTCTGGCCACTGTCATTCTGAGGAGTGCTTTTAAGCTGTCATCCTGAGGAGTGCTTTTAATCGTCATCCTGAGGAGCGAAGCGACGAAGGATCTCAAACAACCGTCATTCTGAGGAGCGAAGCGTGGTAACGATGATTCTGGCGAGATTGTTGTTACTGGAAGATTCGTACCTAACTATATACAAATAGTATTGCATATAGTTAGACTAAATGTTATACTTTATTTATGAAAAACAGATTATTTTGGAAAAATGCCATAGAAGAACGGTTTAAGGAAAAGTCGGTTGTTTGGCTGACGGGAGTGCGTCGCGCCGGTAAGACATGCCTCTGTAAAAGTTTTGATAAGATCGGTTATTTTGATTGCGAGCTTCCCAGCGTAAGGCGCGCGGTGGAAGATGTTGAGCTGTTTTTAGAAGGCGCGCGTGGGCGCAGGATAGTATTAGATGAAATTCACAGACTATCAAATCCTTCTGAAATATTGAAAATAGCCGCCGACTATTATCCCGATGCGCAGATTATCGCGACAGGGTCGTCAACTCTTAGCGCTTCAGCAAAATTTAAAGATACGTTAGCCGATAGAAAAAGAGATTTATGGCTTACTCCCATGATAACCGTGGACGGAAAATATTTTGGTAATACTGATTTGAAGCATAGGTTTTTGCATGGTGGACTGCCGCCTTTTTTTATTCATACGCGACATCCCGAGCATAATTTTCAAGATTGGATAGACGCTTTTTGGGCGAAAGATGTCCAGGAGCTGTTCAGACTTGAAAGACGCCATTCTTTTCAGAAATTTTTTGAGCTCATCATGACACAAAGCGGATCTATATTTGAGGCTAATAGTTTTGCGGCTCCATGCGAAGCGAGCAGGACCACTATTGCTAATTACCTGAAAGTGATGGAAGCAACATTTGTGGCGCATATTATTCGCCCTTTCAGTTCCAGAAGGCAAAATGAAATTATATCCGCGCCGAAGGTTTATGGTTTTGATACGGGTTTTGTTTGTTATTATCGCGGTTGGCATGAACTTAGAGACCAGGATATGGGGTATTTGTGGGAACATTTTGTTTTGAATGAGTTGTTTGCTTGCCGGCAATCAAGGGATATAGGCTATTGGAGAGATAAACAGGGGCATGAGATAGATTTTGTGGTTAATAGGAGAGGGCGTCCGGTTGTGGCAATAGAATGTAAGTGGCGCGATAAAGATTTCGATCCGGCCAATGTTAAGGTATTTTTGAGGCATTATGATAAGGCACAGGTATATGTAGTCTCGCATAACGTGAACCACCCTTATAGCCGTAGTTATGGTGGTATTACGGTAAAATTTATAAATCTCGCGGATATTGAGAATATTTAAAAACGCCGGAAATGACGCGTTATGCGTCTGGCTTTAAATGTGTCGTTTTCATAAAAGGCTAAAGCAAGATTAATCGTCATCCTGAGGAGCGTTTTTAAGCTGTCATTCTGAGGAGAAACGCAGTTTCGACGAAGAATCTCATTCTTTTGTCATTCTGGGCACATTCGTTTCACTCAGCGTAAACTCCGCGAGGGATCTGTTATTAGATTCTTCGCCGGGCTTCGCCCTTTTCAGAATGACGGCAGGGAACGCGGGTTAGTGGGTGCTCGAGTGTGCGGGTTAGCTAGTTTGATTCGTCAATTTTGTTTTGCTTTTTTTTGCTGGTAAACCGGTAACTGGTATTTTTTGTTTTTACCCGTCAACCCGCAAACTCGTTAACTCGCAAACTAGTTTTTCTGTTTTCTGTTCTCTGTCATCTGGTGACATGGTAACTGGAAACTCTGTTTTTATGACGTATGTTTTCAAGAAAGGAGAATAATGAGTATTCGATCGTTGTTACGTAGTGAAAAATTGAAGAAAATTATGAAGATTCATAAGGTAAAGCGTTTGATGCTTTTTGGATCATTCGCGCATGGCCGTCCAAGTAAGCATAGCGATGTGGATTTTTTAGTTGATTTCAAGCCGGAAGCAGATCTTTTGGATCAGGTTGGGCTAAAGATGGATATTGAGGAACTTTTGGAAAGAAAAGTAGATATTGCGACCCCAAACTCTTTGAACAAACACATAAGAAGCAAAGTGTTAAAGGAGGCGGTGCGGATATGAGCAAAGATTTTAAAATGTATTTTTTTCATATTCTGGAAGCCATTGAAACCATTCGGATAGCAGAAGACAGAGAACAGAAGACAGAAAGAACAAAGAACTAAGATCCTTCGGGCTACGCCATCAGGATGACTGCGTTGTACTGGACTGAGATCCCTGCCTGCGGCAGGCTTCACTCGCTTACAGCTCGTTCAGGAGGCTCTTTTCTGGGTTGTCCTCCGCAAAAAAATGATAGTGTAATACCACTACCTTAAAAAATTTAATTTGACATTTAGAGTTACTAAATGTATACTTCATATATCATTTGGTAAATGTTATCAGGGATAAGAATTTCTATTAAAATGAGGTGGTTATGTATCCGAGAAAACTATATCATTCACTTAAGGAGCATCTTTCTGTTAAGCAGATAGCTGTGCTTACAGGTATGCGGCGGACCGGAAAAACAACATTGGTAAAACAACTTCTATCGGATATTCCTTCTGAAAATAAGGTGTATTTTGACCTTGAGCGCCTTGATAATCGGGAGCTTTTTTCCGAAAAGAACTATGATTCGGTGATGTATGCCCTCAAACAGAGGGGAATTGATTTTTCTAAAAAGGTGTATATTGTTCTTGATGAGATACAACTCGCACATAACATTCCCAGCGTGCTTAAATATCTGTATGATACTTACGATATTAAGTTTATCGTTACAGGGTCGAGTTCTTTTTATTTGAAGAACCTTTTTTCCGAATCACTCGCCGGAAGAAAGAAGGTTTTTGAATTATTTCCGCTTGATTTCGGAGAGTTTTTGACTTTCAAAGGCGTGCATTTTGAGGCGGAGGATTTCATAGGCATGAAATTTCATAACGTGGAATATGAACGTCTTAAAAGTTTTTACGAAGAATTTGTTGAATATGGTGGTTTTCCTGAAGTCGTCTTGGCCACGGGCACGGGAGAAAAACGCGACCTTGCTTCTGATATTGTTAGCTCCTATGTCAATATTGACATAAAGACGCTCGCTGATTTCAGGAACAAGGATAACATATATAAACTTATGCGGATGCTCGCGTCGCGTTGTTGCAGCCGCCTTGAATACACGAAACTTTCGCGCCTCGCGGGTATTTCTCGCGTGACGGTACAGAATTATATTGATTTTCTTGAAAGCACTTATCTGATATTTAGAGTACCGGTTGTCACGCATAATCCCGATAGGGAGATTGTGAAGGCAAAAAAGGTTTATTTTTCCGATAACGGCATTCTTAACGCGCTGGAGGATGTTTCCGGCGGGGTAAAGTTTGAAAACGCGGTATTCACGCAGCTTCGCCATAAAGGAGAATTGTCATATTATTCCCTTAAGAACGGCAGGGAGATAGATTTTATTCTGGAAAAGAAAACCGCTCTTGAAGTTAAGGAAACGCCGGTTGATACGGATAAGCATTCTTTGGTAGAACTCGCGAAACCATTAGGCATAAAAGAAGCGCGCCTGATAGGCAGATTTCCTGTTCCGCATTTTACGGATTATATTTGGGCGGGAGAGATTCGTTGACAAGATGAGCATAAAAATTCACCTAAATTCTGAGCCAAATTGTAAATCGTATTGACAAATTGTCCAAAATGGAAAATAGGGACAGCATTACCATAAAATCACCAGATAGCAGAAGACAGAGAACAGAAAAACTAGTTTGCGAGTTAACGAGTTTGCGGGTTGACGGGTAAAAACAAAAAATACCAGTTACCGGTTTACCAGCAAAAAAAAGCAAAACAAAATTGACGAATCAAACTAGCTAACCCGCACACTCGAGCACCCACTAACCCGCGTTCCCTGCCGTCATTCTGACCCTGAGCCAGAGGTGAAGGGGAAGAATCTAACAATAGATCCCTCGCGGAGTTTACGCTGAGTGAAACGAATGTGTCCAGAATGACGGTGGCCAGAGTCAGGATGACGGTTCTTTTTGAGATTCTTCGTCGAAACTGCGTTTCTCCTCAGAATGACAGTTAAAAACGCTCCTCGGGATGGGCATAATACTCAGGGTCAGGCCTTAACTTAAAGGAGAAGTAAGAAGCAAAATTTATATTGACAATTCCAAATATCTATGTAAAATGGAACTATGTATTCCAGATTGATTAACTCTCCAAAAAATAAAAGTTTCTTTTTATTTGGCCCGCGCGGCACAGGTAAAACGACTTGGGTAAAATCCAGCTTTGCCAAAGCGGTTTATTTAGACCTCTTGGAAGCAGGGCTTTTTAATGATCTTCTGGCCAACCCGCAAAGGATAGAAAACTTTATTCCGAAGGATTTTGACGATTGGGTTGTTATTGATGAGGTTCAGAGGATACCGGAACTTCTCAATGAGGTTCATCGGCTTATAGAGAAGAATAAATATAAATTTATCCTGACAGGTTCAAGCGCCCGAAAAATCAGGAGGAAAGGCGTGAATTTATTGGCCGGGCGTGCTTTATCCTGCCATTTGTATCCGTTAACCGCCAGAGAACTTGGAAAAGATTTTGATCTTTCTCGTTCTTTGGCTTATGGCCAACTCCCGTGTGTTTATACCGAAGAAAACCCAAGGGCCTATCTTGAAAGCTATATCAGAACCTATCTTGAAGAAGAAATAAGATATGAGGGGTTAACCAGGAATTTGGGGGCATTTTCCAGATTTTTGGAAGCAGCCAGTTTTTCACAGGGATCTATTTTAAATATTTCATCAGTGGCGCGCGACTGTGGCGTTGAGAGGAAGGTTGTTGAGAATTATTTTACGATATTGGAGGATATTCTCATTGCCTATAAAATTCCCGTTTTTTCCAGAAGAGCCAAAAGGCGGATGGCAGTTCATCCAAAATTTTATTTCTTTGATGTCGGGATTTACCGGGCCCTAAGGCCGGCAGGGCCTCTTGATTTACCCGAAGAGATCGGTGGGCATGCTTTTGAAACTTTGTTTCTGCAGGAGCTTTTGGCAGCCAATGCTTATTTGGAATCAGGCTACAATATATTTTATTGGATGACAGCTAACAATATAGAAGTGGATTTTGTGCTTTACGGAAGTAAAGGGATTAAGGCTTTTGAAGTCAAGCGGACGGGAAAAATTTCCGGTTCTATGTTGAGAGGATTAAAAGCGTTTGCAAAAGATTACCCGGGCGCTAAATTATATTTTATTTATGGCGGCGAACGGCGTCTCAGGGATGGAGACATTGAGATTCTTCCTCTGAATGATGCCTTAAAAGAACTTCCTGATATATTAAAGTAACTACGTTATTTTAAAAGCTAAGGGATGTTTTGGGGTTTTGGCCGCGACGAAGAGATAATTAAATCTTTACAAGAAATCTTTGGATATATGTTTAAACTCTTAAATGTCCATTACGATAATGTTTCGTTTGATACAGCGCTGAAACAATGTGAAGAGCTGTTGAAGAGCCATAAAAAATCTAACCTTTTTTATCTCAACGCTGACTGCCTTTATAAATCTCAAACAGATATAGAATATCGTGATATTTTAAATTCCGCTGGCCTGGTTTTGCCGGATGGCATCGCCTTGGCTTTGATCACGCGGCTTTTTGGCGGCAGGATGAAGGAGAATCTTAACGAAACGGATTTTTTGCCTAAATTGATGAAAAAAGCGGCTGAGCTGGGGTATAAGATGTTTTTTTTAGGCGGCAGGGAAGGTGTGGCTTTGGCGGCGGCTGAAAACATGATGAAAAAAGTGCCTGGTATTGAGATTGTGGGCACGCATGATGGTTATTTTAAAGATGATCAGACTGTGATTGATAAGATTAATGCGTCTGGTGCTGATATTCTCTTTGTGGCGATGGGCGTGCCTTTGCAGGAGAAGCGGATTTTTAAAAATCGGGAGCGTTTGAATCCGAAATTATGTGTTTGGGTGGGGGCTTTGTTGGATTATCTATCGGGCAGAGTGAGGCGCGCTCCCAAAATATTCAGGATTTTGAAATTAGAATGGTTCTGGCGTGTGTTTATGGAACCGAAGCGGATGTTTAAGCGGTATTTTATTGATGGTTCTAAACTGATCATGCTAGTTTTAAAAGAAAAATTCTTTCCCGCAAAGTCAAAATAGCCCAAATGACACATTTGAGGCCAGACGTCAAATGTGTCATTTGGACAGGGAATGCCTTTTGGTGAAAAGTTAGTTTTTTTATGAAAAATAAGAAAAGATTTTTATTCGTTATTGTGTTTCTTTTTGCCGCATTTTTGAGTGTCTCTTGCCTGTGTTTTGCCGCGGTAACCGTTACTGATTTATCAGATCGTGAATATGAACAAGCCGTAATACAACTCTTTGATAGCGCGAAAGAGGCGATTGTTATTTCTATGTATGGCATTAGTCCTGGATCGGGTGAAAAGAATCCGGTTAGGCTTTTGTTGAATGATCTGTTGGAGGCCAGGGCCAGGGGTGTGAGTGTTACGATGTATCTGAATACGCGTTTTAATGATGTGCAGCAGTCTTTTATTGGAAGCCCTATTTTTAATGAGTTAAAAGATGCCGGATGTGTTATTCATCTCATGCCGAAAAGCCGCAAGCTCCATGATAAGCTTATCATCGTGGACAACCGCTATGTTGTCGTAGGCAGTACCAATTGGTCCAATTCCGCCCTGCGCCGCAATTTTGAATCCAACACGTTGATTGATTCATCACTTCACGCCTGGGAAAAACTCAAGCGCCTTGAAAACGTATTCAATTTTATTCAATCCAATAGCGCCATAACGGATAGCCCTGTTTATTTGCAGGATTTGCCTGAGCAGTTGGTTGTTCCTAAAAATCTTCTTCTTGATAAAAAATACTTCTCTCATATGGTTACCCGGCAGGATCATCGTGTCTTTGATCTGTATTTCTTGCTTTTGGCGTATAGCCAAATGATGGAGGAAACGGAATTTTTTATCAATTTAGAAGATATGGGTTTAAGCTTGGGGCTGCCTGAAACTTTAGATCATACGGCTTTAAGGAGGCAGGTTATCAGAAGCCTTCAAAGGCTGCAGGATAGGTATGGCCTTATCACTGTAAAATTTCTTCATGGCAAAGATGCTGAGATTACTTTATTAGATGTCCCGGGGGAATCTTTTGCTGTATCTTCTGGCGCTATTATTCAGGGGTCCGACAGGCTTGCTTTGCGTCTGAAGTTTCTTCTTTTGATTGAAGCCTTGTTAAAAGACGAAGGGAAGGATTTATCTTCCATGTCGCAAGCCGTTCTTGCCAAAGAGTTTCATGTTAATAAAAGCACGATTTATGGCGCGTTTGAAAATAGGGACAGCGACCATTTATTAGAAGGAGATTGCCGTGGCCACCTTTAGAAGAAAATAGGGACAGCATTGTTTATGAGACAAGGGTGGTTTCGTTTGGATGGTTTTGAAAACGATATTTTTTAAAAGATAGAGATCCCTCACTCGCTTACAGCTCGTTCAGGATGACGGTTCTTTTTGAGATTCTTCGTCGAAACTGCGTTTCTCCTCAGAATGACAGTTAAAAACGCTCCTCGGGATGACGGTGGACCAAGTCACTAAATGACAGATGACAGAAAACAGAAAAAATAAAACCAAAAAACAGAAAAAGCAAAAACAAGAACGAAAAATAGTCATTCTGACCCTGAGCCAGAGGCGAAGGGGAAGAATCTAATAACAGATTCCCGTCTATGGCAGGCAGGGGCAATGATAGAGGAAAAATATTGACTAAAGCTATGCGTATAATATAATATACATATGTTTAATAAATTAGACATATGGAGAAGAATATGAGAAATAAAGTTGATATTTTTAACACGACAAATGTTCTGAAAGCACTGTCTTTTCTTGTAAAAAATCCCGGAAAAGAGTTTTTGGGAAGCGAGATACAGAAAGCTACTTCTATTAGCAGGGCTGGTGTTTATATCGCCCTGCGTGATCTTATTAAGCAAAAACTGGTTTGCAAAACAAGAAAAGGCAGGGTTTTGATGTATTCTGTACTGTATGACGAACCTTTGATTAAGCAGTTTAAGGTTATACAAAATACGCAGTTTTTGAAGCCCGTTATTGAGAAATTTAAGCCTTTTTCTGAAAAGATTATTTTTTACGGAAGCGCCAGCCGGGGCGAGGATGATCCTGAGAGTGATATAGATTTGTTTATTTTGGCCAAAAATCCTCAAGCTGTCAAAGACATTGCTTCAAGATTAAAGACGAAAAAGAAAATTCAGGCGGTTGTTAAATCTCCAAGTGAATCAGCGGATTTATATGACAGGGAAAATGTTTTTTATGAAGAAGTGAACAGGGGCATCACGCTTTGGGAGAGAAAAGAATGAGCCTGGAGTATAAGGATTGTTTGAAGCGGGGCAAGATTAAGCCTTTCTCAAGAGGAAAAAGTTTGGTTGCCAAGGAAATTGAGACCGCGATTTTTGATTTGGAGAGGTCCAAGAAGACTTATAAAGACGGTGATTATAAATGGGCTACGATTCAGATTTACTATTCAATGTTTCATAGCGCGCGGGCGTTGCTTTATTACAAGAACTTGCGTGAACATAGCCATTTTTGCCTTATATCTGCTATCAAAAGTTTATACGTAGAAACAAAACAAATCCCGGTATATTTACTGGAAGGATTGCGTGAAGCAAAAAGTTTAAGGGAAGAAGCCGATTATTATAGCAGATGGTCAAAACAGGGGTGTGAAAAACTGTTGAAGTTAGCTGAAACTTTGTTAAGCAAGGCGGAAGATATTATTAGCAAAAATAAAGCTTGAATGGTTGTGGCGTGTGTTTATTGAGCCGAAAAATAGTCATTCTGAGCCTAAAGCCAGAGGCGAAGGGGAAGAATCTAATAATAGATTTCTGCCTACCGGCAGGCAGGATGGCTTTCATCGCAATGGCGGGGGAACAGAGGTCATAATGATTACGCAGTTAAGTATTGAGAATTTCGGCCTGATTGATAAACTTTCTTTGGACTTTGCCGCGTCGCTTAATATTCTCACAGGTGAGACCGGCGCGGGCAAGTCTATCATTATTGACGCTCTGCGTTTTGGGTTAGGGGAATCTTTCAGTGCTTCGCAGGCGCGTGATGCTGATAAAGCGTCCAGTGTTGAAATCGTTCTTGATTTAACTTCAAAAGAGTTGCGTGAGCATCTCTGGATTAAGGATTTTCTAGATGGTGATGAAACAGCGCTTATTATTCACCGCGTTCAGCACCTTGACGGCCGCAAAAAGATAAAAATCAACGGTGCTTCTGTAACGGTATCCCAATTAAAAGCGCTGGGTAATCTGCTTGTGGATTTTCACGGGGCGCATGGCCATCAGTTGATTTTGTCAGAGGATTCGCATATCTCTATTTTGGATCGTTTGACGGATTTTGGCAGCGCAAAAACAGAATATCAGCAATGTTTTGAGAAATATAAAAATATTAGCGGCAGGATAGAAGAGATTGCAGAGGCCCGTTTGGGTGCCGAGAGGGAAATGGACACACTTAAGCATCAAGTTAAGGAGCTTGAACGCCTGCCTTTGGATATATCCGTTTATGAAGAAGCGCGCCAAAAACAGGTGCAGTTGAATAATACTGAAAAGTTACATGAACATATCAATCATTTAGTCCATCTTATTGATAATGATGAAACAGGCTTAGCTCGTCTGGTTTCTCAGGCGTTTACGCCTCTGCGCCAATTAAATCATATTGATTCTTCAACAGAAAAATTTGGAGAAATTCTAAATCAGATTCAGGAAGGAGTATCTGATTTATCGTTTTTATTCCAGAATTATAAAGAAGGGCTTTTTTTTGAACCGCAGGAAGTGTTAAAAATCAATCAGGCTTGTGACGCGTATGACGATATTAAAAGGAAGTATGGCCCAACATTTGAAGACGCGCAAAAGTTTTATGAGCAGGCTAAAAGCCGTTATGACTTTTTAATCAATTTAGATCATGACGATGAATGTCTGCGCCAGGAGTTGACTGTTTTAGAAAGTGGGCTCAAAACTCGCGCCGCGCAAATTACAGCTTTAAGGAAAAAATCAGCGCGCTTTTTAAAAGAAACAATCGAGCAGGAGCTTTCAGAGCTTGGTATCGCACGCGCGCGTTTTGATTGCCGTCTGGAAAAAGCGGATTTTAACGCGCAAGGTGCTGATCGTGTTGTTTTTTATTTAAGCCCTAACGCGGGGGAAGATTTGAAGCCTTTGGCTGATATTGTTTCATCGGGTGAGGCCGCGCGTTTGATGTTGGCTTTAAAAAAGGCTTTAACCAAGGTGGACACGGTGCCTGTTTTGATCTTTGATGAGATTGACGCGCAGATTGGCGGCCGTTTGGGGACGATTACAGGGCGCAAGCTTAAAGAGCTTTCTTTGGACAGGCAGGTGATTCTTATTACGCACCTGCCGCAGATCGCCTCATTCGCCGATCAGCATTTTCGCGTTTCAAAAAGGGTTGAAAACAGCCGCACTGTGACTTTTGTGGATCTTCTGGATAAGGATGCCCGTGTTAAAGAGATGGCCCAGATGATGAGCGGTGAAAAAGAGAGCAAGGTTTCTTTGGAACACGCGCGGGATATGATGTTTCTGGCGAAAGAAGCGAAAAAAAGAAAAAATACTTGATTTTTTGGGTTTATGATTTGCAAAATTCAATTTCAAACCACGGGGTTTGGGTGTCGTTAGTTGAGAAAAATGTTGTATCACTATTGATGGTACCGGTGATTTCTTTGCCGCGCTGCCCTTTGTTGTTCAGCGGGTAAAGTTTTGGTGTATTCTCTGATGTGATTTTTATGGTTAAGTTCATCTTTTTTAACTCTACAGGGGCTTTGCCCCAGTGAAACTTCCCGTATTCATCACAGTAACTGCTTGTGTTTTTGACATCTCCTACGGCCACAAGGATCAGTTTTTTTGAGGGCAGGATAGGTGTATTGTCGGTTGAAAAAATAAAAATTGCCCCGTCTTCCTGTGATTCGATCGTGATATGATCAAAAGAAAAAGTTTTATTTTTGATAGCGCCGCAGGCACCTTTGATTTGTTTGGAGCCTAATTCATAGTAGCCATTTTTAATGATGATTTCAGGGTTGTTTGTTTTATGAAAGATATAGCTTGAGATAGCGCAAAGAAGGAGTTTTTGCGGGTTGGCGATGGCGTCAAAGTAACTATGGATATCGTTGTATTGAGGCTTAAATTTCCAGCCGTGGCTGTAGGCAAATAAAAAGAGCCCGTCCCATTGGGCCTTGTTGGCTTCAGCCGCCAGGAGTGCCGGGGTTTCATAGGCGAATTCATTGGGGTAACAGTGGTTCCATTCGGTGACGGTGTAGGGCTTCAGGTTTTTAAACGGCGCGCGGTTGAATAACGCGTTTAAGATACCCAGTTTTTCATCATCTATCATGGATTTATTGTTCATCCGGAAATCATTGATATCCCAGTCTTTATTGGGAAACCGCGGGTGGTCCCAATAGGAATGGGCGTCAATAAAATCGCACGGCTGTTGGGCTAAAAGGTCTTTTGATTCATGGTAGCCGCCGATGCCGGTGACAGGCACTTTTATTTTAAGGTCATTTTTGAGGAAGTCTGTCATTTCCCGAAAATAGTTTTTTTCAAGGTCTATGAGGAAGTTCATCATGTCTTGCGCGGCCATTTTTGAGTACAGGTATCTTTGCGCGTAAAAAATAAGGTTCACAGTGAAATCGTCAGGGATATCTTTCGCGTCAAGGGCAGGGGTTGTTTCTTTTAAAGAGATATTATCCAGCGTGATGGTGCCGGTGCCCTGCGCCACCTGAAATGTCAGGCGCGCGTTGGGGTATTCTTCATTGGAGCTAAAATAAAACTTATAAGGGGTTAAGTTCTGGTCAAGCGTTACCGTCTGGTTTAGCCCCAGGTTGGCCCATGGTTTTTTGTCCTGCATGACGGCGATAGAGATGGGGCGGTGTTGGTCGGCTTTGGCTCTGAATGAGACGATGTAAACCGCGTCTTTTTTCAGGTAGATATCATTTTGTTTAAACTGCAGGCCCCAGGAGCTATTATCAATGGCATTGATATTCAAGATGATTTGCCCGTTTTCGTTATTTTCGGCTTTAAAGCGCGCGCGGCCGTGTTCTTCCTTGAGCCAGCTTTTGGCATTATCGGGCGTGGTGAGCAGTTCTTCAAACTCTTGGTTTTCCTGAGGGTTCCCTTCAATAAGCCAGATGGCTTTAAGATTGCGGATAGTTTCATATCTATATTTTAGCCAGGTGTTCCAGGCGCTTTGGAGTTCTTTGAGGTAATAATCAGGAAGATTAGAAAGCGTGCCTCGGTACCAGGCGGCTAAAAGTGAGTTCTCGTTGGTAATTTCAATAAGGGCGATGGCCGGGTCATCCGCGTATTTTAATTTTGTAAATCTGTTTTCGTGAGTTAAGAGTTGTTTGGCGTACTCTTTTTGCAGGGCGATGAGCTTTGGGTCAAACATAGAAGCGGGTTTTGCGGCTAGCCCTAGTTTATCAGCGTCTTTAACCCCATCGGCCTCTGTGAAGTGCCGCGCGACTAAAAGGTTGATATTCGCGTAGATGCCAATTTGTTTTAGCTGATATATAAGGTAATCCAGCTTATAGAGTTGTTTTGGGCTGAGCTTGGTTGTTTTTTTGAGCTGTTTGTTTGTATAAGCGGGGCAGATATCTTGAAAGATACCGCTTGGTTCAAAGTGAAAATCCATGTGGTGCAGGCGCACGGCGTTAAATCCGAAGAAGGCGAGCCGTTCGGCCATAATTTTAGCTTCTCTTTTGCCAGGAAAATTGGCGTTGAAACATAAATTAATACCGTAGAATCGCGCGGGCGTGCCGTCTTGAAAATAAAAGCCGCCTTTTTGGGCTGTTGTGAAGCCGTGTTTTCCGGCGGGCGGTTCAAGGATGATTTTACCGATATTAGCAGGTGAATTAATGAAAAGTGTTTCAGGGAAGAAAAACGCGTACCAGGCGGATTTTGTGTTTGCCTGCGAAAAGGCCTGAGCCGCGCCTAAAAATAAAAAAAACAATACGAGAGAGATTTTTTTTACTTTCATGATGGATGATTATAGCATGGATACGTGGTAAAACGCAATTGTCATTGCGGGATTGTTGCGAAATGTATAATTTCGCGTCATTCTGAGAAGGGCGAAGCCCGACGAAGAATCTAATAATAGATCTCTGCCTGCCGGCAGGCAGGCTTCGTCCCGTAACTACGGGACTCAGGATGACGGTTCGCGATGCTCAGGGCCAGGATGACAGTTTTGAAAAGTTGCGCAGGATGGCGCAAAATACCATTATGCAAAAGACCCATTATTTTTGACATCCGGCGTTTTTGCTTACGCGCAGAATGTCTCGGATGATTTTAATGATAACGTTATGAATGGTTCTATCTGGGATGAGATTTCCGGAGGGTTGCATGCCGCGGATGTAACGATGGCTGAGACGGGCCAACATCTGCAATGGGTATCTTCTTCGTTTTCAGATGGGGAGCTGGGTTATAAAGGTTACGCTTCCAAGTGGATGTTTGATTTGGATTATGATTTTGAAACATCTGTGGAATTTCATTATTCACATGAAGCCGACAGTATTTTTGATTATGGCGCAGTTCGAATATCTCTATTTAATATGGGCTCAGGTATTGAAGAGCCGGAATATTCATTTTCTATGGCGGCAGGCAATGCTTATGAGCAAGGCGGAAACTATGATTATTTTTTGAAACAGATTTCTGCGCCTGGCTGGACGGATGAGCCTTCAGTAACGGAGAGGCTTATTGATTCCGGGATATTTGTTGCGTATTACTCTTCGGATGAGGATACTCTTTATGCCAAGATTCTTAATTCCAGCGGTGGTTTGGTTGAAGAAAATTCTTTGGAAAATTTTCGTTTAACTTTTGGGCTGGATCATGTTGGCGTAGCCATTCTTGGCGCTTCAGCGGGAGCGGCATTTGCAAACGGTGAAGCCTATATGGATAATTTTAACGCGTCAAGTGCGGCACCGGAACCGGTAAGCGTATCATTATTCTTGCTTGGCGCGGGCGCTATCGCTTTGAGAAGACGCCGTAAATAGTATCATTTGCCGAAGAGATACTCGGCATCTTGAGGGGAAACTTTTAAAGATAAGTCTTTGATGAATGTTTTGGCGAGTTTTAGAGAGTTCTCAACTTGATCCGGCCGCGTGGGAATATCCAGCCTGATCATTAATCCTGCGCGTTGTTTATTGAACATAGAAAACCATAACTCTTTCAATTTCTGTTCTGTCCAATCCACGATTTTCTTATCAATGCAGATCCAGTAAACCAGGAGCATGCCTTCATCGCCTCTTTGCATATACAGAGCGTTGGCGCTTAAGCTTCTGCCGCCCAAGTCAATTTTTAAATTTTCCAAGTCGCGGATTTTGTATCCTGAGGCGCCAAAACAGATTTTCGGGTTGTGAAAGTTACCGGCGTCCAGTATTAACAGCAGGAGGTGTTCACGGTAGCGGTTGATATACAGCCGCGCGAAAATATCGCTGATAAAATTATAGCGCATATCTTCTTTATTAAGTTTTCTGGAAAAATCCTGGCTTCTCCAATCATACATCTTTTCAGGGATAACTAATTTTGAAACAATCTTAACGCTTGTGTATTTGGCTTTCGGCATGCCGAAGCAGATACCGATGGCGCACATCAGAATAAGGATTGCAATAAGGTGCCTTTTGCTCATGCGTTTCTTTTCTCCAAATAGTTTTCAAGCCCCATAAGGCCGAAAATCAGAACAACAAAAATCAGGAATCCGCTTGTATCATGAAACGTGTGGCCGGCTTTTTCGCCGAACCAGTAGGTGACGAGGCATACCAGAATGACACGAATCAGATTGCCTATGAGGGCCAAGGGGATAATGCTTGATAATAGTACGGATTTTTTTTGAAGCTCGCCTTTGTTGATATAAATATAAACAAGCCCGAGTGAGATGAGTGTGATGAGCTAACGGAATCCGCTGCAGGCCGGGCCCATGTATATTTCATGGCCGCCTATGGATAAAAGCAGGCCGTCGCGCGTGATAGGAAGATGAAAGATATTTAATATCCATGCGGCCAAGACAGACGCGCCGTAACGCATGGGCAGGGTAATTTTATCCAGGATGCCAATAGGCGGCGGTACCATGAGAAGCAGGTAATATAGAGGGAAAATAAGCGCCTTGAGGGCTTTTTTGCCATACAGGTACAGGAGTGTGCCTGTAAGGACAGGGAGCAAAGACAGTGTTGCTATAAATAGGTAATCCTGCCGCCAGCCAAAAATGAACATCACGATGCCAAAGATAAACAACATAAGGGCAGTTGTTGTGTTGGCTGGTTCGGGGTTTTTAATAATCTTTTTGAGTTCGTTTTTTTTCGCCAAGCGAGCCACAGGGAAATGGGCAATATAAAATAGGCGTGGGTGTAGTCAATCATCTCCCAGCGGGATGTATAGAGCTGATAGAGAATGGGGCTGTAAAGGAGCGTTATCAGTGACCAGATAATATAGTTTTGCATAAGGGCTTAATAAAAAGGGAGGAAAATTTTTCCTCCCTTTTTATTGATTATAACAGTTCCGTGGCAAGTGTCAAACTTTTCAAGTTATGCGATTTTTTCCTTTTGCGTATGGCCGCGCCAGCTAATAAACCTATGCCATAAAGCAGGCAGGAGGCTGGTTCAGGCACAACCGTTGGGTTTAAAATAAAACCGCGTGTCATGCCGTTAAATGTTCCTGTCCCGACAATTTGTCCGGCGGTATTGATGTCGCGCGCGAACTCAAGGCTCCAACCGGAATTTGGGTCAATTAAACTGTTTAAATCAACAGCGCCTGTGATGGGGTCAAAAACAAACGCGCGGTCTTGCGTGTCATTCCACATCAAGCCCACAAATTGCCCGGAATTATTGATACCGTAAATTTCAGCATTTGGATAGGCGTCAGGTAAAGTGATGGCTATCGGATCAGCGGTTGGGTCCGGCCAGTAATATGGCCTACTGCCTGAAAGGGAGTAGTTATAGATGTGCCCGCCGATCATGCCGTTATCATTGATAGCGACAGCGTACCATTCCACATCCCCGTATTGCGCCAGATGGGCAGGGTCTTCTTTAAGTTGTTCCATTCCGTTTGTGTCATCATGGATAAACGGGTGGCAATTCCAGTCGTCGTCATAGGAGAGCCCGACTGTTTGGCTGTTGTTGTTGATAGCATAAGCCTGGCTATAGCCGCCATACCAAAGCCCCGGGTCCCGCGAATGTCCCTAAATCTTTTACGCCTGAGCCGTCCTCGTATTTAAAAGCGTGGAATATTTCCCAGCCGGCGTCTACATCGGATTCTCCGACGACAACGCCATCGTTATTGATACCAAAGCTAGACCCTGTTCCGTCCGTTGCAAGCTGTCCAATCGTGGTGATTGTGCCGTTGGATTCCCAGCGGACGGCCTGTTTGATGCCATCTGAGCCGGTTGAGTAACCGGCGATTTGCCTGTTGTCATTTAATTCCCATACGCCGCTGCGCCCGCCTAGTGTTGAAAGTTCTTGTGTGCCATTGGTTGCATCCCAGATGACGGCGCGCCTTGTTGAGGCATCGCTGTTTTCTTGTGTGCAGGCGGCGACGTCACCATTTTCATTGATGCCGTAAGCGCGTGATATTGAATCACCTTCGCTTGGCGCGATTTCTTCGGCTTCGTAAGGGTTTGTAACACCGGCCCGGGCACTGAGAGGGATGTTTAGAAGAAGGCATAAAGAAGTGAATAAAAAGAAATAAGATTTTTTTTGTGGCATCATAAGCTCCTTACATGGTTTTTTTAGATTAGTATATTTTTTCCGCCTAAAGAATAAAAACATTGTTGACCCTGAAACAAAAAGCAATGAGCTGTTAGGTTCAGGGGCGGGAGTTACTGTAAAATTCCAGCGTCTTTCTCCTACAACCGGTACAGGTATTGTTTCGGGATTCATCCATATTCCATGAATAGACCATGCCCCAACCTCTTTATTTAATTCCCACGTGTCAAGCGTGAACCAGAAATTTACCAGGTTGGGATCAACGGCATCTTCTATCCCATTTTTTTCTTCTTGAAGCCAATAGTATCCTGTGCCGTCTTTGTGTTCTCAGTCTGAACAGAAGCCAAGCCAGTTTTCTCCGAATCCAAACAATTCAGCGATTTCCGGCGGTACCTGCAGATCTGATTTTTTAAATTGGAAAAAGACATAAGGTGTTTCGCTCAGGGTAAAGATATTTTTTTCTTCGGTTTCTCCATATGCTGTCGTGTATGGGCCGGCCTCTGGAGGAGCAGGGTCAAATGGGAGAGAGAGTTCAGCAAAAGATAAGTTGTTGCAACAGGCACTAAGTATGATAGCAAGAAGCAGTGCAAATTTTTTCTTGCCGAGAGGCCTTTTTAGAAGTTTGAAGAACATATAACTTTCCTTTTCGTTTAAGTAAGCAGGATAAATACTTTTTAAAACTTTTTTAATTCTAGCAGAATCAAGGAGTTTGTCAATATAAAATCTTTTTTAAAAGTTTTTATCCAAATGACACCTTTGAGGCCTCAAAGGTGTCATTTGAGAGGGGCGGGGATTTGAAGAAAAGGCTTTATTAAAAAAAGAATTTGTTATAAAATTAATTATTAGAATAGTTATAATTTGATTATAACTGAAAAGCAAATTTTTTTAATTATGCCCGTTTTTTTAGGAGCTATAAAACTGGTTTGTTTGACTGAACGGTTTTTAGGTTTTAGAAAGGCGGGTTTTTTCTAAATTAAAATTATGAAAGGTTATCCATTTTTTAGCCCGGCACGCCGTGTTTCTTTCCTTATATTTTTAGTAGGGAGCTGCCTGTCTTTTTATCTTTTTTACCTCGTTAATATTTGGGAGAAGAACCGGTTGGAACTGGAGTTTAATCTGCGAGTTTCTGACCGAGTCCGTGTGATACAGGAAGTTATCTTGGACCATTTGACCGTCCTTTATTCTATCGGTGATTTTTACGCGGCCAGTATAGATGTCCAGCGGGATGAGTTTAGCAGGTTCACGCGGAGTGTTTTCACCCGGCATAAAGATGTTATGTCTCTTGAGTGGATACCGCGTGTTCTTAATGCTGATAGGCCTTCTTTTGAAAGGTTGGGGCGTCAGGAAGGGTTAGGCAGCTTTTCTATTAAAGAATTTTCGCCCAACGGTAAAATAGCCATCGCGGCCGAACGCCCGGAGTATTTTCCGGTTTTCTATATTGAATCTCCAAAGGACAGCGCGTTATTTTTTGGATTGGATGCCGCTTGTGACTCTTTAAGGCGCGATGCGATGCAAAGGGCGTGTGATACGGCCCAGATTGCGTCCGCGCCTGCCAGTTCTTTGTTAGCACGGGTTTTAGGCGTCCAATCGTATAGCTTTCAGTTGTTTCTGCCGGTCTACGAGGATATGTCGGATATTCCGGCGACAGTGGAAGAGCGCCGCCAGGAGTTAGTTGGTTTCGTTTCCCTGGTTACCAGCGTTGATGAGATGATGGAATTTGCCATAGAGGGGACAAGGCCGCTGGGGTTAGATACGTACGTTTTTGATTTTTCTGCTTTGGGAGGCAAGGGGCTTATTTATACCCATAAGGCGCGCTTGCGGAATGTGCCTTTTTTAACAAAATATAATGCCGCGTTTTTTGGTTCTGGTTTATCAGCGCGCAAGATGGTGCAAGCAGCCGGGCATAACTGGCTGATAGTTTGTAAGCCTGCTCTAGTATTTTTTTCTCCTTATATCGTTTGGCAGGCATGGATATTTTTGGCCGTTGGTGTATTGTTGAGCATCTTTTTGGGTGTTTACTCTTATGAGATTTTATCGCGCGCGGACAAGATAGGGCAGTTGGTTTTAGCACGGACGTCTGATTTGACGAAAGCTAACGAGAGCTTGGTAGAAGAAGCTTCGGCGCGGCAAAGGGTGGCCGCGGATTTACAGAAACTTACCCGTAGCCACGCATTGATTTTAGAGTCGGCCGGGGAGGGTATCTTTGGCCTTGATTTAGAAGGCAGGCATACATTTGTTAATCCGGCAGCCGCGAAGATGCTTGGATATGAAGTTTACGAACTGATAGGTAAACCAAGCCATAAAATTTGGCACCATACGCATAAAAATGGAATGCCGTATGCTGAGGAAGATTGCCCTATGTATATGGCTTATAAAGACGGCGTTATTCATCGCGGCAGTGATGAAATCTTCTGGAGGAAAGATGGTACGAGTTTTGAGGTGGAGTATATCAGCCGCCCGATGTGCGAGGGGGACAGGCTTGTCGGCGCGGTTGTTTCTTTTATGGATATCGCCGAGAGGAAACGTTTTGAAGAAGAGCTTTTGCGGTCTAATGAAGAATTGGAACAGTTTGCCTACGCGGCGTCTCATGATTTGCAGGAGCCTCTGCGCATGATCGGCAGTTATGTGGATTTGTTGTCGCGGCGTTATAAAGGCCGGTTAGACGCGGAGGCGGATGAGTTTATCGGTTATACCATAGAGGGTGTTGACCGGATACATCTTTTGATTAGTGATTTACTGGAATACGCGCACGTGGCGGCACGCAGGAAAACTTTAGAGATGATAGATATGAATCAGGCTTTTGAGAACGCGAAGAAAAACTTGAAGCTTTCCATAGAGGAGAGCCAGGCTGTCATAACGTCTGATCATCTGCCTTTTGTTATGGCTGATTTTCATCAGATGGTTATGCTTTTTCAGAATCTGCTTTCTAACGCGGTTAAATTCCACGGGGACCGCTCGCCGAGGATTTATGTGTCGGTGGCTAAAAATGACCAAGCGGAGTGGGAGTTTGCTGTCCGGGATAATGGTATCGGGTTTGATGCCCAATATGTTGAGCGCATTTTTGGAATCTTCCAGCGGCTTCATACGCAAAGAGAGTATCCGGGAACCGGCATAGGCCTGGCTATCTGCAGGAAAATTATAGGCAATCATGGCGGCAGGATATGGGTTAGTTCAGAGTTAAAAAAAGGCTCAACTTTTTATTTCACAATACCGGCGGCAGGATAAAATGAAGAGGTGTTTATGGACACAGGCAAAGCTATTGAGATCCTTTTAGCGGAAGATAATGCCGCTGATGTGAAATTGATTAAAGAAGTTTTTAAGGAATTTAAGGTAAGCAATAACCTGCATATTGTTTATGACGGCCTTGAGGCATTGGCTTTTTTGCGTAGAGAGGGTAAATGCGCAGAGGCGCCGCGGGTAGACCTCGTTATTCTGGATTTGAGCCTTCCAAAAAAAACAGGTATGGAAGTGTTGGCTGAAATAAAAAAAGATGAGGCGTTAAAACGCTTGCCGGTGATTATTTTAACCAACTCTTCGCAGGAGGAGGATATCTTAAAAAGTTATAATCTGCATGCTAACTGTTATATTGTTAAGCCTATCAAGCTGGATGATTTTTTTAACGCGGTAAGAGGTATTGATGAGTTTTGGTTATCTTTGGTAAAATTGCCAGGAGGACAGAAAAATAATTAATTATATAATTTAGCGCAGTGCTCTTAGTGGCGGCTGCGGCCAGGATATAAAGATCTTTCGCGGGATTAAAGGAGGCGGGGATGGATAAAAACAAGCCGGTTAAGATTCTTTTAGTTGAAGATGTGGAGTGCAGTGTTTCAGATACGGGCATTGGGATATTGGAAGAAGATTTGCCAAAGATGTTTATAAAATTTTCGCAGTTTGCCCGTAAACAAAAGGCTACTAATCAACCAAAAGGCAGCGGGCTGGGCTTGGTTATTACCAAGGCGCTTGTTGAACGGCATGGCGGTACGATATCTGTCACAAGTAAAATTAATCAGGGGACCAAGGTGACTTTTATTCTGCCCAAGACCGCCAAATGACGTATATATGCCCAGGGTTAAAGCGCGATGAAAAAAACCGAAAAAATAAGATACGAAATTGATCCGCATAACAGGCTTGTCTATGAAAAAACTGGCGGGAAGCTGGATGTTCCCGGATTCAGGGCTGTGGTTGACGGGATATTTGAAATAGACAAAGATAACCAAATAATCTACCACGTAAAAAAAGCGCTAGGGCCGGATATTCCGCAACAACTTAAACTCAAGGGCAAATGGGCATTAGATAGGAATCATAATCTCGTGCTTACTTTGGACAAATGGGGCAATCAGATTGCCGGTAATAAACTTACTATAGAGAGCGAGCTGATAGACGCAAAAGATAATATGCTGTCTTTCGCGCTGGCCACAAAGGATAGTGAGGACAAGGCCCATATTTATATTGTCCATCTTGGCGGCAGGTGGCAGGCTGATGAATGTAACCGGCTCACGTTTAATGTTCAAAAAGAAGCTGGCATAACCGGCCTGTCTGCCGGCCAGGCAGGTAAGATAACCTTGACTGGCGACTGGGAAGTAAACTCCGTTAAAAAGGGCCTTCCTAACGGGGTAAATAAACAAAATGAAATCACCTATACTTACGAAAAATCTATCGCAGGGAAAAAGAAAAAAATAACCAAAGCCGTTACTCTTAAGGGATATTGGGATATAACCGGGAAACACAGGATTAAATATGTCTTAAATAAAGAAATAGAATCGGAATTTGATTTTAAAGTAAGCATTGGGAAACCCGTTGGCAGGGGGTTGGAGTATGAGATAGGCGTAGGCGCGAGCCCGCGCAAAAAAACAATTACGCTCTTTGGCTGTTGGAAAGTAAGCAAAAATTCTGGCGTGTCGTTTGAGATGCCCTGCGCGGAAGGGAAGATTCGCAGTGTTATCTTCAGTGGATGGGTAAAGCTTGATAAAAACCACAAATTAGAGGCCAGATTACAAAACAAAACAGGCGAAGATTTAGGAATAGATGTTAAGCTATCAAGAAATATCTTTGAGGGCCAGGGGGAAGCCTTTATCCGGGCGCTAAAGTCGCAGAAAGAAGTGTCTATAGCCGCGGGGATCGGGTTTAGGTGGTGATTCCATTACAAGCCAGTTTATATCGAGCGATAAATAAAATGTTTTTATCTGGGTTGTTGCAGAATTGATGGGTTTCTAACAGATGAGAGCTGAGAGAAATAAATAAGAGAAGAGGAAATTAAATGTCTAAATTAGGATGTATTAGAGATAAGTTTGACGATAGAGATTATTTGATGCGGGCGTATTTGCCAGTTGCAAAACTGCCTAAGAAAATTGATTACACGCCGAAGCTGTCGCCGGTCAGGGATCAAGGGGATGAAGGGGCCTGCGTTAGTTTTGCCATAGCTTCCGGCATGAAGGAATATCAGGAATTACTTGATTATAAAAAGTTAGTGGAACTTTCCCCGCGGTTTGTTTATAGCGAATGTAAAAAAATTGATGGTATGCCGCGAGAAGAAGGCACGACTATCCGCTCAGGCATGCAGGTGCTTGAATGCAGAGGCGTTTGTCAGGAGAAGTTTTGGCCATACGCGCCCCATCAGAAAGATAAGCCTGAACCGGGCGCGAAAGCCAACGCGAAAAAGTTTCGCGTTATGACTTACGCGCGCATACTTAATCTTGATGAGCTGCGTTTGAGCCTTGCCATCAAGGGGCCTTGTGTTATCGGGGTTGAAGTTTTTGAAGGGATGATGAAAACGAAAACCGGCTTTGTGCCAATGCCTAAAAAAAATGAAACAGTCTTGGGCGGCCACGCGATTTGCCCGGTAGGTTACGATGATAAAAAGAAAGTTATCAAATTTAAGAACTCCTGGTCTGATAGATGGGGGCAGAAAGGTTACGGTTTTTTACCCTATGCTTACATTGAACGCTACATGATGGATGCCTGGAGCTCGGTTGATATTGAAGATCCTAATCCGCTTACTCTGGCATGCGTTTTGAAGTATAAGGACAAGGTGATAGTTTAAAATTTTTTCTTATGACAGAGAAATAATAATAGTTGACAAGATAAGAAGTTATGTTAAAATCATACCCAGTAGTAAATAAGTGATTAATAGTTTGTTTTTGCTTACGAGGTAGGTTCATGAACACAATTGTTTCACGCGTCATTATTTACTATAAAAATTCTCATGAAAGGAGGTAGTAAATAATGGCAAGAGGCAAAGTGAAGTGGTTTAGCAATCAAAAAGGTTACGGTTTCATTACTCCGGAATCAGGAAATGATGTGTTTGTGCATCATAGCTCAATTCAGGGTGAAGGCTATAAGTCTTTAGAAGAAGGCCAGGAAGTTGAATTTGAAATTGAAAATGGCCCTAAAGGTGAACAAGCTACAAAAGTAGTTAAGTTATAACCTTAAGAGAAAAACGAAAAGGGTTCGGTTCTGTGATATGTTGCAAAACCGAACCCTTTTTAATTTTATGAGCAGTACTTTGTATGAGGGGCCTGTTGTAAAATGACCATTTTGTTATTCTGAGGGAGGCCTGCCTCAGAATGACGCGCAATTGTGCATTTTGTAACAGTCCCATAATATATGAGAGAGTGGTTAGCATGATAGCGGTTAATAATGTTTCAAAAAATTACGGCAGAAAGATTTTGTTTGAAAATATCTCTTTGAATATTAATCAGGGAGAGAAGATTGGTTTAGTCGGCCCTAATGGCGCTGGAAAGAGCACATTTTTTCAGTTGCTCTTGGGGGCACTGGAACCGTCGTCAGGCTTCTTGCAGATAAATAAAGGGACGCGCATAGGGTATTTGCCTCAGGAGTCTGTGTTTCATTCTGACAGGACCGTTTTACAGGAGATTTTGGAAGGTGATGAAACGCTTCAATCTTTGAAGCGTGAAAAGGCGGCGTTGGAAGAAGGGCAAAAAGCCGGTTCCATGCGTTATGGTGAAGTATTGCACGAGCTTGAAGTTTTGGGTTATTTTGAGCTGGAACATAAGGCGAAAAAAATATTGGCAGGGTTGGGTTTTAAGGAGAGTGATTTTTTGAAACCAATCGCGCATTTGAGCGGCGGATGGCAGATGAGGGTTTTATTGGCAAAACTTTTGACTTATCACTACGATTTACTGCTTTTGGATGAGCCTACTAATTATCTGGATTTGAACGCGGCCTTGTGGCTAAAAGGATATTTAGCCGGTTTTCGCGGGACATTTATTATAATTTCTCATGATAAGGATTTTTTAGTAGATGTGACAAATTACACTTTCGTTTTAGAGCACGGGGCTATAGCCAAGGTTAAGGGAAGCTATGAGCATTACGAGTTGATTAAGGAAGAGCGCTATACGCATCTTTTGAAGCAGTTTACCGAGCAGGAAAAAAAACGTAAACAGCTGGAAACATTTGTTTCCCGTTTTCACGCCCAGCCCAATAAAGCGGCCGCTGTCCGCAATAAGAAAAAGACATTAGAGCGCATGGATGATATTGTTTTGCCGCCGGACCCCATGGCGAGTATCAGGCATTTTCAGTTTCCTCAGACGCGCCAAAGCGGCCAGCGTGTTATAGCCCTTGAGAAGGCATGCAAGTCTTATGGGGATTTGGTTGTTTATCATGGTTTTGATTTTGAAATTTCAAAAGGTGAAAAGGCTGTTTTGGCAGGAGAGAATGGTGCCGGTAAGTCAACGCTCTTAAAAATTTTAGCCGGGGTAATTCATATTGATTCAGGCGAGCGTAAGGTTGGCCATCATGTGGATATCGGTTATTTTTCGCAGACGCGCCTGGACACTTTGAATCCGCAAAATTCTGTTTTGCAGGAAGCTTATACGGCCGCGCCGGGGAGCATGCCGCAGGAGTCCATACGTACGATTTTAGGGGCTTTTTTATTTTCCGGAGATGATGTTGAGAAAAAGGTGAGCGTCCTTTCCGGCGGTGAAAAGAGCAGGTTGAATCTGGCGAAATTTTTAATCAATCCGCCTAATTTTTTGTTGCTGGATGAACCAACAACTCATTTGGACGTTGACGCGGTTGAGGCATTGGTGAGGGCGCTGAAATCATATGAGGGCACGCTTGTTTTTATCAGCCATGATATTCATTTTGTGCGTTCTATGGCCAATGTTGTGTATGAAGTAAAACTTGGGCAAGTCAGGAAGTTTTATGGTGATTTTGACTATTATCTTGAGAAACGCGAAGAAGAGAGGTTAAATCAGCCAGGATCTGCTAGAAAAAAGCCCGGAGATTCTGTTAAAGAAGAAACTAAGTTAGCTCGCCACAAAATTAAAGAAGATGAAAAGCAGTCTCGGGAAGTGGAGCGCCACCGTAAGGCGCATAATACAGAGGTAGGTGAAAAGATTCAGAAGTTGAAGAAAAAACAGGAAGAGTTGCGGCTTGAGAGTTATGCTAAAGCGCGCGCTTTGTCTGATCAGCGGATTTATCGGGATGCGGAAAGAGCTAAAGAATATGGCCGCAGGCTCAAAGAGATAGAGCAGTCAATTGCTGAATTGGATAGTGAGATACGCCAATTAGAGGAAGAACTGAAGTAGAGAATTAGTGGGTGCGCGGGTTGGCGAGTTTGAGATACTATAAGATTTGGCTAGAGCGTCTGTTAAAAAACAGGCGCTATTTTTTTTTGATAAAATTGTTAATTTTAGTGGAAAAAATTATAAAAAACAGTCAAAATAGTATCAAGATGAAAACCACAAGCCTTAAAACAAAAATCATTATTTCTTTTTTAACGGTCATCTTGGCCTTGGGCGTCTGTATTGGCACCTTGGGTGTTAAGATCCTTAAAACCAATATTTTTGAAAGGGCCCAGCAGCAGGTTAAAAATGACCTTGTGGCGGCGTATTCGGTTTATGAAGGCAAAATCAGGGAAGCCATGCTTGTTTTGAGCCTGATTTCAAATACGGATGATTTGCGCGCGCTTAAAAGCAAGTTGAACTTTGATTATCTTTATTTTGTGCCTGTTAATACACATGGGCTGATTGAAAGTTCTATTGTGCGCCACGCTTTTGAAGGCGGCGCGGTTGGCGCGGCCCGTATTATCGCTAAAGATGAGCTTTTATCTATCCAGAAGGGGTTATCTGAGAGGGCGCGGGTTGTTATTATCCCGACGCCAAAGGCGAAACCGACGGACCGCCTGGTTTTGGAAGATGCTATGGTTATTGAATGCGCCCGGCCTGAATATGACAGCCGTGGTATTTTACAAGGAGTGCTTGTAGCTGGCAGGCTGGTAAACCGGGATTTTGCTCTTGTTGACAAGATTCGCGACCTTGTGTTTGAGGAGAGGAAGCTTTATGATAGTAAGCCTATTGGCACGGTAACGATTTTTCAGGGCGATGTCAGGATTGCCACGAATGTTTTAAATAAAA
Organism: uncultured Planctomycetia bacterium; assembly: GCA_964423185.1. Classification (GTDB taxonomy): domain Bacteria; phylum Omnitrophota; class Gorgyraeia; order Velamenicoccales; family Velamenicoccaceae; genus CAYRDK01. The sequence goes on from CAYRDK010000007.1 coordinate 81,184, forward strand.
ACGGCGAACGCGCCATAGGGACGCGCGTTTCTGAAACTGTTTATGATAAAGTACTGGGGCAGGGCCTTAGATGGGTGAAGAGGGCTTTTGTCGTGACGGATTGGTACTTAACAGCGTATGAACCGTTAAGGGATTTTGACGGCCATATTATAGGTATATTGTATGTGGGGATTTTAGAGAAGCCTTTTGTTGATATGGCGCGGGATATCCTTTTTGCCTTTTTTGTGATTATTTTGTTTGCTGTTGGATTTTCTGTTGTTTTGGCTATTGTTCTGGCGCAGGCTATTTCCAGGCCTGTTCAGGAGATGCTGGCTGTTATGGAAAAGGTTTCTAAGGGGGATTTGTGTGAACGGCTTAAGGCGCGCACAACAGTGACAGAGTTGAATATTCTGGCAGCTTCGTTTAATGATATGGCGTCAAAACTTCATGACCGTGACAGGAGTTTGAAAGAGTCACATGAAAAGCTGGCGCGTTTAAATAAGAGCTATCTTGAACTTATCGGCTTTGTCACGCATGAACTTAAAGGCATTCTTTCATCCTTGATTTTAAATACGCATACCATGCGCAATGGGTTTTTGGGAATTATTAATTTTAGACAGAAAAAAGTCCTGGATTCTGTGACGCGTAACCTCGATTATTTCGCCTCAACAGTTAAAAATTTTTTTGATTTGAGCCGCATAGAAAAAGAAGAGATGCATGCTGACAAGAAAGAAATTTTACTCAAAGAAGATGTTTTTGATATTTCCACAGAGGCTTTTTTAAAACAGGCGGATGAAAAGAAGATAGAGATTGTTAATTGTATTGAACCTGGGTTAAAAGTTTTTGCTGACGCGGATTTACTGCAGGTCGCGGCTAATAATCTTATTGGTAATGCCGTTAAGTATGGTGTTGACGGCGGGAAGGTTGTTATTAAAGCGAAGGCGGCCGGAGATCATACTGAGGTTGAAGTTTATAACGATGGAAGGCCTGTAACGGATTTGGAAAAAGAGAGGCTTTTTAAACGGTTTTCAAGGCTTCAGGGGCCTGAGACGAAGAAGGCTAAGGGTACAGGGCTGGGTTTATTTATTACAAAAGAGATTATAGAAAGGCATGGCGGCAGGATTTGGTTTGAGGCGAAAGAGTCAGGCAACGCGTTTATTTTTCTTATCTAAAATAAGGGCGGCTGGCTTTCCGTTATAGGCAATGTTTGATCCTACGCATATCATATTAAAAATCTTGTTAAGATTTTTAATATGTGCTTAGGATTAATTCGGCCCACACTTTTTGACAGCTAAATGATTAGTATCTTTTAGGCTGTCAATAAAGTGGGCCTCATTAAAGGAGGGGGAATGGCGAAGAAAGTTTTGATTGTTGATGATGATGTGGATTTGGTGGAAGCTGTCGAGATGCTGCTTGAGGCGAAGGGGTATGTTGTGATTAGCGCGAATAACGGCGAAGAAGGGTTTAAAATGGCGAAGGCGCAGTCTCCTGATTTAATACTTTTAGACGCGATCATGCTGCATCAGAGCGAAGGTTTTGAAACGGCCAGAAACTTAAAAAACGATAAGGCGACTGAAAATATCCCGGTTGTTATGTTGACGGGTATTAAAAAAGAGATGGGCCTTCCTTTTGGCTTTAAGCCAGACGAGGATTGGCTTCCGGTTAAGGCCGTTCTTGAAAAACCAGTCAAGCAAGGACTTCTTTTAAAAACAGTAGAGGAGTTCATCCGAAAATAATTTTTAAAATTTTCTTGACAGGATAATGTTTTATCTATATACTTTTATTGATAAAAAAATATTTATTAAATTTCAATTGAAAATTTGGTGAAAGTGATTTATAAAACGAACAGAGAAATCCCCGAGCCTACGTTAAGGCGGCTTCCGGTATACTATCAGTATATTAAAAAATTTTCACAGGATAATAAAAGTGATTTTATTTCTTGTACTCAGATAGCCCGGGAATTGCATCTTATCGCCATTCAGGTCAGAAAAGACCTTGAGTATACGGCCGCGCAGGGCAAGCCAAAAGTCGGGTATTGTGTTTCAGATCTTTTGAGGGCTATTGAGTGTTTCTTGGGATGGAATAATACGACAGAGGCGATCCTTGTCGGATCGGGGCATTTGGGTGCCGCTCTTTTAGGTTATAATGGTTTTAAGGATTATGGATTAAATATTATCGCGGCATTTGATAACGACACGCAGAAAATTGGTAAAGAGATACGCGGCAGGAAGATTCACAGCATAAAAAAGATGCCGGATATTGTTAAAAGGACAAATATAAAAATCGGCATACTTACAGCGCCTGGTGAAGTCGCGCAGGAACTTGCGGATTCGATGATTGATGCCGGGATAAGGGCGATTTGGAATTTCGCGCCTACAAAGATTAGCGCTTCCAGTGAAGTCATTATACAGCATGAAAATTTGGCTTCTACCTTAGCAGTTCTTTCGAAGCGTTTAGCTTTACATATTATCAGAAAGTGAAACTCCGCACGAAACGAAGTTTTTCGTCGAAAGCCATTTAATTTTTTTTAGGGCGCAGATAGGGACAAAGCCTCGCGGCATGCCCGCGGGGTCTTAGGTTTTTTTAATCTTTTTTAAAAGGAGGTTTATTAATGGGGCATTGTCAAAGTAACCCTTGTCATGGAAACCGCTGGCTCATCGCGATCATGGGCACAGTATTGCAGTTATGTTTAGGCACTGTGTATGCCTGGAGTTTTTTTCAAAAACCTTTGGTCAGCGCATACGGCTGGAGTAATTCGCAGACGGCGTGGACCTTTTGTTTCGCGATATTCTTTTTAGGTGTAGCCGCGGCCTGGGGAGGCATATTTTTGCCGAAGTTTGGGCCAAAGAAGCTGGCGATGGCAGGAGGGGTGTTGTACGGTTCAGGATACCTTTTGGCGGCCTTCGCGTTGCATATTAAAAGTTTATTGTTGTTGTATTTAGGTTTCGGTTTTATCGGCGGGTTGGGTTTGGGGCTGGGTTATGTTACCCCGGTCGCGACCGCGGCAAAGTGGTTTCCGGATAAAAAGGGGCTTATTACCGGAATGGTTATTATGGGGTTTGGTTTTGGCGCCCTTTTAATGTCAAAAGCCATCGCGCCTTATTTTATTAATTTAAGCGGCGGTAATTTAGTGCAGGTGTTCGCTTTTATTGGCGTGACGATGTTATGTATTGCGATTCCGGCAGGCTCTTGCCTTAAGAATCCCCCTAAAGGATTTGTTCCTCCGGGCATGAAGCAACCTGTTGTTTCAGAATCCGGGAGCTCTTGCGGTGATTCTGTGACGGCGAAGCAGTGTATCTTTTCTTCCCGATTCGCGTTGATGTGGCTGATCTTTTTTCTAAATATTACCGCGGGTATCATGTTTATCGGTTTTCAATCTCCAATGCTTCAGGATATACTTAAAAATGTGAATCCTTTGTTGACGGTGAGCGAGCTTGCTGCCGCTGGTGCGACATTGATCGCGGCTAGCTCTATTTTTAATGGCCTCGGCAGGTTTTTCTGGGGCGGCCTTTCTGACCGCATTGGCCGTGTGCAGGTTTTCCGTTTAATCCTTGCGAGCCAGGTGTTTGTTTTTATAGCGCTTTTATTTGTAAAACAACCCTTTGTGTTTGGCGTGCTTGTCTGTTACGTGCTTTTATGTTATGGCGGAGGGTTTGGTTCTATGCCGTCTTTTGTGCACGATGTATTCGGGCACCGGCTGATGCCTGTTGTGTATGGGGTTATTTTGACAGCGTGGTCAATGGGGGGTATCGTTGGCCCTCAAATCGTCGCGTTTATTAAAGACCATTACGCCTCGAGCGCGCCTGTTTATACTTTTAGTTCAGGGGCGGTTCTGTTGTGTTTGGGTTTTATTATTTCTTTGTTTCTTGATAATAAACATTTCGCAGTTAAGGTTAAATAGGATTTTTCGCGTTACAACATGGAGAAGATGGCATGAGAGTATCAGCAGTTGTGTTAGGTTTAATAACGGTTTTTTTTATTGGAGGCGTCGCATTTGCCCAAGGGGATAATAAGTATTACAGCGAATATTGTTTTAAGCATAAGTTAAACGATAAGTTTGACCTGTTTTTTACGCCGGAACTCCGTTTTAAAGATGATATGGGCGACCTCTATTATTACCATCTGCGGTTAGGCGCGGCTTTCCACGCGCATAAGAACCTTGATTTAGCTGTGGCTTACAGGTTCATACAGAATAAGGCTAATGGCGATTGGAGCAATAATAACGTAGAATATGTCGAAACGCTTGTTATACCAAAGATGAAATTAGGCGGATTTGATATATCCGACGCGAATAAGCTGGAAAGGCGTTTTTATGAAAACGCGCCGGACAGGTGGGTTTACCGAAACCTGCTGACGTTCGCCTATCCGGCGAAAATTGGCACATTCGAATTTATTCCTTATGTTTCAAACGAAGTTTATTATGATTTTGAGGTAGGTAAGGCTAACCTTGATTGGATAACGTTGGGCGCGAATAAAAGGATAAATAAGAATCTTATGGTTGGGCTTTACTACCGCGCTGAAATCAGCCGCGCAGGCTCATCAAGCGAATGGGTAACAAACCAGGTTTTAGGTTCTAATGTATCTGTTGATTTTTGATGTTATTTTACGTGTATTTTTAGATTCAGGCGTATGAACGACAGGTTGCGGGTATGTCTAAAAAGAGTTCTTTTTCAGCTATAATCCTGGCTGGCGGAGAGAGTAAAAGGATGAACGGCGTAGATAAAGCCGTTTTGATGGTTGATGGCATGCCAATATTACAGCGGAGCATTCAGGTTTTAAAAGAGTTTTTCGCCGATATACTGATTGTTACTAATGAAAAACGCGATTATTCTTTTGAAGGGGTTAGGGTTGTAAAAGATATCGTTAAAGGCGCCGGCCCGTTAGGCGGCATACACGCCGGGTTGTCTTATATGAAGAATGAAGCGGGTTTTTTCACGGCGTGTGATATGCCATTTTTGCGCGGCGAGTTAATATTGCGGTTATTGAATACGTTTAACCATGTGGATTATCAGGCTCTTGTGCCCCGGAAAAATGGCCGTATCGAGCCGCTCCACGCCGTATATAAAAAGAGTTTACAGGACAGCCTTTTATGTTTTTTAAATAATAACAGCGGGGACTTTTCCATAAGGAGTTTTTTAAAAGGGGTGAACGCCCAGTATTTAGATGCAGGGGATGATTTTGAATTTCAAGATGTTTTTAAAAATGTCAATACGCCGCAAGACATCGAAAGAATTAAAAAATGTAAAAGATAGTTTACTGTTTGTTAATTTTGTTTTGAAGGAGGATGTATGGATGTTATCGGGAAGACAGAAAAGATTATTAATAAATATTCCGGCGAGAAAGATTCTATCATGGCTATTCTTCAGGATGTGCAGGAGGAGTTTGGTTATGTCCCGAAAGATGCCGTTAAATGTATTTCGGAGGTTTGTGGAGTCAACCAAAGCCGGCTGTTTGGCGTTCTTACTTTCTATTCGCAGTTTTATTTGTCTCCCCGTGGCAAGAATATTATCAAAGTCTGTTGTGGTACGGCTTGCCATGTTAAAGGTGCTAATCGAAACCTGGCAAAGCTGGAGGAGCTGTTGCATATTAAAGATGGCCAGACGACACCTGATAACATGTATACTTTAGAGAAGATCGCCTGCATGGGGGCCTGTGGTTTAGCGCCGGTTATCACCGTTAATAAAGATGTGTATGGGCATGCAACCCCGGATAAGATAGACAAGATTCTTAAGAAGTAATATTTTTTTCAAGAAAGGGAATGTTATGAGTGAGAGGAAAATTAAAATATTTATTGGCATGGCTACGTGTGGCAGGGCTGCTGGCGCTGTTGCCGTCCTGGATGCTGTAAAAAAAGAGATTGCTCAGCAAAAGTTAGACGCGGATATTATTGAGACGGGTTGTATCGGCATGTGTTCGCAAGAAGTGTTATTGGATGTTGTTTTGCCGGGCAAAAGCAGGGTTACTTATGGGCGCGTTACTCCAGCGGATATTGTGACGATTTTTGAGGAACATGTGAAGAATGGCCGGATTGTTAAGAAGCTGGTTGTGGGGCAGTCGCAGGCAGATTCAGGCAAGCTTTATGACGGGGTAGATACTTATGAAAAGCTGCCGTTTTTAGCTAAACAGAAAAGGCAGATTCTTAGCCGTTGTGGGAACATTAATCCGGAAGAGATAGAAGATTATTTAAAAACAAAAGGTTACCAGGCGTTAGCTAAAGCTCTAAAGATGGGGCCGGAATCGGTTATCTCTGAGCTTGAAATTTCCGGATTGCGAGGGCGCGGAGGCGGAGGTTTTCGTACAGGGCTGAAGTGGAAACTTTGCCGCGATGCCGCCGGTGATGTTAAGTATATGATTTGCAATGCTGATGAAGGAGACCCGGGTGCTTTTATGGACAGGAGTTTGCTTGAGAGCGACCCGCATTCAGTTATTGAAGGGATGATTATCGGTTCTTTCGCTATCGGCGCTTCAGAAGCTTATATATATGTGCGCAGTGAATACCCTCTCGCTGTAGAGAGGCTTGAAATTGCTATTCAGCAGGCGGAAAAACACGGCTATTTGGGGAAGAATATTTTAAAAAGCGGTTTTGACTGCCGGATTAAAATCAAAAAAGGGTCGGGTGCGTTTGTCTGCGGAGAAGAGACCGCTTTAATGGCGTCTATTGAAGGAAAACGCGGTATGCCGCGGCCTCGCCCGCCGTTTCCCGCGCAGAAAGGTTTATGGGGCAAGCCCACTAATATTAATAATGTTGAGACATTTGCTAATGTTTCGTTGATTATTTTGGAAGGCGGAAAAAAGTTTTCTGAGGTTGGAACGGAGAAAAGCAAGGGGACAAAAATATTCGCTTTAACCGGTAAAGTTGCCAATACAGGCCTTATAGAAGTCCCCATGGGTATCACGATAAAAGAGATTGTGTCTGAAATCGGCGGCGGCATAGCGGGGAATAAAAAGTTTAAGGCTGTGCAGATGGGCGGCCCGTCGGGTGGTTGTCTTGACAACACGCATTTGAATACGCCTATTGATTATGATTCGTTGATAGAGGCTGGCGCTATTATAGGTTCCGGCGGTTGTGTTGTTATGGATGAAGATACGTGTATGGTGGATATTGCCCGTTACTTTATGGATTTTATCCAAAGTGAGTCTTGCGGTAAATGCGTGCCCTGCCGTATTGGTACCAGGCGGATGCTGGAAGTCCTTACCCGTATCTGTTCCGGAAAAGGTGTAGAAAAAGATCTGGATTTATTGGAAGAACTGGCTGTAAAAGTGAAGGCTTTGGCTCTTTGCGGCCTGGGTAAAACAGCGCCCAACCCTGTGTTGAGCACATTGCGCTATTTTAAGGATGAGTATCTCGCGCATATCAGAGAGAAACGGTGCCCTGCTAAAGTTTGCAAGAATCTTATCCGTTATAAGGTCATAACGGAGAAATGCAAGGCGTGCGGTTTGTGCTTGAAGGCCTGCCCGTCAAACGCGATAGAAGGGGCGAGTAAGGGCGTTGCGGCATTCATCCAGGATAATAAATGTATACGGTGCGGCGCTTGTTTAGGAAAATGCCCTACTAAAGCTATTGTTGTGGCTGATGCCGGTACTGTTTTTATAGCTACGGAGGATAAAGAATGAAAGAGGTTATCGCTTATATTAATGGTAAACGGGTTATCGCGGCCACCGGTGAAACAATTTTAAAGGCAGCTAAACAGGCTGGTTTTTCTATTCCACACCTATGCCACGACCCGCGGCTTGAACCATACGGCGCCTGCCGTTTGTGCATAGTGGAAGTCAAAGGGATGAGGGGTTTTCTGCCCGCCTGCCATACGGTGATTAATCAGGGTATGGAGATTGTTACAGATTCAGAAAGCATACGGCAGCATCTGAAGTTTCTTTTAGAGTTGTTATTAAGTGACCATCCGATTGATTGTATAACATGTGAAGCTAACGGTGATTGTAAATTGCAGCGTTACGCTTATGAGTATGGTGTAGAGATTGGAAGGTTTAAAGGTGAAACGCACCCTTATGATGAAGTTACCGATGTTAATAAACTCATACACCGCGACCCGGCTAAATGTATCCTTTGCGGCCGTTGTGTGCGTATTTGCGATGAGGTTGTCGGCGCGGAGGCGATAGATTTTTGTAACCGCGGCTTTAAAACACAGATAGCTCCGCCTTATGAAGTTTCTCTGCTTGATACAACATGCGAGCTCTGCGGCCAGTGTGTTTCAACCTGCCCTACCGGATCGCTGACGGAGAAGATGGCTATCGGCAAAGGCAGAAATTATGATTTTAAGAAGGTGACGACGACTTGCCCTTATTGCGGCGTCGGGTGTTCTTTTGATATTAATGTCAATGAGAAAGGCGAAATTGTCAAGATTACTTCTGAAATTGGTTATGTTCCCAATAAAGGGAATCTTTGTACGAAGGGGCGTTTCGCGTATGATTTTGTTCAGCATTCTGACCGCTTGAAAAAGCCGTTGATGAAAAAAGACGGCAAGCTGGTAGAGGTGGAGTGGGCTGAAGCGGTTGGATTTGCCGTTAAAAAGCTGTTGGAAATTAAAGAAAAATACGGCCCGGAGAGTTTGGCATTTGTTTCTTCCTGTCGTTGCACGAATGAAGAAAATTATTTGATGCAAAAGCTGGCCCGCGCGGTTTTTAACTCTCCTCATATTGATCAGTGCGCCCGTACGTGCCACGCGCCTACGGTTGCCGGCCTTGCCATGTCATTTGGTAGCGGGGCTATGACGAATTCTATTGAAGAGATTGCCGATACGGACCTTTTGTTTATCATCGGGGCTAATCCGACGGAAGCTCATCCGATTATCGGCCTGGAGATGAAGAAGGCCCGCCGGCGTGGAGCGAAGTTGATTGTGGTAGACCCAAGGAAGACGTGGCTGGCAAATAAAGCGGATGTCTTTTTGCCGATTAAACCGGGTACGGATGTCCCGTTGATGAACGCCATGATGAATACGATTATTACGGAAGATATTTATGATAAAGAGTTTGTCGCGAAGCGGACGGAAGGTTTTGACAAGTTGAAAGAGATGGCGTTGAAGTGGACGCCTGAACGCGCGGCCCAACTTTGCCTTGTCCCGGCAGAAGATATTAAAAAAGCCGCGCGTATGTATGCCAAGGCTGAAAAGGCAGGGATATTTTACACGTTAGGATTAACGGAGCATATTTGCGGTACGGATAATGTGCGTTCCACGGCTAACCTCGCGATGCTTACAGGCCATATAGGCCGCGCGAGCACAGGTGTTAATCCGATGCGCGGGCAGAATAATGTTCAGGGTGGGTGTGATATGGGTGCTCTGCCTAATGTGCTGTCCGGCTATCAAAAAGTAGATGACCCTGTGGCGAATGAAAAGTTCTCCAAAGCCTATGGAGCGAAAATTCCGGCGAAGGTTGGCTATACCATTACCGATATGATTGAAAAAGCCGCGGAAGGCAAGATAAAGGCTTTATTTATTATGGGAGAAGACCATTTGATGAGCGAGCCGGACAGGCACATGGTTGAGAAGGCTTTTAAAAACCTTGAACTGCTTATTGTCCAGGATATCTTCTTGTGTGAGACGGCTAAAATAGCGGATGTTGTGTTTGCCGCCTCCAGCTACGCTGAAAAAGATGGCACATTCACCAATACGGAGCGCCGTGTGCAGAGGGTTAGATCGGCCATTAAGCCCGTTGGTGATTCTAAACCGGACTGGCAAATCCTTTGTGATGTCGCCAAACAGGCCGGTTATGGCCAGATGTATTATAAAAATCCTTCTGAAATCTGGGATGAGATGGCGTCTTTATCGCCTATTTTCGGCGGGATAAATTATGAACGAATTGATAAGGTTGGTTTGCAGTGGCCTTGTTTTGATTTTGATCATTGCGGGACAAAATTTTTACACGAAGGTGAGTTTACGCATGGGCGAGGAAAGTTCTTCGCGCTGGATTACCGGCCGCCCGCGGAAGAGCCGGATAAAGAGTATCCATTTTATCTGACGACAGGCAGGATTTTATATCATTATAATGTCGGCACGATGACATTGCGTTCAGCCGGAAGTCTTCAGAAGGCCCCGGAGAACTTTTGTGAAGTGAATACGAGCGACGCGCAGAAGATTGGCGTAAAAGATGGCGATAAGGTAAAGGTCATAACACGCAGGGGTGAGTTGGCCGTGACGGCGCGTGTGGGGGATAAGGTAAAACCCGGCAGGTTATGGATGCCTTTTCATTATCCGGAGTCGTCAACGAATTTTCTGACCAACAGTGCGTTTGATAATATTACGAAGACGGGCGAATATAAAGTATGCGCGGCTAAAATCACCAAGCCTTAAAGGTATAGGGAGAATTAATATTTGTCATTCTGATTCTGAACGGATAAAAGAGTTGAGGCTCTCCATTCTTCGGATTCAGAATGACTTTTGCAAGGGGCTGGATACATGAAAGTCATTACTGTGTCAGGGGCTTATAGCGGAATAGGCAAAACGACTTTTATTGAGGAGCTGCTTAAGCAGTTAAAAGGATGGCCTTGCCTGAAGGTAACTCTTATGCACAAGGGTTTACGTTGTCCGATACATAAAAACTGCGGCGCCTGTAATAAATTGGATTCCAAATTTTGTATTGTGACGGATAAAAAAATTCTGGAGCAGAAGGGTAAAGATACGTATAGGTTTAAACAGGCGGGGGCAAAGCAGGTTTTTTGGCTGAAGGCTCAGACACAAGAAGGGTTGAAGCAAGGGCTTAAGAAGGCTATGGCTATGTTTGGCAAGAGCAAAGGGTTGATTGTGGAAGGTACCAGTGTACTTAAATACCTCCATCCGGATTTAGCGGTTTTTATTACAGGGAATGAATCACCCTGGAAAGAGTCCGCGAAAGAGGTTGTTAAAGGCGGCTTTTTACCGGAAAAAATCTGTTTTTTTATGGCATGCGATATGCCATTTTTGCACAACGATAAGATGCTCAGTAAAGCAGGCGTGATTTAGGAGGCGCGGGAGAAGGCGATGGAAGTAAAATCTAAAGTATGGCTTGAAAAAGATGGAGAATTAATCTTTGGGGTTGGAAAAACAGCGATTTTAAAGAGCATTGAGAAGACAGGCTCTATTAATAAGGCGGCTAAGATGATGAACATGTCTTACCGGCGCGCGTGGAGTTATGTCGTTTCTATAGAAAAGAGGATAGGCCGGCCCTTGCTTACAAAAATCAAAGGGGGTAAGGATGGCGGCGGAACGGTGTTGACGGATTACGCGAAAGATTTATTAAAAAAGTTCGAGAAGATGGAAGAAGAAGTTGAGGTGTTTGTAAATGAGCGGTATAAAGCGATTTTTCATAAATAAGCTGTTATTTCATCCGTCTGTTTCCGTCACTTTTGGTGGTGAGGCTTCGGCTGGATGCCGCTGGATTGCCCGCGTGGTTTCATTATTAAAAAGGGAGAATGGAAATGAAATGTTTTAATTTTCGGGCTTATGTTGCCCTGGGCTTTATTTTGGTTATGATGTTTTTCGTCTATTCGGCTCAGGCAGACGAGGCTGTTAGTGCTAAGGGGGAGTTTGTTAATTGGCATTATAGACTGGGGGTTGATGAACGATTTCGTGTAGAGGAGAAGAGGGATTTTGATTTTAATAAGGCTGTTAAAGATAACGGGAATCTTTTTTTCAACCGTTTCCGTTTTAACCTCATGGCGAGCCTGGCCGATGAGTATTTAAACAAGTGGGCTGAAATTTTTGTCGATGGATTAGACGCGCAAACGGGAGCTTACAGGCTTAAGGCGACAGCCAGCCAGACGGATGAGTTTGACCTCCATCAGGCCTATGTTAATTTTATTGATTTGGCTGGTTCTGATTTTAGCGTAAAAGCCGGCCGGCAGGAGTTAAAATATGGGGCCGGCAGGCTTATTGCCGCTCCTGTTTGGGCCAATATCATTCGTACATTTGACGCGGGAGTTATCCGCTATGCTTGCAATGGATTTTATGACGACATCTTTTATGCCCGCAATGTTAAGGCGAGTACGCGCGCTTTTGACCGTTCTTACCCCACTGAGGTGTTGATTGGGACATATTTCGGTTATAAAAAAAACGCTGTTACGCCGTTATTTGAAGGGTATTATTTGAACCTTGTTAATACGCAGGCAAGAAATGATATCCATCGCCATACTGTCGGCGCGCGCCTTAAGGCCAAGTTTATTTTCGGCACGATGATTGATATAGAAGCCCCCTATCAATTCGGCGAAGATGCTGGCAAGCAGGTTCGCGCTTATGCTCTTCACGCGGATATCGCCAGATCTTTTGAATCTCTGTTGTGGAGGCCTAAGGCTAGTTTGGCTTATGATTTGGCAAGCGGAGATAAAAAAACGGGAGACAATACCAATAATACTTTTATTCCGCTATATCAAAGTACGCATGACCCGTATGGCATTATGGATTTTTTTCGTTGGGAAAATATCTCTAACCCGGAGTTAAGCGTCACATTTTACCCAACGGAAAAATTTCGTTTTACTCCTCAGGTTGATTTTTTCTGGCTTGATAGTATTGATGATTCCTGGTACAACTCTTCAGGCGGTGTTGTGAGAAGCAAGACGGCAGGCGAGAGAAGCTCTTACGTCGGGAGTGAAGCATCATTGCGTTTTTACTATGATTTTTCTAAAAATATATGCCTGGAAGCCGGTGGCGCCCATTTTTTTACAGGATCGTATGTTGAAGACACAGGCACAAGTGATGACGCGGATTGGGCCTATATGCAATTTATAATAAAATATTGAACAGAGAAAGCGGAGGCCTTAAAATGAAAAAATTTATTTTTGTATTATCTTTTATCTTGTTACTGCCTGGCCGTGTTTTTGCCGGTGAGATTATTGTCGCGGCCTCCGCGAACCTCGCGGTTGTCATCGATGAGCTGAAGCTTGCGTATGAGAAAGAATCGCGGGATAAAGTTAAAATCGTTACCGGTTCTTCCGGGAAATTAACCGCGCAGATTGAAAATGGGGCGCCGTTTGATGTCTTCCTGTCGGCTGACACACTGTATCCTGAAATTCTTTATAAAGAAAAGCTGGTTGTTGGCTCGCCGAAGGTTTACGCTTATGGCATTCTGGTTTTATGGACGACAAAAATAATGGATTTGTCTGAAGGCGCCGCTGTTTTAAACGGCGCTGACGTTAAAAAAATCGCTTTACCTGACCCCCGGGTGTCCCCTTACGGACGGGAGGCGGTTAATGTGTTGAAATATTATAAGCTTTATCAAAGCGTTAATAAGAAACTTGTTTATGGTGAAAGCATCCCCCAGGCTAACGATTTTATCGTTTCCGGGTCCGCGGATATAGGCTTTACTTCAAAATCAACGGCGCTTTCGCCGAATCTAAAGGAAAAAGGCGCATGGATTGAGCTTCCGGGTGAAAGCTATAGCCGTATTGCCCAGGCTGTTGTTATTCTCAAGCACGCCCATAGCACAGATATTGAGGCGGCAAAAAGATTTTATAATTTTATTTTTTCGCCTCAAGCGAAAGAGATTTTTATTAAACACGGATATACTATTAATGAATAAATTTTCAGGAAAAATCATTCATATTGAGTCATCTGAACACATGTCTTTAGTTGATATTGATGTATCAGGAGATGTTTTTTGTTCTGTTGTTATAGAGACTCCGCAAACGGCCGCGTACTTGAAAGTTGGAACGGCGATCAGCATTCTTTTCAAAGAGACAGAAGTTTCTATCGCTAAAAATCTCTCAGGCCAGATCAGCCTGAGGAACAGGTTTTATGGCATTATTCATCATATGGAATGTTCAGATATCCTGGCTAAGATTATTTTAAGTTATAAAGATACACAGGTTGTTTCAATCATCACAAGCCGTTCCGCGGAAAAGCTCGCGTTAAAAAAAGGCGACAGGATAGAGTGGCTGGTTAAAACAAATGAAATTTCACTTTTATCAGGAGGAGAGTAGATGCATTACGACTGGCAACCTTTCTTTTTGACCCTCAGGCTGGCCTTTGTGACAACAGTTATTCTTATTGTTATCGGGGTGCCAATAGCCTATTGGCTGGCTTTTTCTAAAAGGAGGCTTAGGTTCATCATTGAGCCCCTGGTGAGCCTGCCGCTGGTTTTACCGCCGACAGTATTGGGCTTTTATATCCTGGTCGCTTTCAGCCCGAAAAATCTTATCGGGGCGTTTTTGGAATCGTCGCTGGGCATCAGGGTGGCTTTTAGTTTTTTGGGGCTTGTGATAGGGTCGGTTCTTTTTAGCCTGCCTTTTATGGTCAACCCTATTAAATCAGGATTTCAGAATTTCCCAAGAGTTTTGGTAGAGGCGTCTTACTGTTTAGGCAAGTCGCGGTGGGAGACATTTAAAAATGTTATTTTACCGAATATCAGGCCGGCGCTTTTAAGCGGGTTTGTTATGGCCTTCGCGCATACGATTGGTGAGTTTGGCGTTGTCCTGATGGTTGGCGGCAATATCCCCGGGCAGACGCGGCTGGCTTCCATTATGATCTTCAGCGAGGTTGAGGCGCTTAACTATCAGGCCGCTAACTTTTACTCATTGATTTTAGTTTTTATTTCATTTTTTATTTTGTTTATTTTTTATTATTTAAACAGGAAGTCTATCGGGTTATTTTAAATGATTAGAGTTAAGGTTAAAAGATCAATGAGGACATCTTACGGCATAGATCAGCTGGATGTTGATTTCTCCGTTGAGAAGGGGGAGTTTGTTGCTTTATTTGGGGAATCCGGGTCCGGCAAGACGACCCTCTTGAGAATTATTGCCGGATTAACAGCTCCGGATGAGGGCTATGTTGAAGTTGATGGGAAGGTGTGGTTGGATAGCCATAAGGAGTTCAGCCTTCCTGTCCAGGATAGAAGGGTTGGGTTTGTTTTTCAGGAACACGCTCTTTTTCCCCATATGACGATTCGTGAAAACCTTCTTTTTGCCCTTACGGATAAGCGGCAGAGATTTATAGTAGATGAGTGGTTGGAGATTATGGATTTAAAAGAACTCGAACATCAAAGGCCGCATACTTTGTCCGGCGGCCAAAGGCAGCGGGCCGCTTTAGCCCGTTGTCTGGTTAACCGGCCGAATATTTTATTATTAGATGAAGCCTTATCAGCTTTAGACGCGGATTTGCGCCTGAGGCTGCAGGATGAAATCGTTAAGATTTACCAGAGGACGCGGATTACGACTATCTTTGTCAGCCATGATTTAGCGGAAGTTTTTAAGCTCTCGGGCCGGGTTTTTATGATCAACAAAGGCAAGATAGTAAAGGCCGGTTGCCCCAAAGATGTTTTTATCGACGGCCATTTGAGCGGTAAGTTCAAGTTTACAGGTGAGATCATTGAAATTGAGAAAGATGGGGTGGTGAATATCCTGACGGTGCGCATTGGCAATAATATCACTAAAGTTGTGGCTACAGATGAAGAGATGGCCGGTTTAAAAGCCGCAAGCAAGGTTGTTGTCGCGACTAAGGCGTTTAACCCTTTGATCTTTAACGCTCAGGAGGGAGCATGATTACATATGAACAGGCTTTAGAAGATATTCTTAAAAATACATTAACACTGCCTGATGAAAAAATACCCATAGGAGAATCCGTCGGTAGAATTTTAAAAGAAGATATTGTTTCTGGTGTTGAAATGCCTCCTTTTAACAGGTCGGCCATGGATGGCTATGCCTTGCATTATCTGGATGCCAAAAAAACTCCTTTTAAATTGAAATGCGTTGGTTTAATCAAAGCCGGCGATATCTTTAAAAATAAGTTAAAAAGAGGCGAATGCGTAAAAATTATGACAGGCGCGGCGTTGCCTGAGCATGCGGATTGCGTGGTGATGGTGGAGTACACCCGGGTATCCGATGGCATGGTTGAGGTGTTGAGGGCCGTTCAGCAGGGAGAAAATGTATTTTTTCGGGGAGAGGATTTCAAGCGGGGGCAGAGGGTCCTTGCCAGCGGGACAAGAATTTTTTCTTCGCATATTCCTATACTTGTTACGCTGGGTAAAAAATTTGTAAAAGTAAACGGCAAACCAAAAATCGCTATCCTCAATACCGGCAGTGAGATTATCCCGTTGGGCCATAAATTAAGCAGGAACAAGATTTATAATAGCAACGGCCCGATGCTTGAGGCCCTTTTTAGGTCAGAAGGGTTTGAGCCAGTTGTATTGGGGATAGCGAAAGATAATAAAAAAGAGTTGAAAAAATTAATAATGAGAGGCCTCGGCAGTGATATTCTCCTGATTTCCGGCGGGGTATCAGTGGGGGATTATGATCTTGTCCCGGATGTTTTAAAAGAGCTAAGGGTAAAAAAGGTATTCCATAAGGTGAATATCAAGCCGGGAAAGCCTGTTTTCTTTGGGGTAAAGGGCAAGACTCTTGTTTTTGGGATTCCCGGCAACCCCATCTCTAATTTTGTGGCTTATTTTATATTTGTCATGCCGGCCATACAAAAAATGATGGGTTATCAGGGTAACGGCTTTGGGTTTAAAGAGGGTGTTCTTGAAAAAGAGTTTCATAAAAAAGCGGGCCGTTGTTATTTTGTTTTGGTGAATGTTTCAAAGAGATGCGGCCGTTACTTTTTATCTCCTATCGCCGGCCATAGTTCCGCGGATACGTTGTCTTTGGCGAAGGCGGATGGGTTCATGATGACAGGTATCCGTGTCACGACTGTAAAAAAAGAAGAAAGAGTGAAATTTATAACGTGGAAAGAGATATGATTCCTGACTATTTGCGATTATCCGTTACCGACCATTGTAATTTAAATTGTATTTATTGCACGCCGCTGGAAAGAGAAAAATTCTTGAGCCACGACGATGTGCTTAGATATGAAGAGATGGCAAGGCTGGTAAGGATTTTTGCCGCCTGCGGCATAAGGAAAGTGAGGGTTACCGGAGGCGAGCCTTTGATTAAAAAAGGCATCACGGATTTAATAAAGATGATCAGGCTGATTGATGAGCTGGAAGATATTTCTATGACGACGAACGGGGTGTTATTGGAAGGAGCCGCGCGAGAGTTAAAAGAGTCCGGGCTTGGCAGGATAAACATAAGTTTGAACACATTGCGCAGAGACAGATACAGGATGATAACCGGGCAGGATTATTTTGACGCTGTTGCCGGGGGAATACGAGAGGCTATGAAGGCGGGGTTTGAGGCGGTCAAGCTTAATGTTGTCCTTTTAAAGGGGTTTAACGATGATGAAGTAAAAGACTTTGTTCAGCTTTCCATGGATTATCCGCTGTCTGTCCGTTTTATTGAGTTATTTCATACCAACTCCCGTTCAACACAACTTTTAAACTCCTTTATTTCGACGGAAAGCCTTATGGAGCAGATTAGGGGTTTAGGCGGATTGACGCCGGTTGAAGGTGTGCCGGGTAATGGCCCGGCTGTTTATTATAAGTTAAAAGGTTCAAAAGGGACGATTGGTTTTATCAGTGGCTCTACAAAGAATTTTTGTGATTCCTGCAACAGGGTGCGCGTGGATTGTTCAGGAAAAATTTCGCTCTGTTTGTTCGCCGAGGCTGTCCATGAGGCGCGTTCTCTGCTTCGTTCGAACGCGCAGGACAGCGAGTTACTGCTGGAGATAAAAAGTATTTTGAGTAAAAAACAGTGTTATACAAAAAACACAATTGCTCACAGGGAGATTGAGATGAGCAGGCTTGGAGGTTAATGATGGGCATGGTAGATGTTAGCATTAAGAAAAAGACTAAAAGGGCGGCTCGCGCGCGGGCGGTTGTGTCTTTGGGTAAAGAGATCGTGAAAAAGATTAAGGCGAAGGCGATGCCCAAAGGGGATGTGCTGGAGGATGCCCGTATCGCCGGAATCATGGCTTGCAAGAAAACTTATGAGCTTATACCTTTGTGCCATACGATTGAAGTGGAATACGCGGATGTGTTTTTTGTTATGTCGCCAGACCGTATTACTATTGAATCTGAAGTGAAGGCCACGGGAAAAACAGGCGTTGAGATGGAGGCGTTGGTTGCCTGTTCTGTCGCGGCTTTGACTATATATGATATGTGCAAGATGTTCTCAAAAGATATAGAGATTGAAAAAGTATATTTATTGGAAAAGAGGGGTGGCAAAAGCGGCCACTACATAAGAAGATGAAAACAATAATTCTTTCGGTTAATTCAAGCAAGAAAAAAGGCACAGCAAAAACGCCGGTTGAATCCGCGCGGTTACTCGAGGGGTGTGGTTTACAAGGCGACGCGCATGCCGGCATTGATGAGATCAGGCAGGTGAGTTTGCTCGCGTTTGAAAGTATCATGAAACAGAATGAGAGTTTAAAAATTTCCGGTAACGCCGGTAATTTAAAGCCCGGTGATTTTGGTGAAAATATTACTACTTCAGGCATAGACCTTCTGAAATTGAAAATAGGGGACAGGTTGAAATTCGGCGATGAGACGATCCTTGAGATATCCAAGATCGGGAAAGAGTGCCATGGGCGCTGTGCTATTTATTACAAGACTGGAGATTGTATTATGCCGCGCGAGGGGCTATTCGCGAAAGTCTTGAAAGGCGGAGTTGTGTCTGCCGGAGACAAAATAGAGGCGGTAAACAATGTTTAGAGCGGCCGTATTGACAGTCAGCGACCGGTGTTTCAGAGGGCAATATCAAGACGAGAGCGGTAAAGTTATTATGGATATCATCAATGAAAATACTGCTTGTGTCGTCCAATATGATATTGTTCCTGATGAGCAGGTTATGATTGAAGAGAAGTTGATCGCGTACTGCGACAGCTTGAAAGTTGATTTTGTATTGACCACGGGCGGAACAGGGCTTGGCGCGCGCGATGTGACTCCTGAAGCGACAAAGAACGTCGCGGATAAGATTATTCCCGGGATATCTGAATATATGCGGCTGGAAGGGCTTAAAAAAACAAAGAGGTCTATGCTTTCAAGAGGTATTAGTGTTGTGAGAAAAGGGACTGTTATTATTAATGTCCCTGGCAGCCCTAAAGGGGCAAAAGAGTCATTAATGGCTATCCTGGATATCATCCCGCACGCCTGTGATATGGTGAAAGGCGCGGGCCATGAAGAAGCCCCGTTGCGATAATCATCTCTGTTTTTTCTAGAATCAAGCCATCCTTGATACGCCTTTCGAATTCTACGTAAAAAGTGAAATATTTTTTATTTTATTTTTTATATATTCTGCTATAATAATAAAGCTTTTAAAAAATTTTGTTTTTATTGCAGTGGCCTCTAAAGAAATCTCTGTGTTTGGCGTGTTGAAACGGTTTTAGAGTTAATAAAACCTGCCGGCCTCTAAAGAGGTTTTGGTCAAATTTTTTTTAATCGTAACATCCATATACCTGGTTATAAACATATGCTGGATGGTTTCGTCGTCCGCGTGAGTTTGTTGGGGGATGGTAAAGGAGGCGACATGGAAAGTAGATATTGTCGATTGTCCAATTATGTTAGAACAGTTTTATTGTTGATTATTTCAATGGTGTTTTTTTTGCAGTATAATTTTTGTTTCGCTGCTCCTCTTTCCTCTTTTTTATTAATTGAGGATGATAATGGTCAGCAAAATTTTGTTCAGCCTGATACTAATAGTAGTGTACATTCGATAGTTTCCAGCTGGTATCCTGATACTCATTTTTCAAGTCCTTATATGCAATCTGATTCCGATGAGAACATCATTGACTCTCTTTTATACATTAACAATAGTGCTTTTTCAGAATATGGAATCGCTTCAAAAGCATATTTAGGACTATATGCATTTTATACTCATGGTTTGCCCGATGGATTGCCAGGTTATGTTAATCCTAGCGATGATCCTTCCGGTTATGTCGATTTATATCCGAATACAGGCGCTTGGAATGCAGATACAGTGACGTGGAATACAGCTCCTAGTATCGGAATTTTATCAGCATCGCATTATGCAGACGAAGTAAAGTGGTACCTTTTTAATATTACGGATATTTATAATTCATGGGTGTCTTGTCCCTCTACGAACTATGGTGTGAGTTTAGTAGAGCGCGAAAAAATGCTTGGTGATGGTGGATGGGATGGAGTGGCAACTTTGTTTTATACAGCTAATCACTTTGGAGATGGTGAGAATCCTTATGTTCCTACTACTACTCCTGAACCCTTGTCGGCGTATCTTTTAGGATCCGGATTTATTGGGCTAGCAAGTTTTAAAAAAATAATGAGAAAAAAGAAAAGATAGTATTTTAACCGGGCGGATTTTTTCCGCATCTTATGCTAAAAAAGAGGGGGTCGTATGGGGGTCGTCCGCTTAACTGATGAAAATTTTAAAAAAGAAGTGTTGGAAGCGAAGATGCCGTGTTTGGTTGATTTCTGGGCGGAATGGTGCGGCCCGTGTAAAAAAATCTCTCCCGTGGTAGATGAGATTGCTAATGAGTATAAAGATAAGGTTAAAGTCGCGAAGATGAATATTGATGATGGGCAAAAGACCGCTTCTTCTTATGGCGTTATGTCTATCCCTTTGCTCATGTTTTTTAAAGATGGTAAAGTTTTAGGGCAAGTGATTGGCGCTGTAAGCAAATCTGAGCTGAAGGCTAATCTAGAAAAGCATTTGGGTTAATATGGAGATCATAGACTATATCAGGCATAAAGCAAAGGGGCAGGTAAAAAGGATTATTTTACCTGAAGGCGATGATGAAAGGGTCCGTCGGGCCGCGGCTTTTTTAAAGCAGGAAGGGATTGTTGACCCGGTTGTTTTGGAGCGCGGCAAGCTTGACCCTCTTAAAGTGGAAGAGTATACGGAATCATTTTTTAATTTAAGGCAAAGCAAAGGGATTTCAAAAGATGAAGCTTATGAGCATATAAATAATCCAGTGTTTTATGGCGCGATGATGGTACGTGAGGGCCTGGCGGATGGTTTTGTGGCAGGGGCTGTCACGACGACTTCGGATGTCGCCAGGGCCGCTTTGTATTGTATTGGCATAGACAAAAGAGTTGCTACTATTTTGAGTTGTTTTGTGATGATTGTCCCGAATTGCCCCTACGGAGAAAAAGGGGTTTTTTTGTTTGCCGACTGCGGCATTGTCCCTGATCCGACGACGAGGCAGTTGGCTCAGATTGCTATTTCGACAGCCGAATTAGGCAAAGCTGTTTTGGGTATTACGCCGCGTGTGGCGATGTTAAGTTATTCGACGAAAGGTTCGGCTTCCGGCAGGCTGGTTGAGCGCATGAAGGAAGCAACGGCTATGGCAAAAGAGATGGCTCCGGATTTGGCCATCGATGGCGAGCTTCAGGTTGACGCCGCGATTATACCTGAAGTGGCAAAGGCGAAGAATCCAGGCAGCCCTATTCAGGGCAATGCTAACATTATGATTTTTCCTAATTTGGAAGCCGGGAATATATCTTATAAGCTGGTTGAGAGGCTTTCCGGCGGCAGGGCGTTGGGCCCTCTTCTATTGGGGTTGTTGAAGCCATGCAGTGATTTGTCCCGTGGATGCCGATGGGAAGATGTTGTTGACTGCGCGGCCATCACGGCTATCAGGGCCCAGGCGGCGGATAGCGAATAGAGATGAAACACTATAAGATTTTAACCATTAATTCCGGCAGTTCTTCAATAAAATACAGGCTTTTCGATGTCAGCACGAATGATGGAAAAAAGGACGCCCGGTTTTATCTTTTAGATAAAGGCTTGATTGAAAAAATCGGCCAGCCGGGATCACAGGTCCGTGACCATAAAGAAGGGGCGCGCCTTTTATTTGACAGCCTCATCCATGGCCCCAACGCGCAGATTAAAACTTTAGAGGAAATATTCGCGATAGGGCATCGCGTTGTGCACGGCGGTATTGAATTTAAAAAACCCTCGCTAATCACGGCTGAGGTTATCGCGAAGATTAAAGAGTGCTGCGAGTTGGCGCCTTTGCATAATCCTGTTAATCTGGCGGGCATAGAAGCGTGCCAGGAGTTTTTGCCCGGCGTGAAACAGGTTGCTGTATTCGATACGGCCTTTCATCAGACTTTACCGGAGCATGCTTATGTATATGGCTTGCCTTACGAGTATCTTCAGAAATATAATTTAAGAAAATTTGGTTTTCACGGCACAAGCCACCATTATGTGACTCAGGAGGCGGCCCGTCAATTAAAGAAGCCTTTAAGAAAGCTGAAGCTGATCACATGCCATTTGGGCAACGGATGCAGTATCGCGGCAGTTAAAAATGGAAAATCCGTTGATACCAGCATGGGTTTTACGCCGTTGGAAGGGCTTGTGATGGGGACGCGTTGTGGCGATATTGACCCGGCCTCTGTTATTTTCCTCGCGGAAAAAGAAAAGATCAGCCTGCAGGAGATTGATAAGGTTTTAAATTATAAAAGCGGCTTGAAAGGAATTTCAGGCATTAGCAACGATATGCGCGAGATAGACGCGGCGGCCAAGAAAGGCAATCATCGTGCCCGTTTGGCGCTGGATATTTTTGCTTACAGGATCAAGAAGTATATCGGTAGCTATGTGGCAGTTTTAGGCGGAGTGGACGCGATTGTTTTTACGGCTGGCATTGGAGAAAATGAAAAGCGTGTCCGTCAGAAGATTTTGAAAGGTTTGTTTAATTTTTTAGATCCGAAGAAGACGGCAGTTTTGGTGATTCCCACCAATGAAGAGCTGATGATCGCTCGAGAGGTTTTTCGGATTGTGAAGTAAGGATGAGAAGGTTTCAGGGGGTAAAAAAATGTTCAGGACAATGTTAAAATCAAAGATTCAGCGGCTTACGGTTACAGCGACTGAATTATATTATGAGGGCAGTATTACGATTGACGCGCTTTTGTTGAAAGCCGCTAATATTTACGCGGGAGAGAAAGTTGAAGTTTTGAATCTTAATAATGGTTCAAGGATTGAAACTTACGCGATTTCAGGAGAAAAGGGGTCTGGGGTGGTTTGTCTCAATGGGCCGTCCGCGCGTTTTGCCTGTAAAGGTGACCAGGTGATTGTTTTGGCTTACGCGATTGTCAAGGATGAAGAAGCCGCTCAGTTGTGCCCCAGGATAGTTTATGTCGACAACACAAATAAACTTAAAAATTAGGTATTACGGGGATCCTTGTTTGCGCAAGAAGTGCAAGCCTTTAGCGCGCGTGACTGACAAAGACAGGATGATTTTTGCTCAGATGCAGGAGGTCATGCGCATTTCCGGCGGTATTGGCCTGGCGGCAACACAGGTGGGGCTGGATAAGCAGATGATTATCGTTGATGTCGGCGAAGGTTTGGTCACGCTGGTTAACCCAAAGATTGAGAAGAGGTCTGGTGCCGAGTTTTGGGAAGAGGGGTGCCTGAGCCTGCCGGGTATTTATGTTAAGGTTAAAAGGGCTAAAAAGGTAGAGGTGAGCGGCTTGGATGAAAACGGCCGAAAAGTTGTGGTTACCGCTTGTGATTTATTCGCTTGCGCCCTTCAGCATGAGATAGACCATCTTCGCGGCAAACTGATTATAGATTACGCCAGTTTTATGAAAAAGATAAAACTGAAGAAGAAGCTCAAGGCGTTTCGGGAAGGTGCCTGTGATTTGTCGAAATCAGAGGCGTAAAAAAATAGTTTTTTATAAAAGGTTTTATATATGCTGGATGTGATCATTGTCGGGGCAGGGCCTGCTGGTTTGACAGCCGCGCTTTACGCGGGAAGGTCAAAATTGAAGACGAAGGTTTTTGAGAGCGTGTCTGTAGGCGGCCAGGTTCTTCTAACGGAAAAAATAGAGAACTTTCCCGGTGTTTACGGCATGAAAGTTGCCGATTGGCTGGATGAGTGCAGGAAGCAGCTCTCAGAGCTTGAGGATGTCGAGTTATCCGAAACCGTAAAAGTGGAGAGCATAAAAACAGAAAAAGATTTTTTTAAAGTTTCCGCGATTTCAGAGAGCCATGAAAGCCGGCAGGAGTATGACGCTAAGAGCGTTATTCTCGCTGTTGGCGCCAAGCCGAAAAAATTAGATGTTAAGGGCGAGGATAAGTTGACCGGCCGCGGTGTTTCCTATTGCGCGACATGTGATGGGCCGCTTTTTAAAGATAAGCATGTTATTGTGGTTGGCGGCGGTGATACCGCTATCGAGGAAGCCCTTTATCTCAGGAAGATTGCTAAAAAGGTGACGATTGTGCATCGCCGTGATGCCTTGCGGGCGGCAGCGGTCCTGCGCGAAAAAGTTTTGGCGGATAAGAAAATTGAGATTAAGTGGGATAGCGTTGTCAGTGAGATAACAGGGGCCGTGAAGGTGGAAGCTGTCCGGCTTAAAAATGTCAAAACTTTACAGGAAGAGATTTTGCCTTGCGATGGGGTTTTTATTTTTGTCGGTTTTCTGCCGAATACGGATTTTCTAAAAGATATTATTGATTTGGATGAACAGGGCCGTATTATAACGGATGAAAATATGATGTCTTCGTATATGGGTATCTTTGCTTGCGGCGATTGCCGGGTGAGGCCTTTGCATCAAGTGGTAACCGCTTGTTCCGATGGAGCGATCGCGGCCTTCAGCTTAAACAAGTTTTTAGAAAATAAAATTTAGGTTTTTGTGTGCCTAGCGCGGATGGCAGGGTAAGCTTTGAAAAAGATATCGTTATTATTTTTGCGAATCGGCGTGACGCTCGCGTTGCTGATTTTTTTATTCAGTAAAATAGATTTTTTGGCCCTCTTCGAAGTCCTTAAAAGTTCCAATCTTGGGAAAATCGCCTGCGCTTTTTTACTTTATGTTTTTTTAAATTTGTTGATTTTCTTTAGGTGGTATTTCCTGTGTGCCGGTTTAGGCATTAAAGTTAAAAAAACCCGCCTGCTCGTTTCTTATATGATCAGCCAATTTTTTAATCTCGTTTTGCCCAGCACAATCGGCGGAGATGCTGTTAAAACTTTTGATCTCGCGAGGCACGTCAAGAGCCATTCCAGTGGAATTTTAGCTACGGTTATTTTGGACAGGTTCTGTGGTTTTTTCGGCCTTTTGACCGTTTTGACACTGGCGATTGTTTTTGGCATGGGGGTTTTAGATGACCCCATGATTCTGGTGGCGACGGTTATTTTATTGGCCGCTGTCATTATGCTGGCGGCCGTTATGTTTTCTTCCCGTTTTTTTAATATCGTTTTTAAGATTTTTCCTTTCCGTAAATTAAAAGATTATATCCTCAAGGTGCATGAAGCGACGTCCAGTTACAGGCATAAGAAACGTTATCTTGTCGTGGCGTGGCTTATATCTGTCGCGACACAGGCGGGCATAGCTCTTGTGTATTACTTTTTTGCTCAAGCCATCGGGCTTGATATAAAAATAATCTATTTTTTAATTTTTGTGCCTGTTATTTCAGCTTTTTCAGTTATTCCGATTTCAATAGGCGGATTAGGCGTCCGGGATACGGCATCGGTTGTTTTATTTACCAAAATAGGCATTACCACCACAAAGGCTTTTACGTTATCGCTTTTAAACTTCGGCGCAATGTTTATTATTGGCATATTGGGAGGGGGAGTGTATGTCATTATGCTTTATCGTAGATGGTTACAACGTCCTTAAGAGTTCCCGCCTTTTTAAAAACAGGACGCTTCAGGAGGCCAGGGCCGCTTTTATTTCTTATGTGGAGAGGAACCGGCTTTGGGGGTCTTTAAGGAACAAATTAATTATTGTTTTTGATGGGTCTCGTGATGTTGTGGGGGTGAGGCAGGCGTATCCTTTTGAGATTATTTTTACGCGCGATGAAACGGCTGATGAGAAGATATGCCGTCTTGTTGCCTCAAAAGCTATTCCGCGGAATGTTGTTGTTGTGACAGATGATAAGGGCCTTATCCGGCTGGTCAGGCCTTATGGCGTCAAGATCATGGGGACTGAGGATTTTTTGGGCCGGTCAAAGGTTAAGGTAGGCCGTAAAGGCGGCATGGACGGATCGGTGGATAACCTTCCTAAGATGGATTTGAATATTGTTGAAAAAGAAAAGATTAATGAGGAACTGAGGAAGATATGGATAGAGAAAAAAGAATCTTCTTAAGCGCTTGTTTGACGGGCGTGAATTGTACATATAACGGAAAGAATAAGCTTCATCCTGTTTTCTTTCAGATGCAGGCTAAAGGCGAGGCGGTTTCGGCATGCCCTGAGGTGTTAGGGGGGCTTGAAATACCACATAGCCCATCTGAGATTGTCGGTGGAGATGGCCGGGATGTTTTGGAAGGGGATGCCCGGGTTGTTTCTTTTGAAGGCAAAGATGTCACGGATTTTTTTTTAAAAGGCGCGGAACGTGTTTTAAACCTGGTTCGTCTCCAGGGCATTAAAAAAGCTGTTTTGAAATCAAAGAGCCCTTCTTGTGGATGCGGGCAGGTTTACGATGGAAGTTTTTCGGATAGTCTTATGCCGGGGGATGGCGTGACAGCGGCACTTTTGAAGATGAATGGGATCGAAGTTGTCAGCGATGTGGAGTATTTGAAGAATCAGGGTGCAGGGTAAAGGGTACAGTCAAAACTAAAAACGTAAAAATCGAAAATTTTTTGTTTTGATTTTAACTGAACCCCGAACCCGGAACCCTGTCCCCTGAACTTTGAAGAGAATTTATGCTCAGAAAACAGCACAGCGATTTTTTTATAAAATTCTTAGGTACTGCCGGCGCCCGTTTTGTGATGATAAAACAGTTAAGGGCGTCCGGGGGCTTATGGGTCAGGTCGGGCGCGGTAAATGTTTTGATTGATCCCGGCCCGGGTTCTATTGTCCGTTGCGCTTCTTCCAAGCCGAAGCTGGATCCGGTACAGCTTGATGCTGTTATTTTGACGCATCGTCATTTGGACCATTCTAACGATGTCAATGTCATGATGGAAGCGATGACAGAGGGTGGTTATAAAAAACGCGGTATACTTTTTCTACCCAAAGACGCCATAGAAGATGATTCCATTGTTTTAAAACATGTTAGGGGTTATATCGGGAAGATAGAGCTTTTAGAGGAGAACAAGAGTTATGCTGTAGGTGATTTTTCTTTTCAAACAAGCCAGGCGCTTAGACATCCTTGCCAGACTTATGGTTTTAAGTTTGTGCTTAATGGTGTATCCTGTTCTTTATTGGCGGATACGGCGTATTTTGATGGTGTGAATGATTTTTTTAAAACAGATATCCTTATTATCAATGTTGTTTTTTTTGAACCGCGCCCTGGCGTTGAACATCTTAGCTTGGCCGATGTAAAGACGATAGTTTCTGGCCTAAAACCCAAAAAAACAATCCTTACGCATTTTGGCATGAGCATGTTGAAGGCTAACCCTCATGCGCAGGCAAAAAAGTTATCATGGGAAACCGGTTTGGATATTGTGTCGGCCAGCGACGGTATGACGGTTGATATATAAGGCGGGGTTGGCGAGTTCGCGGGTGAACGAATTAAATAGCGAACTGTAGGGGGGGGCCGGCCTTGCGCCGTCTTAGATATAAAAATAGTTTTTTTGCGGGCGAGGAGATTGATAAAAGAGAAAAAGCGGAGTGGGTATATGCTGATCAAGTCAATTTTTTTGAGCCTTAGGCCAAAGCAGTGGATTAAAAATATTGTCGTTTTCGCCGGCCTGATCTTTTCACAGAATTTTTTTAACGCGCAAAAGGCGTGGATAGTTTTTTGTGCCGCTCTTATCTTTTGCGCGGCATCGAGCAGTATTTATCTGATCAACGATTCGTTAGACGCCCAGCAGGACAGGTTGCATCCGCGTAAAAAACACAGGCCTATCGCTTGCGGCCATTTGAGGATAGGTTTAGCCTTGGTTATTGCTACTATCCTGATGGCTTTTTCAGCGAGCGCGGCATTTATGCTGCATACAGGATTTTTCTTTCTGTTGGCTGTTTATTTGATTATTGAGACTCTCTATTCGCTGTATTGGAAGCATGTTGTCATTATTGATGTATTTTGTATCGCCTGTGGTTTTTTGTTGAGAGTTTTGGCAGGGGCGGTTGTTATTGATGCGCCTATCTCAAGCTGGCTTCTTATCTGTACTATTTTTCTTTCTCTTTTTCTGGCGCTTGGCAAGAGGCGCAGTGAGTTTGTCCTTTTGGAGGGTCAGGCGAGGGAGCACCGCCAGGTATTGGCAAATTACAGCCTCGCTTTTATCGACCAGCTGATATCCATTGTAACCGCTGCTACTATTTTTTCTTACGTGCTTTATACGTTTTCACCGGAGACGATCATGAAGTTTAAGACGCGCGGCCTTGAATTCACGGTTATTTTTGTCGTTTACGGCATCTTCCGTTATCTCTATCTGATTTACCAAAAAAAGCTTGGGGGGTCTCCGGAAAGGTTATTGTTTTCAGACAGGCCTTTGCTGGCCAATATGGTTTTTTATTTGATGACAGTTTTAGCCGCGCTTTACTACTGAGGTGATGCTATCAAAACAAAAGTTGCCGTTATAAAATCGTCACCGGAGACTATCTTGAGCGATATCGTGGATTTGTGTTCTCAGGCGGGCATGAAAGAGGTTTTGCCGCAAGGCCTCCCCGTTATCTTAAAAGATAATATTTCATGGCATCTTCCTTTTTTGTCTGCTAACACAACGCCCTGGCAGCTGGAGGGGGTTATTCTGGCCTTAAAAGAGTCGGGTTACGGGCCTCTGATCTCTGTTCACAATAACACGGTTGTTACGGATCCACATAAAGGTTTAAGGTTGACGAAGCTTGAGCGAGTTTACCGCAAATATCAGATTCAGGAAAAGTTTAATTTCCGGCAAGAGGATATGCGGTGGGTGGCGTATAAGCCAAAGTTTAAAACTCGCGCTTTGCATAAAATATACGGCGACAAGATAACGGTGCCGGATTTTTTTATAGGCAAGAGCGTTATTCACCTTCCGACTGTCAAAACGCATATCTATACAACAACAACGGGCGCTATGAAAAACGCTTTTGGCGGCCTCATGAACACGCGCAGGCATTACGCGCACTCCTGGATTCATGAGATTCTTGTGGATCTTTTAAAGATTCAACTGGATATTCATCCTGGTATTTTTACGGTTATGGACGGTACGATTTGTGGGCGGGGCCCGGGCCCGCGCACGATGATGCCTGTTGAAAAAGGTTTTATGCTTGCCAGTTCCGATTCTGTGGCGATTGACGCGGTCGCCGCGAAGTTAATGGGTTTTGACCCGTTAAAAATTCCTTATTTGCGTATGGCGCATGAGGATGGGGCGGGGTGCGCGGATACAAGGGAGATTGAAATCGCAGGCGAAGATATCCGTGGAGTAAATTTTCATTTTTCTGTCGGAGAAAATCTGGCAAGCCGGTTTGGAAAGTTCTTCTGGTTTGGCCCGATGAAACCCTTGCAGAGGCTTTTTTTCAGGACGCCGTTGGTTTATCTTTTTGTGTACGCATCTTTTTTATATCACGATTATTTATGGTGGCCCTTGATTGGGAGCTCAAGACAGCGTAAAATAGCTAAGACACCATGGGGTAAGCTGTTTGAGAAATATTAAAGATAGTTATCAGGGTGCAGGGTACAGGGGACGGTTTAAAACAATAAATCAAAAAGTTTTTTGTTTTTCAACTTTACCCTTTACCTGGTACCCCGAATTCTGAAACTCTATTAGAGAGCTTAGGCTATGATATTGGTTAAAAAATATTTTTATTGTGCCACGTATTTGATGTGTATTTTTTTTATGGCCGGTTGTTCTCAAGCCATTCGGACATTACAGGGATTGGGGGTTGAAAAAGACGCGCAGACAGCTCAGGTGGAACAGCAGAATATCAAGTTTGGATTTCTGTTGAATGATATCAAGCGGGACCGTTTGAAACCGGGGGCCAGCCGTGAAAGGATCATAGCGCGTTATGGCAGGCCTGTTTTAGAAGAGGCGCTTTCAGAACAGGATAAAACAGTCCTTTTATACCGGAAGCCAACACAATTTTTTGATACAGAGAAAATATATCTCGTATTTGATAAAAATAATAATCTTGAAAAGATTGAGGTAGAGGAGCCCGATGCAGACTAAGATAAATGAGTTTTTAAATTTGGTAAAGATAAAAGATTATGAAAAATCCTACGCGATAGATATTCATGATGATTTTTATTTTGGGTTTCCGCTTGAGCCTCTTGTCGCGGCAGAAAAAGGCCTTCTTTTGCCTGATAAAAAGCCTATCGCTTATTTTTCCATGGAATATGGCTTGGCAACGAGTGTTTATAATGCGCTCAGCTCCAAGAAAGAGTTGAGCGCCGCGAATAAAATATCCGATAATGATGTTTTTTCTAATAATCGTGTCAGGGATTTTTTATTTTCACTGCAGATGAGTTCTGTTTTGGATTTGCCGATTTATAGCGGCGGCCTTGGTGTTTTAGCCGGCGATACGGTCAAGACGGCGTCTGATTTGCGCATGCCTTTTGTCGGGGTTGGGATCCTCTGGAATGAGGGGTATTTCAGGCAGAGGTTTTGGTTTAAATTCGGGCAACTACCGGATAAGATGAGGTGGGATCCGGCAACATTCCCCGGGCTCATCCCGTTGGAAAATAAAGTCAAGCTGGAGCTGAAAAACCGCGATATCTACCTGCGGTTGTGGAAGTATTATTGTTATAGTTTCAGAAAAGATTTTGCTGTTCCTTTGATCCTCCTGGACTCTAATTTACCTGAAAATGACGAGGCGGCGAGGAAATTGACAGATCAGCTTTACCGCAGTAATGATCTTGACGGGCGCCTGTTGCAGAGGCTTGTTTTAGGTATGGGTGGCATGAAGGCTTTAAGCGAGCTCGGATATCCTATAGATATTTACCATCTTAATGAAGGGCACGCGGCATTTGCTTTTGTTCAGAAAGTCAGAGGGTATAAGGAAGCCGAAATAGAGAAAGTTAAATCACATTTTGCCTATACGTGCCATACGCCTGTACCTGCAGGCCATGATCGTTTCAGTTTATTTGATTTGGAGCGGGTGTTAAAAGCTGAGGATGTTGATGTGGTTCAAAGGTATGGTGTTGAAGATATGTCGCGCGGCATTGTGAATTTAACGCTTTTGGCCATGAATACATCTTCAAGTATTAACGCGGTTTCAAAAAAACACGGCGACGTTATGAAACTGCAGTTTCCAACATACGCGGGGAGGATTAAAACGATAACAAACGGTGTCCATCTGCCGACGTGGCTTTCAGAGCCTGTCAAAAAGGCCCTGGATAGTTTTGAGGCCGCCATAGGGGACTATAGGAGCGATGCTACTTTGTTAAAGAGGGTTGTGAAGATCAAGGATGACCCACAGTTCCGTCAGGCTCTTTGGCAGGCGCATCAAGAGAATAAGAAGCGGTTGGCTCAACTGCTTCTTCATTGGGATATTAAGCCGGATGTTTTTACGCTTTGTTGGGCAAGGAGGATTGCCGCTTATAAAAGGCCCGGCCTTATTTTTCAGGATATGCAAAAATTATTGGATTTGGCTGAGAAGGTTGGCCCGATCCAGATTATTTTTGCCGGTAAAGCTCATCCGAATGATAATCTTGCTTTTACCTATATTAACGATATTATGAGCGCTATTGATAAGGCCGTGAGTGTTGATGACCGTCTGAAAATTGTCATGCTTGAAAATTATGATATTTATATTGCCAAAATATTGACGAGCGGTGTGGATGTTTGGCTTAATAATCCTCTGCCGCCTTATGAGGCTTCAGGGACTAGTGGAATGAAGGCGATCTCTAACGGTGTGCTGCAGTTAACAACAGTTGACGGCTGGGTTGTCGAGGCGCTCGACAGCGGTATCGGCAGGTTTTTTGGGTTTCAGGATAAAGGGAAAACTTTTATGGATGAGTTGATCTTAAGGCTGGATGAAGATTCTAAAGAGCTCTATGACGCGCTGGGTGGAATGATGAGCCTTTATTATGGCATCTTGAAAAATGGCGTGTTTAATCTTGATTCGCCCTGGATCGATATGATGGCTAATTGTATTATTCAGGCTGGTTATTTTAACACGGGCCGCATGCTTGAGGAGTACCGTAAAGAGGCGTGGCATTAGTATGTTTTAACAGGCCTCCTGCGAGGTTTGAGCTTTTCTTATTGTTGTCCGTCTTTTTGTATGTTATGCTATCCAAAACTGGAGATTATTTGAGGTTGAACCGGGTGAGAATGAGCGTTGTGAGCGTGAACTTTATTAGATGTGTTATTTTTGTTTTTTTTCTATTATGCTTGGGAGGCCGCAGTATGGCTTTTGAGATAGAGAGCTCCGCGTTTAAGGCCCATGAGGTGATTCCTGTTAAATATACCTGCTCGGGTGATGATGTTTCGCCTTCTCTGATATGGAGAGAGGCCCCTGGCGGGACAGTTTCTTTGGCTATCATCTGCGATGATTCTGATGCGCCGGGCGGGTCTTGGGTGCATTGGATTATTTATAATATTCCGTCAGATTTGGCCGGTCTTTCTGAAGCCGTTGCTCAGGAAGAGAGGATTGGAGAGCGGATATGCCAAGGGGTCAATGGTTTTTGCAAGATAGGCTATAATGGCCCTTGCCCGCCACCGGGCCGGCCTCATCGTTATGTGTTTACGATTTACGCGCTGGATACTTTCTTGCATCTTAAGGGCGAAGTTGACAAACAGGATTTATTACAGGCCATGGACGGGCATATTTTAGAGGATGCTTCTTTGACAGGGGAATACGGTAGATAAATGCTAGGCCTAATATGTTATGGTAACTAGTGGAATTAATATATTTTAGATTGTCATAAAGGGTGGTTGTACTTAAAAAGAGGAGGATTGCATTATGTCATTTTTTCTCATGCTGATTAGTTTGGTGCTTATTGTTGAGGGCGTTGCGGCTATCCTGATACCGAAAAAACTGCTTAAATTTACTTTAAGTTTTTTAAAAGATGAAAATTCCAAGTTTATTGGGATTGCTCCTCTGGTTATTGGTATCCTCTTGTTGTTCGCGGCATCTTCGAGCGCTCTCGGCTGGTTGATTGTGCTTTTAGGCTTGGCCGCTATCGCCAAGGCTGTGTATGTTTTTTTAACACCTATTCAAAAGATAAAGGCAAGCAAGTGGTTGAATTTTTCGGATAACGAATACCGTGCGTTAGGCATCTTGATTTTGATTTTAGGTATCTTGATTTTTATCTCAAGGGTATAGTTTCAATTCCCACCGCTTTTTGTGGCCAGGGTGTGATTTCAGTAAAAGCCGAATTGTTCTGTGGTATTGTGTCTGTGGGAACCCCGGGCTTCTTCAGCCCGGGGGAATAAATTTTTCCGGAGAGAACTTTGCGTGAAAAAGATATTAATTCTTACCTTATTTCTGGCATCAAATACTTTAGTCTGCTGGGCCGCTAAAGATATCAGGGATGAAAAGACCAAGCCGTATGAGGTTAAGCGGGTCATTAAGACAGTTGATGGCCATAATTTTCTCGTTCCTGAGGATAGGCCTGTTGAGATGATCGCCGGCCAATACCGCCCTGTTGATATTGATACTTATGTCGCCTATAAATTTGGTACATTAAAAGAGGAGGTGGATTCTAAATTCGCTAGCGTTGAAGAGAGGCTCTTTAAATGTACCGGGCAAAGCGAAAAGGTTTTAGAATTAGAACAGCAGGTTAAAGAGCTTACTGATAATGTGGAGATTCTCACGGAGCGCCTGAAAAAGGCTGAAGATAGAATTAGTGCCAGTGATAAGGAAGTGCAGGAACAGCCGCCAGTAGGGGTTAAAGGTTAAAATGCCGCGATTGTTGAATAAAGCTGAAATATTATGTGGCTGGTGTTTGATGCCGTTTGTCGTTTGGGTGGGTTTATTCTTAAGCGCGAGTAGTGCTTTCTGCGCGCAGGATTTGACCGCATCTACTATCAGCAGTGCTTTGAATAATTTTGATGAAGCTTTTGAAGACCTTCAGAGGGAACGAAAAGCTTTGAAAGAAGAAGTGGAAGACTTAAAAAGAGACCGGCAGATTGTCAGGGATACATTTGACAGAAGAGTTGAAGAAATTGAGAATCAAAAGCTTACCTTAGTGGAAGCTCTTGAAAACGCACAAAGCAGGGCTCAACAGATTGAAGAAGAGAAGTTGAGCCTTTTAGAGCAGATTGAAGATTTAAAGTTGAAGTTAAACAAGCATGATGATGTGGTTAATATTAAAGATACCACGTTAACTGACGCTAAAAAGGAAATTGAAAGATTAAATGAGCATGTTGCCAGGCTCGAACAGGCCTTTGAGAAGTCCGCTCAGCGCCTCCAGAGAGTTCAGGAGGAAAAAGAGAGCCTCGAGCGCGAGCTGGAGATTATGAAAGATGAGCGTAAAAATATTCTTTTTAATTATGAGGACGATTTTGAAAAGACCAAGAGGGAGAAAAAAGATTTAGAGAAGAAGCTTGTATCGTTCCAGAAGGATACTGGGAAGAGAGAGGATAAAACCGCCCTTGAAAACAGGCGGGAGGAGAACCTGCGTGATAAGCATAAAAAGGAGATGCTAAAGGCCGTGGAGGCGCAAGGCCTCTTAAAGAAAGAAATTAATGAGCTCACGCGCAAACAGGCAGATTTGATTACAGGGCATAAAGAGGAGATGGCCGCCGCCGCGCGCGCGTCGCAAGATAACCTGAAAGAGATGGAATGCCTGAAAAAGAAGGATGAAAAGTTAAGGCGCGAACTTGATCAGGCGGGTCAAAAAATCCTGGATTACCGGCAGCAGATTGAAGGCCTTCGAAAACAGAATCTTGATTTAGCCAAACATGGAAATGATGAAGAACCGTTTTTGGAGAAAACACTTCAACAGGCAAAAGAAGAAAAGCAGGCATACGAGAAGCAAATTAAAGATTTAAAAGATAGGCTTGAGGGCGTGCAGGAGAAGTTGGATGCTTCTCAGCGCAGGCTTGAGTTGATGGCGAATAAGGCGCGGGAGCTGGCGGGTAAGGTCTCGTAGTTTATCTGCATTAAAAAGCGCGTAAAAGTTCTTCCATAAAGAGCTTCCATTTATTTCTCCGCTTTGATATAATTCTGTATCACGCGCAGAGAGAAGATATTTTATGTCTTTTCTGATTAATTATGACTCATAAGGCAGCAGCATCCTGGAGAGCTTCAGTTTGATGTTTGATTTAAACCATCGGAAAAAAAATAACTATTTTGTTTTAGTGCTTTTATTTATTCTGCTCAGTTTTTTTTCTATTTTTACCCACATCCCCAAAGAATCTTGTTTTGCCAAGAATGCCGATGAAGGTTATTATCTAAAATATTCAAAGCAGCTTTTTGAAGGCGGGTTAGGCGTATACCCGAAAATACTGGAAGGCCATGTTGTTGATAAAAATAACTGGATTTGGCCAAGCCCGCTAAGAGCGGGCTATTTTTTAATATCGTCATCATGGTTTTATGTTTTTAGCCCCAGCTTTGTATCGCTGGCCTATCTTTCTCTTTTTTCCTTTTTTTTATTCCTGCTTTTATCTTATTATTTTTCAAGAAAGTATTTTGATCCCTCCATAAGTATGCTCTATACTTTATTGCTGGCTTTTTCTCCTCTCAATATGGCTATGGCCAAGAGGGCTCTTACGGACGCCACAGGAAACCTGTTTGCAGCACTTTCTATCTGGCTTTTTTTTGAGTTTTTGTTAAAAAAGAGGAAGATAAATTTTATTGCCTGGCTAGTTTGTTTTAGTTATGCCATTTTGGCGAGAGAGCAGACTTTTCTGTTGGTTTTTGGGTTTGGAATAATTTTTCTGATTTATAAGTATTGTTATAAAGAAGATATCTCTTTGGAGTATCTTATTTATATGGCGTTTGTCCCGCCGGTTATTGTTTCAGCGGCATGGCTGATGCTCTGCCATGACCCGGGTAATATTTTATGGATGCTTAAATTAACCCGGTACCTGCCTTCTGTTAATAATTACTCTGTTTTATTTTGCAGAGGCCCATGGTTTCGTTATATCGTGGATTATATTCTGGTCTCGCCTCTTGTTTCTGTCTGCGCTTTGTCTTTTGTTGTTTACGCTTTCTTTGAGAGAAGCATATTAAAGAATTTCAAAATAGTTTATTTTTTAGCTCTTTTTTTAATATATTTTTTATTATTAAGCAGTTTTGATTATAATAAAAATATCCGTTACGCGATTAATTTAGATATGTTTTTGAGGTTTTTCCTCGTTTTTTTTGTCAGCGATATATTCAAAAAATATAAAAATGGCGTTACGATTATTTTTTGGATTATTGTTGTATTTTGTGTCATGGATTACGGTAATTTTATCTATTTATTCTGCGAAAAGAATATTTATGATCCGATCAGTTTTCATTTGCTGACAGCCAGGAGATTTATTCCTTAGCACTATTTAGCCTTTTGTTTTGATTATAAAATAGAGGGCATATAACAGAAGTTGATAACAATCGCGGGGTTTATATGGCAAAAGTTCTTATTCTGAAATTGGGTTATTCGGAGACGTTGGACAAGGAGATAGGGATAACGACAAGTTTGGGGGATGTGATTAGGACCACGGTTATTCTCAATTATCTGAAAGAGGATGATGTTACTTGGCTCGTGGATGAGAAAGCCTATCCTTTGTTAGAGGGTAATCCTTATATCAGAAGGATATTAATTTTTAACCTTGAATCTGTTCTTCAGTTGCAACGGGAACGGTTTGATACGGTTATTAATCTGGAAAAAGGGCCTGGGATTTGCGCGCTTTCTGATTCTGTTAGTGCCTGGAGGCGGTTTGGTTTCCGTTTTGATGTGGATCGCGGTGCCGCTCAGGCTTATGATGGCGCTGAGAAAGTATTGAGCCTTTGCCTAGATCTGGAAAAAAAGAAGGGGAATCTTAAATTTTGGCAGGAAGCATTGGCGTCCATGATTGGGAAAAAATGGACGCAGAGCGATGAGTATATCCTTGACTATAAGTCAAATGCTCCCGTGAAATATGATATCGGTTTTAACTGGGTTGTTGGGGATAAGTGGCCCAATAAAGCCTGGCATAGAGGTAATTGGGAGAGCTTGGACAACCTGTTAAAATCCAACTATTCAATCTCTTGGCAAAAGGGCCTGGACAATCTTAAGGAATACATAGATTGGGTCCACTCCTGCCGCGTTGTTATTACAAACGATAGTTTGGGAATGCATATAGCGATCGCTTTAAAGAGAAAAATTATTGCTCTTTTTGGCCCTACTTCTTCAAAAGAAGTTTATCTTTATAAACGAGGTGTTGTTCTTCTGCCGAAGGCATCATACAGGTGTATGCCTTGTTTACAGTCAAAGTGTTTTCAGAAGAAGCCTTGTTTGGAATTTATTAAGCCTGAAGATGTCAAGCGCGCGGTTATAAAGCTTCTGCCGCCTCAAAAGAGGTAGTTATGCAAGATGATCGCTTCAGGATAGACAGCCATAAGTTGATGTTTCATGTAGAGCGTGTTAACGATTGGCTTCATAAAAAAACCATCTGCCCCATTTATCTGGAGATTGCTCCCGCGGGGGCGTGTAATCACAGGTGTATTTTTTGCGCTGTTGATTATTTGAACTATAAACGGGTTTTTTTAGATTTAAAGGTTTTAAAAAAGGCCGTTGAAGAGGCGGCGGATTTAGGCGTTAAGAGTGTTATGTATGCCGGAGAGGGAGAGCCCCTGCTTCATGAAAATATTGATGAGATTATTCAATTTACAAAAAAGCGCGGCATAGATGTGGCCTTGACGACAAATGGCGTTTTATTGAATAAAAATCTGTCTTTAAAGATATTAAACTCCCTTTCATGGTTGAGGTTTAGTTTTAATGCCGGCACAAGCAAGACGTATGCCAAGATTCACCGGACAAAAGAGAGCGATTTTCATAAAGTTATAGAAAATATTAAGAGTGCAGTTGCTGTCAGAAGGGCGCGGGGTTTAAAAACGACGATTGGCGTCCAGCTGTTGTTGATTCCGGAGAACGCGTCAGAGGTTTTGGCTTTAGCTGTTTTGATGAAAAAAGCCGGTATTGATTATTTTACTGTTAAGCCTTATTCTCAACATCCTTTGAGCGGATCGCGCATCAGCCATGCTTTTAGATATAAAGATTACCTTTTTATTAAAAAACGCTTAGATGAGCTTCAGGACAGCCGATTTAAAATTATCTTTAGGGCCGATACGATGGAACGTTTAGATACCCCCAGAGGCTACAAATATTGTTATGGTTTGCCTTTTTGGGCTTATATAAATGCTCATGGAGATGTTTATGCCTGCAGTGCTTTTCTAGGCAAGGAAGAGTTTTGTTACGGTAATATTTATAAGAAAACTTTTAGAAAAATTATGATGAGCCGGCGAAGAAAATCTATCCTGCAAATGGCCGCTTCAAAGTTGGATATTAAAAAATGCAGGGAAGTTTGCCGGCTGGACAAGATGAATAGTTATCTTTGGGAACTCAAGCATCCAGGCCCACATGCAAACTTTATCTAAAGAGGACAGGAATGGTTGACAGAGCGGATATCTTATTAAAAAGTTTTACCACCATGTTAAAAATCCGCCTTTTTGAAGAAAGGCTTATCGCGTTGTATCCCGAACAGGAGATGAAAACGCCTGTTCATTTATATATTGGGCAGGAAGCCATAGCGGCAGGTGTCTGTTCTTATTTAACTGATGAAGATTATCTCTTTTCGACACACCGTTGCCATGGCCACTGTATCGCCAAAGGCATGCCTTTGACAGAGATGATGGCTGAGTTTTATGGCAAAAAGACTGGCTGTTGTAAAGGCAAGGGCGGGTCTATGCACTTAGTGGATCCATCTGTTGGTATCCTTGCGACATCAGCAATAGTCGGCGGCGGCATCCCGTTAGCTGTTGGCGCGGCTTTAAGCATAAAATTTAAAAAGACTAAAAATATTGCTGTTGTTTTTTTTGGTGATGGCGCCGTAGATGAGGGTGTTTTTTTTGAAAGCCTTAACTTCGCGTCTTTAAAGAAACTTCCTGTTTTATTTGTATGCGAAAATAATTTTTATGCCACAAATTCTCATGTCAGAAAGCGGCAGCCGTTAAATAATATTTTTCAGAGAGGCAGGATTTTTGGTGTCCCGGGCATATGTTGTGACGGGAATGACCTTGTAAAGATCTCGAAGATAGCTGGTTCTCTTATTTCAAAAATAAGGCGTTACGGAGGGCCTTATCTTATGGAGTGCAGGACGTACCGTTGGATGGGGCATGTCGGCCCGGATTGCGATGAGAAGAAAGGATGCCGGCCCGCAAGAGAGGTGAAGTCCTGGAAGGGGAAGTGCCCTGTTAAGAAGATAGAGCAGTATCTTTTAAAAAAGAAGATTTTGCGGCGTGAAGATTTAATTCATATGCGGGCTGAAATTAAACAGGAGATTGATAAAGCTGTGGATTATGCTAAAAAGAGCCCTTTTCCTGAACCGCAGGATGTTTGTCAGGATGTTTATTTGGAGAAGATTTAATGCCTTGGACTAAAGTTGCGATTGACCGTACAAGTGAGAGATTATTTTTAAAAGAAGGGGATAGTAACGGCCGGGCGCTTAGTTATGGGCAGGCTCTGCGGGAGGCGCTTTCGCAGGCTATGGAGAGGGACAGTCGTGTTTTTGTAATGGGTGAGGGTATTGATGATCCCGGCGGTACTTTCGGGTCGACACTGGGCCTTCATAAAAAGTTTGGGCAGAGAGTTTTTGATACTCCTATCGCGGAAAACGGCCTGACAGGCGTAGCGATAGGAGCGGCGCTTTGCGGGATGAGGCCTGTTTTGGTTCATATGAGGATGGATTTTATGCCTCTTTCTTTTGATCAGATTCTTAATCATGCCGCTAAGTTGTGTTATATGTCGGGAGCGAGGGTGTCTGTCCCTCTGGTGATCCGTGCTATTATCGGTAAAGGCTGGGGTTCAGCCGCGCAGCACTCTCAAAGTTTGCAGGGTCTTTTTTTGCATATGCCCGGGGTTAAAGTCGTTATGCCCTCTTCGGCGTATGATGCCAAAGGGCTGTTATTGGCGAGCATTGTTGATAATAATCCGGTTATTTTTATTGAACACA
Organism: uncultured Planctomycetia bacterium; assembly: GCA_964423185.1. Lineage (GTDB taxonomy): Bacteria > Omnitrophota > Gorgyraeia > Velamenicoccales > Velamenicoccaceae > CAYRDK01. The sequence continues at coordinate 120,870 of CAYRDK010000007.1, forward strand.
GGTGGTTGTATGATATCGTTGATATTGTGCCGGAGAATGAATATTTGGTACCAATAGGTAAAGGTGTTATCAGGTGTCCTGGCAAGGATGCGACGGTTGTGGCTACGTCTCTGATGGTTATAGAGGCTTTGAAAGCCCGGGATCAGCTGGCTTGCCAGGGTATAGATATAGAGATTATTGACCCCAGATCTATTAATCCTTTAGATGAAGAGTTGATTGCCGATTCTTTGAAAAAGACCGGCAGGCTTGTCATCGCGGATACCGGATGGCAAACAGGCGGATTTGCCGCGGAAGTTGCCGCCCGCGTATCATGCCGGTATCTTGAGTATCTGAAAGCCCCTATTGAGCGCGTTACCACGAAAGATTGCCCCACGCCTGCAAGTTTTGCCTTGGAAAAACATTTTTATCCGACGAGTGAAGATATTGTTAACGCTGTTAAAAAGGCGTGTTCCTGATGAGCGCTTCAGTCAGCGTAATTATTCCGGCTTTTAATGAAGAGAAAAACATAACGCCTGTTGTTGACAATCTTTTAGCCGCCCTCGAAGGCGAGTTTTGTGATTATGAACTTCTTATTTTTGATGATTGTTCTACGGATAAGACGAAAGAGATTGTTGACGCTATCGCGGCTGTTAATCAAAAGGTGAAAGTTATCCACAATGAAAAGAATATGGGGTTTGGTTACAACTATCGTAAAGGGATCGAGCTGGCACGTTTTGATTATGTCGGTATGATTCCCGGGGATGGCGAGATTTCCGCGGCGTCCATAAAAAAGATGTACGGCCTCGTTGGGAAGGCAGAGATTATTATTCCTTATACGGTTAACCGTTATATAAGGCCTTTATCCAGGCGTGTCATCTCTCGTCTTTTCACTATGGTGGTGAACTGTTTGTCTGGGCTTAATCTTGAATATTACAACGGCCCTGTGATTCATAAAAGAGAGCTTATTCAGTCTGTCGGGTTGACAACGGATAGTTTCGCTTTTCAGGCGGAAGCCCTCGTTAAGTTGTTAAAGGCCGGGCACTCTTTTATAGAGGTGGGGATGTTTTTGGAAAAAAGGCGGTATGGCCGGTCAAGCGCTTTTAAATTGAAAAATATTTTAGGTGTTTTAAAAACAATCTCCATGTTGTGGCTGAGCGTTCATACCCATAAAAAAACAGTCTAAAACGATGGATAGTATCCTTATACCAAAAAATTATAATTATATCGCCGCGTTTCTTACATTTTCTTGTAATTTGAAATGCAGCTATTGTATTAATAACTTTGAACAGAAGCTGATCAGGCGCAAGATCGTATCAGGCCAGCAATGGGTTAGAGGGTTGAACAGGATTATTTCGCGCGATGATCTGCCTGTGACATTGCAAGGGGGTGAACCGAGTCTGCACCCGGATTTTATTTATATTCTCAATCATCTTGATCCCCGGTTGTTTGTTGATATCTTAACAAATCTGCAGTTTGATATTGATCAGTTTATAAGAGAGGTTAAGCCGGAGCGCATTAAAAGGGAATCACCTTACGCGTCTATCCGTGTCAGCTATCATCCTGAAACAATGGATTTGGATGCTCTTATGAAGAAGGTACTTAAGCTGCTTGACGCGAATTTTAGCGTTGGAATATGGTCTGTTATGCATCCTTCTTATGAAGGCCAGATACGTTCTGCGCAGGAGAAGTGTGTGAGCGCCGGAATTGACTTCAGGCTTAAGGAGTTTTTAGGGCAGTATGATAATAAGTTATATGGTTCATATAAATACGAAGGGGCTTGTGAAAAAAAGTTCAGAAAGGTTGTGCAGTGCCGTACGACAGAGTTTTTAATGGACAGTACGGGGCATGTTTTTCGTTGCCATGCGGATCTTTACAGTGGTATTAACCCGATAGGATATATTTTAGACCCGGCTTTTCAGATAGAGGATGAGTTCAGGCCATGTTCCAACTATGGATATTGCAACCCGTGCGATATTAAGGTTAAGACTAACAGATTTCAGCAGTTCGGGCATACTTCAGTTGAAATAAAATTTGATGAGTGATTTTTAAAAAGAGAGCCTAAGGCTTTTTCGTTTTAGGTGTGGGCGCAAGCCAAAAGGAGAATTCCATCGGCATGGTGACGGCTCAGGCAGCGCGTAAGGACAGGTATTATATTATTTTCTTTTTGCTCATTTGGATCTATTTTGCAATTCCTGTTATAGATGCCCAAGTGGTGAGGATGTTGGTTTTCGTGCGTGGAACTTGCTTCTTAAGCCCCCAACAGAAAAATGAGGTTATAGACGGTGGTTTTTATCATTTTATGGAATATTGCCGGGTTTTGATTCCGGAGGATTCTGACGTGTTGTTCAAGATTGAGCCGCCTGTGCCGGCATTCAGAAGCCGGGATTATTATGAAGCTGAATATTTTGTCGGGAAAAGCCCCTATTATTTGTATCCACGCCGGATATACCGCCCAGAAGACAATTTTCTGTTAACGAGATACACGATAATATATAACTGTTTAACCAAGTCTTTTACTTTATCGGGCCATTAAGAATGGTTTTTTTAAAATTCATTCTCTATATAGTTAATATACTATTTTTTGGATATCTGATTGTAAAGTTTGTTATTTATCCGGCGAATAGATCTTTTCAGGTAAGTTTCAGTGAAAGGGCAGTTTTGTCTTTTGGTTTAGGTTCCGGTTTTATCGGGCTAGAGGCTCTTTTATTGTCTTTTTCCGGGCCTATACATCTTCTTAAATTATTATCATATCAGGCATGGGCAGTTGTCATGCTTTATGCTTTTTTTAAAATAAAAAATAGGCATTGCGGCAATCTTGCCGGCCTTTCTGCACACAATCCCCATTTAAATTGTCATGGCCGCAAGAACAGTTTTAGCTTTGTTTTTTTGTTCTTTTTTTTACTGTGCGCGTGGGAAACCTTTTATATTTTTTCAGAAGCGGCTTGTCTTCCTTTTCTAGCCTGGGATGCTTGGGGGAACTGGGGCTTAAAGGCTAAAATCATCTATTTTGAAAAATCTTTCCCTTTTAAGATATGGACGCAGCTGCCTTGGATGAGGCACCCTGATCATCTTGAATACCCGCTTTTAATCCCTTTTTTAGAAGCGTATCTTTATTTTTTTATAGGCAAGATTTATGAGCCGCTAGCGAAGCTATTTTGCTCGTTTTATTATGTTGGATTAATCATGTTGTTCTTTAATCAACTTAAGAGAGATTTTTCTGATAAGTTTACTTGGGCGGCGTGTTTTTGTTTGGCTACCGTTCCGACAATTGTAAGCGTGGCCTATTCCGGTTATATGGATGTCGTGCTTACTTTTTTTATGACCGCTGGTGGTTTGTATATCTGGAGATATGTGCGTGAAGGAGAAGATGTCTATCTTTTGGCCGGTAGTCTTTTCACAGGTTTAAGCATGTGGGTTAAAAATGAAGGATTAAGCTTTTGGGCCGCTTTATTTCTGGCAAGTATCGTGATATGTTTTTTTAAAGGCGTAAAGATAGACAGAAAGAAGTTTTTGCCGGCTATTTTTTTTATCCCTCTTGTAATTTATCTGCCGTGGGTTATTTTTAAGCATAGGCTGGGGATAGAAATCGGTTGTCTTGATAATTCATTGGGGAATTTTGCTCCGTCCATTGCGCAGAGGCTGGTCATTATGTTTCACGCTTACAGGGCGAGTTATTTTAATGTCGGCCAATGGAATATCTTCTGGTTTGTTTTCGTTGTATATTTGGCATGGTTTCTTATTAGTCCGAAAGACAAGCGGTTGTTTTTCTTTGTATTTATCATATTTTTCCAGTTAATTTTCTACGCTATTGTTTTTATTGTTTGGCCGGTTTCTAACCAAACGATAGAATTATATATTTTTAGCGCTATGGAAAGGTTACCATTACACATGTTGCCGTTGGCCCTATTTTTTGTGTGCCAACAGGCAGGAAGAAGCTTTCTTCTGGAAAGGCCGAACAATGTTTATGAATAAACGAGTTGTTGTCGTCATGCCGGCTTACAATGCCGCAAAAACAATTATTAAAACATACAACGAAGTAGCCCAACAGGGTATTGTGGATACAATCGTTATTGTGGATGATTCCAGCAATGATGAAACAGCTGAGATTTTGAAAACACTTAATAATGAACTGATCAAGACGGTTGTTTATTTCCACCAGAAGAATTTAGGATATGGCGCTAACCAGAAGACATGTTATAAAATAGCGCTGGCAGAAAATGCTGATATTGTTATTATGGTACATCCGGATTATCAATATACGCCGAAGCTTATACCCGCAATGGTCGGCCTGATTACCAGCGGCCTGTATTCTTGCGTTTTAGGTTCAAGGATTTTAGGAGGGGGCGCTTTAAAAGGAGGCATGCCTTTATGGAAGTATATGATTAACCGCTGGTTGACGATTATGCAAAACTTTATTATAGGAGAGTTCTTGTCGGAGTATCATACGGGTTACAGGGCTTTTTCCCGGGAGGTTTTGGAAAATATATCTTTGGGCCATAATTCAGATGGTTTCATATTTGACAATGAGATGCTAGTACAGATTTTTTGGAAAGGGTATGCTATTGGAGAAGTTAGTTGTCCTACGAACTATTTTCCGGAGGCCTCGGTGATAAGCCTTTGGAATAGCATTAAGTATGGCCTCGGTTGTTTTCGTGTGTCATTAATATACAGGCTGGCCAAGATGAAGCTCCTTAAGTCAGAATTATTTTCATAGCTTGCAGCAGGAGGGGATATTTGAATTTTTCTACTGGTTTTTATAAAAAGGTTTCCAGGTCTTTTATTTTCAACAGGCACATCACGTTAAAGAAATTTTTCAACCTGTTGAAGTGCCTTTATTATTTTTTGTTTTCAAAGTCGGGGTTTATAAAAGCTTACCCTGTGAGGATGACCATAGATACGGGCAATATCTGTAATTTGAAGTGCCCTTTTTGCCCGACAGGGATAGGCAGGCCAACGAGGAGTAAAAATTTTTTAAATTACGATTGTTTTAAAAAGGTGGCCGATGAGGTTAAGGATTACCTTTATAGTGTTGATTTGTATAATTGGGGTGAGCCTTTTTTAAATCCGGATATTTTCCGGATGATAAGGTATTTAAAAGATTCCAACATTCAAGTTAACCTGAATTCTAACCTTAATACGCTGAAAAAAGAAGATATGGGGCGTGTTGTCGATTCCGGCTTGGATGAGTTAAAGGTTTCGATTGACGGCGCGAGCCAGGAGTCGTATTCAAAATACAGGATTAATGGCGATTTTGATATTGTGATGACGAATTTAAAAGAGTTGATTAGAATCAAAAAAGAGAGGCATGTTAATCATCCTGTCGTGGCTTGGCAATTTTTAATAATGCGGCATAATGAAGGTGAGATGCGCGAAGCTCGGCGGTTGGCAAAGGAGATTGGCGTGGATGAGATTGAGTTTAGGCCGATGAGAACTTGCATGGGCGTTGAAAACTTAATGAAGGATGCCCTCAAAATTAAAGCTCTGGAGGGTTGGCTGCCTGTTGATGAGCGTTACTCCAGGTATGATTATAAGAATTTGCGCAGAAAAGATACCGGTCTCGGCTGCCTATTTTTAAAAACAACCATGGTTATCAACGCGGATGGTTCTGTCTCTCCCTGTTGCGGTGTTTATGATGAAAAGTGGGATTTTGGCAATGTTTTTAAGGATGGAGTTATGAATGTCTGGAATAATGCCCGGTATCAGCAGGCCAGAAAAGCTGTTGCCGGCAGGGACGGTTCTGACAAAAGCCTGATATGTTCTTATTGCATTGAGAACGGGTTTATTGAATATTGATTTTTGAAAATTCCGGAAAGGGATAGTGGAGAAAATGTCAGCTTTTCTATTGAAGGTGAAGTATCTATTTTATTTATTCATTGTTGGAAAGTTTTTTAAGTTTCCGTATCATTGCCATTTTCAAGTGACCAGGAGGTGTAATTTTAGATGTGAATCCTGCTGTGTCTGGAAGGGCGATGGAGGGCAAAAAGAGCTCAGCTTGGAAGAGGTTAAGGAGGCGGCCAGCCAGCTTAAGAAGATTGGTGTCCAGAGCGTTGTTTTAACCGGTGGAGAGCCTCTTTTAAGAGAAGATATCGCCTCTATTATAGGCATATTTAAAAGTAAAAATTTTATAGTGCGCCTTCAAACAAACGGGTTTTTGCTGACAGAAAGCCTTCTTGGGAAAATGTTATCTCAGGGGCTGGATGATATCTATATATCTTTTGATTCTCTGAAGCCTGCCAGTTTTTCGCAAATCAATGGGGTCGTGCAGCCGCGTGTGTTTGAAGAGGTTTGTAATAATATTAAGGCATGCGCCCGGATTGTCAAAGAATATAGAACCGGAATGTTTTTATTGACTGTCGTGAGGCCGTCGAATATTGGCGAGATAGAATCTTTATACAGTTTTGCTAAGGAGCTGGGTTGTTTGATCGCTTTTTATGGGTTGGAAATAGTCCGCAATGTCCATCCTTCAAGCATCAGGTCGGTTGATCAGAATTTAGTTCCAACTTCGCAAGATCGCCAAAATTTAAAAGAGGCTTATGTAAAGATAAAGGTTCTTAAAAACGAAAAAGATTCGAGAGTTTTTATGTCCGAGCGCCTATTGAATGATTATATAGAGTTTTACGGCCATGATAACAGCGGTATGCGCTGGCCATGCCATGCCGGCGAGCGTTATCTGGAACTGCTCAGCGATGGTTCCGTAGCTGTATGCAATGGCTGCGCGCCTATCAAAGGCTATCATTATAAAAATCTGCTGGATTTGTATAAGAGTAAGGATAAAAGCAGGATTTTTCAAGCGTGTATTGATAAGTGTGAAGGATGTATCTGTACGCGGCAATTGGAATATCTCATGGACGATGTTTCTGACTTGTTTAAAAAGACTACGCAATATTTAAGAACGATATTTTGGAAGTAATTTTTAGGAGGTTTATTGAGAGATGATAGATGTGCTATTTGTAAATCCTTATCCTGAGAGTGCCTATGGTATCAATGAAGGGACGGTGGAGCCGCCTATCGGCATAGGTTATCTGGCCGCGGTTGCTGAAGAGAAAGGTGTTTCCTGCAGGATCATAGACGCCAATGTGTTGCAAATGAAGAAAGAAGGTGTTTTTTCTCAGATTCAAAGCGATATGCCTGCGATTGTCGGCATATCAGTTAACCTCTATTCTTATCAGGATGTTCTGCAATTGACACGGCAGATAAAGAAAGAGTTTCCGGATATTGTTATCCTTTGGGGCGGGCCGACTCCATCAAGCACGCCTTTGAAAGTGATGGAAGAAAGCATGGCGGACGCTGTTGTCGCCGGAGAAGGGGAGGACACATTCGCTGAAATTATTGGCCGCTATAAGGAAAAAAAGCCTCTTTTCGCGGGCGTTAAAGGTGTTTATTATAGAGACTCAGGGAAAGTTATCGCTAATGGCCCAAGGGATTTTATAAAAGATATAAACCGTCTCTCTTTTCCGGCTTATCATTTGTTTCCTGATTTGAACAATTACAAGATGAAAGCGAGAAAGAGGCCGGTCGCCCCTTTGATTACAAGCAGGGGGTGTTTCTATCAGTGTGTTTTTTGCAGTAAGGATGTCTTTAAGAATATGTGCAGGATGAGGTCTTCGGAGAGCGTCATCCAGGAAGTAGATGTGCTGGTTAAAAAATACGGGGTAAAGCAGATAGATATCCTGGATGATAATTTTACATCCGATAAGAAGAGGACGGAACAGATATTAGACCTTCTCATTGAGAGGCATTACGACCTGTGCATTAATTTACAGACCGGTGTGAGGACTGAAAATTTAGATGAGAATATTATCAGGAAAATGAAGAAGGCCAAGATATGGAAAATGGGCATAGGGGTAGAATCAGGAGACCCTGTAGTTTTAAAAAAAATAAAAAAGCATCTGGATTTAAGGCGTGTTTTGGAAGTTACGCGTATGGCGAAAAAAATGGGAATAGAAGTTTACGGCTTTTTCATTATAGGCCTGCCGGGGGATACGGCTGAGAGTATGCAGAAGACGATAGATTTTGCTATTAAGATGAATCCTAACATTGCCAATTTTTGTATCGCCATACCTTTCCCGGGGACAGAACTTTATGAGACGATTAAGCGGGAAGGGCGGTTTCTTATTAATGTGGATGACGGTATTAAAACAGGTTTTTATGCTAATGAGGTTTTTTATGAATTGCCCGGTATGGATAAGGAAGTAATCCTTAAATATTACAAGAAGGCGATGAGAGATTTTTATGCGAGGCCGGGCAAGATTTTTGAGCTGTTGGCGGCTATTAGATCGAAGGATGAGCTCAAATGGCTTTTTGGCACAGGCTTTTCTGTTATAAAGAATTTTTTTCGAAAGAAAAAAAATTGTTGTTAATTATGAGGAGAATATTTTGAATAAGTTGAAAGAATTTTTTAAAGAAAAGTTTTCTAACCCTTTGACGATTGGGCTTGATATTGATTCAGTTTCGGCGATAGGTGTCCATAGCAGGATTATCAGAGAGAATGCCCTTTTAAGCGGATATTACCATTTTATCTACCATTATTTCAAAGAGGTTGAAGGTTCTTTGCAGGGTTTAAAGTACCCGTCTCTTGAAATTGGCAGTGGAGGCGGTTTTTTAAAAGAGTATATACCGGATGTTATTACTTCTGATGTTGTAGTTTCTCAAGGGATTGACAGGGCGGAAGATATGATGTCTCTGGCTTTCGCTGATGATTCTTTAAAAGCTGTTTACGCGATTGATGTTTTACACCATGTAAAAGATTTAGAGGCATCTTTAAGCGAGGTGCAGCGTGTTTTAGTAAAAGGCGGGTATTTTGTCTGCAATGAGCCTTCATCAACACTTTTTGGTTACTTTATGAATAAATATTTTCACCGTGAATACACCAATAAGCATGTTAAAGACTGGAAGATTGAAGGCCGCGGCCGGTTGTCTGACGCGAATATGGCGTTGCCATATATCATCTTTAAAAGAGACGCCGCTTTATTTCATCAAAGGTTTAAAAATTTAAAAATAAGGTCTATTATTCATCATGATTTTTTAAGATATACTCTTTCGGGTGGATTAAGTTATAGGCCTTTTGTGCCGAAAGCGTTATATGGGTTGGTTGATTTTACAGAGATTTTGGCTAAACCTTTTATGCCGTTTTTAGGCCAGATGATGATTGTAACAATTGAAAAGATTTAGATAATTATATGAGAGAGGCGTTTGTATCGGTTCAGGAGATGTTTGAAATAGACAGGAAAGCCATGCAGGAGTATGGTATCCCGTCTGTTGTTTTAATGGAAAATGCCGGGCATGCTGTTTTTAAAGAGGCTCTCAGTATGTTGAAGGGTATCAAAGGCGGCAGGCGCGGGGAAGTTGTATGCGTTTGCGGTAAGGGTAAAAACGGCGGCGACGGTTTTGTCTGCGTGAGGCACTTGTTGAATCATGGTTTTAATGTCACGCTTTTCGTTACGGTTGAACCTGAATCAATAACGGGTGATGCCCGGTTGAATATTGAGATTTTGAAAAGAATGGGTATTGAGCCGCATGTCTTGAAAAATTCCGGCAGGTTTGAAATTTTTAAAAAGAGTTTAAAGAATGCCGCGCTTGTTATAGACGCTATTTTTGGCATCGGGTTCACCGGCCCTCTCATAGAGCCTCAAAAGAGCATCATCAGCTTGATAAACCGTTTGAGGCGGCCGGTTCTATCTGTTGATGTCCCTTCAGGCCTGGACGCTTCTTCAGGAAAAGTCTCAAATGGTTGTATCCGGGCCGAGCGAACCGTTACCTTCGCTTTGCTAAAAAGAGGGTTTTTGACGTTTCGGGGAAGGTGCCGGGCCGGCAAGATTATTGTTGCCGATATCTCTATCCCAACGGCTTTATTAAGCCGGTATAAAAAAGAAAGATAGGTTTTATGTTGTTGAGTTTTCTTGGCCGCTCGGTATTGCGCCAATGGGAACCTCGGGTTAAAGCCCGGGGTGGTTTCATTTTTCTGGCTTTATTTTTTACCGCGCTTTTGATATACGGCCCTTGTTTAAAGGGGCCGTTTGTTTGGGATGATTTGTCTCTGATTGTGAATAATACTGGTTTTGACAGGCCTTTGAGTTTTTTTACGCGACCGCTCTATCCGTTTTCTTACGATTCGTCCTCCGCGTATTATTACAGGCCTCTGCAGGCTTTTTCTTATTATTTGGATTATAAGGTTTGGGGTTTTAATGCCTTTGGGTATCATCTGACAAATATCCTGATTCATTCTTTTGGCGCTTTTATGCTTTACAGCCTTCTGTCTTGCCGCGTAAAGAGATGTCCTTCAAATGGTTCCGGCGGGGCCTATCCCGTTATGCCGGTTTTGGCATCATTTATCTTTTTAGCCCATCCTATAGCTTTAACGTCTGCCGCCTATATTGCTGGCAGAGCGGATCTTCTGGCCTGTGTTTTTATCCTTGCCGCTTTATTTTTTTTAGATAGGTTTGTTTCATCGGGAAAGAAAGTTTTTTTTATCGCCTATCTTGCTGTTTTTGCGGCGGCATTATTTTCTAAAGAGTCGGCTGTCCTGGCGCCTTTTTTATTTATCAGTTATCTGGTATTAATCTTAAAAAGCGAGAAGATGTCCGGCAAAAAGACATTATTTACCGTAAGCGCGGGTTATTCCGTTATTCTTTTATTTTATTTTTTTTTACGTGCCGGCCTCGGCGTGGCTTCACGCGGGTTTGATATTTCAACCGTTTTCATGAACGCCTGGGTTCCGACTTTGTTGAAGATGGTTTCTGGTTATGTTGTTTTGTTCTTTTTGCCTCTTCAACCGCATCTGGGGCGCGCGGTAATCCTTGAAGCCTCTTTTTTCAGCCCTTACGTGTTGTCTTCAGCTATTTTTTTAGCCACAGCGGCATTTTTATTTTACAGGTGCTTGAAAAAAAGTTTTTTTAATGTTTGTTTTGGCCTCTTTTGGTTTTTTGCCTGGATTATCCCTCTTTCGTTTTTTTGTATTATTTTCGGCCGCCTTGATTATTTTGTGATTATGCCGGAAAACCATCTTTATGTGGCTATGGCAGGCCTGTTATTCGCTTTTGGTTTTTTAAGGCCGAAGTCAAAGTTATTTTACGGGGTTATGTGTTTATATATTTTTGTTTTTGCCTTTATGACATTTCGCGGCTCTGGGGCATGGAAGGATGATGTGGTGCTTTATGAATATTTGATCAGCGTTAACAAAAATACGCCGTCTGTAGGACTGATTCATAAGAGTTTAGGGCTCGCGTATAAGAGGCGGGGCAGTTATGAGAAAGCCATTGAGAATTATCAGTTGGCCCTTAAAGCAGGATCGGATGCCGCTGTTTATCATAATCTTGGGAATATATATTTGGAACAGAATGATTTAAAGAGGGCCCATTCAAATTATCTTATGGCTCTTTCTTTAAATCCGCGCCTGGGTTGTTCTTATGTTGGCCTGGGTTTTATTTTTTTAAAGCAAGGGGATGTTCTAAAGGCTAAAGAGATGTTCGCGGCAGGCCTGAAGATTTCGCCGGAGGACGCCCGTTTAAAGATGATGGTTTCGCAAGCTTTACCACAGGCGCAGGGGTAAGATTATGCGTGTTTTAGTCCAGAGGGTTAAGCGGGCGGCCGTTAGCGTTGACAGCCGTATTGTTTCTCATATTGGCCGCGGGTTGTTGCTTTTTGCCGGCATCGGTAAGGCGGATACGGCGGGCGAGATTGAAGATATGGCGAAAAAGATTACGGGCTTGCGTATTTTTGAAGATTCAGGCGGTAAAATGAATTTGGATATCAGGCAGGTTAAGGGAGAAATTTTGAGCGTTCCACAGTTTACCCTTTACGCGGATACAAAAAAAGGCAACCGCCCGGGGTTTGATGGCGCAGCGGCACCGGATAAAGCGAAAAATGATTGGCAGGCGTTGAATCATTGCCTGGCCGGATATGGCCTTTTCGTCGGAGAAGGTGTCTTTGGGGCTCATATGGAGATTGAGTTAGTTAATGACGGCCCTGTGACGATTTGGCTTGATAATAACTTATAGGTGAAGAAACAGGGTATTAAAATAGCAGGGTTATTGTGATGGATTCCATTAATAAGATGAGTTGTTGCCGGGCAGGTTTAAAAAAACCTTTTTATAAAAATAAGGCTTTTATTGCCGGTTGTGTTTTGTTGGGTTTAATTTTTTCTTCCTTTAAGTTTCCTTTTCTTGCCACTTTTCGCGGAATTTTTCTTTTATATCTTCATAAAATCTGGTGGGCGGTTTTATTAGGGTTTTTTTTGGGCGGTGTGATAGATTATTTTGTGCCTCGAGAATACATTTCGAAGATTCTGGCAGGTTCAGGCAGGAGGGTTATCTTTCGTTCGGTTCTTCTGGGGTTTTTGATGAGCGCCTGTTCTCATGGTATTCTTGCGCTTTCCATGGAGCTGCATAAAAAGGGCGCTTCCAATCCGGCTGTTGTCGCTTTTCTTTTAGCAAGCCCATGGGCTAATTTGGCTGTTACTGTTATGCTGGCCGGATTTTTCGGGTTAAAGGCTTTCTACATTATTTTTTCCGCTATTTTTATCGCTTTTATTTCGGGATTGATTTTTCAGGTGCTGGAAAGAAATGGGTTGATAGAAAAGAATAGCCATACTGTTTTTGTTGCCCAGGATTTTTCTATTCAAGAGGATATCGCCGCGAGGTTAAAAGCGGCTGATTTTTCTTTCAGTGTTTTTAAAAAGGCCCTGGCGGGCATTATCTCTGGCGCGCTGGCTTTAGGCGATATGGTGGCATGGTGGATTTTAATCGGGATAGGCCTGGCGAGTATATTGGGCGCTTATGTCCCTGTTCATATATTTCAACAATATATGGGGCCGAGCCTGTTGGGTCTTTTTGTGACATTGGCTGTTGCCACGGTTATCGAAGTTTGTTCGGAAGGGTCATCGCCTTTGGCCTTTGAAATCTACAGGCAGACGGGCGCCTTTGGCAACAGTTTTGTTTTTCTTATGGCTGGTGTCGTAACGGATTATACTGAATTCGGCCTTTTATGGCATAATGTCGGCAGGAAAACGGCCGTTTGGCTGCCTATTGTGGCGGTGCCGCAGGTTGTTATCTTGGGGATTATCGGCAATATCATTTTTTAAGGAAAGGGTTTATAATATGAAGATGTTATCAAGAGCCTTGGGAGAAAAGAGGTTTAAGGTTTGTTTGAGCCGCAGGGCTTCATTTTTTATTCTCCTCTTCATTTTAGGCGCTGATTTTTCAGCGGTCGTGACAGCCGAGGATTTACAGGCAAGCGATAAAGCGCGAATAAATAAAGAGGCCAAACTTCTTTATAAACAGGCGGTTATTGATTATAAGCATGACCGTCTGCATGAGTCACAGAAGGCTTTTAAAAAGATCCTTGAGCTGGATGAGAGCCATAAAAATGCCGTTTATTTTTTAGAGCATAAAATCCCACGAAAACTGGTTGAGAGGGAAGCGAAGAAACAGGAAGGTTTGCGCGTCGAACAAGTTAAGGCTTTTTATCTGGAAAAGAAAAATGCGAAACAAGCCGCGCGGAAAGCCGGAAGGAAAGATATAGCTACGCCATGCAAAAGAAAGGGCCATGTAGATAATGCCCGTTCTTTATTCGTTAATGATGAATACGATGAGAATTAAAAAAAAGCTGGTTATTTTAACTATTTTTTTGTTGGTTATTTTTTCTTTCAGCTGGCTGGGGCTGCTTCAGGCACAGCCCGCTGATAATGTTAAGGAGCTATACCGGCAGGCGTTGTCTTTTTATCAGCGCGGCCAATTTGATAATGCCGCGCAGGCTTTCGCGCGGGTTTTGGAGGTTGACCCTCGCCATAAGGGTGCCGCTGTGTATTTAGAGGAGAAGATTCCTTGTGCTATCGCGAAGGTTGAAGCCCGCAAACGCCTGGTGCAAGATCGTGAATTGGAACAGGCTAGCCGGCAGTATAAGAAGCAGATGCTCAAGGTAGATGCTTTTTTAAACAGGATGGAGGCGAAGCAGGGTAAACAGAGCGTTATTGTTGAGAAAAAGCTTAACAATCAATTGACGAAACAGATAAAAGCTAAAACTAATCAGTTGTATAAGCAGGCCCGGAGAGCCTATCAGTTAAAAGATTATAAAAACGCCGCTAAACTTTTTGAAGAGGTTTTGTTGTTAGATCCGGGACATAAGCAAGCGAAGGCGTATTTACAGAAAATACCGCAGTACGATGGGGTTGGTGTAAGCGGCGGTTGATTATTTGGATCAGGTATAATATGTTTAAAAGACGCAGTGCAGTTATTATAACTTTTACTTGGTTGTTTGTCCTATGTTTTCAACAGGTTGTTTTGGCAAAACGTGCCGTCCCAACAGATGTTTTGCCTGTTGATTATGAAGGAGTTCGCTATAGTGCTCCAACTAGCCGAATGGGAGTTGTTGAGGCGCATGATATTGCATCGGGAGAAAAGATATGGGAAAAAAAAGCTTATGATGTTTTTTACAACCCTTTAATAGAAAAAGATGTACAGGATGTTTATATTGTTTCGCTTTGCGTGAAGGAAGGCGAGCTATTTGTTGAGGATGAGCGAAAGCGTTATCACCGTGTAAAAATTCCCGGCTATATTTTAAGAAGATTTGAGTGCGGGCGGTGTGCCGTTCGGCCTTTTGATTTCAAAAAAGACCTTTTCGATCCGTTACAGACCTTGCTTATTAATGTCAAAAGTGTTGATTTGAAGACTGGCGATGTGTTGGTAACGGCGATGGATACGCGCGCGCCGAAGGACGGCTTGGTTTATGATTGGGGGGATGGCCAAGTTGAGCGTGGTTATTATCGTAAAGCACATCAGTATAAGGATAGGGCTAAGAATTACTGTTTAACAGTTACGGCACGCTATCTGGATTATGAAGGCCGGACTCAGGCACTTATTCGGTTTGTGCCTGTTGTTATTAAGCCGTTTGTTTTATCTGATGTGTCAGCAGTTGAGATACCTGATCATCCGGTTCAGCTTCTCAGCCGGATGCCGGATGAAAAAGGGCAGTATCCGGTTATCGGTGGTCAGTTGACGTATTTTGACGGTACTTTTTTTAATTTGGTTTCCCGCCGGACAGCCGAATATATTTTAAGTGCGGCTTCGTCTATTTTGTATGGTATTTTTGAGGGGGATGTTGTTAAAGAAAATAATAGTTTCAGGCAAACCCTTTTAAGGGATCCAAAATTTAAACTGATGCACGCGTTTTGGTATGCGCGCCCTATTGTCATAGCCAGCGGCGATTATGGATTTGGCGGCGTTATTCAGTATTCTTCTTTTTTTCATGAGATAGCGCATAATTATTTTTTAAACTTTCCCGCTAGGTATTGCTACGGCGAAAAAATCGCCGGGCCCGGAAGCGGTATCGTTTTTGAAAGCATGGCGCAAATTATTCAGCATGCACTTACCTATGAAATGGTAAATTATTATGACAAATATGGCTTAAGCGAGGATTTAGCTTTTGATATCAAGCGAAGAGCCATTAATACAATGAGGAATGTCCGCCAGGGCTATGAGAGTTACAAAACTAAAGGCATGAGATTTTGTTCCTGGAGTAATGAAGAAGATGGTATGCGCCCCCTGGAATCGGACACATACATGACAATAGCTTATGTTTTTTTTGTCCATGCCGAGAGTCCTGATAAAGGATATCTAGGGCCTTTAAAGAGAATGGTTGCTTTTTTACGTATTCTTGATGAGGATATTAAAAATAAATATGCTTCTTCTTGTAACACTTCCGAGGCGTCTATTTTTAGGGCGACTTTTATGACAGCGGCTCTCTCTTATGCTTTTGATGAAGATTTAAGGCCGGAGCTTAAAGGACTGAACTTTCCGGTAGATGATGCTGAATATATCAAACTTTTTAATCATTTTAAGCTTAAGGAAGGAGGGTTATGAAAAATAGAAATGCTATCATTGCTTTTATCATCTGCGCTTTGTTTATTTTGATCTTTATTTTTATTTTGCCGATAAGCGCTTTATTTGGTTTTGATGTTATTGTTGCCATCAAAGAATATCCAATTTTTGGGTTTGTTGTTCCTGGCGGGCTTATGATCTTATTTGGTATACTGCTTTTGATTTTTAAAGATGAAGCAGGGAGGAGGTCTGTAAAATACAGGCAGGCTATCGCGGATAAGTATCCTGCCTGGAAGCGCATGGCGGGATTGCCGGAAGAACAGGTGAAGTATTATTTTTCTTTTGAATTTAACCGGAAGATGATCGTTGCCGCTGCTTGGATTAATTTTGCCCTGGGATTAGCCCTTATCATTATTGGAGCGTTGATTTTTTGTTGATTCGTATGAAAAGGGCTTATAAATAAAAAACAGGCTCCTGACAGGTTCTTGACAGACAGCCTGTTTTTTATTTATATATAAGGGATTTTATGATAAAATCATACTTTAGGTTTCATTAATCGTACGGAGGCGCAAGGAGGGGGTGTAAATATGCAAGTAAAAGATATTATGACCAGGAGCGTGATCACCGTTAAGCCTTCCATGGATGTCCATAAGCTCGCGGAGCTTTTTATTAAAGAAGGTATCAGTGGAGCGCCTGTTGTTGATGACAAGGGTGTTTATCTGGGCGTTGTATTGGAAGAAGGCCTGATTTTTCAGGACAAAAAGGTTCATCTGCCAACTTTTGTCAGCCTTTCTATCGGCTATTTAACATTAGGGACGCATCAGTTTGAAGAGGAGATTAAAAAGATAGCCGGCAGTAAGGTTATTGATATTATGGAAAAAGACGCGGTGACGGTTGAGCCGCATGAGAGCGTGACAGATTTGGCAACGCGCATGATTGAAGATAACATTCGCTATTTTCCCGTATTGGAAGGTTCTGCTCTTGTGGGAGTGGTGACGAAAAAAGATATTGTGCGTTCTATCGCCAAGGGGATGGTTTAGAATAATTTAAAAGCAAAAAAGGGTTCAGGGTTCAGGGTACAGGGTTCAGGGTACAGAGAAAAAAGCAAAAATATAATATGTTTTTTAATAAAGTTAAATAACTACAAGGAGGAGAGAAATGCCGTATGACAGCAGTTTAGATGCACAGTTGTTCGCGAAATCCTGGGAAACGGAGACAGGCCGTTTAACCGTTAGTGTTTATTCATATAATGGCGGTGCCAAAAAACTTCAGATTGCCAGGGAAGATAAGACCAGCGAGGGTGGTTATCGTTTTGCTAAGTTAGGGCGTTTATTAAAAGAAGAGATTGAGGCTATTCTGCCATTGATTCAAGAAGCCATACCTCATATGTAGCAATACTTTTTTTGTGCCGGGACAGGCGCCATGATCAGCATTGGCGCCTGTCCAGCGTTAAGAGGTTCTTGAAATGGGATATTATAATTTTGTAAGTTTTTTCGGTATTTTTATCTTGATTGGTTTTGCCTGGATTTTTTCTTCAGACAGGAAGAATGTTAATTGGAGGCTGGTGGGGTTGGGGGTTTTTCTGCAGTTTTTGCTCGCCTTCTTTATTTTTGTTGTTCCTGCCGGCTCAAAAGTTTTTTTGTTTTTGAATGAAGCGGTTGTCAAGGTTTTGGATTGTGCCGGGGCAGGTTCTAAATTTTTATTCGGCAGACTGGCATTTCCGCCGGGTGAGGCCAATGGGCAAGGGGAGGCATCTTTGGGGTTTATCCTGGCTTTTCAGGCCTTTCCAACAATAATCTTTTTTTCAAGCCTTTTGTCTATCTTGTATTTTTACAGGATTATCCCTGTTATCATCGGGGGGTTCGCGCGTATATTTACAAAATTAGTCAAGGTTTCAGGTGTCGAGTCTTTGGTTGTGGCCAGCAATGTTTTTGTCGGGATTGAATCTATGTTGACTGTTAAGCCATTTTTAAACCGCCTGACGCGTTCGGAAATCTGTACCGTGTTGACCGCCGGTATGGCGACAGTCTCATCTAATATTTTGGCATTATATGTATTTAGTTTAAAAGATCAATTTCCAACGATTGCGGGGCATTTGATTTCAGCTTCATTGCTTTCAGCGCCAGCGGCGTTGGTTGTATCAAAAATCCTGCTTCCTGAAAACGACACGCCTGAAACTCTGGGATTGCATATCCATCCGTATTATGAAAAAGAAAAAAATATTTTTGAAGCGGTTATTAATGGCGCTAACACCGGTTTAAGGATGGTGGCTGGTATTATCGCGATGCTGATTGCTGTTTTAGGGCTTGTTGCCTTGATTAATCTAATACTGGTTTCTATCGGCGGCAGGGCTAACTTTATTTTTGGCTGGCATCTGGACTGGTCTTTAAAAGGCCTGTTAGGTTATGTTTTTTATCCGTTTACTCTTATATTAGGTATTCCGTCAGGTGATGCCCGTATTGTTTGTGGTATTATTGCGGAGCGCGCTATTTTGACAGAAGTTGTGGCGTATCAGGATCTGGCATCTGTCTTGGCTCAAGGGTTATTAAAAGATCCGCGTACCGCCGTGATTACCGTTTATGCTTTATGCGGCTTCGCTCATTTAGCTTCCATGGCTATTTTTGTCGGAGGGTTGACGGCATTGGCTCCTGATAAAGTAACAGTGGTTTCTCAGGTGGCGTTTCGCGCTTTAATAGCGGCGACGTTAGCCTGCCTAATGACCGCTTGTATCGCCGGCGTGTTTTTTGTTGGCGGGCCTATTGTGTTGGGGGTTTAAAAAAGATAAGGAGAAT
Organism: uncultured Planctomycetia bacterium; assembly: GCA_964423185.1. Taxonomy (GTDB): domain Bacteria; phylum Omnitrophota; class Gorgyraeia; order Velamenicoccales; family Velamenicoccaceae; genus CAYRDK01. The sequence goes on from CAYRDK010000007.1 coordinate 139,453, forward strand.
GGTTTGACAAAGGGATTGATGGTTTTATATGGTAAAAATTCTGTCTTTGAGCGTTTAAAGGCGGATCCAAAAAGTATCAAAGGTGTTACTGTTTCAGACAGTTTTGATCATCCTCAGACAGAAGGTTTGATTCGTCAAAACAGAATACCTTTTGAGCGTGTCAGCGCGCGGGAACTTGAAAAAATCAGGCCGGCTAAAGACCTGCAGGGTATTGTCGCGAAGGTGGATAAATTCTGCTACGCCTGTTTTGAAGACCTTTTAGATATACCACACTCATCGCTGACCCCGGTTTTTTTAGACAGGGTGAGTGACCCTCATAATCTCGGTGTTATCATCCGTATTACGGCTTGTTTTGGTTCTTTCGCTGTTGTTATTCCAGAGCATGAGTCCTGCGAGGTTAATGAAACGGTGCTGCATGTGGCCTGCGGTGGTGAAAATTATGTAAAGGTCGCCAGGGTCGTTAATCTTTCTAAAGCTATTATTGAGGCTAAACGGAAAGGTTTCTGGATTGTCGGCGCAGACGCAGGCAGTGAGGCTCAAGATATCGGCCATGTTTCTTTGCCTTTCCCTTTAGGCCTTGTGATGGGTTCAGAAGGCGAAGGCATCCGTTTGGGGATCCATAAACACCTGGATATGAAGGTCCGTATACCCATGAAAGGAGCAGGTTTGAGTTTTAATGTCAGTATGGCCTGCGCGATTTTTTGCTATGAGGCATTACGGCAGAAAGAGAGGGCCGCATGAAGCACGAGAAAAAGGATAGTTCATCGCGAAAACTTTTAAATTTTATTTCTGAAGCATCCATGCTTAAACGCGTGGTACGTTCCGGCTGGCCTGTTTTGGGGATAAAGAACGCTGAAAGTGTCGCTGAGCATAGTTTTAGTTGTTGTGTCATTGGTTATGTTTTAGCCCGGATGGAAAACGCGTCATTAAAAGAGGTGTTGTTAATGACACTGCTTAATGATATTCACGAGGCTCGTATTACAGACCTGCATAAGATGGCACAGCGTTATATTGACGCGCAAAGTGCTGAAGATAAATCTTTTTGTGAACAGATCAGCTTTCTTCCTAAAATTTTTAAGGATGAGTTAGGCAGTATGCGGGAGGAGTACAGGCTGCAAAAAACAAAAGAAAGTATAGTGGCCAGAGACGCGGATATTTTGGAATGCCTTATTCAGGCTAAAGAGTATCATGAGCATGGATTCAATGAGGCGGTTAAATTTATGAGCAAGGCACCGTCTTTTTTGAGGACAAAAAGTGCTAGAAAACTTTGGCGGCTGGCAAAAACTATGAACTTGAATGATTGGTGGATACGTCTTTCTGATTTTAAGAGATAGGCAGGAAAGACAGAAGTCAGAAGAACTTGCTTGGTTATTAGGTTTTTTTGTCCTCTGTTGTCTGACATCTGTTCTCTAATTTTAAAGAAGGAGTTGAAGATGAGCGGTTTATTCGGCGTTGTTTCAAAAGGGGATTGCAGCCAGATGTTGTTCTACGGCGTAGATTATCATTCTCATTTAGGAACGGAGTATGGCGGGATGGCGGTTTTGGGAGAAAAGTTTCAGCGTCAGATTCATGATATCAGCCAAAGCCAGTTTAAGTCTAAATTCTTCGCGGATGCTCAAGCCATGAAAGGCAACAAGGGGATAGGCATTATTAGTGATTCCGATGAACAGCCGGTTTATATTAATTCAAAATTCGGCCCTTTTTGTATCGTGATGGCAGGTTCAATTGAAAATAAGGCGCAGCTTGAACGAAAGCTTTTGGATGAAGGGGTCTCTTTTAGCGAAGCGGGTAAGGATGGGGTGAACGCTTCTGAGCTTGTCGCGAAGTTGATTATTCAGGGTGATAATCTGATTGACGGCATAGAAAAGATGTTTGACGCAATAGATGGTTCCTGCTCATTGCTATTATTAAGCAAAGACGGTATTTACGCGGCCCGCGACCGGATGGGGTATACGCCTCTGGTTTTGGGAAAGAAGGACGATGCGTGGGCTGTTACAAGCGAGAGCGCGGCTTTTATAAATTTTGGTTTTGAGGTTGTTAAGTATTTGAATCCTGCCGAAATTGTTTTGCTTAATGAAGACGGGCTTGTGACGAGAAAACCCGGTGTTGAGTTGAATCAGATTTGTACTTTTCTCTGGATTTATACAGGGTTTCCGGCGTCGAGCTATGAGGGGATCAATGTGGAAGTTGTCCGGGAAAACTGCGGCAGGTCTTTGGCAAAAAAAGATACTGATATCAAAATTGATGTTGTTGCCGGGGTTCCTGATTCCGGGACCGCCCATGCTTTAGGGTATGCCCAGGAGTCAAAAAAGCCTTACCGCAGGCCTTTGATTAAATATACGCCCGGTTATGGCAGGAGCTATACGCCGCCTTCACAGGAAACACGTGATCTGGTGGCGCGTATGAAGTTGATATCAATTAGAGATATTATTAATGGCCATTCTATTGTATTGTGTGATGATTCAATTGTGCGGGGTACACAGTTGAAAAATTTTGCTATCAATAAGCTCTGGGATTGCGGAGCGAAAGAGGTTCACGTCAGGCCCGCTTGCCCGCCGTTATTATTTCCATGCAAGTTTTGTATTTCCACGAGGACAATAAAAGAGCTTGTCGCCCGCAGGGCTATCAGGGCGCTTGAGGGTAAAGATGTCGATAATATTGAGGAGTATTTAGATTCAGGGTCGGAGAAGTACCAGAAGATGGTTGATTGGATCGCGCGTGATTTGGAGGTAACAACTTTAAGGTACCAGACGATTGAGGATTTGGTGAAAGCCGTTGGTTTACCGAAAGAAAAACTCTGCCTTTATTGCTGGAACGGAAAGGCATGTGAAAAAAATATAGTGCCTGTTGTAGATAAACGTTGTGCTGAGGCGATAGAAGAATAAGGGTGAGGCTGCACGTTTGGCTGGTTTAACTGAAGAGAGGTGTTTTTTATGAGGCATAAAACCGGTTTTGATAATGAAAAATATTTAAGGGAGCAGTCGAGCGCTATTTTAGAAAGGGTGAAAAAGTTTGATGGTAAGCTCTATCTTGAATTTGGCGGTAAATTGATATTTGATTATCATGCTTCAAGAGTATTGCCGGGTTTTGACCCGAATGTCAAAATCAGGCTCTTGCAGCAGTTAAAAGATAAAGCTGATATCGTGCTCTGCATCCATGCCGGTGATATCGAGCGCAGGAAAGTACGGGCGGATTTCGGCATTACTTATGATGTGGATGCTTTGAAGCTCATTGATGATTTAAGGCATTGGTCTTTGGAAATTACCGCGGTTGTTATTACCCGTTTTGATGACCAGCCGGCAGCTAAAATATTTAAAAATAAACTGGAGCGCCGCCATATCAAAGTTTACACTCACCGGTTTACAAAAGGGTACCCGACGGATGTTGACCTGATTGTCAGCGATGACGGTTATGGCGCTAATCAGTATATTGAGACAAAAAAGCCGCTTGTTATCGTAACCGGCCCCGGCCCCTGCAGTGGGAAACTGGCTACGTGTTTGTCGCAGTTATATCATGATTATAAAAAGGGGTTGAAAAGCGGTTATGCTAAATTTGAAACTTTTCCTATTTGGAACATTTCTTTAAACCATCCGGTCAATGTCGCCTATGAAGCCGCGACGGCTGATATCCGCGATTTTAATATGATTGATTCTTTTCATCTTGAGGCCTACAAGGAGATGGCCGTGAACTACAACCGGGATATTGAGGTTTTTCCGGTTTTAAAAAGAATTCTGGAAAAGATTACAGGAAGCGAGGCTATGTATAAGTCGCCGACTGATATGGGAGTTAATTGTGCAGGTTTCGGTATTGTTGATGATGAGGCTGTAAGGTCGGCCGCTAAACAGGAGCTTATCCGCAGGTATTTAAGATATTCTTGTGAGTATGCCATGGGCTTTGCGGATAAAGAGACGGTTCAGAGAGCTGAGCTTCTTATGAAAGAGCTGGATGTAAAAGTTGAAGACAGGTGTGTCGTCGGCCCTGCCCGGCAGGCGGCACAGGACGCTCAAAAAACAGGCAAAGGCCATAATGGGATCTTATGTGGTGCCGCTATTGAGTTAAGAGACAGTTCTATCATTATGGGAAAGAACTCTGTTTTAATGAATGCCGCTTCAAGTTTGGTTTTGAACGCGATAAAAAAACTGGCCTGTGTGTCGGATAATATCCATCTGCTTTCGCCATCTGTTATTGATTCTATCCATAAATTAAAAGATGATGTTTTAAACGTCAAGGCCGTCAGCCTTGATTTAAAAGAAGTCCTCATCGCTTTAAGCATCAGCGCGACGACGAATCCGACGGCGGCTTTGGCTATGGAAAAATTAAAAGAGCTTAATGGCTGTGAGGTGCACCTGACGCATATGCCGGCCCCCGGAGATGAAACAGGCTTAAGGACTTTAGGCGTCAATCTGACCAGCGAACCTAATTTTTCGTCCACAAGCCTTTATCAATCGTAACACGGATGAATCCAAAATAATGGTTGAACGGATATTCATTGAAAAGATAAAGCGGTTTTTCTTGGGGCTGGTTATGCTTAACAGTTCGCCTGAGCGGATCGCTTTTGGTGTCGCTGTCGGCGTTTTTATCGGGGTGACACCGCTTTATGGTATGCATACGCTTCTGGCGCTTTTTGCCGCCATGCTGATACCGCGTACGAATAAGATAGCTATTTTAGCGGGGACAAATATTACGATAGCACCGCTCGCGCCTTTTGTTAGTTGGGCTGGATACACGCTGGGATGTTTTATTTTACGTAATCCTCAATATCCGCCATTGAATTGGGAGATGATTAAGGCTTTGCGCGTGGATAGCGTGACATTTCTTTATTATCCGTTGTTTTTAGGCAGCCTTGCTCTAGGATTAGTTTTGGCTGTTATTTTCTTTTTTATCGTTCTGTTTTTTATCAGGGCGGTGCGCCGTAGAAAAAAAGATATTTATGGCCTCTTATGAAAGTACTTCTTATCAATCCTCCTGTGGAGGACTTCTTTTTCACGCCGCAGAGAGCTTACCCTTTAGGAATATTGTCATTGGGTACTGTTTTAGAGCAGGCTGGTTTTCAGGTGAAGGTCTTAAACTGCCTGCAAGATTACACAAAGAAATCGCTTTGCTTGCCTGAAAACTTCGCTTACCTTGCGCGTTATTATAAGATGAACCTTTCTCCGTTCCACCTGTTTTCCCACTATTACCGCTTTGGCTTGGATGAGGCGCGTATCTGCGATGAGGTGCGTGGTTTCAAGCCTGATATCGCCGGAATATCATGTAATTTTTCAGCTTATCTAGATTCTTCTTTTGCTTTGGCCCGCGTTATTAAGCGGATAGATTCGCGTATCCAGGTTGTCGCCGGAGGAAGGGCGGCGACATGCCAGGCGGGTACTGTTTTAGAAAATCCCGATATTGATTTTGTTTTAAAGGGAGAAGCTGAGTATAGCCTTTTAGCCTTATGCCGCGCCATTGATACCGGAAAAAAAATGGCAATAGAGGGGTTGTGTTATAAAAAAAGTGATGGAAAGATTGTTATTCTTTCGGGTACCGCTTTGATTAAAGATATTAACGCGTTGCCGGAAATTAACAGAACCCTTATTGATTACAAGGCGTACTGGTATAAAGGCCAGGTTTCAACGGCGCTATTGGCTTCCAGGGGGTGTGGCTTGCGGTGTGCTTTTTGCGCCATTACGGATTCTTTCCGTTATCGCCGCGCGGAAAATGTGCTGCAGGAGATGGAGGGCTGTTTTTCCAGAGGCGTGCGCCATTTTAACTTTGAAGACGATAACATGAATCTCAATCCGGAATTTGAAAAAATTCTTGATATGATTATAGAAAGATTCGGCGGGCAAATAAAAATATCTTTTATGAACGGGTTGTTAAGCCTCAATCTTTTAGGCAGGCTTAAAACAAAACTTATTGATGCCGGACTGACGCATTTGGACCTGTCTATCGCGAGTTCCAATAAGAATTTGAGAAAAAAAATTAACCGTAAAGAAAGCGTGAAAGATTTGGCTCGCCTTGCGGGTTTTATGAGCAAGCGGAATATTATTCCGACAGTCCATTATATTGTCGGGTTTCCATCCCAGAAGTTCGCGCAGGCCGCGCGCGACATCCGGTTTTTAGCCTCAAAGCCGGCTATGCTGGGCCCGAGTATTTTTTATCCGGCGCTTGAGAGTGAAATGTTTAAACAGCTTGAAAGTGATTATTCTTTTAAAGAAGAGGATTATATGTTTTTCAGAAGTTCTGCCGCGAGTTTTGGCAGGCAGATAGGACGGGACCGGATTTTTCTAATTTTTTACGCTTCACGCATTATTAATTTTATCAAGGAGTTTTGCGATCAATATGCCTTTGATGATGCCTGTTTATCGGTTGCTTTAAGAAAATATTCCCGTAGTTTCAGTGTTAGAAAGGGCGGTGTCGTGTTCAAAGAAAAACCGGGCCGTTTTCTCATAGGGGTAGTTCTTTTAAAGCTGCTTTTGAAGGAGTACCGTATTTATCGGGTTGAAAAAAAACCTCACGGGAATGGCCTTTCATACCGGCTTGTGAGAGAGGATTTTATTGAACCTGTTGTTTTAAAACGTGTATTGTCTGGCCTGGATGTGCGCGGAATCAGTGGCAAAAAAGTGCTTATCAAGTGAGCTCTTTTTCCTTGTAATGTCTTCAAAAAGAGTAGATAGATTGGGATGCTTATTTGTGTTATTATGTCAATTGTTTACGTATCTATTGATTTAACCTGTTTACTCGCTAACCCGTTAACTTTTTTTTAACAAACACAGGGAGGGTAATATGGCAAGCGTGACAAAGAAGCAGTTGATTGATCTGTTGAATAAGGATCTTGGTTTGGAATATACGGCGTGTGTCCAGTATACGCAGCATCAGGGTGTTTTAAAAGGGGCTATGTATCAGAGCATGCAGAAGGAGCTGATTATTCACGCGCAGGAGGAGTTGGCTCACGCGACGATTATAGCTTCACAGATTGATTATTTAGGGGGTTTTCCGACCGTTGATATGCCGGTTCCAAAGACTGCCAAAGAAAGTGTGGAGATGCTTAAGGAAGATTTGGCCGGTGAGAATGACGCTATAGCGCGCTATATTGTCAGAATCAAACAGGCGGAAGAGCTAAATTTGTTTCATCTGGCACAGCAGTTGAGGACGATTTTAGCCGTTGAACAGGAGCATGCTATGGATTTGGAACAGGCGTTGGGCAGGTAAAAAAACGTTATTGTGTTATAGGGTAGGGGCGGCTGGCCGTCCGTCCGATTACAAAAGCTATGATTAAAAAAAGTTCGCAGCAGGATATTGAAATCAGGGAAAATATGCGCGCGGGTTCTGGCAATGTCGCGATTAAATATTATCTGAAAAAGGATGAAATTAACGCGCCTTGCCGGCTTTGCGCGCAGTTGACTCTTGCACCCGGTTCAAGTATTGGATTACATGAACATATAGAGGAAGATGAGATCTTTATCATCCAGGAGGGGTGTGGAATTGTGGATGATAATGGCCGGGAAGCGCAAGTTTGCGCGGGAGATGTGATTCTCACTGGCAGGGGAGCAAAGCACGCGATAAAAAATACAGGTGATCGTGATCTTGTGATCACAGCTGTTATCTTGCCTTATAGAAAAGTGTAAATGACAGACTTTCCTCAAGAACTCTTATTGCCGCAAAAGACTATTTACAAAAAAGACGCTGTTTTTGAGTTGGCGGCTGAATTAAAAGAATATGGTTCACGCGGCCTGATTGTCCATGGCCGTTCATTTGAAGAAAAAGGACATAAACAAAGGATTGTAAAAGAATTTACTTCCAGCTTGGCTGTTGAGTTTTTTTGCCGGCAAGGCGGTGAGCCTTTTCTGGAGGAGATAACGGCAGTTATTGACAGCGCTCGCTCTATTGGTGCCGGATGGATTGTTGGTATTGGCGGCGGTAGTGTTTTGGATCTGGCGAAGGCGGCGGCGGGGCTTTTTCATGGCAAACAAAAATCGGCGTATTACCAGCAGGGGGGTAAGCTAGAGGAGCAAGGTATCCCGTTTATTGCTGTTCCGACGACAGCCGGCACAGGGGCTGAAGCGACCCCTAACGCCGTGATTATTGATTCTTTGAGAAGAGTCAAATTATCCATCCGTGATGAAAGTTTTTTGGCGAAAAAAGTTATTCTGGATGTTGGGCTTTTAAAGGATTTGCCTTTAGATGTGATCCGGTTTTCCGGCATGGACGCGCTTGTTCAGGCTTATGAAGCCTATATTTCAAAAAATGCCACATGGTTTAGTGATTGTTGCGTGTTAAAGTCTTTTGAGCTTATTTATAAAAATATCATCCCGGCTTATTTTGATAAGGATGAAAAGAGTTTGTCGGCGATGTTATTAGGCAGTTATTTGGGTGGCGTCGCGTTTCAATCGGCACGGCTGGGTGTTGTTCATGGCCTGGCTCATCCTTTAGGCGTTTTGTATCAACTGCCGCATGGGCTTATATGCGCCGCTTGTCTTGAGCCGTCCATCAGGCTTAATAAGAAAGCCATGGGAAAAAAATATGCCGTTTTAAGCCGCCTGAGCGGAGGCGATTTTCTAAAAAAGGTACGGCAGATTCTATCAAGGCTTAAGATAAGATCGCCATTTGAAAATAAAGATCTTATAGAAAAAGAAAAAATTATCGCAGAAGCTCTTCAATCAGGCTCAACCGCCGCTAATCCTAAAAAGATTGGCAGGCCTGATATTGAGTTTATGCTTGGATATCTTTTTAACGGGAGTAGAAGATGAAAAAAAACATTAAGGCCGTACAAGCCTTATTTTTGGCCCCGGCGGTTTTTTTTATTTTTCCGGGAGCCGCCTTTGCTGACGCGGGCACGCCTTTGATGTGGCTTGAGATAGCGCATTTGTTAGTTGGCAATGCCATGATTGGGGTTTTGGAAGGCTTTGTTATCGCCAGGATTTTTAAAGTCAAGGCTCTCAGAAGTATTCTGATTATGGTTTTAGCCAATTATGCCTCTATGATAGCCGGCTGCGCCGGGGTTGCTGCTATCGTATATTTTCTTAAAAGTTTTATTACGCTTTATTCTATTGGTATATTACTTATTTTTTTTCTTATTATTTCTTTTTTATTGAGCATTGTTTTGGAGTGGCCATTTTGCTATTGGATATTAAAGAGGCAGGTGGATGTTAAAAAGAAGGCCTGGCGGGCGAGCGTTATCGCGCAGTTTTTTTCTTACGTAATCATTGTTCCTCTCTATATTTATTCCAGCGGTTTGAGCCTTTTAGTGGATTGCAAGGTTGACAGGCGATTGTCTTTCGTTAAATCAGATGCCTGGGTTTATTATATATCTGTTGATGGTGCTGATGTTAACAGGGTTCATATTGATGGTTCTGTCAGAGAAAAGGTTGTTTCGGCGGGAGGTATCCACGGGGAGTCGGCGCGTTTATTCGTCAGGCCTTCTAAAACGAGTGATAAATGGGACTTAGGGGTTGTTGATCGACAGCCGGACAGGGTTCTTTTTGAGAAGATGTTAATTGTGGATTTTGCCGATCACGCGGAGCCGTTTCGGCGTTGGGATGGTGAATTGTATGAGCGGGAGCCCGACAGCTGGGGAAATATAGGTATTTCAGATTTTAGGCCGGCTGAAGAACGCGGTTGGAAGGTTAGCGGTGGTTTTTGGGCGATTGAAGGGCTTCATGCTAAAAATGAGGAAGAAGGTAAAGATTTTTATGCCGCTTTAGAAACACCTTTTATTCAATGGGTTATCCGTAATATTACAGTTTTGCCCGGGGATCAGGTTGTATTTTCATTGGGGAGCAGTCAAATTGTTGTCATGGATTTAAAAACGCGTAAAATCGGCCTTTTGGCTTTTGGCTATGGCCCGGTTGTTATTTTTAATGAAAGAGATGAAAGAAAATGAAAAAGTTGATGTCATTGGTTGTTTTTTATGTATTGTTTATTTCATTGGGATATTGCGAGGTTCCGATTATCGCTGATGAAGAGCGGGTTGAATTTGATAAAAATGACGCCGAAGCGCATCCTGTGAAAATTATTTCTCAAGTGGACGCTGAACTTTTGGCTTACAGCTCGTTGAAAGAGAGAAATATCGACATTATAAAATATGATATGTTGTCGATGGAGGAGATTCAGTGGAGCGATACGAAGGTTTGGTTTATTATTTTCCAGCTTAAAAAAGAGTTTTGTATTGATCCAAAAAAGTCCGGCGGAGAGATCTTTGTCAGTATTGATCAGAATACTTCAGAAGTTATGGTAACATACGCCGGGAGTGAGGATAGTTATCAAGGATAAGCGAAGAATGACTGTGATAAAAACGGCCTTAAAGGATGACAGAAGGGGGAGGGTTTGTGATGTTTAAAAAAATGAGTATTAATAAACATATCTGGATCTTGTTGGGCCTTTCGTATCTCTTTTTTATTTTAGGCAATGGAATTGTGGATTTGACTAATCCGGATGAAGTCTTTTACGCGCAGACTGCTAAGGAGATGGCCCAGCATAAAACCTGGATGGTCCCTTATTTGTTCGACGCGCCTAATTTTGAAAAGCCTGTTTTTACCTATTGGTTCTTGCGTATCGGGTTTATTTTATTTGGTGTCACAAACTTTGCCGCGCGTTTTTTTTGTGGTTTTTTTGCCGCTGTCGGCGTTATAGCTGTTTATTTTCTGGCGCTTCTTGCTTTTGATGACAAGAAAAAGGCTTTCATGACAGCTTTAATTTTGATGTCATCATCTCTCTACGTCGGGTTGGCGCGGACCGTTTTTACGGATATGATTTTTACGGTGATGATTCTTTTGGCTTTTTTATCATTTTTTTGGAGCTATGCCAGGGCCAGGCATAAAACATCCGGCATTATCTTATTTTTCTTTTTTTGCGGTTTGGCCACATTGACAAAAGGGCCTTTGGGGTTTCTTATGCCTTTGGCGGCTATCCTGATATTTTTAGGTGTCAGGAAGGAGTTGAAGTTTATCATTTGCCCGCAAGCTATCTGGGGTTTATTGGTTTTTTGCGCGACGGCTGTTCCCTGGTATGGGCTTGTTTATAAAAATTTCGGACAAATGTTTATCCAGGAGTTTTTTATTAACGATCATTGGCGCCGCCTTTTGGAAGCGGAACATTTGGGCAATGATAGATGGTATTTTTATCCTTTATCTATGGTCGCGTGCATGTTCCCATGGAGTATTTTTGTCTTTTTGTCTTTTTTTTATTTCGCGAAGAAACTTAAATCCAAAGACACGCATCCTATTTATCTTTATGTATTATGCTGGATAGGCGTGATTTTTATTGTTTTCCAGGTGTCGCACTCCAAGCTTGTGAGCTATATTTTTCCTTTATTTCCGGCACTGGCTATTCTTGCGGGGGATTATATGGGTGGCAGCAATATGGGTAGAAAGCGGTTTTTTATCGCCTCGGTTATCAATTGGTTTTTCCTAGCATGTTTTCCGATAGCTCTTATTGTAAGCGCTTTAAAATATCCAACATACGCGCCGCCAAAATTGCTTTTATACGGTTTTATTATTTTTTATCTCACTCAATTGATGTTTCTTTTATTTCTTATTTTTAAAAGGAGATTTACGGGGCAGGCCTATATGCTTGCTTTTCAGATTCCTTTGCTTTTTTACTTTTTTTTATTATCTCATGGCCAGGCAGCCAGCTATATATCAAGCAAAAAGGCCTGCCAGTATTTAAGAGGGAATTATCATGTCCATAATGTCCTGGTTTGTTCTAAACCGTTTATGCGGGGGGTGAGGTTCTATACAGATCGGCCGGTCGCGGCCATTAATATCGGAGGGGATAATTATTTCAGCCCGCACCCGGCGCCTTTTTTAAATACGTCTCAGAAAGTCCTGGATTTTTTAAGCAGGCAGCCTCTTACCTATGGGGTTTTAAGAAAATCTGATTTTTCTGATTTAGAGGAGATCGCGGCGCAAGCAGGGCTCAGATGTGAGTTATTGAGGGTTATCGGGGATGAATATGTTGTCAGGATTTCCGCTATAGTTGAAAAGGATCTCAATTTAAGAGGTTAGGTTGGTTTTGGTTGGAGCTTGATGGCTAAAACGCGGTTGCGTGCGGGATAAAAATAGGAGGGTTATATGGCTCAGTTAAAAGATTTACTGCAGAGCGCGGATTGGAAGCAAGAAAAGCATGTGCCGGTTATTGACGCGCTTGATTCGGTAAAAAAAGGTGATTTTGTTAAAGTAACGGTTACCGTCGGCAAGGAGATAGCCCATCCCAATAAAACGGAACATCATATTCGCTGGATTAACGTTTTTTTTCAGCCCGATGGGGAAAAGTTTCCGTATCAGATAGTTCGTATGGAGTTCTGCGCGCACGGGGAGTCCGCGCAAGGGCCTGATACAAGCTCTATTTATACCGGCTATGAGACGTCTTTGATTTTTAAAACAGAAAAGTCCGGCATGATTTACGCCTCAAGTTATTGCAATATTCATGGGCTGTGGGAGAGTTCAAAAAAGATTGCGGTTCTTTGAATAGTAGATATTGTTTGGATTCCATAGGCATAATTCTGCAGAACTTTAATAATTAATAACAACAATGAGGAGGCGGAAGAAGTAGATGGTTATGAATGATAGCGAGAAAAGCGCGTGTTTAAAGATCGCGCGTGGAGTTGGTGTTTTTAAGCCGCAGGAGATTGAGGTTTTAAAGGAAGTGCTGGAAGAGTGTTCGGGGTGCCAGGATGAAGATTATGTTATTTTTCTTGAAAAAGAAGGTGATTCTGTACTTGGGTTGATTATATTTTCCCGGACAGATATCACGGAGTCTGCTTGGGATATTTATTGGTTGATTGTCGCTAAAGATGTCCAGGGCAGAGGCATGGGCAAGAAACTGGTTAAAAGGATGGAAGATTTTATCCTTGAGAGGGAGCCTCTGGCGATTTTAAGGGTTGAGACTTCAACGAAACATGAATATGCGCACGCCAGGAATTTATACCTCAGGTGTGGTTTTAACGAAGCGGGGAAGATTCCTGATTTTTACGCCAAGGATGATGACCTTCTTATTTTTTACAAGAAGATTCCTTCATGAAAAACGCGGCGCTTTCTATTAGAAATTTACGCAAAGTTTACGGCGATAAGGCTGCCGTGGATGATGTTTCATTTGAAGTTGGGCCGCGTGAAATCGTCGGGCTTCTTGGCCCTAATGGCGCCGGGAAGACAACAACTGTCAATGTGGTTTTAGGAGTGCTTGAGCCTACGGCTGGCGAGGTGAACGTGAACGGCATGAATATTGCTTCGCGCCGTTCAGAGATCCTGAAAAAAGTGAATTTCGCGGCTGCCTATGCGCCCTTACCGGGCAATTTGACCGTTTATCAGAATTTGCATGTTTTTGCTCTTTTGTATGGAGTAAAAGATGCCGCCTGCCGGCTGGATGCCCTGCTTAAGCGTTTCGATTTAGAGAAGTTTCGTAATACAAAGTGCGGTGTATTGTCTTCAGGAGAGCAGACGCGCGTTGGGCTGGCGAAGGCTATGCTTAATGATCCTGACCTGCTCTTGCTTGACGAGCCAACCGCTTCGCTGGATCCGTCAGTAGCACAGGATATCCGTCAGGTTATTCGTGATTATGCTCATTCAAAGGATTGCGGGGTGTTATGGACGTCGCATAATATGTATGAGGTGGAAGTGGTTTGCGACCGCGTGCTTTTTCTTTTTCATGGCAGGATTCTTTTAGAGGGCGACCCGAAAACTTTACCGTCAAAATACGGCAAGGCTGATTTGGAAGAGTTGTTTATTGCTTTCGCGCGGCAGCCGTTATCTTTGGAAGGGCAATAGATGATGCGTTTATGCCGTGTGTGGGCTATTGTTTTAAGGCAAATTTATCTGATTCGTGCCAGTTTTTCTCGCCTCTTGCCATTATTTATTTGGGTTGCTGTTGATATCGTCCTGTGGGGATTTTTGACACGGTATCTTAACTCGTTTGATTTGGCGGGTTTTAATTTTATATCCGTCATGCTGGGCGCGGTTCTCTTATGGGATATCTTTATCCGCATTATGCAGGGTGTGACGATGGCTTTTTTTGAGGATGTCTGGGCGCGTAACTTTCTTAATATCTTTTCCACGCCTATCTTGGTCAGCGAGTATCTGGCAGGGTTGGTTTGTTCCAGCATTGTTACGAGTTTTATTGGTATCGTTGTTATGTTCTTTCTTGCCCTTTTTGTTTTCGGGTTTTCTTTTTTGAGTTACGGGGTTGTGATCGTGCCGTTTTTGTTTGTACTTTTTTTATTTGGTATTGCTTTAGGCGTTGCCGCCAGCGCTCTTGTACTGCGGTTGGGGCCTGCGGCAGAGTGGTTTATCTGGCCGATACCGGCCATTATTTCGCCGTTTGTAGGCGTGTTATACCCTGTCGCTGTTTTGCCGGAATGGATGCGGATTGTTTCACTCATCCTGCCGCCATCGTATGTTTTTGAATCTTTTCGCGCAGTTATCTCCGGCCAGCCGGCTGACGGGGTTGCGTTATTTTCAGGCTGTGCTCTAGCTGTTTTTTATATGTTTCTAAGCTGTTGGTTTTTTACGCGCACTTACCATCACGCCCGCCGCACAGGCCTAATCGCCCGTTATAGTGCGGAGAGTTTAAGTTAAACCGCTTTGTTTACTGAGTCGCGATTGGCAGGCAGGCTGAAAGCTGAAAAAATATTGCAGAAAGTTTTTAGTTTATCTCATTGTCTGGAAGCGGTATCATGTGTAACTTTAGAGTTTACGGTGTTTCAATCAAGCATGATGATAGCCTGACAGGTTTTGGCGCCACAAAAGATATAATAAGAAAAGCACAAAGCAGCTATTTTGTTAAACAGCAACATTTAACAGATAAAAGCCCTGTTTTGGATCAGAGTATAGGGGCGGTTTATAAGATTCTTGATGGTTTTTATATTGGCGCAGAAAAAAACCAGGCAAAATGATGAAGCCGCCAATCCTGGAATGATTATAAAATGGATGATAAGGTGGCATTAATATTTAAAAAAGAATTTTAAAGAAAATAGGGCTTTGAACCTGTTTTGGAAAAGATTGAATGGTGTCTAAATCGGATTTTTTAAAAGTTTCTTTGGTTCAAGGTAGCCAGAGGTATGATAATATCAAAAGGGCTCTGGATTTGATTAAATGTGATTTAGGAAAGATAAGGGGCAAAAAACGAATTTTGATAAAACCGAATCTTACCGCCACAAAAAATGCGCTTGCCAATACGGACGTGCAGGCGGTTGAGGCCATCATAGATTTTTTATTGGAAAATTTTCCTGAATTGCATAAGAGTGAGATTACTCTTTTAGAGGGCAGCGGCAGTGCTTATTATGAGAAGACAACGACGAAAGATGTTTTTAGGAATTTTGGTTATCAAGAGTTGATAAAAAAATATAAGAATGTCCGGATAGAATGTATTGAGGATTTTTCAGATTATCTGGATGTTTCTATCCGGTCTATTGCAGGTCCTGAAAAGATCAGGATTGTTAAAAGGTTTTTTGATTTTGATTACAGGATATCTTTAGCGATTCCCAAGACGCATAATTACGCCATCGCGACGTTTGGCATCAAAAATATGGCGGGACTAATCAAACAGGAGGATAAGTCTTTGGTTCATGGTCTGCGCACTCCAAGCGCGCCCAAAGCTAAAACGGTCTTTACTTATCTTCCTACTTCCGCGATTTCTTGGATGCGCAGAAGGGCGCCGGGCTTGGTTAACTTTCTTTTTAAAAAATCTATGGCTTATTTGCAAGCTATAAAAGTTATTCATCATAATGTCGTAGAGTTCGCCCGTATTACCTGGCCTGACTTGGTTGTTTTGGATGGTTTTCAATGTATGGACGGCAATGGCCCTGTGGATGGGTTCGCGCGGAATTTAAACGCCGCGGTATGTTCTGTTGATCCTTTAAAGGCGGACGGTGTAGCCGCTAGACTCATGGGGCTTGAACCTCAAGCAATCGGATATCTTTACTACTTGGAACAGTTGGGACTGGGGAGTTATTCTTATGATGGTTTAGTAGGGGATGCGATTGAACAAGTTAAGGTAAAATTTACAATGCATCCGACATACGATATTCAGAAGCATTGGAGAGAGAAGTTTTAAGAGGATGCTAAGGATTTATGGATAATAAAAAAAAGTTTAAAAGTTTCTGTTATTGAAGGGGCGTTTGCGAACGCCATGGTTGGTTTTACTCAAAATTATGTGGAATGTAAAATCATAGGAGAAGCAAAAGATATGCAAAAAATTTTTATGACAGCGGGTATGCTTGTTTGCAGTAACATATTTATGACCTTCGCCTGGTATGGGCATCTTAAGAATTTGAGCAGTAAGCCGTGGGTGGCCGCGGCTCTGATCAGCTGGGGCATTGCCCTTTTTGAATACCTCATTCAGGTCCCCGCCAATCGGCTAGGGCATCAGGTGATGAACCTTGGCCAATTAAAAATTCTGCAGGAAGTTATAACTTTGGCAGTTTTTGTGCCGTTTTCTATTTTATATATGAAAGAGGGTTTGAAGCAAGAATATCTTTGGGCATCTTTTTTTATAATTGCCGCGGTATTCTGTGTGTTTCGGGGCGCGCTGGTTAAAGGATAACGCACTTACAATGCCGCGTTATTAATTTATATTTAGGCCATGATGAGGCACAAGGTTTTTAGAATGGAGCGTTTATGATTAATTTGATTAAGAAGAGATTCAGATTCAGGATGGTGGTTCCTGCCTATCCGGCATTTAATATTTATTCTAATGTTGCCCGTGCGACAACAGCTCTAGGGCCGGTATGCGTAGCCAGCACAGTGAATAAGATGGGTGACTGGGACGCGGAGGTTATTGATGAGAATAACTTCCAAAGATACGGGCCCAGAAATGAGTCCGGCGGGGTGGATCATGAGTTTCTGCAGGATTTAAGGCCGGCTGATGTTGTGGGGCTCTATGGCGGGTTGACCAGCACAATACCGAGGCTTTATGAGATTGCTCATTTTTATAAAGAGAAAGGCGTTATAACAGTTGCCGGCGGGCAGCATTTTGTTGAAGAGACCATTCCTGAGGCGCTGAATTCATCTATAGATTATATTGTTATCGGGGAGGGTGAAGAGACCGTCAAAGAACTTCTTTGCGCTTTAAGAGGGGGCGGAGATGTTGATAAAATTAAAGGCATTGTTTACCTCAGAGGCGGCCGTATCGTGCGTACTCCGGCGAGAGAGCCGATAACGGATTTTGAGAGGCTGCCTTTGCCGGATTTTTCTTTAGTGCGTTACGCTAAAATTAAAGTTTATCCTGTTGAGCGGATAAGAGGCTGTGGTATGGATTGTGAATTTTGTACTGTTAAGGGTAAGCCGCGCTCTGCCTTACCGGAAAGGTTGCTTGAAAGTATCAGTTTTCTTGTGGAAACGATGGACGCCAGGCACTTTTTTATCGTCGACGATCTTTTCGGCCAGCAGCGTGGTGAAACACTGCGATTTTGTGAAATGCTTCAAAATTATCAGAAACATACCACGCGGCTGGATATTATTGCCCAGATTCGGCTGGATAAGGCGAAAGATTCTGAACTTCTTACAGCTATGCGCCAGGCAGGCATTAATACGGTGGCTATTGGTTTTGAATCGCCTATAAAAGAAGAGTTGGAAGCCATGAATAAGCACATAAAACCCGAGGATATGATATTTTTAGCCAGAATATTTCATAAGTTTGGTTTTTTAGTGCATGGTATGTTTATTTTTGGCTATCCCATAAAAGGAGAGGGAAAATTTGTCATGCCTCTGGCAGAGCGGATAAAGCGTTTCAGGGGATTTATTAAAAAAGCCAAGATTGATACTATACAGGTTTTACTTGCTACGCCTTTGCCAGGGACAGAATTACGGCAGAGGCTAAAGGAGCAGAACAGGGTTTATTCCATCGATGATATAAGATGGCAATACTATGATGGTAATTTTCCTCTTTTTGAGCCGGACAGCCCTTTGACCGCTGAGGAGTTGCAAATTGCCAGCAGGAAAATCATGGGTGGTTTTTACCGGTTCAGGCATATGTTCGCGATATTCTTAAACATACTATCTTTTCCCGGGTTAATTTTCTTTTTACACGATATCAGGCAGGGATGGAAAAGATGGTACAGGCCATGGAGAAACGCGTTGGCCCGTTTTGGCGGCTGGATCATTATGAAAAGATGGACGCGGGAGTTTAAAAAGAGCACTTTTATCGATAGGCTGAGAGAAGCCCGGAAACATTTAAGGCATACGGATGCCTGATCCGTTGAACATATTGAGTTGGGCATTATAAGGGCAGAAAGTTTTGATAGAAATACTTGACAAGGAGAAAAAAACAGGATACACTATTAGTAGTGGTAATCATTTTCATTAATTAAGGAAAACAATATGCCAGGAAGAAATTGTTTAGGGCCGCCGTGGTGGCACGGAAAGTTCAGAGGCTGTGGCTACCGGATAACATCTGGCAGAGAAGCCGTTTTGGACGTGCTTTCTAAATCTAGCCAGCATTTAAGCGCTGAAGATATTTATATGAAAGTCCACCCTAAATATCCTAATATCGGCTTAACAACTATTTACAGAACTTTGGATGTTTTGGCTGATTTGGGCCTTGTTTTTAAATTTGACTTCGGAGATAAGAGGGCCCGTTATGAACTGGCAGAAGGGCCTAAGGGCGCCCATCATCACCATCATTTAATATGCACAAGCTGCAAGCGTGTCATTGACTATACGGATTTTATTGACGAAGAGATAGAATTGCTTAACCAGACAGAAAAAGGGCTTTCCAGGAAATATGATTTTAAGATTACCAATCATTTAATCCAATTCTACGGATTATGTAACAATTGTATTAAGAAATAGGCCTATATTTTTTTTCTAATAATAGAAATGGTTTTCATTAGCAATAAACAAAGGAAAGGTTGTGTTTAATATGCCTAATGGAGATGGAACAGGGCCGATGGGTTCAGGCCCAATGACAGGAAGAGCGGCCGGTTTTTGCGTTGGTTATTCTATGCCCGGTTATGTGAATCCGGTGCCTGGCAAGAGTTGTTTTGGCTTGAAGATATTCAATAATGCAGTTAGAAGATGAGTGAGTATACGTGTTGCTATATCTACAGAGGGCTATGGATTAGAAAAAGAGGAGTGTGATCACCCTCATGAAGAAGATTGTGAACATTAATGGGAGGTTAGAACGATGAACAGTAAAGCGAAATCCGCATTTGGCGCAAAGATATGCGTTACTTCCGAAGGTGATTGCCTTGATTCTAAAGTGGATCCAAGATTCGGCAGATGCCGGTATTTTATTTTTGCCGATGCCGGTACTTTAGAATTTGAAGCTGTCGAAAATCCGAATATTGAATCCACGGGAGGCGCGGGGATTCAATCCGCGCAGTTGGTTGCTGTAAAAAAAGTTAATGTTGTGGTTACGGGAAATGTTGGGCCGAATGCTTTTCAGACATTACATTTGGCGGGAATAGAAGTTTTTACCGGAGCATCGGGGACGGTTAAGGAAGCTATTGAGAAATATAAAAAAGGAGAATTTAAGGCGGTTTCCGGCCCAACTGCAGGTTCTCATTCCGGAATGCCGAATAAGAACAAATAAGAGGAGGTTATTACTATGCCAGGAAGAGACGGAACAGGCCCTTTAGGCCAAGGCCCGGGTGCGGGAAGAGGAAGAAGAAGAGGCGGAGCTGGCTCGGCGGGAAATTGTTTGTGCCCTTCTTGCGGGTTAAAGGTGCCGCACCAGGCAGGGGTGCCGTGCGCTTCTATAAACTGC
Organism: uncultured Planctomycetia bacterium; assembly: GCA_964423185.1. Lineage (GTDB taxonomy): Bacteria > Omnitrophota > Gorgyraeia > Velamenicoccales > Velamenicoccaceae > CAYRDK01. The sequence continues at coordinate 159,130 of CAYRDK010000007.1, forward strand.
CCTGAATGCGGCTTTAGGATGATAAGAGAATGAGGGCTATATATGTTGAATGAAGAAGTTTTAGAAAATCACAAAAGGTATTTAGAAAGAATTAATTTTTATCAAAGTTTCGGTTACGATGTGGAGAAGGAGAGAGATTTTATCTTTGATAAATCTTTGCCTGTTTTTGGTGAGATTCTTGAAATCGGAACCGGCAAGGGGCATTTCGCGCTTACCTTGGCAAAGCATGGTTATAAGTTTATAAGCATAGATATTTCCAAACAAGAGCAAGAGATAGCTATGTTAAACATGAAATATTTTGGTTTAGAAAAACAGGCTATTTTTAAAATTGAAGACGCCGCTCGCCTGAGTTTTCCCGATAAAAGTTTTAATACCATATTTTCTATTAATGTGTTTCATCATCTTGAAAAGCCGCAGGCGGTTTTAGATGAAATAATTCGTTTATTACGGCCTGAAGGAAAAATTGTCTTGAGCGATTTTAGCGCCAGAGGCCTTGAGATTATCAACGCCTGCCATGCGCAGGAAGGCAACAGGCATGATTATTTCAAACACCGTTTAGACGAAGCCAGGGGTTTTTTTGCGGATAAAGGTTTTGTTATTAAAAGATTTCAAAGCGATGCTCAGGAAGTGATCATCGCGAAATACAGGTAAGGGTAAAATGGGCATGATTATCTCAGTTGCAAGTGGAAAAGGCGGGACGGGAAAGACGACGGTTGCGGTTAATCTAGCCTTGTCGCTTAAGAATGTGCAGTTTCTTGATTGCGATGTAGAGGAGCCCAACGCGCATATTTTTTTAAAGCCAAAAATTAAAGAGAGGAAGAAGGCGTTTATACCTGTTCCGGAGATTGACGAATCCAAGTGCGACTACTGCGGGAAATGCGCTAAGGTTTGTGTTTATAACGCGATAGCGGTGTTGCCGGGGCAGGGTGAGAAGAATGGGAGCACTTTGGTATTCGCGCATTTATGCCATGGCTGCGGTGCCTGCAGTGTTCTTTGCCCGCAAAAGGCGATAAAAGAAGTGGATAGGGAAATAGGTGTTGTTGAGTCGGGTTGTTGTGGAGAAATAGAATTTGTCCATGGTAAACTTAATATTGGCGAAGCGATGTCTCCGCCTCTTATACGGCAGGTTAAGGAGCGGGTGAATTTTAAAAAAACCGTTATCATTGATGCTCCGCCGGGAACGTCTTGCCCGGTTGTTGCGTCCGTTAAGGGCAGTGATTTCTGCGTGTTGGTTACTGAACCTACGCCTTTTGGTTTAAATGACCTGATTTTAGCAGTTGAGGTGTTAAGAAAATTGAAAATTCCTTTCAGGGTAGTTATTAACCGTTCGGATTTAGGGGACCATAGAACGGAAGAGTATTGTAGAAGGGAAAATATTCCAGTATTAATGAGAATACCGTTTAAGAAAGAAATAGCCGTAGCTTATTCAAAGGGCGAGCCCATGGTTAAGGCCTTCCCTGAATATAAAAAAGATTTTCAGGAGCTTTATAATGTTATCAGAAGAGGCATGCATATATGAAACAGATTGTGGTTATCAGCGGCAAAGGCGGCACAGGGAAGACCGTCCTTACGGGTGCGTTTGCGGCTCTAGCGAAAAATAAGGTTATGGCCGATTGTGATGTGGATGCTGCGGATTTGCATTTATTATTACAGCCGGAGATAAAAGAACGCCATGATTTCAAAAGCGGCCTGAGCGCTTCCATCGATAAGAAAATATGCCAGCAGTGCGGGAAGTGTATCGCGGCCTGTAGATTTAATGCTATAAGTGATAGTTTTATAGTTGATCATGTTTCCTGCGAAGGGTGCGCTTTTTGCAGCCATGTTTGCCCGTTTGGCGCCATAAAGATGGAAGAAAATCTTGCGGGAGAGTGGTTTATTTCCGAAACAAGATTTGGCCCTATGGTGCATGCCAAGCTGGGGATTGCTGAGGAGAATTCAGGCAAGCTCGTTTCTTTGGTAAGAAAAAAGGCGAAAGAATTAGCTGAGAAAAATAAATGCGACTGGGTGATTATTGATGGGGCACCCGGCATAGGCTGCCCGGTGATCGCTTCACTTTCCGGTATTGATTGCGCGGTCGTCGTGACTGAGCCCACATTATCCGGCCTGCATGACGCCTCAAGAGTCATTGAAGTAACCAGGCATTTTAATGTGTTGTCAAAGTTAGTGATTAATAAATTCGATTTAAATCTTGATATGTCGGTGAAAATAGAAGAATATTGCCATAAAAACGGAATTATATTAATTGGCAAGGTCAGGTTTGATAAAACGGTCGTAGAAGCGATGGTTGAGGGTAAGACGATAATTGAATACAAAGATTCGGCGGTTAAAGACGAGGTTTGCCGGATTTGGGAAAGATTGCAGGATTAGAATATGGAAGAACCTTTTGATTATCCAAAAGAGGTTATTGAGTTTTTTAGTAACCAGAAGTTTTTTGGCAGGATGAATGACCCAACAAGTTCCTCATATTTAAAGGGCCCTTGCGGGGATTCAATGGAGTTTTATCTGGTGTTAGAAAATAAGACAATCACCGATATTAAATATTATACGGACGGATGCGGTGCCACCAGGGTATGCGCCGCTATGGCCGCGCAGATGGCTTATGGTAAAACAATCAACGAAGCGTTGGCGATTTCAGCCGGGGAGGTTATTGTGAGGCTGAAGGGTTTGCCGGAAGATCATCTGCACTGTTCAATACTTGCGGTAAGCACGCTTTATAGGGCGATAGCGGATTATTTGTTAAAGGGATGACGGCTGTTGAACAAGGGCGTATTGTACTATTTTGCAGTATGCTATTGATTAAAAAGATTTAAAAGGCGGGTTTTGGATCATGCGGATAAAAGTTATTTTTGATAAAGGCGCTTTGAACAAAGATTTCTATACCGGCTGGGGCGTTTCATTTTTGATTGATGAAAGGATACTGTTTGATACCGGTGAGAAAGGAGAGTGGCTGCTGCATAATTTAAGCTCTTTTGACGCGGACATAAACAAAATTGAAGCGGTTGTGGTTTCCCATGACCATTGGGACCATACCGGAGGCCTATGTGAGGTGTTAAAAGAAAAAAGAGGCCTGAGAGTCTATTCCTGCCCCGGTTTCAGTAAAGAGTTTAAAGATAAAGCAAAAGAAGTACGGGCGGAATTAATCGAAGTTAAAAAGTTTACGGAAATTTCGCATAATATTTTCATTACGGGAGAGGTGCCCGGAACTTATCATGGTAAATATATGCCGGAGCAGGCCATCGCCTTAAAGACAAAAAAAGGGCTTACCGTGATTACAGGGTGCGCCCATCCCGGAATTTTAAAAATGATAGGGAAGGTTAAGGTTGAGTTTCCGGATGAGCCTGTCTATTTCGTATTGGGCGGGTTTCATTTGATGGAAGAGGATGAACGCGTGATTGTATCAGTGGCTGAGAATTTTAAAAAGATTGGCGTAATAAAAGCCGGGCCTACGCATTGTTCAGGTGAGGCGGCAGAAAAAAATTTTTAAGGAGTGCTACGCGCTGAATTTTATGATGGTTAAGGCCGGGCAGGAGATTGAGGCCTAGTTTAATGCCATGCCAGGGGGCTATTATTAATCAATAACAGAAAGGGAGAGAAAAAGATGAGTGCGCCAAAGTTTTTGGGTATGAGCTGATTCTGGATTTGCATGGTTGTGATTTGGAAGTGATGCGCTCTAAAAAGAAGCTTGCTGAATATGTGGACAGGCTTTGCCCTCTTATCCATATGGAGAAATACGGCAAGACTTTGCTTGAATATTTTGGGGCCAAAAAAAAGCACACGAAGGGGTATTCGCTCCTGCAGTTTATTGAAACGAGTTCTATCACTGGCCATTTCAGCGAGCATTGGCGTATTTTCTATATCAATATTTTTTTTGTAAGCCATTTAATCCGGCGGTGGCAAAAGAGTTTACAAAGAGTTTTTTTAAAGCTGGGAAGGTGAAGGCCAGGTTTATCAAACGATAAGAGGCAGGGATGAAGCATGAGCCGTTTGAGTATTCCGCAAGAGTATGTAATTTTAGGCTGTGATAAAAATATATTGGACAGGCGTTGGGTTGTGTTATGATAAATTTTAAGCAGATAGATGAGGCGAGGAAGATTTTGGGGTTAAGTGAGGAGGCAGGCTTAAGAGAGATTAAAGACGCCTTTAGAAGCCTGGCTTTGAAGTACCATCCAGATAGATGTAGAGAAAAAAACAGGAAACATTGTGAAGAGATGTTTAAAAAGATAAATCACGCGAACGATATTTTAGAACAATATTGCGCGAATTACAGGTATTCTTTTAAAGAGAAAGACGTTAAAAAAAACACCATGTCTAAAGAAGAGTACGGCCATTTTAAAAGGTTTTATGATGGCGGCTGGTTTGGAGATATGGATTTATAAGAGAGGCTTGAAGGATGAGGGACGCTTTTGTTAAAAATTATATGAAATATGACGCGTGGTATGATAAGAATAAATTCGCTTTTTTATCAGAGTTAAAGGCGCTAAAGAGGGCCCTGCCGCGCAGGGGAAAAGGGCTTGAAATCGGTGTAGGCACGGGCAGGTTTGCTGAAAGCCTGGGTATTACAATCGGGATAGACCCTTGCGGCAAGATGATTGAGATGGCTCAAAAAAGAGGGGTGAATGCCTGTCTGGGTTTTGGCGAAGACATCCCTTTTCTGAATGATGTTTTTGACTACGCGGTGATCATCAATACTTTGTGTTTTGTAGTTAATCCTAGGAAATCCCTCGAAGAAGCGGCCAGAGTATTAAAGAAAAACGGAAAAATAATAGTTGGCATCATAGATAAAGAAAGCTTTCTTGGCAGGTTTTATCAAAGAAAGAAAAGCGTTTTTTATAAGCAGGCAAAATTTTTAAGTGTGGAAGGCGTAAAGGGTTTGCTTAAAGAAACGGGTTTTAATTCCTTTTCTTGTTACCAGACAATATCTGTTTTACCTGATGAGATGAGTTCAGTTGAGAAGCCGAAAGAAGGCTTTGGTAAAGGCGGGTTTGTGGTGGTATCAGCGAGAAAAAAATAAGCTGCAAAGAGATGTGTGCCGCCTTGCGTATTCAAGAATTTTTATGCTTCAATGGGCAGGTTGCAAGATCGGACGACAGTTTGCAATATTCTTGCTTGGTCCGTGTCGGCGATACCGTTATAATTTATCCCCGCTTCAAAATGGTTTTTTCCATTTTTGATTAAAAAAGGCGAAGGTTTTGTCCAGATAGTTTCCCCTTTAGTATGAATAGGCCCTTCCCCATCAGGCAGATAAATTGTTAAAAATACCGTTGTGCCTATTTCAATATTTTCAAGAAGCAGGATACATATGCCGCAGGCACTGATATTTTTCGCGAACGTGGATATTTTTTGTGAATTTTCTTTCTCCAGGGAATAGTCAATAAAAATATTATCTATACGCGGTTGCCTGCGTTTTTCTGCTTTGATAATATCTTCATCTTTTGAAGTGCTCATAAAAAAACCTCATTCCAAACCGGCAAATTTGAAAGAATGAGGTTAAACAAAAAACTATTCAATTTCGGCGGCTCGACTGCCTTATTCCGATGTAATACCGGAGGTTAGGCTCGTAGCTTTGTGCCCCATTCTTTCAAATGGTTTACCGTTTCGTCTTAAACTTTTTTCGGCGGTTTTTTTCTGTTCTTAATGTAAGTATAACATAAAATTAGCGGAATAATGGCAGTTTTTAGCAGTTTATGCCTTAAATGACGGGCAGAAGAGGTTTTTCACCGCTTAATACGTGAAAAAAATGTTGATTAAAGGCATAAGATTAGATAATGTATTGAGCAGGGAAGCGGCAGATAAAAAAAAGCATGTATAGAGGTAGTTTTCCCAAATTGGGGTAATCAATGTTAAAACTTATTTTAATCGGTTTTGGCGGCGCTATAGGTGCCGTTGCCCGGTATATACTGTCAGGGATTGATTATAAGCTTTCCGGTGGAGTATTTCCGGTAAGTACAATCATTATAAACTTATTAGGTTCGCTGTTGATTGGGTTTCTCTGGGGGTTATTTGAGGTGGTTGCCGTTTCTTCGAACGTGCGGATGTTTATTCTCATAGGGATACTTGGAGGGTTTACGACATTTTCGACTTTTGCCCTTGAGAGTTTTAATCTTTTAAGAGATGGAGAGCATAACATCGCATTTGCCAATATTATCTTATCAAACTTGCTGGGTATTGGTTTTGTTTTTCTTGGTTATGGATTGTTGAGGGTGATCAGTAATTTTTATAAATAGAGGAGGAACAGATGCATATTCCGGAAGAAGGAATGCTCTTGCGGGTATTTATTGGCGAGAGTGATCAATATAAAGGCAAGGCTCTCTATGAACAGATTGTCTTAAGGGCGCGAGAATTGAATTTAGCTGGAGCTACAGTTCTGCGGGGAATAATGGGATTTGGGGCTGATAGCCGTGTGCATACAGCGAAACTTCTACGGCTTTCAGAGGATCTGCCCGTTGTTATTGAGCTTGTGGATAGTGAGGAAAATCTGAATAAACTTCTGCCTTTTTTGGATGAGACCGTTGAAGAGGGGTTGATTACTCTTGAGAAGATGTGTGTTATCAAATACCGCCATAAATAATTTTGTCAAGGCTTTCATTTTAAAATACAGGGAAAGCCTGGCTGTTGCTTTGCGTCTAAAATCAACATTTTGCGTCTAAAATCAACATATAGTAATTCGAATAGATTCTGTGCCCGCCATTGTCGTAAACGGCTTGTATCCAGTACGTTTTAATTTTGCCGAGTTTGAGTAAAGCCAGATTTTCTCAAGGCGCGAATGCGCGGCGACAGATCTGTTTATATTATAGATTGGTGCAGATTAAAATAGTTATAGGATCATATAATAGATAAATTTGAAAAAGGAGATGAATATGACAAAGAAACTGGCGTTTATAAGTTGTTGTGTTCTATTGGGTTTTAGTTTATGCGGGTGCGCGTTGTTGGTTGGAGGCGCGGCGGGCGGCGCGGGAACAGCTTTTTGGATGTCGGGTAAATTAAGCGAAGAAGTTAATACTTCTTATGAAAAGACTATTAACGCGGCCAAGAAGGCTTTGAAATCTTTAGATATGGCAATAGATAAAGAAACGAAGTTAGATGAGGTTACGCAGATAAGAAGCAAATATGACGATGGCAGAGAGGTGTGGATTGATGTACGCCCTCTTACGCAAAAAACATCAAAAGTTGAGATACGGGTAGGCGTCAAGGGAGACGAGGCAGCTTCAACGAAAATATTTAAGAGAATTAAGAAGTATCTATAACAATTTGATTAATAAAGAGATAGAAAAAAGGCTCAGGAGGTTTGTTAAAAATGAAACAATGGTATGAAGCATTGTTCGAGAATTACGCGTATAAATACGACGAGGAGTGCTATGTCCAAGGAACAATGGGAGAATGCGATTTTATCGAGCAGGAGGTTGGCCGCAATAAAACTTTGAAGATCATAGATATCGGTTGCGGCACGGGCCGTCATTCTATTGAGTTGGCAAAAAGAGGGTATCAGGTAACAGGAATTGATCTGTCCGAGTCACAGCTTAAAAGGGCGAGGGAAAAGGCCAAAGAGGCGGGAGTGACAATCGACTTTCAAAAACATGATGCCAGGAATCTTCCGTTTGACGGTGAATTTGATCTGGCGGTTATGCTCTGTGAAGGCGGGTTCTCGCTTATGGAAACGGACGAGATGAATTTTGAAATTCTTAAGAACGCGACAAAGGCGCTTAAGAGCAGAGGGAAGCTGATATTCACCACGTTAAACGGATTGTTTCCGCTGTTTCATTCTGTCAATGACTTTTATAAGTCGGCGCAGAAAGAAGGCCAGTCCCAGTGCAAGGAGTGCTCTTTTGATCTGATGACTTTTTGTGATCATAACACTGCTGTTTTTGAGGATGATTCCGGCAATAAAATGGAGCTTAAGTGTAACGAGCGTTATTACGTACCCAGCGAGATAACATGGCTTTTAAAGACGCTCGGATTCAAAAAGATTGACATCTTTGGCGCTAAACTCGGGGCATACTCAAGGAATGACAAGCTGACTACAGAAGATTTTGAAATGCTGGTTGTCGCGGAAACAAATATGATGTAATTAAGTTATAATTTATTGTATTTGAGGATGTTGTGAAGAGTCCCTAATTTCTCTGAAAAACTATTTTATTCGCCCCGGCGGTTTTTGTTTGACAATGTATGTTTATATGATACAATTGTATATACAAAAAGGACTTCATGAAAGAGATCAGATGGAATGAGTTGAAGAGCGAAAGATTAAAACAGACGAGAGGCGTTTCGTTTGAAGAGATTGTTTCCTCAAAGTTTATCGGCATAAAAGATCATCACGCGCATGCCCATCAAAAAATCATGCTATTTGAATACAAGGGTTATATCTGGCTTGTGCCCTTTGTGGAGACAGAAGAGTCTATCTTTTTAAAGACTCTTTATCCAAGTAGAAAATATACAAAATTGCATAGAGGGAGGAAAGGATGAGGACTATTAAATTGACGAGGCAGGAAAGAGCTATTGAAAATGCCCTAATAAAAGGTGAGTATATTAATGTTTCCAAAACAGAGTTTGAGGAGATGGCCCGGTCCATTGAAGCGCGTAAAAAAAATGCCGTTTTGAATATTCGGATGAATAGCGGCGACCTCAAAAACCTTAAGCTTAAGGCGCATAAGCTCGGGATTAGATATCAGACATTTATTTCGGAGATTCTGCATAAAATAGCCCAGGCTTAAGGCGGATAAGCAAAGTAAGAACAACACAAAGATTTTAGGGAATCAAAAATTCAGGGACCAAATTCTATAAGGCGCTTGAACGAATCAATAAGGCGATGGAAGGTGTTAAATAATGCCCGAGATCAAGAGCCCAAGTGACGATTTTTCAGGCTGTACTTTTAGGGTGCGAAAGTAACGTCAGACGTAACTTTCGTATCACAAAAATACATTACTTAAGAACAGAGAAGAGAAGAATGGTGAAGGAAAGAAATGCGACAGGTATTAAGAAT
>CAYRDK010000008.1:0-98994 GCA_964423185.1 uncultured Planctomycetia bacterium
ACTCTTTAAGCGGCAGTTCGGTTTGTTGAAAAGGAAACCAGCGCGAATTTGAACCAATCCAATCCGCCAACACCATAAGCCCGGCAATCAACCAGGACAATTTCTTCATCAGATGTTCGTCTTCCAGTAGGAATTTAATATCCACCGGCATACCCGCGATTTCCTTTACATCAGAAATGAATTTAATTGCTTCTCCAGCCGGAAATTGCCTTGTATCAAAATACGGATTGATCTCAGATGTTGGAGGCCTGCCATGATGGCCGGAAGAAGCAGAAAACCACGAATCAAAAAAATCTAAAATAGTATTTTTATCTCCAACAAACACTCTGTCAGCATATTCACGCCAAAAACTATATCCAAGAGACCAATGTTTTTTCTGATATGCCGTATTTAGTGAAACACCTCTTAACGTATCAACCAACGCCGGTATTTGATTCTGAAACCCATCCGAAAATTTACCGATGTCATGAACCGCGCACAAAAATGTGATAACCGGCATTACCGCTGATTTATCACATCCCAGTTTTTGCGCGATATGTTCAGCAATCCCCAACCGGTCAGCTAAACACTGCCCAACCGCCGCCACGTCAAAGCAATGATACGGCAATAAATGACACTCCCATGTGCCGTCTTTCCCTTGCCTCGCTTTCCCCCAATATTTTAAATATTTCTTGTCTTCTCTCATAGCTTCTTACAATCCTTTTTTTCTAAAGCTTCCACATCCACAAACTCAAAACTATTCATAAAAAACCATTCAAAAGAATCAAGCAGTTCTTTGCATAACGGGCATACATAATCCACATTCCCTATCTGGATGGCGTTCTTATAATCGTGCCTGCAAATTGCTTTATTATTCCGCGATGCCGCGTTCCTCGCTTTCTTTTTTTTTGGCTTTCCCATAATTAATATCTCCTATATTTTCAGGCTTAGTATTTATTTCAATTATTTCTCTACCTCCCCCATCTCCAAAATCCTGTCCACGCGGAAAACGCGGGTGGCGTCGCGCTCAAAACAGTGTGCTTCGACGCCAATAAATTCCTTACCCTGATACACCATCTTCCCGACGCGAAGAGGCCGGATGACCCTGCGCGACTTTTCATCACTGGCTTTCAGGTATGTTATGCTCAAGCTCTGCTTTTTACTAATCGCGTCTTTAATGCGCCCGAGCTTTTCTTCAAAAGGCAGTTTTTTTTCGGCTATGCCATACTGAAAATTGGTCAAAAAATTCATAATCTTTCTATCAACGAAGATATGTTTTTTCTCAATAGGCCGCGTCAATGTTATGCCTTCAAACGTGCGGCAACGGCTTAAAGCCACGTATATCTGGCCGCAGGCAAACACACCTCCGGAAATATCCAAAATGACATTATCAAATGTCTTGCCCTGGCTCTTATGAATGGTAACAGCCCAGGCAAGTTTCAGCGGATATTGGATAAAACGGCCAACGATATCCGACTCAATACAAGCGCTCTTTTCATTATAAGAAAAATGGAACACCTCCCATATGTTTGGATGAACTTCCTCAACTTCTCCTTCGGGCAATCGCACCTCGATAACAGCCCCTTCACCGTCTTTCTCTCTGATCTTTTCGACGCGGCCAATGGTACCGTTGATCCACCGGCCTGTCCGGTCGTTATTCAAAAACATCACCTGGGCGCCGGGTTTGATTTTCAACTCAAGCTCGGCGGGAAAATACTCTTTGCTGAATTCCCCTTCAATCCTGCCCCGATAAGAATAAAAACGTGATTTTATGCGGCTGAGCCTCTCCTCATTGATATCGGCGGCTAATTTATTGGTTGTGGTCAGATAAACAGAATTTTCACCGCCAGTTGCGCGCGCGCCTTTTTGGAGGCGGCTGTTGAGCCGTTGTATTTGTTCTTCGGTTACCGTATTATTCCTGATGGAATTTAAAAGGCCGATAAAAAGCTCCTCTGTCTGACGGTAAATTTTGTTCAATTCCATAAATTCCATTTCAAACCCACCAAGAGAAAACACTTTCGCGTCAAAAAAATAATTACCTTTATACTCTGAGGCGAATACCCCGCGCTCTCTATACGTCACGACAGGCGGGAGCTGATAAAGATCGCCAAAGAAGGCCATCTGGATGCCGCCAAAAGGAACATCTTTATTTTTGCCGTTGAGGCGTAAAAATTTATCCACGCAATCTAAAAGATCAGGCCTGACCATGGAGATTTCATCAATGATGATTATTTCTATCTCGCGGTAAAGTTTCCGCGCCTTCTCCGTCTTCATCGGCCGAACCTTTTGCAGAGTGATATCGGGTTTGAAACGAAAAAAAGAATGGATGGTCTGGCCCGCGATATTGACTGCCGCAACACCTGTCGGCGCCAGCACCACAACATTTTTAGAGGTGGATTGGCGAAAATAATCGAGCAAAGTGGATTTGCCGGTACCGGCCCTGCCTGTCACAAAAACATTCCTGCGCGTGTGTTCCAATAAATCCAGCGCCTTTTTAAAATCCTCGTTTATTTCTATCTTGCGTGTTTTCATGTTAGAGTTTTATGCCCGACAAACAACAAAAACCTTCGCCAGCCATGTCTTGGCCAACGAAGGTTTTTCTTATTTTTCCGCCAGATAATCAGCGGCCCCGTTCTATTAACGGAAAGTGGAGGATTTGCCCCTTCCAACGTCACCACTATCTTTAAATTTCCAAAAACATTGTATGTCCGGCCATTATCCCTGTCAATTATTTTTATTTATTTCAGAATATCTTCCCCGCCCAAAGCTCTTGCAAAAAAATCTCCCAAGGCAATATTTCTATCTCACCGATAATTCTTTTTTCTTTTTCATTGCAAACCAGGATATTTCTTTTAGAGAAATATTCCTTGTGAAATGCTTTCAGGCCATTTAAATCTTTTTTATCAATACGACTTGAACCTTTCACTTCTATAGCAATTTCTCCCTGCCCGAGCACAAAATCCACCTCTACCCCTGACTTTGTCCTCCAAAAATTTATCGTAACGCCTTTTTTCATATAAGAGTTATAGGCAGTGATTTCCATAAGCATAAAATGTTCAAAAGCCTTGCCGAACTCCTCGCCTTTCTGCTGTACCAAATAACGTTTTGTCAGATAACCCGCGACACCAACATCAAACATGTAATATTTGGCCGCTTTTGTTATTACCTGGCGTGACTGCCTTTTCTTAAAAGGCTCCAGCCTTACAGCCAATAACGTATCCACAAGTATCTGATAATATTCCTTAACTGTCTTGGCGTCCACGCCACATTCACGGGCAACATTGGCATAATTCGTCAACTGGCCGTGCGCGTAACCAAAAGAGTCAAAGAATCTGGAAAAAGCGGGAACATCACGCGTCAAACCCTCGGCAAAAACTTCTTCTTTTAAATAATCCTGCGTATAAGCTTCTAGCGATTTTTTGCAGTCCTGATCATTCTGCAAATAGTGAAGCGGTATCAATCCATGATTTAAAACACGCAAAAGGTCAACTTTTCCGATTTCCGCGCTGACAAACGGAAACAACTCGTAACGCCACGCCCTGCCGCCTAAAAGATTCGCGTGGCCCCTTTTCAATTTCCTCGCGCTTGAGCCGCAAAGAATAAACTTTAACCCTCTATTTTCTATTAGCCAATGCACTTCATCAAGGACCTGAGGGACTTTTTGCACTTCGTCAAGTATCACCGGTTCTTGAAGCGCCGTTTCATCCTTCGCAAGCAGCTGTTCGCGCAAAAGCGAAGGCCTTTTTGAAAGTTCAAAAAATACATCTGTCTTTAAAAAATCATATACGATGCTTTTGTTAAATTTCTCTTTCAGGTATGTGGTCTTGCCTGTCTTTCTTGCACCCCACAAAAACGCGGACTGTTTCTTCGGAAGCTTAATCTCAAGTTTTCTTGTAATATTTTCCATATAGGATTCTCCTCCGTATTAGTCCTACTAAACAGGAGTATACTCCATTTTAGTTAAATAGTCAAGCTCTTTCAGACGATTTACTGTTTATGCGGCCATTCGGGAATGGAAATTTTCTGCTCGCCAAGTTCTCTCTCAACCTTGGCAATAAACTTTTTTTCAGCAAGTAAAAGTTCGAGATTGTGTTCAACAATAGACTTCAAGTGGTAGGATGACTTCTCCTGCAACTGGTCAATAAGCCTTTGGAGCCCCTCCTGGAGCTTGGAAAGGACTCGGACGCGGCCATTCAAACGCTTCATCGCCACTTCCACAGGCAGGCACGGCAAAAAATATAATGCCACATCAAAACTAAAATTTGGGCGCTGGGCGGTTAATAAGCCTTTTGTGAGGAGTTGGCTGAAACGCTGTTCGCCTTTTGAAGTAAGGCTGTAGATAAACTTTTCCGGCCGGCTGCCTTTGGCACTGACGGCCTTTTTAACAAAACTTTTCTTTTCAAGAAGGCTCAAGGTGTAATAAATAGATTCTACTTCTAAAGCGGCAAAAGTGCTAATGACCTCTTTAATCTGTTTTTTAATCTCATAACCATGGCGGGGTTTATCTTTCAAGAGGCCTAAGATAATTAACTCCTGTTCAACTTTCATGGCCTTCCTCAAATTGGCCCATGGCTCTGAATTTTTTATAACGCAGCTCAATCAGGTCGTCTTTTGGAATCTTCATCAATTCGATAAAAAATTTCTTCACCGTTGATTTAATATTTTTAGCGGCTAATGCGGGGTCATGATGCGCTCCCCCTAAAGGTTCTTTCACCACTTCGTCTATTACGCCAAACTTAATCAAATCCTGTGCTGTCAACTTTAAAGCCTCAGCGGCATTAGGCGCCTTTAAACTACTTTTCCATAAAATTGCCGCGCACCCTTCCGGCGAAATCACTGAATAATAAGCATTCTCCATAACACAGATACGATCGGCAATACCAATGCCTAAAGCTCCGCCGCTGCCACCCTCTCCTATCACAACGGCAACAATCGGAGTTTTAATACCAACCATCATTTTTAAATTCCAGGCGATAGCCTGCGCCTGCCCGCGCTCCTCAGCGCCTATCCCCGGAAAAGCGCCCGGAGTATCAATAAAAATAAGGACAGGCAAGCTAAACTTTTCAGCCATCTCCATAACACGCAGCGCCTTGCGGTACCCTTCTGGATGAGCACAGCCAAAAGTCCGGGCGAGATTCTCTTTTGTGTCGCGGCCTTTCTGCTGGCCTAAAACAATAATCTTCTGGCCATCTATCTTCGCAAGGCCGGCAACAATAGCTTTATCATCGCGAAAACTCCTGTCGCCGTGCAGCTCCACAAAATCTTCCAACATCAACTGGATATAATCTAAAAGATACGGCCTCTGAGGGTGACGGGAAATCTGCACGCGCTGCCAAGGCGTAAGCTTACCGTAAATAGATTTACGCAGTTGTTCAAGTTTTTCCTCAAGCTTCTTAATCTCGCCGGAAAGGTCAATCTTTTTATCAACGGTAAACTTTTTAAGCTCGGTAATCTTTTTTTGCAGTTCTATAATTGGCTTTTCAAATTCCAAACCTACCATATTTTTTTCCTTTAGAATGGATGTGCGGTCAGAACGGGCATGGCCTTAATCCATAATAATGACTTCTGTCCCCAGAGGAAGCAAGTCGTAAACTTCTTCAACATCGCTATTGAGCATCCGCACGCAACCGGCCGTCGCCTGCTGCCCGATACTCTCAGGCTGTGTTGTGCCATGTATGCCATAACCGGGGATATCAAAACCGAGCCACCGGGTCCCTAAAATATTCTCCGGGCTTGAGGCGGGGATCACTTTGCCATTATGCGTCCAGGGAGGGTTAACAAGCTTATTAATAACCTTAAATGTGCCAACAGGCGTGATATTATCCTTTCCCGTCGAAACATGATACACCTTCACAACTTCTCCATTAGACTGCAAGGTAAGAATATTCTGCGACTTGTCAACAACAACGCTGAATTTACCCGTCCAGATTCTCAGGCGCATGCCGGGCCGGATGATATCATTGCTTAACCCATTCTGCTTTTTTATAAAAGCTACAGTTGAATGGTACTTATCCGCGATCAACCCCAGCATATCCCCTTTTTTGACCTCATAAATAACCGTCTTATCCGGCACTTCAATAGCGGACAAAATAACCCTTATATTCAAATCTGCAAGTTTCTTTTCTATGGCCCCGATGTCAGAACGCGTCGCGTTCGCGGTGATAATTTCTCTATAGGCCTCCTGGGCCTGCAGTAACTCATTCTGTTGCACAAGCGCGTCGGCAGACTTTACCATAGCGGTAAAAGCATCTGAAGATGGTTCAGCTTCTTCAGAAGCGATCACATCTTCAACCACAGCGCTCCTTTTTGAGCGCATAATAAAAAATACCGAACTCAAAATCACAACTCCAATAACAGCTAAAACCAATCCTCTTTTCACAAAAACCTCCTCATATTCAGTAATCTGGGTCCAGGGGACAGGGTGCAGTAAAAACAAAAGGCTTTGTTTTACGAGGCCCGGCCTCCGGTGCTCAAAAATTATAAACTAAAAAATAATAGCCAGCAATATCCCAATCAAAGACCCCATTAAAACTTCAACAGGCGTATGCCCGATCAGCTCCTTCAAACGTTTTTCTTCAATTTTACCCTTCCAGTAAATATCATCAAGAAGTTTATTTAAAATCGCGGCCTGCTTGCCGGTCGAATAACGGACCCCTTGCGCGTCAAACATGGTCACCATGGCAAAAACAGCCGCAAGCGCAAAATAAGTCGAATCAAAACCGCAATCAAAGCCTATGATTGTCGCCAAGGCGCTGGAACCGGCCGCGTGCGCCGAAGGCATACCGCCAGTACCAATAAACCATCTGAAATCAAACCGCTTTGTCCTCAACACACCCAATACAACCTTGATCGTCTGGGCAAAAGCCCATGCAAGCAAAGTTACCATTAAGATATGATTGCTGATAATACCTTTAATAATACTCAACAACACGCTGTTTTATTCCTTTCTTACTGGAAGCTCCCTTTGCCGGGGGCCGCCTGTTTTAGCGCTCCTTACTTTCACTGAACCTGAGCGCCTGGTTCAACAGTAATTTCAACCTGCTTAGGATAAGTAGGCTCGCCTTCTTTTACTATATAACCTTCATTCCCTGCGCTAACCGCCAAGCTGATAGCATCGGCAAGGCAAGTTGGCCCAACGTTTTTTTGTAACGCAGGCGCGGCCATTTTCCGAGACTGAACCACCGCTTTATTTCCTCGCCGCTGTATCTTGCGTATCTGGCGCCTGATCCCCTTAACCTCGGAAAGTTTTGCCTTCAAATCAGCATTCTCAAAAGCCAGAGCCATATAATCATCAGAACGTTTCTGCGTATCTTTGGCTAAATTGGCATAAGCAACCGCTGTTTCCTGAAACTTCTGTGTCAGTAACGCTATATGTTTTAACTGGCTCTGAACCTCCGCCTCTTTTGATTCAAGTTTCTTCTTTAAAACAGCGAGATCATCCAGAAAAATCTCATTCTTGCATTCAGCCGTACGCATCCGGCCTCTAAACGCCTCCGCGCTAACATTCGCCTTAACCAATTCAATCTTAAGGCCATTATTCTCTTTTGCCAAAGCCGCGGCTTTATAGACACCAAAAACAGCTACCCCCAGCAAAAATGCCAAGTAAAATGAAGGCGCCTGTTTAAAAATTCTTTGTATTGACACGATAAAACGTCTATGGTAATTTACTAACGTAGTTCTTTATTCCTTTCCAACCATCCTTCAAAAGAACTCAATGCAGTTTCCCTATTATAATTGTAAGTACTAAAATAATCAAGCAGTTTTAGCCCTGTTATGCTCGCAAAAGTCATCAGTTTTGGACTCATCGGTATTACAGCCTACCCTGTAGAGATAGAAGTAGATGTCTCAGACGGCCTGCCAAACACGACTATTGTTGGGCTGCCGGACTCCGCCATACGAGAAAGCAAAGAACGTATCCGTGCTGGTATCAAAAACAGCGGATTCGTATTTCCCTGCGGCAGGATTACTATAAATTTAGCCCCGGCGAACCTTAAAAAAGAAGGGTCTTCTTTTGATTTAGCCATGGCTATCGGCATTCTAGCAGCCTCCCGGCAGATTAACCCTGAGCAAATCAACGGTTATGCCTTCGCCGGAGAACTCGCGCTCAACGGAGAATTAAGAAAAATCCGGGGGGTTTTAGCTATGGCCCTTCGCCTTAAAAGGCATAAAATCAATAAAATCATACTACCAATACCTAACACCCAAGAAGCAGCCATTGTAAAAGATATACAAGTATTTGGAATAAAAACACTTAGAGATTTTATAAACATCCTTCATGATCCAGGCCTTATCCAACCTTGCCAGCCGGCTGCAAAAGAAACCTCAACACACGACCCATATGACCTTGACTTTTGCGATGTCAAAGGCCAAGCCGCGGCAAAAAGAGCCTTAGAGATTGCCGCCAGCGGTAGGCACAACATCCTGTTTATTGGCCCTCCCGGAAGCGGAAAAACTATGCTGGCAAAAAGAATAACCACCATCCTGCCAGACTTAAGTGAAGAAGAAGCTCTTGAAACTACAAAAATACACTCCATCATGGGCCTATTAGACCAGCAAACATCTATTATTCAAAAACGGCCTTTTCGGACACCACACCATAGTGCTTCAAGCCCATCATTAATCGGAGGGGGGCCAAATCTTCGGCCCGGAGAAATAAGCCTGGCCCATAATGGCATCCTGTTTCTTGATGAACTTCCAGAGTTTCATAGAGACGTCCTGGAAGCCCTGCGCCAGCCTTTAGAAGATGGGTTCGTTAAAGTCCTGCGCGCTTCAGGTTCTCTTACATTCCCGGCATCTTTTATGCTGATCAGCGCTATGAACCCCTGTCCCTGCGGGTATTACACGCATCCTAAAAAACCATGCCGGTGCAGCCCAAATAAAATCCATAACTACTTAGGCAAGATATCAGGTCCTCTTTTGGACCGTATAGACATCCATTTGGAAATACCGTCGGTAAACTATCAGGAGCTAAGCAGCCAGGCGAGCGGCGAATCATCAGGCCAAATAAAGATCAGAGTGGAAAAAACACAAACACTCCAACGGCAAAGGTTTAAATCTGATAATATTTCATATAACGCTGGTATGTCCTCGCGCCTGATCAGAAAATATTGCGCAATGGATAAAAACGCGAATAGCCTTATGAAGAAAGCTGTGGAAGAACTGGGATTCTCTGCGCGGGCCTATGACAAAATCTTAAAGATCGCCCGCACCATCGCCGATATGGCTGAAAAAGAGATCATCGAAGAACAACATGTTGCTGAAGCACTTCAATACCGCAACCTGGATAAATACAGTTAACGCCTGTCTTTAGCCTGGCCCCTGATGAAAACCTCCATGGCGCGCGCGGCCGCCTTGCCCATGCCCATGGCCTCAATAACGGTCCCTTCTCCGCCGACAATATCACCTCCGGCATAAACCCCTTTCAGAGACGTTTCATAAGTTTCAGGATCAACAAGGACATCATGGTATTGATCTGTCTTAAGCCCCTGTGTCAGGCGTATTAAAAGCTGATTGGCCTTCAGGCCTGTGGCGACAATAACTAAATCAGCCTCTATTTCAAAGCCGCTGGCGGCAATCGGATGCGGGCTTCTTCTGCCCGAGGCATCAGGCACACCCAATTCACATCTTAAACACCGGATACCTTTAACAAAACCTTTTCCATCAGAAATAAAAGCCTCCGGCTGAATAAGAAAATTAAACAAAACCCCTTCCTGCGCGGCATGCTCGATCTCAAGCCGCCGGGCTGGCATCTCTACCTGTGTACGCCTATAAATAACGCCCGTGTCAATGGCCACGCCGCGCATCTTCTGTAATCTTACAGCGGCACGCGCCGCATCCATCGCCGTATTCCCGCCGCCAATAACAACAATCTTCTTGCCAATATTTACAGGCGTATGAAAATCAGGAAAATGATACGCGCGCATCAAGTTAACACGTGTTAAAAACTCATTAGCCGAATAAATGTTACACAAATTCTCACCAAAAATATTTAAAAAAGAAGGGACACCGGCGCCAAGCCCCAAAAAAATAGCCTGATACCCTTGCGCGAAAAACTCATCCAAACTCCGCGCAGGGCCGGCGGCAAAATTTGTCGTAATAGTAACAGCATGTTTTTTTAAATTTTCAATTTCAAAATCCAGAATATCCCTCGGCAGCCTGAAAGCGGGAATGCCGTACCTTAAAACTCCACCGCTGACATGCAAGCTTTCAAAAATATCAACAGCAATACCGCGGCGGGACAGTTCACCCGCGCAACTTAACCCCGCGGGGCCGGAACCTATTACCGCTGCTTTAAAACCAGAAAGGCCCTCCTCCGCTTCTAGAGGAGGCTCGATATGGTGGCGCATGCCATAATCACCAACAAATCTTTCTAGAAAATGTATATTGATAGCAGCCGGGGAGGCGAAAGTTGAGCCCTTTTTTGTCAGAACACACGCCCGGCGGCACTGATACTCCGCGGGGCATACTCTCCCGCAAATAGAAGCAAAGTTATTCTTTTCTCTGATGGTTAAATATGCGGCTTTATAATCTTTCTGGCAGATCTCACGGATAAATTTCTTTATATTAATTCCAACAGGGCATCCGGATATACACAAAGGGTTAGAACACTGCAGGCAACGCGAGGCTTCCGCGAGAGCCTCTTCTTCATCATAACCTAAAACCACTTCGTCAAAAGAACCTGTCCGCTCTGAAACAGCCAACTCTTCAGGGCAAATAGAAGGCGTACTCACAAAGGCCCTCCCATCTCCAGAAGGCGGCAGATATGGCGTTCTGACGCCTCATACATCCTGCTCCTTTGCTCAAGCTCAACCCAATCCACCAAACGCGCGTCAAACTCAGGGCCATCTACACAACTAAATTTAACAACCCCGCCGATCGTCACGCGGCAACAGCCGCACATGCCTGTCGCGTCAACCATAAGCGCGTTTAAAGAAGCAACCGTTCTGATTTTTTTTTGCCCGGCCAATAAAGAAACAATCCGCATCATCGGAATAGGCCCGACACAATAAACATAATCAACCTCTTCTTTTTCCAAAAGCTCACGCAAAATATCCGTCACAAAAGCCTTCCGGCCATATGTCCCATCATCGGTTGCCGCGTATAACACATCACAAACCTCCTTAAGCTCATTTTCAAGAATTAAGCAATCCTTTGACTTAGCACCCAGAATAGCTGTCAAATGATTACCAGCTTTTTTTAAACCTTTAGCGACTGGATAAATCTCGGCTATGCCAACCCCGCCACCGACTAAAATAACACGGCCAAAATTTTTCATTTCACTTGGCTGGCCTAAAGGGCCGATAAAAGCGTATATCTCATCCCCTGGATTTAAACCACCTAACAGCCTGGTTGTCAAACCCACCTCTTGAAAAATAAGCACAACAACGCCCGTTCTTTCATCACTCTCAACAACTGTCAGCGGGATTCTCTCACCCTTTTCGTGAGCCATAACAACAACAAACTGGCCAGGTTTAACCTTTTGCGCGACAACAGGGGCACAGATACCCATCTTTACGATTCTTCTATCGGGCGTTTCAACTAAAATTTCTTTTTTGACTATTTTCATGAAAGGTAACCTATTATTTAAAAGGAGTTATAACTTTATACGGCTGGCGGCCAAACTTGAAAAATACACCTTTTTTATGTTATATTATAATTAGACAGGCGAAGAGAACACAAAAAAGGATAGTTAGATTTAACTTCGCCTGTTGTTTCATTTATGGGTAAATCTTCAACATCTCCAAACCTGTTTTTGCGTCAACTTCTTTGCCGGCCTTCATGCCATTCAATTCAAAAACAACGGCCTCGATAACCAAGAACACCTCACTGGATTTACGCAAACATCCTGTCATCACCTTATCCTTCTTCCCCATAGAGACGTGGATATGCGTTTTTGCGCCCTTTTTACCCTGGAAGATCGTACCCATGCCCAATGTTTCCCATCCATCCTGAAAGGACGCCCAATTAGGTTCAGGAGGTATCAACGCCTTCTTTGGGCCGGTCACAAGATGCCCTTGCTTAAGAGCGCCGATAAAAAGTAAAACCGCGGACTGAATCCGCTCTTTTTTCACAAGCGCGCGCAGTTCATGATGAATATCGTCACCATGATTAAACTTTAACAAAAAAATCCGCCCAATACTGCCCTGTGTATATTCCATACTAATCCTTGCTCTTTTAAAAACTTTGTCATTAACTCAATAACGCTCTCACGGATATAACGCGCTCTTATACTGAGTGGGCGCCAAATATCGGCAGAGATATAATAAAAGCCGCGCCCTGGCCTTCCACGCTTTTCGCCTCAATGTTACCATGATGCTGCCTGATAATGTTATAGGCGATAGATAAGCCCAAGCCCGTGCCTTGCCCCACTTCTTTAGTAGTAAAGAATGCTTCGAAAATACGCGAAATATTTTTCTCACTAATGCCTACACCAGTATCGGAAATCAAAATACATAAATCACGATCACCCTGTTTATATGCGCTTTTAATCGTAATAACGCCGGCGCGCTTATCAGAATGCTGCTCAATAGCCCATCGGGCGTTAACGATCACATCAAGAAAAACCTGCTGGAGTGCCTGAAAATCTCCGAAAATTTTCGGCATATCAGGCTGAAGCTCTTTTACAAAAGATATGTTATGAAGCGTGGTTTCATACTCTATCAAAGCGAGAGTTTTTTCTATCGCGTCGTTGACAAAAAATAACTCAAACTTATCCTGAGAAACATGAGAAAAATCATATAGAGCCTGGGTAATCCTCTTGCATCTTAAAACAGAATCCTCAACCATCTTGATATAAGCCATGATATCCGTACCAAAAACAGAAATGTTCTTTTGCTGTATCTGCATTCTGACCAACTGAATATTATTTAAAATAATAGCCAATGGGTTATTAATCTCATGCGCTACGCCGCTGGCCAACTGCCCGATGGCGGCCATCTTGCCAGCCTGAATAAGCTGGCTCTGAGTCTTTTTCAATTTCTCATTTATCCTGGACATATCTTCCATGTTTTTTCTCAACTTCATAGTCCGCTCATCCACCATATGCTCTAACCTGTGGCTATACTCCTGCAACTTTTCATTGGCAGCCTCAATCTCCTTAATCATGGCGATGCGGTCTGTAACATCCCGGCTGATATGGATATAACGGCACACCTCCCCTATTTCGTCATACAGCGGGTATGCCGCGACCTCAACATAAAAAGAATTACCCTTCATGTCAAAATGGGTGTGCAGGCGGGAAACAGCTTTATCACCATCGCCTATCTCCTGCAAAGGGCAGCTATGCAAGGGAAACTTGCACGGCTCATTCAAAGAATGAGTCAGTTTATAACAATACTGTCCGGCTATTTCAACCTCCGACAGAGAACTCGCTTCTCTGGCTTTTTTGTTGGCCCATATAATCTTATAACTCTTATCAATGAGCATAATCTCTTCATCAATGCCATCGGTGATACCGGCTAAGAGCCTTTGTGAATCTTTAACTTTGCGGTAAGATTCAGACAAGCCTTCCAACATATGGTTAACACCTTCAGCAATAACGGCCAATTCAGTGCTGGAAGGCACCTCCAGCCTGACGCCGGCTTCCCCTCTTTCAATCCTCTCCATAGCCAACAGCATTTTTACAAGAGGGCGGAACGTATAATGGATCACCGTTATAATAACAAGGCCTAAAAGAAATGTGTCAAAAGCAGCTATAACAATATGCGGCGCGTTTCTTAAAAAATCTATGCGCGACAACAGAATCATAATAAAAAACTCTGTCACAAGAACAGAAAAAAAGACCTTCGAAGCCAAAGTTACGCCGGCTTTATGTTTCTTATACTTCACATCTAGCCCTTCGGTATTTTTCTTCATAAACAGCATCCTGCCTTCGCGCAATAGCTTTAGTTAAAGATTCTCTTTATAGGAGATATATTTATTAATCTTTTCAACCAGCACCTTAATATCATAGGGTTTCGTCACATAATCCTCAACACCCAATGAAAAAGCCTTCTTAATATCAGCGGGGTTCCCAACGGCAGAAACAACAAGAATAGGGATATTTTGTGTCTGCTCGTCAGCGTTAAGCATCTGGCACACCTCAAGCCCGCCAATCCCGGGCATGAGCATATCCAAAAGAATGATATGAGGATTGAAAGTTTTTATCTGATGGGTTAAGTCGCCCTTGACGGTCAATACACCGTCAACCTCAAAACTATACAAAAGCAGAAGCTTCTTTAAACTCGTGAAAGAATCGGGATCGTCTTCAATGATAAATACTTTTTTTGCCGGCATATAAACACCTCTTGTCTGTTGTTTCTTTTTGCCTACCCCTTAAGCAATGCGAGTGTTTCCGACCGGGTCTTTTCGCTCTCTTTAAAAATACCCCTTACAGCGCTTGTCACTGTAACAACGCCGGGCTTATTGACTCCACGCATACTCATACACAAATGTTCTGCCTCAATAATAACCATAACCCCTAACGGCTTCAACTTCTCCATAATAACACCTGCAATCTGTGTGGTCAAACGTTCCTGAACTTGCAGGCGTTTAGACAAAATTTCAACAACACGGGCTATCTTGCTCAACCCTGTTACCCGGCCGCCCTTCGGGATATACGCGACATGCGCGCGGCCAATAAAAGGCAAGAGATGATGTTCACACATAGAGTGCAAAGGTATACCTTTTAAAAGCACGATCTCCTCATGTTTTTGGTCTAAAATAACTTCAAGTTCTTTTTTTGGATCTGCCGCGTAACCTGATAAAATTTCCTCATACATCAACGCAACGCGCTGCGGCGTCTGTTTTAAATCTTTCCTTGAAAGGTCCTCGCCGATAGCGTCTAAAATCATCTCCACAGCCTTTTCCAGCTTGTCTTTTTTCATACTCTACCCCATTCTCATATTCCGTAAAACTCTACCAACGTTTAAAAAATTTATTTCCCAATACAGAATTTTGAAAAAATTATATCCAATAAATCATCCGTAAAAACATCCCCCGTCAATTCACCCAAAACATCCGCCGCTTTCCTCAAATCCATCGCAACAAGATCCATGGATAAACCCTGATTCAACGACTCTAAGGCCTTAGCAAGGCTCCCCTGTGAACACCGCAATATCTCAATATGCCGAAGATTGGAAACCATGGCACCTTCCTGGAAAAAACGCGCGGCCTCCCCTTTAAAAAAAACCCTGAAAATCTCATCCTCTAAAGCGGCTATATCCTGAGTTTTAAAAGCGCAGACCTTAACAGGCTTCTTCCCAAAAAGACTTTCGGCCTCCTCGTCGCCTATTCTCTGGGGCAGGTCATTCTTATTAACCACGACAATCACTTCAGCGCCTGCTATAAGTTCCTTGAGCTTTAGGTCCTGCGGCGACAACGGCATAGAGCCATCCAGTACAAAAAGAACCAGGTCAGAATCTCCGGCGGCCTTATGGCTCCTGACAACAGCCTGGCGCTCAATCTCGTCGCGATGTTCTAAAATCCCGGCCGTATCAATAAGGCGTACCGCCAGGCCTTTTATATTTACAAACTCCTCAATGGTATCCCGTGTCGTCCCCGCGATAGGCGTCACGATCGCGCGTTCCTGTTTTAAAATCGCGTTTAATAATGAAGACTTCCCGACATTCGGGCGGCCAAAAATAGCAACCTTCAAACCCTCCTGAATAACACGGGCTTTAAATCCCCGTTCAATCAACACCTCCAACTCACGGTTTATTCCAGCAACCCGTTCGGTAAAAAGGCTTGTTTCAACTAAATCATTTTCCTCTTCACTAAAATCAAGGGCCGCCTCCATATCAGCAAGAATTTCAAGCATTCGCGCGCGCAAATCTTTGATGAAACGCGAAACACCGCCGCAAAGCTGCGACAAACTATTTTTAAGCGCGATCTCGCTTTTAGCCTGAATAATATCTAAAACGGCTTCCGCCTGCGTTAAATCAAGCCGCCCGTTTAAAAACGCGCGTTTTGTAAACTCACCTGGCTGAGCCAGGCGCGCTCCGGCGGAAATAACCATCTCCAAAACAAGCGATAAGACACGCGGCCCGCCATGTGAATTGATCTCAACAACATCTTCACGCGTATAACTCTTGGGGGCGCGCATAACTGAAACAACAACTTCATCAACGATATTCTCCTCAAAACACCCTTTGTTCAACAGGCCCTCAACCGGCTCAGGCTTGCCTTTGACAACCCAGCCATAACACATGGAAAAACCTTTTAAACAACTCAGCCGTTTTTTTTGAGAGGATATAAAAATAGTTTCGGCAATCGCGATAGCGCGCGGCCCGCTTAAACGGATAATACCGACGGCGCCTAAAGCTGGCGCGGTCGCCAAAGCGGCTATGGTATCATCATCAGTTGTTAACCTTGCCACTTCCGCCTCGCCTCTCCGACAATAAACAAAGAACCAGTCACAACAACAACATCATCACAACCCGCTTTTTTGCTTAATATATCAATGGCTTCGTCTAATGTATCTGTCATATGCAGATTTTCGTTTTTAAAAAAAGGGCTTAGGTGTTCATGAGGGTCTGCCGCTCGATTATGGGCGGCGCGCGTTAAGACAACTTCATCAAATACAGGGTTCAAGCGGGCTGCCATAGCTTTTATATCTTTATCTACGGAAGCTCCAAAAATAAGCCACTTGCGGTAACTCTTAAACTCCCTTTTAAGAAAAGTGCTCAAACAGGCCGCGGACTCCTCATTATGAGCTCCATCCAAAATAACGAAAGGCTTAACTTTAAAAATCTCAAGCCGCCCCGGCCAAAAAGCATTTAATATGCCCATTCTCATAGACTCTCTCTTAACCTTAATCTTATGCAAGGCGAGCGCTTCACAACAGGCTAAAGCCAAAGAGGCATTAACCAACTGATGAGCACCAAGCATTTTTGTTGTCAGAAAAAATGACTTGTTATCCAACCCTTTATAAAAAAACTCCTGAGAAAAAAGATTGCCTGAGAGCCTTTTAATCGAAAATTCCCTGCCCTGTTCAAAAAGAAGAGATCCTTGCGCTTTCGCGCGGCGCCTCAAAACCCCGCGCACATCACGCTTCTGCGGAGCCGTTATGGCGACACAAGCCCCTTTTTCTGTTTTTAAATTATCTGATTTTATGATCCCCGCCTTCTCAAAAGCGATCTCAGCTAATGTATCGCCTAAAATATACTCATGGTCACGGCTTACCGAAGTAATAACGCTAACAAGCGAACGAACCGTATTCGTCGCATCCAAACGCCCGCCCAATCCCGTTTCTAAAACGACAATATCAACATGTTGGGCCTGAAAATAAACAAAAGCCAAAGCGGTCAGAATCTCAAAATAAGAAAGCCGCCCTGAAGAAACAAACTCCAAACAGAAAGAATCTATTTTACCTGAAAGGCTCATGACTAAGCCGGCAAACGCGCTTTCACCAATCATGCCGTCAACAATATCATCATCCGCCATCAGGCTGTTCTTATCTAAAATCCGAATGCGCTCCCGCATATCCTGCAGGTGAGGAGATGTATAAAGCCCTACCTTAAGGCCATCCTCTTTCAAGATCTGCGCGATAAAAGAGGCGGTTGAACCTTTACCTTTGGTTCCAGCCACATGAATAGCTTTAAACCCCTCCTGAGGATTACCGATATACGAAAGAAACTCTTTCATCCTCTCAAGTTTGAAACTACAACCTTTAGCCGAAGAAGGATTATTTTCAAAATTGACAAAAGTATCCAGATAATTTAAAGATTCTTGAAATGTCATATTTTATTCCATGAAAAATCGAGAGCCAGAGTACAAAACGCAGTTTAAAACAAAAATTCAAAAATTCGAACACAATAGATCAATGTTTAAAATGCCTGAAACCCGTAAACACCATCGCGATACCAGCTTTATCAGCCGCTTTAATCACTTCTTCGTCGGCGATAGAACCTCCCGGCTGAATAATCGCTTTGATGCCGGCTTTCCTGGCAAAAGCGATATTGTCGGCCTTTGGAAAAAAAGCGTCGCTGGCCAAGCACGCGCCTTTGGAACGCTTACCCGCTCTCTTAATAGCCATAAAAACAGAATCAACACGGCTCGTCTGGCCTGAGCCTATCCCCACAGTCTTCTCCCCCTTAGCCAGGCAGATCGCGTTTGATTTAACATGTTTCACCACCTGCCAGGCGAAAAATAACGATTTCAACTGGGCTTTCGAGGGCACAACGCGCGTCACACATTTAAGATTTTTAATGTCAAAATCGTTAGTATCCATCTCCTGCGCCAACACCCCTCCGCAAACTCTTTTAAGATCCAAAACAGTATCCCCGGCTTTTGAGTCAAAACTCATCTCTATTAAACGCAAGTTCTTTTTTACCTTTAGAATCGCAAGCGCGGCCTCATGATAAGCAGGTGCCAGGACACACTCTAGAAAACCGCTTTTAACCAAAGCTTTCGCGCACTTTTCATCAACGCTCCTGTTTAAACCAACGATACCGCCAAATGCTGAAAGAGGGTCTGAGCGCCAGGCATCCAGATAGGCCCTGTTTAATTCTCGCGCGGAGGCAACCCCCGTCGGATTACTATGCTTAATAATACAAGCCGCGGGGGTTTTAAATTCCCGGACAATCTCAAAAGCGGCATTCAAATCAAGATAATTATTAAATGACAGTTCTTTGCCGTGCAGCTGTCTGGCTCCAACAATCGAAGGCAAAACAGCGTTAAGATCTTTATAGACCGCAGCTTTCTGATGAGGATTTTCCCCATAGCGCAAAGAAAAGGCCTTCTCAAAACTTAAATTAAGCCTTGAAGAAAAAACTGCATGGCCGTCATCTTGCGGCAGGAGGCGGCTGGATAAAAAACCGCTGATAGCCCCATCATAAACAGAAGTCATCTTGAATACTTCCACAGCCAACGCCTCCAGCGTCTTAAGGCATAAACATCCCTGCTGGTTTTTTAATTCACTGCACACCCTTTCATAAGATGAGGGGTCAGATACAACAGCTACGGCTGAATAGTTTTTAGCGGCGGACCGCAACATGGAAGGCCCGCCAATATCAATATTTTCAATAGCGCTTTTTAAATCAACATCTTTTTTTTGAACAGTTTTTTCAAAAGGGTAAAGGTTAACCACAACCATATCTATCAGGCCGATGTGATGTTCCTCAAGCGCGCGCATATGCTCAGGGCAGTCCCTGCGGGCTAAAAGCCCGGCATGAATTTTCGGATGAAGCGTTTTTACGCGGCCATCAAGCATCTCCTCAAACCCCGTATAATCCGATATCTCAATAGAAACAATACCGGCATGCGCAAGCGTTTTAGCGGTGCCGCCGGTAGATATAATCTCAACCCCTAGAGAAACCAGACAGCGCGCGAAATCAACAATGCCCGTTTTATCTGAAACACTGATAAGCGCCCTTTTAATCTTTAACATCGTAGAAAAACCCCCTTTGCGCGCTGTAGTTCAAACATAACACTGCGTTAAATGATTAAACACTAAATTTAAAATCAATAATATCGCCATCCTGGACAATATAATCCTTGCCTTGAGACTTAACAAAGCCATCATTCTTCGCCTGATTAGCGTTGCCGGCTTTGAGGAGGTCGCTGTATGCTAAAACCTCCGCCCGGATAAAACCACGGGCGATATCAGAATGAATACAATGCGCAGCTTCAACGGCCGTCGCATTCCTGCGGGCTTCCCAAGCTCTAGACTCTTTAACCCCTCCGGTCAAAAAAGAAATCCGCCCTGAACAATCATAAACCCTTCTTGTTAAAACAGGCATGTTGTCCATCTCTTCCCTTGAAATCAAAATGACAGGCCTGATAGTTAAAAAATTATTATTAGCCAGCCACTTTGCATCCTCGTTGTTAAATTTTCCTTCACACAACGGAGCTTCCTTCTCCAGCAAGGCGCTAGCCTCTTTTAACAGTTTTTTCTCATTCTCCTGCATGTCTTTTGAAAGTTTGCCCTCAACAATCTCCATATCGGTAATCACCAAATCCAACTTTCTCTCCTTAAGGCACACAATCACATCTGAAACTTTAAGGTCTTTTTCCGTTACAAACTCAACCTGGACAGGAGTAACCTTGACGGAACGATAGATCTCCTTCATCTTATCCAATCGTTCATCGGGTAAACTTTTTTTTCCAAAAAGAAAATCATCAATACCATAGACGCTTGCTTTCATTTTAAAAATACATCCTTTCTTTCATTGTTTTATGCAAAAGATTCAACAAGATTTATTTTTACGTCATTATTATCGGGCCAACAACCGTTGGCCCCTGCTCTTGTTTGTTTTTGCTTTGACTCTCTGACTCTTTAACACTTTTTATTCATCTTCATGCTTGTGGCGCGGGTGCCTGGAGATAATATCCTGCGCGAGTTTCTGTGGTACTTCATCATAACGGCAAAACCGCATCACATAACTACCACGCCCGGCCGTCATAGACCGCAAATCCGTCGCATATCTGAACATCTCCGCTAGAGGTACCTGAGCCTTAATCATCTGATTTTTAAGCCGCGCCTCCACCCCCAAAACATGCCCCCGGCGGGAATTAAGATCCGCCGGTATCGCCCCCATACAATCCTCCGGAACGGTTATTTCGACATCCATAACAGGCTCTAAAATGATTGGAGAAGCCTCCATGAAAGCCTTCCTGAAAACCAGGGCTCCGGCTATCTGGAAAGCCATATCAGATGAATCAACATCATGATAAGAGCCGTCATAGACGGTTGCCTTCACGTCCACAACAGGAAACGATGTAAAAACACCTTCTATCATAGCATTTTTAATCCCCTTTTCAACGGAAGGGATAAAATTACGCGGGATAGCTCCGCCTACAACCTTATCAACAAATTCAAACTCTTTACCGCGCTCCAAAGGCTCAAGCTCTAACCACACATCTCCATATTGGCCACGGCCGCCAGACTGTTTTTTATGTTTCCCCTGAGCTTTGACTTTCTTTTTAATTGTTTCCTTATATGGAATCTTCGGCGTGCCAAGCTCTACATCAACATGAAACCGTTCTTTAAGGCGTTTCACCATAACATCAATATGCTGATCCCCCATACCTGAGACAATCAACTCTTTTGTCTGGGAGTCTCTTGAAATTTTAAACGTTGGGTCGCCAGCACATAACTTTGCCAGCGCTTCAGAAATTTTTTCTTCATCTTGGCGCGTTTTCGGTTTTATAGAAGAAGAAAAAACGGGTTCTGGAAATACCAGCTTATCAAAAAGAACCGGCAACTTTCCATCCGTAATCGTATCACTCAAACCTGTATCTTTAAGCTTGGTAACGGCTACTATATCACCACATGAGGCACACGTGACCGCGCGCTGTTCCTTACCCTGCAGCAACATCAACTGTCCAATGCGCTCTTTCGTACCGCGGTTAACATTAAAAAAACCATTATTGGAATTTATGGTCCCTGAAAAAACCCTGAAAACTGTCATCTGCCCCACAAACGGATCAGAAACGGACTTAAAGACGAACCCGCAAAACGGCGCATCAGGAGCTGATACGAACTTTCTCTTTTCTCCTGAGAGAGCATCCTGTGCCTCTACCTCTTTGCGCTCCAGAGGCGACGGAAGATAATCCACAATAACATCCAAAAAATCTTTAATGCCCGCGTCTGTCAAAGCTGACCCTACAATAATCGGATAAATAACCCCTCTTGAAACAGCCGCGCGCAGGCTATTTTTTAATTCACTTTCAGAAATCTGGCCACCCTCCAGGTACTTTTCCAGCAGGCGGTCATCGCTTTCAGCAATAACATCTATCAACCCTTGAGAAAACGGCGCCTTAACAACAGCCGCTCTTTTTGAAAACCGCTCCTGAATCTCCTTGACGGCTTTATCCGGATCAGCGTTTTCTTTATCGCTCTTATTAATGAAAATAAGGCGTGGCATGCCGGCCTCTTCCAGCATATCCCAAACCCGCTCTGTGCCAACCTCAATACCATCAAGCGCGCTCACAACCACAATAGCGCTATCAACAGCCCTTACAGCCGCTATTGTATCGGCGATAAAATCGGCATAACCAGGCGTATCGACCAACTGAATATCATGCTGCCTCCACGGCAAATGGACGATGCTTGAATTAACAGAACTTTTTCTGGCAATCTCTTCGCTGTTATAATCACTAACTGTGTTGCCCTCATCAACGCTGCCTTTACGGGACGTGGCGCCTGAGGCAAATAACATCGCTTCAATCAAAGAGGTTTTTCCGGCGTGAGCATGAGAAACTAAAACAATATCTCTTTTTAATTCAGGCTTGAAATTTTCCATTTCTAATCTCCCTTCTTATAAGTTCGATAAAAATAAAAAATTATATTTTGGCGGGTTTCTCCAACCGGCCAGCCATAAAGGTATCTCCACCGGAAAAAATTCTCAAAAAAAACACAAAATGAAGCCTTCCATTCGATGGAAAAACTGATTAGCACTAAAAAGAGCTTCTCATTAAAAAAAAGTTAATCTTCACACGCAGGCCATATAGGCCTATTGTTTTTGCGAAGAATAATAACTCAATGATTACCAAAGCGTTACAATATATAGCCGTGGCCAAAATGAACACGCGGCTCTTAACGGCACGGATGAAATCTAACTGTCAGTATCGCGCTTTAATAAAACCTTGGGCTTAATCCCCGAAGAATTTCATTATAATTCATAAAAGATAGACCGTCAAGCATACTGACAGGTGCGCAGATGCCCTAAAGACCCTGAATTTAAATGTATTATTTAGAGTAATTGAAAAGAAGACAAGTGATATAAAAAATGGCGAGGCCGCATAAACTACGGCTTATTCGATATAAGTATATATCTTCCCTTTATAGTTCCGCAAAACATGCTTATTTTTATCTTGGGAAATAAGGTAATTAGGGCCGACGGGAATCTTTCCGCCGCCGCCAGGAGCATCCACAACATATGTTGGAACGGCATAACCGGATGTAAAACCCCGCAACTTCTCAATAATATTTATTCCAACAGCAACCGGAGTACGGAAATGCGCCGTTCCTTTCACCGGATCACACTGGTAAATATAGTACGGCCTTACGCGGACTTTCAGAAGCTCATGCATCAACTTTTTCATGATGTATGGCTTATCATTAATGCCTTTGAGCAAAACGGTCTGGCTGCCTAAAGGTATGCCGGCGCCGGCCAGCATATCACAAGCAATTTTACACCTTTTTGAAACCTCTTTCGGGTGGTTAAAGTGAATACTCATCCACAGAGGCGCATACCTTTTAAACATCGCCACCAAAGACGACGTTATCCTCTGGGGTAAAGTAACAGGGACTCTTGTGCCAATACGGACAAACTCAACATGGGCAATACTGCAAACTTTTTTTAATATATTTTCCAGCTCATCATCTTCAAGCATTAGAGGGTCCCCGCCGGAAATAAGGACATCTCTAATCTTCTTGTTGCTTTTAATGTATTCAATGGCGTTGTCAATAGACTTATCGTTAATCGCATGTGTCTGTTTGTCACCGACAAGCCTGCGGCGCGTACAATGACGGCAGTACATCGCGCATTGTTCTGTTGCCAATAAAAGCACGCGGTCAGGATAACGATGCACAAGGCCGCTAACCGCTGAATCCCGATCTTCCGCGCAAGGATCAATAAACTCATTCGCCGAAAAACAGAACTCCTGCGCATGGGGGATAGCTTGCCTCCTGATAGGGCATTCGGGATCGCTACCGTCCATTAAAGATGCCCAGTAAGGGGTCACAGCCATAGAAAGCCGGCCGCTGGATTTACTTATACCTTCTTCTTCCTGAGGAGTTAAAATAACAATCTTGGCAATATCTTCAAGTGTATTAAGGCGGTTGTTAATCTGCCAATGCCAATCTTCCCAATCACTCAGATCAACACCCCTCCAGAAAGTTTTTCTGTAATCGCCTAAAGGCAAGCGTTTTACAATAACCTGAGAATCTGGCATTTCTGCAATCTGGTGTGTCAGGCCATACCTCGCTTTTTATTATAAGATTACCCGGCTTAAATTAACCCGTTTCTTTTTAAAGCGTAATCAATAATCTTTTGAATCAGGCTTTCGTAAGTCATGCCGCATGCCGCGGCTGCCAAAGGAAAAACATCTCCTTGCGACAATGAAGGCAAAGGATTAACTTCCAGCACAAAAGGCCTATTTTTCTCATCTACTCTGAAATCTACCCTGCCAAAATCAAGGCACTCCAACGATTGATAAGCCTTAACGGCTAAATGCTGAAGTTTCCGCTCCAGTTGTTTTGAAATCTCTGAAGGGTAGACATATTGCACGTCATCGTTATAAACACAACGCGATGTATAAATAAGATCCCCCAGATCTTTTTTGCCGAGAATCTCTATTTGAACAGATGGCAACGCTTCAGGCACTTCATTGCCAACGACAACAACCGTGAACTCTTTTCCTTTAATAAACTCTTCAACAAGCGCGGGCTGGTTATACTGATCAACAATACAACACACCTGTTTTTTCAGCTCTTCCTTATTCCGCACAATCGACTGTTCCGAAATCCCTTTGGACGACCCTTCATGCCTTGGTTTGACGATTAACGGAAACCTCATGCCTTTCAACCGGCTAAAATCTACCTCTCTTCCGGAAATAAAAAATTTCGGAGTCGGCACGCCATCGGAAACAAAAATCTTCTTGGCTAACGCCTTATCTAAAGCTAAACCAAGCGCAAACGCGTCACTGCCAACAAAAGGAGTTTTAAAAGCATTCAATAATGCCGGCACTTCAGATTCGCGGTTGCGCGTATAAAGGCCTTCACAAATATTAAAAATAATATCTGTATCTAACCGGCCCAGCTGGCCCAGCAAATTCCTTATGTTGCCGATTTTCACAACTTCATGGCCGCCTTGTGCTATCGCCGCGACAATATCGTCTATTGTATCCTGACGGTCCAGCTCGGCAAAAATATCCGAAGGCATATCCTTTTGATACAGGTGGTCTTCTTTCAAATCATATGTAAAACCAATGCGCATACGCCTTCACTTTCCAACAGCCATTTTAGTATAAAAAAAAGGGGCCTTGCCACAACAAGTGCCCCTTACAACAAGCTAATTTTTTAATAGATGCTCCTTTTATGGTGCGATTATTTTTAAAACATAAACAACAAAAACTAAAATATATTCTCAATGCCTCTATAAAAAAATTATCATAATAAAATTTGATTGTCAAGAAATATTAAGTAGTTACATCAGATATAATGCAAAAAATACCGTCGAGAAAATATTTTTTTAAAAAAATATTACGATTTTTTAATTTTCAATCTTTAATCTTTTTAAAATATGGCGTGTAGGCCGTGAAAAGGCTTAAATCATGGGGCCAATGGCTGCAAACCAAAATTAAAATTGGCAAAAACGGCGGAATCTCCAGACGCACGCGAGGTTCAAAACAAAGGCCAATAAGATTGTATGCGCTAAAAGAAAAGCAATGGGCACATCCAGGGCAAACAGTTTAAGCTGGCTCATAGAAATGCCCCATAAGCCGTTAATCTTGGGTAACGCGTCAAGAGTCAAAAGAAATATTTTCTTGATAAAGGGCGGGTAAGATGATGACAAAAAAACATCCTTGGCTAAAGAAGCGCCGAATCCGGCAATCATAACCAGCACCGCCAAAACGCCAGATGCCGCGTTAGGTATAAGACAATAAAAAAAGACAATCAATGTCACGTATAAAAGCGCCATTAACAATGTGACGGCCATGCCGGGCCAAACATAAAAACACAGTGTTTTTGTCTGTGAAACAAGCACAAGCCAGATACCTGCCGTCATAAGAAACCAATTTAAAAAAATCATTTTTAAAAGGCCAAATATCACACCTTCCAATATCTGCCATCGCTTGACCGGC
Source organism: uncultured Planctomycetia bacterium (assembly GCA_964423185.1). GTDB lineage: Bacteria > Omnitrophota > Gorgyraeia > Velamenicoccales > Velamenicoccaceae > CAYRDK01. The sequence goes on from CAYRDK010000008.1 coordinate 25,768, forward strand.
TTGGACAAAAATAACACCAGATGTTCCCTGTCGAGAAAATTCTGCAGGGTGTTTACGGAAACAAAAACAGCGATAAGGATGGTAAAAATATTTATAGCAACAAAACCAATCTGCACAGCCGCGACTTCCGGAGCCTGCCCCTCAAAAACATTAGCCTCCTGCGCCATAAAAGGGACATTGGCCATGAGAATAAACAATAAAGCTAAAAGCAAAAAACCATACATCATCTTTTCTTTTAAAGCGGACCGCGCCACTTCATTAGAAATCAAAAAAACCAGCCGGATACTTTTCAGGTATTCACGCATTGGCATGTTTAACGATCCTCAAAAATGCCTCTTCCAGGGTTGAATGAGACGTAAAATCCTTCTTAGGCCCAACCTTAAGCAACCTGCCCCGGTCAATGATAGCTACACGATCGGCAATTTTTTCAATCTCGGATATCACGTGCGAAGAAAAAATAACAGTCTTTCCCTGCTCTTTTAAATGAGAAAGAATTGTGCGCAGATGCTCCATCACAAGAGGGTCAAGATATACAGTAGGCTCATCCATAAGAATTAACAAAGGGTCGTTAATCAAAGCTTGAATAATATCAATAAGCCTGCGCTGCCCCATGGAGAGATTTCTCAAAAGAGTATTCCTCTCCTTCAACAGGCCAACCATTTCTAATAGCCGCGCGATCCTTTCATACCTGACCTTTTTGGAAATATCAAAAAGCTGAGCGCAAAAATCTAAAAACTCAACAACTGTCAGGTATCCCGGCAGCACTGTCGCTTCCGGTACATACCCTACAGCCTCCAAGAATGATATAGCCGCCGGCTTAAGCGGCCGGCCAAAAATTTCTATTTCGCCGCAAGATGGCTGCGTTATGCCAACGAGCATATTTAATGTCGTCGTCTTACCCGCGCCATTAGGCCCTAAAAATCCAAAAATTTCACCCTGACTAATCTCCAAATCTAAATAATTAACAGCCGTTACCTTTTTTAAGGAAAAAAATTCCCGGGAAAAATAGTGCTTTGTCAACCCTTTCAGCTTTAAAACAATCTGTTCGCTCAAGCTAGAACTCCATGTTTCATTAATTGCTCACGAAGGCCTTCTGCATTTCTATAAACAACAGCGTGAATCCCAAACCGGCGGGCCTCGCTTACAAGGTCCTCCCGGTCGTCTATATAAAGCGTCTCCTGCGGCGCATAACAACAATCCATCACAGACCGTTTATAAGTTTCCAGATGAGGCTTACGGTATCCTATTTCATGGGAAAAAAACAACTTATCAAAAACAGCCAGGCTTTTAGAAAAATTTTTGACGATATAACTACAATGAAGCTCGTTAATATTCGAGAGCAGATGAAGCCGGTATTGCGGCTTTAAGCCAGCCAAAAGGATTGAGATATCCTCTTTCACAAAAAAAATCTCATTCCAGATATCAACAAACGCCGGATACGATAAAGCGGATATTTTTAACACGCGGGAAAGCCCCTTAAAGAACGCACGGGAAGAAATCCTGCCCGTCTCATACTGTTCCGTCAGAGAAGAATCAAAAAAAAGCTGATATATTTCATCAGAACTTTTATCTGTAAAAGAAAGGATCTTTTCAACAGCCAAGCGATGGTCAAAATTGATAAGAACATTGCCCAGGTCACAAAGGATTAGTTTTAAAGGAGAACTTGTCATATGCGCGCGGGCGCTTTTAACAGGCAAAAAAATTACCGGGCAGAAAACTTAACATGCCCGCCAGCTTCTTAAAGCCCCAGATTGATTAATCGAAGAAAAATCCCAATAATCAATTGTCCTTCTTGGGAAATTTTTTAAACAGATCCAAAAAACTGTCTTCATACTGCTCATACACATTCCACTTATCCAGTTCATTTTTCAGCTCGCAAGCTTTCGAAAAATCCTTTTCCGCCATCCGAAAAAGTTCATGAATCCGCTTGCTTGCCGAAACGGGAAGTGAAGAAACACTCAAAAGCCCTTTTTTGAGCTGATCAATCTCCTTCTGATCAATGGGCTTCTCTTCTTCCATGGGGTTCTTCAGATAATCAACCAGTTGTTCAATCTCCTGATTCATTTTCTGAGCATGTTTATGAAGGTCTGAAAGATCGATATTGATCTTGAGGATATCAGAAAGGACTGACAAGATAGCAATGGAAGCGTAAGGATTCTCTATTTGAATCGTATAAAGAGGGATTTCTCCCAAAAGACAGATACCATCCATCTGAAACTCTTTAGCGACCCCTAGAATCAACCCATTAAGGCCGCTGATCTGGCCTGTCGGCATCGCCTTGATCCCCATCTTCGCAAAATCATCAAGAATTTCTTTTTTTGTCGCCACGCCATGAACTTTTGAGGCCTGGCCGAACTCAATAGGCAAAGGCATGGCCGCAAACGTATAGACAAGGCTCACCTTCTGGTTTTTAGCAAAATCAATAATGTGTGCCGCGTAATCATATCCCTTTTCGATCAAAGGCTGGGTGTCGCTGACAAAAATAATAATATCCCGGCCACCCTGCGGATTTTTATAAAAATAGAACTTCCCGACGGGCAACGTTGGGACGCCTATCAACCCTTCATCAACCCATACGCTTGAAGGAGAGAAATGCTCGCGTGAAAAAAAATCAGCAAACTCTACCGCTTTCAGCTTATCCCGAAGGTATAAAGCGGCCTTCATAGCCACATCTCCCATGCCTGGCCAAGCGGCAATTAAAATAGGGTTTTTTAAACGCGGTTTCTTGGTAAATTTGATATATTTTCCCATATACATTCTTATCCTTTTATTATTTCGGCTTGATAACCATGTGAACGCTCCCAACAAAACGGTTTCATTGTACAGCCTTTTACCATTTAGTTCAATATTTTTCAGTTTACGTCAAACCGCCCAAACCGGCCGAAAACATTAAACCCGAGGCCGGCCGGCTTCTAAACAGTTAAAATCCTTAATAAACTTTTCCAACATAAGCGCGCCATTAAATAGATCATTAATTCTAACATACTCGTTTGTGGCATGCATACAATCAGCAACACCAAAACCAACGGCAACAGCTGGCACGCCCAATCTTTTAAAAAAAGTAAGCACAGTCGCCCCATGAGAACCAGCAACACGCGTCTCTACGCAACACCCTGCGGCCGCGGCGGTTAAGCTCCTAACCAAAAAATGGCCTTCTTCAATTTTATAGGGCTCCTGAATCACATCAACAGCTATTTTATAAGAAACTTTTTTTTGATTAAAAACGGCCCTGACGCGTTTTAAAACATCGCGCGCCTTCATTCCGGGAAGGAACCTGATATCAACCTCAAATTCACACCAGTCAGCAACCATATTTACTTTATCTCCCCCCTGAATCCTCCCGACATTAACAGTCGGCAAACCTAAAAGTTTATGGGGAGAGGCTCCAAATTTTATGCCTTCAAGGGCTCGTATTAAACGCGCGGCCCCATTAACCGCGTTAATTCCTAAATGCGGATAAGCGCCATGCGCTTTGCGCCCTGCAACCTTCACCTTAAAATGCATCATCCCTTTTTGCGTTGTAACAATAGTAAAATCCGCCGCGTCCAATACCACAGCATACGATGGCTTAACAATCCGTTGTTCTAAAATAGGGATCAGGCCAAACCTGGAACCCGCCTCTTCGTCAGCCGTCGCTAAAAAAATCAAATCATAAGGCAAACTAAACTTTTCTTCTTTTAAACTACGCATCACCTCCAAGGCAACAGCCAGATTCCCTTTACAATCGGAAGCCCCCCTGCCGAAAATCCGCCCTCCCTGAATCTGAGCTTTAAAAGGAGGAAAAGACCAGCCTAAACCAGCAGGGACAGTATCTAAATGAGGCGTGATTAACAATGATTTGGAGGATGGGTGTCCTTTTATCACAACTAAAATATTATCGCGGCCGTTGGCAAAACAGATTCTTTCAGGCTTTAAGCCGATCTTTTTTAAGTACTCAGCGACAAAACGCGCGGCTGCCGCCTCGCTCCCGCCCGGATTTTCCGACTTGATCCTGATGAGATCCTGCGTTAATTTTATTAAGCGTTTTTTGTTAATCATTTTTGGTTTTCAGTAAGCGGTTATCAGCTCGCACAAAACGGAACCGGTAATCAAGCCTACTTTTGTCTTATCGTTTTGACTTTTGAGTTTTGAGTTTTACATAACATACCCGATCTGCCTCAAAAGCTGGTGGTCTTGTTTCCATTTTTTGTCTACTTTTACCCAGAGATCCAAATATACTTTTTTACCATAAATATCTTCAATCTCAAGCCGCGCGGCCTCGCCGATTTTTTTCAAAAGCCCGCCGCCTGAGCCAATCACAATAGCCTTCTGCGAACTTCTCTCCACATAAATAACAGCATGCACCACCATCAATTTTGGATTCCGGTCTATAATACGTTCTGCCAAAACAGCAAGGGCAAAAGGCATCTCTTCTTTTAAATAAGCCAGGAGCTTCTCACGGATAATATCCTGAATAGCCATCTGCCTGGGAAAATCTGTCAAAACATCATCGGGATATAAAGGATCGCCAATAGGCAGGCGCTTGAAGAGCTCATCCACCAAACAATCCACATTCAGGCCCGTTAAACCAGACAACCGCAAGGGCAGGATTTTTTTTTGAATTTTGCCGGCCTTCGTATCCAGGCGCCTTTCCCAGGCAAGCACATAATCCCCTTCATGCTTCAAATCCTTATCAGCCTTATTTAACCCTAAAATAACCGGGGCGTTAATCTTGCACAAATTCCCTATCACAATGTTTTCTTCTTCGCCAACACGCCTTGTGGCATCAACCAGATGAAGGACGACATCAGCCCCCGCGAGAGCATCATTAATAGAAGCGATCATCGCTCTATCTAAAGCATGGCGGCAGATATGCATGCCCGGTGTATCCAAAAAAACAATCTGCCCCCTCGCCTCGTTAAAGATAGCTCGTATCTGGGTCCGTGTCGTCTGGGGCGCCGTTGAAACAATAGCCACCTTCTCCCCAACCAGACGGTTCAACAATGTGGACTTACCGACGTTAGACCGTCCGATTATCGCGACAATTCCACTCTTTAAAGAAGCCTTTTTAACGCCTTCACTCATTTTTTTTCTCTATTTTATAAAGCCCTTCCTGAAACAAGTCCAAATTTAATAAAGCGTGATGCCAGTCTTCATTTTGCTTTTTTCCAATAAAAGATAAATGATAATCTTGAAACAACTTTTTCTTAAACAGGCCTGTACCATCATAAGAACCCAAACCTGATGTGATAATATAGACCTTTTCTCCATTTAACAAAAAAGAATCAAGCTCCTTTAAAAAAGCGTCCACTTGAGAGGCTTTTCCAAAAATAGGACGGCCAAAATACCGCCTTTTGCCATAATACTTAAGAAACATACCCTCATCGATGGCGATAATCCAGGCATCGGGAGGCGTCTTTGAGCTCACCCAAAGCGCAAACTCCTCCTGAAGAGCGTATTTATGCCGAAATGCCAGCGTTGGAGCGCATAGAAAAAAGTTCACAAAGATAATAGAAAATAAAACTGTCCGAGCGAGAATTCTTCCATTTTTCTTAAAACTCCCGAGAAAATACCCCTGTGCTGCCAAAAGCGGAATCCAGGCAATGACTAAATACCTCGGCCCGCTGGATGAAACACCTGCGTAAAAAATAAAAAGGGGCAAAAACCAAAACAGCAAAAATAACAACTGCCTGTACTGCTTTTTTAACGCCATATAAATAAAACCGGCCATAAAAATAAGAACCCCATTCATGGAAAATATATGCCAGAATAATTGTAGATTATGTTTAAAAACGAGTGAAAAAATGCCGACAAACTGTGCTCCGCCTTTTGAATGCCAGACATCTATAAACTGGCTCAATCCCTGGTCTAACAACATGGGCAAATAATATAACAAGGCGGCCGTTGAGGAAATCATCATAAAAACAATAAAACCCTTTACCTTCGCGTAATCAATTTTCCCGGATGAAAAATAAAGAAAGATGACCGGCATAAAAACAAAAATATCAGAAAGGCGCGCTGCCGCGCAAAATCCTAAAAAAACCGCGGAATAAATCAGGTACCGGTGAATATAAGTACGTGTATAAACAACCATATAATAAGCGCTGGCCAAGCTCATGCAGATACTCAGCGTCAGGCTTTTGCCAAATGTCGAAATAGCCATATGCGGCATGAAAAAACTTAACAGTATCGCGCTGAAAACTGCCCGGTCAAAATCAAAAAGTTTTTCGACGAGAAAAAAGAGGAGGAGGATACTGAACGCACCCGTCAAAACACTCATAAAATTTACACAAAAGACTGGATCCGCAATGCCAAAAAGCTTAAAGAAAAAAATAAAAAAAGCGCCGCAAATCACCGCCAAAGGATACCCTGTGCCATGCTCATAATATAACGTATGATGGTCAAGTGTTTTTTGGGCGGTTATAGCCAAATCTAACGTATCAATATGAAAAGCCCCTTTGCTGATAAACATAAACCGCAGCGAAAAAGCCAAAACAAATATAACCGTTAGAAGAAAAATACGTTTATTAAACAAAGCCGGCAGCATCCCCATCCTCCATTAGAAAGCCTGATTGATCCCAACCCAGACTCGAGGGCCTTCTTTTTTATCAGCATCCAAAGGGTAAGCTGTATCAATACGCAAAGCTACCCTTTCCGCGGCCCCCGCGACATCAAAATATATTCTTAAACCAAACCCAACATCTTTTTTAAAACCGTTTTCGTTAAAATGATTATACCAGGCTGAACCCGCGTCAAAAAATAAGACACCCTGAACTTTGCTCAAATTAAAAACATTGCAAAAAAAACGTTTATCCAAATCGCCGGTTAAAGGAAAACGGTACTCAAAACTGCCTAAAAGCGCGGCACTCCCCTTGATATCCTTATAATCGTAACCACGCAAGTCCGTATCCGAACCAAGATAAAAAAGATACTTATCCTTAGGATAACCTCCCGAACCTCTCAGGCGAAAGGCCAGTTTATGCCCGTGTCTTAATTCCAGATATTTATCAACCTCTACCGACGCACGAACAAAAGAATCATGGCCGCCCATCATATGCCCGCCAACCTCCGTTGTCGCTAAAAAGTTATGGCCGCAGGAAGGGTCAGGAAAAGCGCCGGCATTGGACAAAAAACACGTCGTCCCGACAACCGTTTCCTGATTCTGCCTGTAATGAAGGCCGTCCACCTGCTCACTAGAACCTAAAAAAGGCGCTTTCCCCATGCTCTGGTTATGCGACAGATATAAAGTGGCGTGGCTGTGATTTTCAAACAGGCTGTACCCTAAATCCAGTTCAGCTCTCGTAAAAATCTTATAACTCCTTAAATCATTCTCTTCTTCCGTCAAGGCGTTACGGTCAAAAAATTCAAACCCCCAACTCATAAACTTGCCTAAAAAATTTTCACGCTTGAACCCAAAAACAGAATTAACACACTCACTATTATTGTCATAGTGGGATGCCGCGTAAACTTCATAATCATCGTACTTTTGAAAGCTTGACTTAACACCAATACCAAATTTAGAAAAACTCGGGCCTGTAATCCAGCTATAAGCGTCTTCCTTTAGAAAAAGAGGGATATCAAACAGAGGGTGATAAACAGGCACAAGCCGGATATCCAATTTTCGCGGGACATTATTATTAATCCGCTCTGTATCCAAAATCTTTTTCCCGGGGTCCGCGCAGGCACTTTTAAACTTTTTACCACCAGCAATCGTTATAACCTCTTTCTCTTTTTTACCGTCTAAAACCAGGCTTTCACGGGTGCCGTCTTCATATTCGATCTCCACATCCACCGGCATAACGATATCCCCCCGTTTTTCTAAAATCAACTCCTGATCCTTGCGTGCCAAAGCGTAATCACACAAAGCGTCGCTGTAAAGCCACTCGTCAACATACCACTTCAGGTTTTTCCCGGAAACCTCTTCAGCAACTTCAACAAAATCTTCTATCCCCGCGTTAGCAAATTTATACCTTTGATAATAAACTTTCATAATCTCAAGAAGTTTATCCGAGCCTAAATGATGGCTCAACATATCCAAAACTGCCGAACCTTTCCCGTAAGCGATTGTAAAAATTAAACTCGGCTCATAAAAACTCGGCAGGTCGCTTAAGACAGGCTGGTTTAACCCTTTCTTAACAAAATACAGGTACTGATACGTCCTGAGCCTGGCGAATGACGGATTAGGGACAATCGCCTCGGCCCACGGCGGCATATTGATTAACTTGGCATCTTCGCCGTACTTATCCTGTAAATAACAAGTGGTCCAGTATGAATTGATGCCCTCGTCAAGCCAAAGCTGACGGTACTTATCATTTCCAACAACGTTATACCACCATTGATGCCCTGTTTCATGTGAAATAAGAAAATCAAAATAGCGGTCCAGAAAACCCGGCATCCGGTATGCCCGCCTGTCTACAAAAATAAGCCCCGCGTTTTGAGTACCGCCGCACCCCAGATAAACAGGCGCGATGGAAAACTGCCGGTAAGGGTATGCGCCAAACTGCCTGGAATAATAGCCCATTAAATCAATCGCGTACTCAAGCGCTTTCCGTCCGCCGGCTTCATCTTTTTCCAGATAGTATGAATTAATCGTGACGCCATTCCACTGTCTGCTGACAACATGGTAATTTTTACTCAAAGCAAGGCTGAACTCTCTTAAAGGGTACTGATTACGATAATGAAGCATTTTCCTCTCCCCGTTATACCGTGCCTCTTCAACAGCCTCAGCCCCGCAGGCCACAACATAATCTTTAGGCAAGTCCAGGGACATCTCATAAATTGCCGCTTCACTCATGTAAGGCATATGCAAAAGGTAATCCGGGTCATTATGCCAGCCGTTTTCATCATAAACCCCCAAGAGAGGATACCATCGGTTGAGCGCAAACGTGCCATCATGCCAGCCATAGCGGCCCACGCGATGGGGAATACGGGCCTTAAAACATATATCTAAAACAATAGACTCGCCGTCTAAAAGCGGCTTATCTAAAATAACCTTCATCACCGTCTTATCCTCTCCTTCAAATACGTACGGCAAAACCTCTCCTTTATGGCGGGACAACGACTCAATGATAAACGAACCGGCGTCAAACCCGGCTGGAAAAGGATCAACTTTAAAATAACTGGCATAACGATAGAGATTTCTTATCTCTTTTTTACTGTAGTAATGATTTGGATAAACCCTGATATAAATCTCTTTTAAAGCAATTTTAGCATCATTTGTAAAAGAAAGTTCCTGGCGGGCTTCGATAGTTTTTTCTTCCCCGTCAAAATGGGCATCTATCTTATAGTGGATATCCTTAAACGCGAATGCCGGCAACACGTTTATAAAACAGGACGATGCTATCAAAAAAACGATCAGGCTACATTTGTTTTTTTTCATAAAGAGGGCACCCGTGGCAATTTTTTTTATTTTTTTTACAGAAATCCTTAGCCAACCTGACGATCAAAGCGTGAAACTCATTGAAAACCTTTACATCAGGTTTTAAATGAGCAAGAAAGAAATCTTGCGCGTCATCATAATCAATTGTTTCGTGAAAAAAACCATGCCTTGAAAAAATACGTTTCGTATAAGCATCCACAACAAAAACAGGCTTATCCAACGCATATAAAAGAATAGAGTCCGCCGTCTCCTTACCAATACCATTTACAGATAGGAGCTCCTGCCTTAAAGTAACGGTGTCCTTAACGCGCATCTTATCAAGACACCCCTGATAAGACATCTTTAAAAATTTAATAAAATTTTTTATTCTCTCAGTTTTAATATTATAATAACCTGCTGGCCTGATCAAACAACTCAACTTCCCCTTATTAATTCTGAAAAGCCGCTCAAAAGAAAGGCAATCCTGGGTTTTTAAATTCGCGATCGCGCGCTCGACGTTAGCCCAAGATGTATTTTGGGTCAATATGGCGCCAATGGCAACTTCAAAAGAACCATCGGCTGGCCACCAGTGCTGCGGCCCATAAAACTTATAGAGCCTATTGTATATGTTCCAAACTTGTTTTCGCGCCACTACCACGAACCGGCTCCTGGCTTAATTGTAAAGGGTTAGCTTCTTTAAGAGCTAGGTAGTAGTACGCGGTCCCGGCCACAGAACCGGTCCTCTTGCCTTTTGGCGTCCTCCAGCCATGGCCAGTATCCGCTAATTCATGCGAAGCGTATGGCAGGCAAAATTCACCCTGCCCCACCGGCGAAAGGCTTGTCATAACCATCTGGCCAAGCTCTGAAATATAATCCTGAGAGAGCTGGCTATAATAACGCGCTTTTTTTTGCCCCCCCTGCGATATATGATAATCTGCCATCATTTTTAATGAAACAATCATCTGCGCCGTCCATTCGCAAGAAACAACACCGCCACGCGCCAGATTCTGATGTTTAGCAAAATCAAAACCCTTAATTGTAATAACAGAACCATCAGGTTTTTTATAGTCAATGGTTACCGCGCAATTCTCAATAGCATAATCCAAAATACCATCAGGGTCCATACCATTTTCGGCAAGCTTGCGCGGCCCGATAGCCGCAATAGACCAGGCGTAAGTATCTGTAGCTACGGTCGCATCCCCTTTGCCTCTTTTGACAATAGGAGCTGCCAGCCTTGAATAAGCGTTTTTATTAAGCCAGCGCAATATTGCTGCGGCCTTGTCCTGATAAACCGCATTACTCGTCAACTGATACAACATCTGATACAGCGCGTAGGCGTCCAGATTATGTTCAGTACTATACCAGCTCAACCGTTCCCCGCCCCGCAGGCCATCTTCTTTATCTTTTAACCGCTCAAGCCAGTTGACAATATCCTGCAAAAGAGGCGAATAAGTGATCACGTCATGGCTCTCATGCGAATAGTGGCACAGCGCTAACGCAAGCCAGATATTCGGGCCGGCATGCGCGGCATACTCGGCAACTTCACCGCTGGAAACAAAATAGGCGTTCGCGAAAGCGCCTGAATCAACCTTCTGGGCGGAAAGAAAAAAGTCAAATATCTGCCTGGCACGGCCTACATCCCCATTCCGCAAGAAGACAATCGCCGCTAAAGCCTGGTCATAGGTAAACCCTAAATCACCAACGCTGTTGTCTCCTTCAAAACTCATCACCAGGCCCGTGTGATTACTTTGATGAACAACAAGCCACCTGTAAAGCTTATCCGCGATCTGCCCTTCCAGCAGATCCGCTTCGCGGGCTGCCGCCTGCACGTCTCCAGACACCTGGACGCGCTGTTTTAAAAGGCCGGTTAAATCACTTTTCAACTTATCCTGATACACCCGCATTTCTTCCAACGATTTATTTAATTCCTCCGAATGTTTAAGGCCGTCTTCTTTAATTTGTATAAGATCTTTCTCTAAAACATCTGTCTTTTTCTGAGACTGGTTCAAAAGAAACATCAGCTCCTGAATCCGCAGCTCCAAAGCGGAGCTATTATCCATGAGGCTCTTTTGAATACGCGTATTTCCTGACAGATTGACAAAAAGCCGTTCATTTTCAAAACGCAGTTTCCTGTTAAAATACCCCTCAACCACAATACCTAAACTTAAAACAATAGCTAAAACAACAGCCAGCGCCTTAACAAATTTTCTCTTTCTCACATAACGCATAATTCTGATATTATCCTTTGGCGCTATCCGCTCATAAGCTACGCCCACCTGATAACAGGCAAAGGGAGCGCTTTTAAGCTTTTTAGCCCAAACAGGCCGTCCCGTCGCTGTCACAGTATCGCTGCCCAAAGGAATATTAATATGCAAAAGAAGGAAATTTTTTTTAGCTTCCAGGGCTGAAGCGGCAGACTCATCCAGATGGTTGATCGTCAAACATAGCCCCACCTCATTGATATCCTGCGTAAACCCTTGATACCACACCGAGAGGCCGGCGTTAGGAACGTCTAAAAATTGAAACTCAACGGGAAAAACATGTTCCAGCCTTATAAAAGAACGCCTGTCTGAAAAATCTTTCTTTGCATTAAACATGCTTGTCCTTATGAGCCTTGAAGAAAATCTCGGCGCATGCGATCCTTTTGGCAATAGGAGGGTGATTGTAGAGAAAAAACTCGGCGGTCTTCGAAGGAGAAAAATCGGCTAAATTCTTCTCACCCAACCTTTTCATCATAGAAATAAAAACTTCAGGCGCCCCTGTTGCCTCAAGGGCGAACAGATCGGCCTCTTTTTCTAAAAACCTCATCCAGGCGTTTTGTAACGGCAAAACAATCAGGCTGGCAAACAAAATAACAATAAGAAAAAGCGGAAAAGCCGCGATATCCGATATGGCAAAAAATCCGAGTTTATGAATAAGGGCGTTCAAAATAAAACTAGCGGAAAAAAAGGAAAAAAAAGCCAGGCCTAAACTTAAAACCGCAAGCTTAAACGTGTCACGATGAACGAAATGGCCAAGTTCATGCGCCAAAACAACTTCAACTTCACCTTGCGTGAAATCATTCACAAGTGTATCACTTAAATAAATCTGTTTGGTGCGCCCCAACCCCGCGACATAAGCGTTAGCCTTAACCGTTTTTTTTGAAAAATCAAGAACATAAACATCTTTAAGAGAAACATGATACTTCTCAAGAAGGACAGAAATCCTGTGGCGTAAAACACCCTCTTCTAAAGGGCGGCTTTTGAAAAAAAACGGCAGTATCACCTTAGGAAAAATCCGTGTCAAAACAATAGAGATAAAAAACCAGAAGAAAGCGGCCCAGAGCCACCACCAGACAGGGCTTTTTAGAAGAAAAAAATAAACTGCTTCCAAAACAACTAAAGATACCAAAAAGGCCATCACGCCTTTTTTAAAAGCATCCGACATCCATGCTTTTAAATTCTGGCGGCTCAGGCCAAAACGGCGCTCCAGGACATAACCTTCATAGAAATCAAAAGGGAAAAATAAAAGAGAATAAACAAAACTGAAATAGATAAAATATAAAGCGTTACCTAAGAAAAAACTATCCGTAAAACTAAAAACTCGCGCGGCCAAAAATTTAGACCAGCCCGTGATAATGCTTAAGACAAAAAAACAAAGATTTAAAAAGATACTAAAAACAAATAGGCGATTTTTAATCGCCTGATACTTTTTTGCTTCAGCAAGAGTTTTAACCTGGTCAGTTCTGGCGTGTGTTTGCATCCTGAATAACGGCCTTTTTTCTCTGAACTCCCTGCAATAACCTCTGGTACCGGGCGTCCTTTCGGACATTCTCTAAATCCGGGTCCTTATTCATAAAACTCAAATCATCGTAACCCAGCCGAATCGCGTCTTCAATAGCATGCAGAGCCGCGCCGACATCTCCCGTCAGAGAAAAACTGCAAGCTAAATTGTAATGGACCGTTGGATTATCAGGGCGCAACCGCGCAAGCCTCATATCCAACTCAAGCCCCTTCTCATAAAAACCTTTTTTCGTATAAATCTCTCCTAAGGCGATCAAGGCGTCGATAAAATCCGGCCTCCCCAAAAGGATCTTTTCATAAAATCCCATCTGAAAATCCAAATCCTGTGTTTTTCTTTTTTTTCTAACGGGCATATCTTGTCTCCGATTCTTATCTTTTTTCCAACAATACCTTTTGGTCCAACTTGAGCGCTATACCCTCAACAGCTTTCTTATACGCGGGATACCCTTCAAGGGAAACGCTTCTTTCTTTTATCCTGAACAACCAGCGAAAATGAATGGTATTCTTCCCGGACAACTCATATTGGCTCAAACAAGAAAACCATTTGTTATCTTCTTTAACCGTTTGCGGCAGGTATTTTACCCTAAAATCCTTCGGTAGTTCAATAACTATTAAATCTTCCGACTCCTCAAGCCCTGAAAATTCCAATGGGTATGACCGTGTATCCTTAACAACCACATCCGTCGCAATACCTGCGAACTGATCCATAATGCGGACGCGGCCGGCTTTCGTAAAAAAATCTTTTGAACTAAAACTATACTTTAACAAAACCGGCTGGTTCAAATCGTCAACATTTTTAATCTCGTAATGGCCCACTTCAGCGTTATGCGCGAAACTTCGGGCCCTCTGTTTTATCTCCTCTTGAATTAAAGAAGGCATCGTATATTTAAGCCAATGCCTTTGTGCCTGTTCATAGCCGCCGCTTGTTGAAACCTGGCGCGTGGCCGCGATGCTCTCATCCTGAGCCACCTTAATCTGCATGCGCGTTAAAAAGCGGTTGTGTTCAGGATTAAATACAGGCGTATTAACTAAAGCGTACTTATCATTTAAAAATACCAAAACCTTCCTGCCCTGATCGCCATAAGGCAGGTCTTCGAAGGAAACGGTACTGCCGGTAGCATCCATAAAAATCAGCTTGTCATTCAAAGGGACAGCGGCAATCGCATGGTTGAACATAATATTGGGGATCTCCGGCTGTAAATCAAAAAAATCAAATGTGCCGATCAAAACCGGATAAGCCTCGATGCCGGCGGCTTTGAGCATCGTTACCAAAAGGATAGCTTTATCTTTACAGTCGCCGTATTTGTTTTCAAAAACCTCCGCCGCCTTATGAGGCTCATAACCGGCATCTCCGTACTCAACAGCCACATAACGAATCTGAGCCACACAAAAATTATAAATAGAACGTACCTTTGCCTCGACGGAATCCTGATTTTCTATAAGCTCAACCACCTTAGCCCCAATACCGGCGTTCACAACAATCTTATCCGCGTAAAGGCCCTTCCACCAGGCATAAATATCCTGCCAATCCTGAAATGTCGAAAAAAGAACATAAGGATTAATGCGTGAAGGTGAAGCCATCGCGGGCTCGGGAATAATCTGAGGCACATTTTGAAACTCTAATGAATAAGTTTTCCGGGAACCTGAGACCTCTTCCTTAGGCACCATATCAAAACCTGATGTATTATAATCACCGTTAACAATCTTGTACTTTAAGGCCCTGTCCGCTGGAATGCTAAGCCGAAACCTCTCCAGCAGGATCGGCTCATCCGCGGCAAGCCAATAAGCGGTATTAAAATCCCTCTCATTAGGCAGTTTACTTCTAAAAATCCTTATTTTATATTCAATACAACAACCTGCTGAAATTTCCGGCATAGAAATAATCCGCATCCTGGCATTACTATAAAGAGGAAAGTTCAAATATAAAGAAACATCCCGAATATTCTTATCCCCAACACTCACAACAGTGCCGTCGGGCTTGATGGTACGGGCATATTCCACTTCAAGCCTTTCATAGGTAGAATCGTACTGCAGCGCGACCTCCGCGAACTTCTCTTTGCCGCGGTCATTTAAAACTTTCATACAGACGTGCGAAACAGATTCCAGGCGGTTATCCTCAGTCAATACCGTGTTTTCATCCGTTAAAAGATATAATCCGCCGGCATTCGGATACTGTTCTGAGGCAGGGCTTTCTTTAATCAACCTGACAATGTCAGCGTCTACGCCGTCAAAAGCACTTCCATGATTAACCAGATTAATCGTGGCTATTCTTTTACGGGCCTTTTCCCCAAACGCAAAATGAGATTTTATTGCATCATAAACCACGAGCGCCTGGTCATAAAGATTGCTTTTTTCCAATGTCCGGGCGTAATAAAAAAGATACTCGCCATCTTTAATATCCTTATTTTTATTAAAAACCTCCAGGGCGCTGGTAAAATCTGAATCCTTAAAATAAGAAATCGCCAACATCCGTTGAGCCTCTTTTGCATGTATCCTGTTGAAAACATTCACGGCTGCCGCGTAATCTCCTCCCTGAAAATATAAACGCCCCAGTTTAAAAAGGACACTGTCTTTTAGTTTTCCAGCAGGGAGCATGGTTAAAGCCTTTTCGTAAAGCCCCCGGGCTTCAACAAAAGAACTGAGAGATGCCGCGGCCATGCGGTCCGCTTTCCAGATGTCAAAATCACTGGACGTACACCCGGCCAGGCAACTAAATATGCCCACTAAAAAAACAAGAAAGATATTTCGCTTGCTAATAGCCATAAAATAACTCTGGTTAATTGGTTTATGAATCAGCGGCATCATAACAGATCAAAATACACAACACGTTAACACGCGCACCCGCCAGCATTTTTTACATTTTATCTTCTTTTACGCTCTTTCTCAAGCGAAACTCTTTGCCTGTAAAAGGCTTGGCAGTTTCCCGGCGGATGATAGCCCTGTAACTTTTTATAAAACGGCTGGTTATCTCGCCTGGCCGGCCGCGGCCAAAAGGCTTACCATTGATCGCCAAAACGGGCATGATTCCAATCACCGCGTTCGTTACAAATACTTCATCCGCCCGCATGAGGTCAGCAACAGAAATACAACCTTCTTGACGCACAGCCACCGCGCCCTGCCTGGCAAGTTTAAAAACAATAGAACGCGTTATGCCAGGCAAACAACCAACACTAAGCGCTGGCGTGCACAAACGGCCATTCTTTAATAAAAAAACATTCGTCCTGGCCCCCTCAACAACGAAGCCTCCCACGTTTAAAAAGATAGCCTCATCATACCCCGCGCTTTGGGCCTTAAGATAAAGGCGGTCATAGAACTCCCTCCTTATAGACTTAACACAGCTTAAAACAGTGACGTTACGGCGGGGGGAATTCACAACCATAATTCGGTACCCTTTTATACCTTGTGCCTTACCGCAAATACGCGAAACCGATAAACCAATACAGAGCCGTTTCCCACAGGCCACGGCCGTCAAACGAATACGGGCGTTTTTCACACGGTTCATTTTCATACAAGTTGAAATGGATATTTTAAGGTTGCGTATATCTGGCGGCTTTACGCCCAAAAGAATACAAGCGCTCCGCAAGCGCTTCAGATGGCTCTCCAGCATAAAGATACATCCATTGTAAGAACGCATCGTCTCAAAAACGCCCTTTGGATTCTTGCGGCAGTCAAAATCAGATTTTTCTCCGCGCACAAACTCACCGTCATGATAAACAAAATCTATCTTCTTCATAAGCCTGTAAGTGTTTCCATCAGAGCCTCCGCCTTAACAAGAGTCTCTTCATGCTCTCTAACCGGATGAGAATCCGTAACAATCCCGCCGCCCACATGGAAAGAAACCTCATCATTATATTTTAAAAACGACCTGATCAGAATATTAAACTCAAGCGTGTTATGAAAACTTAAAAAACCTAAAGACCCCGTATAAATACCTCTCGCGTGCGGCTCAAGACGCTCAATAACCTCCATCGCGGCAATCTTCGGCGCCCCTGTAACGGAACCGCCGGGAAAACACGCTTTTATTAAGTCCAGCCTGTCTTTCTTCGCATGAAGCACGCCGCCTATTTCGGCAATAGCTTGAAAAATGCCTCTGTAGCTTTCTATCTTCCTGAGATGATTAACACGGATGGAGCCATATTCACAAACGCGCCCTAAATCATTCCTCTCTAAATCAACAATCATCAATAATTCAGCCTTCTCCTTGGCACTATGAACCAGCTCCTGCTTCAACTTGCGGTTTGAACGCTTATCTTGCGCGCGAGGCCGTGTGCCTTTCATAGGCCGCGTCAGGACAACGCGGCCGTCATACTCTAAAAACATTTCAGGAGACGCGCTTATAATGCTCATCGCCCCATCCTTAAAAAACGCCGAGAATGAAACAGGCAGTTTTTTTGACAAACGGCGGTATAACATCCAATCATCTAAACCAAGGCTCACCTTAAACCTTTGAGACAGGTTGGCCTGATAGATATCGCCGCGCGCGATATGCTCTTTCACTGTTTCGACCGCGTCCAGATACGCGCCTTTTGAAAAGTTTGAAACGATTTCCCGGCGCTCACAAAAAGAGCCCACATGATAGTTCCTTTTGGCGCAAGACGCCCCTTTTAGCCTGCCTAAGACAAACTTTAACCGCCGAGCCGCGCGAAGAGTACGGGCTGATCCTTTTTCAGGAAAACCGCTTGAGAAAACAACCACTTTGTTTTCTAAATGATCCACACACGCCATCCAGTCATAAAAACCAAAAACACAATCCGCGAGTACCCTGTCAGGCGCGTTAAAACGCTGGATCTTCTCAAACGAAAAACCAAAATCATACGCAAAAAACCCAACGGCACCGCATAAAAGCGGGATATCGTGCAATCTCAAACCTTCCAAACAATACTGACTCAGCAGGCCTCTGAGAACCGATAGAGGCGAGCCATTAAGAGCCGAAACCACACCGTCTGATTCCTGAAAACACCGCCCATTAATAACGCGAAAAGTCAAAAAAGGGCCGCTTGAAAAAAAAGAATAACGGCCTTTATCACGGACACCCCGGCCGCTCTCTAATAAAAACGGCAAAGAATCATCTTTAAACCGAACAAACAGATCCTGAGGGTTTACGCGTGCTGAAAAGCTCTTATAACAGCAATATTTCACCTTAACTGCTCCTGGTATAGCTTACGGACATCTTTAAATATGAGTAAGTTATCTGCGCAAATTTACTCCAAAACATACGAGGGAAAATTTCGTAAGAAAGTTTCCCTGTGATTATGCAAGGAGCGCGGTATAGGCCACAGGGGCCAACGCCGGATGAAACGAACCCTTTGTCCAACGAAGGTTTTCTATACCGCAATCATCCATCATGTTAATCAACGAATACCCTGCAAGGGAACGGGCAAACTCGGCAAAAATAAATTGAGGCAAACCTTTAAAAAAACTATCACAAAATTCAAAATTGACGCAAAAAATATCCGGTGAAATAGAAAAACCGCTTGTAAAACCGCAAAGACGGTTGTCCACCTCAACGACTTTCGCTTTTACATCAAGTGCGCTATAATTTTCAAGCATCACCCCAAGCGCGCTCGCGCTATCTTTCAACATCATCTTGTAAATACCGTCATGATTTTTTTGAGCCTTCTCTTTGGCCCAGTTATCATAAAGGGCGCTGACCTGCCCATAATCACTCTCGTTATATTCACGAAAGCGGTACGTGTAGTTCGTGGTAAAAAAATTATAAAGGGCGCGTTTTGCCTTATACTTTTGGGACGCATAAGATGCCATGGCAAGCCGATCAACTATATAATCTCTCGATTTCTCAAAAATCCTGAAATTCCTCTCTTTAAAAAAATTCAAATCCCGCTCTTCAATATTCTCAACGCGAGATAAATCAGCGTTATGATTAAAAGCCTCCATCTGCTCAAAGCAGGCTTCAACAACACCCTCCTCCAGGCCGCCCAGCGGAGGCAAAGCCATAAAACAACCGCCCTCATTTCTAAAAAATACGCATAGCCTCTCTTTTACAACCCCCCACTGAATATCAAACAGGCACCGCCACACATATATACTTTCAAACGCATAAGCGCTCAACTCATGGCAATCTTGAGATATGTATTGTTTAATAATATTCTTATGATCTAAGGAAAGAGGCTGAAGTTCCATAAAGCATACTGCTTAACGCGGGCAGGCTTCGCAGGTAAATGGCGTCATCGCCATAATCCTGGACAAAACCCGGATTGTTTTTAATAAATGTAAAAAACTCCTCTGTATTAAAAAAATCAACCAGATACTGCACATACTGGCGTATCTTATCCGTTCCTTTAACTTGTTGCGCGTAAGGACAGCGCTCATCAACGGCACAAAAAATCTCGGGGCCGCGGCGTGCAAGCAAAAAAGGATACAACCGGCAGTCTAAAGGCCGGTCCGGATAAATTTTACAGTTATTAGAAGCGCATTCCAAACAAGGGCACAAATACGCATGCGCGCCTGAAATGAGATCTATCTGCGCGCCGCTTTCTTTGGCTGTATCCGGATGCGTAAAAAGGCAACTCGGCACGATATCTTTTTCCGTCAGGCCGACAATCTCCTCAAAAGCGAAAAAAGGCGCCCAAATCGTTTTCTGTTTGGAAAAACGGCAGCACCCATCACAAGCTAAACATACCCCATCAGGAATAAAATTTTTTAATGCCATCTCATCCGCTATTCTCACTTCACGAGACTGCCTTCGTTCACATGGCGGTCCGGCGAAACCACAAATATCCCATTCTCATCCGAAGCAGCCAACAGCATCCCCTGGCTTTCAACGCCCCTGATGACAGCGGGCTCTAAATTATCCACAATCACCACCTGTTTGCCAACTAAAGTTTCCGGCGTATACGAAAGCCTTATCCCGGCGACAATCTGCTTGACAATACCGCCCACATCAACGTTTATCACATATAATCTATCCGCTTGGGGATGAAGCGATACCTCTTTTATTGTGGCTACTTTTAATTCTGTTTTTCTGAAATCTTCATAAGTAATCATTTTACTGCCTTTCTATCTCGTATTCTCTTCAATCTTTTTAAGCCTTGCCAGGATTTCATTTGTTTTTAAATAAGAACAGACAAACTCCCGGACAATAAGAAAACAGACGACAAGAATTAACACGATGATTAATGTGAATACCCCTGGATGTATCTTGATAAAACTCCCTATCTTCTCTATCCAGGAAGGTAATTCAGGTTTAGGTATAGACTTCATACCTTCTGCCAAAGCCTGCTTAAAGATATCGGCAAGCTCCTGCTCGCTCAAAGGAAGGGAATCCGTTAGGGTCGTATTCATTTTTTCACCTCTGTGCTATCTTTTTCAATAATCGTATTATACCTTGTAAATCCACAAACCTAAATAAAATTATTATGCTTTTTTCAAATGAAGCTCCGCGGGCTGAAGCCCGCGGTTTCTTAAAGCGGAATACTCAAGCGACCAAACTCCATCCGCGGCCTAAAGGCCGCGGTTTTGTGGCCGCGAACGTATAAACAGGCGCGGGAATCGCCTTGCGCGGCCTGCCAAAACATGATAATCTTAATACAATAAAAAACATACAATAAATTCAGCAGCCTTGGCTTCCACGCCTAAAGCATAATCATAATAAATCGAGCGGCTGGCCAGCCGCCCTACGATCAACATTAAATAATGTTGATCAAAAAACATTGTCATCATTCGTGTCTGGTTATAAATCCGTGGCAACAAAACTCACACTTTAAATATTAGGACAATATGGTATAATTTTTTCAAGGAGACTATTATGCTAGATATAAAACCTTATGAGGCACAAATAAAAAAAATCTGCATTGAATTACAACTTAAACGCCTGGATTTGTTTGGCTCTGCTACGACTGATAATTTCGGGCCAAATAGTGATCTCGATATCATAGTTGAATTCAAAGAAGATGTTAATTTCAACCATTTTGATAGCTATTTCCTATTAAAAAAACAGTTACAAGATATTTTCCATCGTCCAATCGATGTAATAATCGACGGCTCAGTTAAAAATCCTTATCTCAAAGAAAATATTTCCCGGACAAGAAAGAATATATATGCCTCATGAAATCAAGAAATATCTTTTTGATATCCAGCAAGCAATTGAACAAATAGAGACATTCCTCAATAATAAAACCTATCAACACTTTATTGTTGAATCTATTCTACAATCTGCGGTAGAAAGACAATTTGAGATCATTGGAGAGGCCTTATATAGAATTAGAAAAATTGATGAAACTTATTTATCTAAAATTGCTGACGCGCACAAAATAATTGGCTTCAGGAACGTAATTAGCCACGGCTATGATATTATCGATTCTAAAATAATATGGGACGCCGTAAAACTAAACCTGCCAAAACTAAAGAATGAAATTGATAGTTTAATGAAAATCTAACAAGGCGATCCAATAAACTTTGCCTCTTTGCTTAAAAGGCGCTTTAGGGAGCCGCTTAATTAATCCTAACCGCGAAACATTAAACAACAAAAAAGGCCTTCTTGAAGAAGGCCTTTTTTCTACAACCCTTTACTGCAATTATCCTTTAGTGCCAATTAATAAACCTGCCGTGGCAGAGATAATCAGGACAACATCAGCCTTATTTAAAAACCTCATGCAACTACTGACATAACCATTCTAAAAATCTTAAAGGAGAAAGGGCTGGCTTTCGCCAGCCCAATGAATAAATGTTTAGTGCGACTGTCTCACACTTGCTCCTTCCATAGATAAGTTTACTTAAAGCAAACACTTATTCAAGGTAAAAACAGGCCTTTTGAGAAAACGTTTTCTTTTACAAGAGGTATTTTATTATTACTGCCTTTTCAGGTGCGAAGGGCTGTCAACACTTAAAACATTTGTGGATTGGACAAAATATATGGGGTTACCTTCCTGATCAAACCTATCGTCAATCCTAAACACTTTTGTTGCCACAAGCTTCATCTTTAAAACTGTCCCATCTTCCAGAAAATACTGGTTAAAATACTCATTCGCCTGATTGACATTAACAAGCGTTGCTTCGACCATCTCATTGCCAAAATTAATTTTAACTTTATCCGCCATAGCATCCTCTCATTTAGCCAAAACCTATTATTGCCCTTGAGTATCCTGCGCCTGTTCCGAAACTCCTTGAACAATGCTCTTAACAGCAGAATGATCCATGAATTTTTTAAATTTTTTATCCTGTTTCAAATATTCGACGTCCTGACGCATGATAGCCGCTTTTAATTTTGGGTCTGCCAGCATCTCAAGCACGCTTTCATCCTGAGCGAGGCTCTGGACTGAACGCATAAGTTCCGGGTTAGAAACTATCTGCCGCTCTATTGTTTTCTTATCCTGCGCTGAGTCAAAAACATCTTCAGACATTGTAATAGAAAGCACGTCACAGCTACGTACCGCAATCTCTCCCAGCATCCTGCTTTTTATTTTATAAATCCCATCCTGCATGGAAACAACTTCCCCCCGCACAACAACACCATCTTTGAGCTTAATGACCATCTCTTCTGAAAAAACAAGAGGGCATAGCGCAAAAAATATTAAAAAAATCCAACAGATGTTTTTTTTCATTTTTTTACCTCTTTACCAGGGCTACTCCACAACTTCGGCCCTGATAACAATATCTTTTCTCTCTTTTTCATCCGCGTAATAAACAACGCGCATAAGGTCGCTTAATTCAACATCTGAAAGTTCAATCTCTTTATTGCTTTTCACAATCTTCGCTATCTTTGGAAAATAAAGTTTTATCTCTTCATACGTAGCCCCAACAAGAAACTTAAGAACTAACGAAGAAGAAACCCAATCAATAGAAGCGACTCTCCCTTCAACAGATTGTGACTGGCTACCCTGAGGCATATGGCCGTAATCTGCCGACACGGCGCTAACCATTGCCGCCATAAAAAACAAGATAAATATCCCTGTCTTTAACATAAGGCTCCTTTTGACTTTTACTATTTCTGTTAACGGATAAGCCTCGGGCCTGTCCATATCCCTTATTTTTGATTTTGCTTTTTCTCTGACACTCTGAATCTATGACTTTTTGATACTCTTGAATCTTTAACACTTAATCCCCGCTCAACGGAGAAGTCACGGTAACAGATAAAACCTTTAAACCAGCGTAACCATTATCAAAATACTCTATCGTCACATCATCGCTCTGCTGAATATCAGAAAGCTGTGCCGGAAAATTATGCACATAAACTCTCACATCCGAAGACACCTTAAACGACATCTCATCATACACCGTCTTATCCAGCCACCTGACAACAATCGTGGAAGCCACCCAATCAACGGATACGACAATGCCTTTTAATCTTCTAACCCCTTGTGTTTCATCCTTTGGCGCCCCTTGCGCGTAAACAAAACTATAAAAAGAAAACAAAATCAAAAAAAACCAACCTGCTAAAATAGATCTTCGCACAATCCGCTCCTTTTCTCAAAGATTATTGCCAGGAACTTTTTACAAAGCACCGCGTAACTTCACCCACATACATTCGATGGTAATCCTTTTGAGGATAATTATCCTCAATGTGTTTATCCAGAAAATTCTCAGGGGCAATTTGCTGAAAATATATCTTTTTACAAATAATAACAAGCCGCGCCTCTTGAAAATACACGCATCCTGGCGTACTTTCGGCCGGTGTTAATCCGGCAAGGCGCATCTTATCAACATCACGGCCTGAATTCGCGCCGCAAAATTTCATCTTCTCTTTATGCGTTCCATCAAAATAAGAAAGCGTAAAATAATCAGCCTGTTCCATAAACTCATATGTATAACGCCCGGGGCGCACAACACAAAAACAGACATTCTTATGCCAAAGAACACCCCACCCGCCCCAGCTGGCCGTCATCATATTATACTTTTTTAATGTTCCGGCGGTAATCAGCATCCAATCCGTCCCAATCACCCTAAAAGGGTTATCTTTGATATCCTGCGGCTGTACTTCTTTAAATAAACCGTTCATCCGCGCCTCACACGCTGAATAACTGAGAATAATAACAGCTCATGGATTGAATTGACTTCTTCATGCCTAAATAAAACAAGACTGTCACAATGACAATACCTATGCTGAAGATAACTTTATTTCGCTGATTGAAACGCGGATTAACCCACAAAAGCGGCAACATAAGAGGCCCAACACATAAGAAAGCGATAACAAGCGTTGAATTCGTGAAATACCAGGATTGTTTTTTCTCTTTAATTAAAAACTCGCCGCAATGCTTGCATTTTACAGCTTCATCCTGAATCTCTTCCGCGCAAAATGGACACTTTTTCATATTAATATTGCCTCTCGCAGGTATATTTCCTTACAATATTAACTCCGAAGCATACTGAGTAAAATTACCTTGGGAATTTTACCAGTGGTTATGATTTGGAGCTTCCTTTAATATTTTTGGGTTCGGAGGACAGTAAAAATGAAAACGCTTTTCCTCTTGCCAAACCCTGTACCCTGAATATTATATCGTCGGCTCTATTGTAAAATACGCGCCTGGCGTATAATAACCATAACCACCACTCTCATCGTAAGTAAGATAAAGCCGCATCCGCTGGCCGGGATAATACCTCTGCCTCACATAAAGAGGGTACTGTTCCGGAGGAGGGAAAGCCGGAAACCAACCGACATAAACTGTAATAGAATTATAAGGGTACTGGCCGCGGTCAACTGAATCAACAACCAGCTCAAAAAACCCATATCCGGACATAATCGTCTCTGAAGCTCCTTGTTCCGGTTTCCTTAAATGCCCCACAATAACCAAGCGGGCATCCTTTTTCCAGCCCTTTACCATCCGGTCCAGATCGCGCACATTATCATACTCATCCGAATACACGCCATACTCAGAATCCAATTCGTCATTAAAACTGTCTTGGGATGAATTTTTTTGCTTAAAAAAAATGAGGATGAAAAGAATAGCGAAAACACTCAGTAGTGTCAACGTCAACGACTGAACAAATATATCCCCTCTTCTATTCAAATTCAATCTTGCCACTTCCGGTTGCCCCCTTGCTACTCCTCGTACCCACCGACCAAAGTAACGCGAATGGCCTTTAAAGGATCTGATGAGTCATCAATATAATCCACAATCACCCGGTCACCAACCTGTATATCCATAAAACCCGCCTCATTCATGTTTTTAATGATCTCTGTCATGGGCAAAATCGTGAAATTTAGCTCTTCAAACTCAAATGTAATAGGATAACTCATCTTAAACGTCAACTGTTCCGCATCAACGGCCTTAATAGTGCCCTCAAGCGTCCCCATCCCTGTCTCTTCATCAGCCGTCTCCTGTGTAGCTGGCGTTGAAGTTTCCGGAATAGACATTTTCTCCGCATCCGAACCTTGCGCGTAACCATTCACGCACACCATAGCCAATAACACCCAAACCAGGAAAAAAATAACCCCTCTGCTTTTAAACATAATAACCTCCGTCTAATAGTGGCCAATCCGAAATTTTACCGGGCTGATAAACCTAAAAACCCCCTCATAAGAAGCTTTATCGCTCATTCAACTTCGCCTCTTATGCAGGATTATCCAAAAAGTAGTTTTCGTTCTTATTAATTATATCATAAATCAAAAAATATTTTTCTTTAAAAAAATATTTTTTCTTCTTCTGTTGCCACGCAAGAAGTTACAGAGATATAAAAAAAATTGCGCGCACCTTGAAAACAAGCCGCGAATATGTTAACTTTTTTTAAGCCGAGTTCATTAACGTAACAAGCTTAAACAGCGGCAGGATTTATTGCCCAGGGGGGCGTCAAGCTTGTCGGAAGAACCCGGCTCTAAAATCCGCCCCCCTCCTAAAAATTAAAAAGCCGTAATTGATTATTTATAATCAAATTACGGCTTTTCATTTGCCAAAAACCATCAATGACAGGTATCGTAACAATCTCTTTAACAACTCTATTTTACCGTTCTCGATCGCTCGAGTCGGCTTCGAATCCCTCTTATTTTCTGCAAAAAAAATGAGCTTACGCCTAAACGTAATCTCATTTCATGAAAACATACATTTTGGAGCGGGGCCGCATCCGCTGCGTTGCTCTACCACAACGCGGCGCTTCTGCGGCACACGTTTTTGTTTTCCTTATCGGAAAATAAAAACGGGGACGACGGGATTCGAACCCGCGGTCACTTGATCGACAATCAAGGGCCTTAAGCCAGCTAAGCGACGTCCCCAAAATCTCTTCTATTGGAGGGCTAATTATACAAAAAAAGCCCCTTCAATGCAACTAAAATTTCTCGCCAGCCCAAATGACACCTTTTAAGCCAAGCCTCTCCCGCACAATAAAAAATCTAACGGGATCCCGCAAAACGGGAAAAGGTGTCATTTGAGGGTTCAAGTCTTTATGGGCGATAGAGGACTTGAACCCCTGACCCTCTGCGTGTAAAGCAGATGCTCTAACCAGCTGAGCTAATCGCCCAAAACCCCTTATCCAAGTATACCACGAATCAAAAAAGCCGCCGCGAAAGAAACAATGGCGTATAGTTCAGGAAAAGCCGCTAAAATCATCGTTTTGGCAAACACATCAGCCCCACTGCCAATGCCGGCAATACCATTAGCCGCAACCTCGCCCTGCTTAATCGCCGAAATCAAACACACAACTCCAACAGCAATGCCCGAGCCGAGAATAGCAATCGCCTGAAACATTGTAATATCGGGTTTTAAATAATCTTTCATGATAAAAAAAGCACCAAAACCATAAAGGCCCTGCGTGCCCGGAAGCGCGCTTAACACAAGATAAGACGCGAACGCATCTTCCTTCTTTTTTAACGCGCCAACAGTCGCTGAACCGCAATTGGAACATCCGATAGCACTACCACACCCGGACAACCCCACCATGCAGGCAACACCAATAAAAGCCAAAATAAAAGCAATCGTCATAATGATTCTCCTCCTTTAAATGAGGCCATAGCTTATGGAGCGAGCGCTTTATGCGAGCGAACATAAGTTATTAGGCCGAATTTACTTCGCGCATATTTCAAAAATCCAAATAAGATTTTTGAAATGGATATGTGCGAAGCCATACCTTAAAAAGTCTTATTATTACAACATCCAGATATAAAAAATTTTATCTTTGGCGCTCGTGTAAAACAAATATCACTTAATCATCAATTTAACCCGCTCATTCAAAGGCTTTGAGGCCGGCTAAACGCGACAAACGGTTTCCCTCCACCGTGAAAATCAGAGTTCTTGTAAAATTCAACAAAAGTTAAACGCAGAGGATGCACAAAAGACGACAAAGCCCCTAAAGCCATATTCAACGCGTGAAACGCGATAAAAAAAACAGCCGCGATAATCCAGCCAACATAGGGAATAGCCGTAATTTGTGAAGCGCTATCATTAATCACCAGGCCTAAAATAGACGTTGAAACACCTAACGCGAATAAACGTATATAACTAAGCACATCGCCAAAAACGCCTGTGATACCATAAAGATCCCACAATCCCTTACCAATCCGGACAGGAATAGAAACGCTCATATCGTTAAAAAATAAAATAAGAAAAATCCCAAAATAAGACACATAGGCACTCGCTTTAAAAACGCTCAAACCCAAAAGGCCAAGGACAATCAAAATCCAGCCAATAGAAGAAAGCCCGCAAACAAAACCAAATTGCCTTATGCGGTTAGCCGCTCTTAAGGCCATGCCGAATAAAACCTGAATCACGCCAATCAAAAGAGCAAAATTAAATAACCCATTCTGATCCAATAAGACAAGTTTTTTTAATCCGGCAATTTTAGTTAAATCAACACCGAAGACCGTGCCCAAAAATATTCCGCATAAAAATGTTGAAACTCCCAAAACCTGCAAAAGGCTTAAAATCAACTTCTTATCTGCGCTCACCTTTTTTTTAAAAAAAGCCGCGGCTAAAAACATAACAGCTCCATAACCGGCATCGCTTAAACACAACCCGAAAAAAAGCGTAAAAAAAGGGGCGACAAAAACAGTCAAATCCAGCTCCATATAGGAAGGAAGAGAGAAAAGTTTAATGATCGGCTCAAAGAGCCTGGCGAACCTGCCATTCTTTAAAAGAACAGGCACCTGGTCCGCTGGCCCAGGCTTCTCAAAATAATAATAACCGCTCTCTTTCTCCAAAAAATCAGCCACGGCCTTGCTTTTTTCCCGGGGAATCCATCCTTTTAAAACAAAAACCAAGCCATCAGCCGCTGGCTTCAGATGGTCTCTCACATTTAAAAAAACGCTTCGGCTGATCAAGAAATGACGGTATGCCTCTACCTCGGCAACCCTCTCAGACAAATGTTTTAAAGAAGCCAGCTTATCCCTTCGCGCCGCTTCCAACCCAAGCTTCTGATATTCAAGCTTCCTCTTATCCATATCAGGATAGGCAAACTCATCACAATCAAGATTAATCTTGGCCCCTTTTTCAAAAACAACAAAATAAATATAAACCCTGTCCCGGCTAACCTCGGCAAACATGAAATCCCGCAAGTCCATCGTTTCAAATTTTCTGATAGGCGCGATGTAAAACCGCGCCGTAACACCCGCCTCTTCAAAAGAACGCAGGCGCGCAAAATCAAAATCGCCCCAAGGGGCCAAATTGCGAATCTGCGCCTCTATCCGCTCAAGCAAAACATCCGCCTGATCAAGTTCCTGCTCAATCTTCTCGGACGCTTCAACGACAGAAAAAACCTGTTCATCATAAACCGCAACGGGCTTCAACGCAGGCGGCGAGAAAAACTCTTTAGCATGATTCAAAAAATTCTGACAGCGGCCTATACGGCTCTGCAACTCTTTAATCCTCTCCTCGGAAACACCTGACACTTCAACCTCAACATGCACCAGCCCTAAATCCTGCAAAGCGGATAAAAACCTATCCTTTGCCTTATGATGAATAAGCACCGTGACTTTTTGCATCGGAACAATCATAATAACCTCTTTAACAACAACTATCGCCTGCTAAACAAATATTTCCATGCGCTTTTTTAAAATTTTCTGGGACGATTTGGAAATCGTCTCTTCATCCTCTAAAAACCTTTTAATCTTGCGGATAGCCTCCTGATAGTCCGGAATCTGCACTTTTTCATAAAGGTTGACCTTTTGTGTCGTCTTGCGCCGGGCATAATCAACAGAAGTATAAATACTCTTCTCGGCCTCAATAGCGGCACTATCCCGCAGGACATCTTTTAGAAGCTCAACCCCGGATAAAAACCATGGAGGCGAAGCAAACAAACTAAAAAGTACCGCGTCAAATTCAACTTCACCAAGCGCGTCCACTTTGACGCCGGCAATATTCTTTTCAATATAATGAACCTGCTTAACTTTAATCAGCGGCGGAAACTCACACCAAAGCCGCTCAAACGGCGCTAAACTTCTAATCTTCTCATTCAATTCAGCCTGAAGCCTGGCAATCTTGTCACGGATACGCTTAACCTCCATCCGCAGAGCCGCCTCTTTGCTTTGGAGTGTTGGCAAAGCATTCTGCCGGACCTTTAACTCACGGTCCAAACACAACAATTCCGTTTTATTATATTGAAACTGTCTCATATTTTCGTTAACGTGTTAGCGAGTTGGCGTGTTAACGGGTTAACCGGTTAGCGAATTTACGAGTTAAACCCGTCAACTCGCTAACCCGAGCACCCGCCAACTCATGCACCCGAACACCCTATTCCCAATACTTGTCCAGAATCTCCTGTTTAATACCCAGCTCTTCTCTCTTAAAATGCTTTTTGAAAAGCTTCCAGGAAACATCCAGCATCTTATCCGTGTCAATATTGACGTCAATAGCCAGCAACTCTCTCGCGTAATCTAAGGCAAACGCCAGACAGCGCTTATCATATTCCGTCAGGTCAAAACCATTCTCCTGTTTTGTCTTAGCCCCCGCCGCGTCAGCATACAGCCGCACGCCGGCATTCATCACCTGGCCATGGTCTTGCCTTGTCTTTTTACCGATAACAAGCTGTTTTAAACGCGAAAGGCTGCGGAAAGGATCAACAATAACTCTGGCAATATCGGTATTGCGGCGCAGAAATAACTGGCCCTCCGTAATATAACCCGTGTTATCAGGAATGGCGTGCGTGATATCACCGCCGCTTAAAGTCGTCACCGCGATAATCGTTATAGACCCTTTTTCAAACTGGACAGCCTTTTCATAAATCCTCGCCAAATCACTATAAAGCGAACCGGGCATACTGTCTTTGGAAGGAATCTGGTCCATACGGTTTGAAACAATGCTTAAAGCGTCACAATAAAGCGTCATGTCCGTCAAAAGAACCAGAACGTCCTCTTTTTTTTCAACGGCGAAATACTCAGCCGCCGCCAAACTCATATCAGGGACTAAAAGCCGCTCAACCGGCGGGTTATCTGTCGTATTAATAAAACAGATAATGCGCTCAAGCGCGCCGGCGTTTTGAAAAATATTACGGTAATAAAGGTAATCATCATGTGAAAGCCCCATGCCGCCTAAAATAATCCTGTCCGCGCCGGCACGCAAAGCGACATCGGCCATCACCTGATTAAATGGCTGGTCAGGGTCGGCAAAAAAAGGAATCTTCTGCCCCGTCACAAGCGTATTGTTCAAATCAATCCCGGCGATACCGGTCGAAATCAACTCAGACGGCTGTTTACGCCGGACAGGATTCACCGTCGGGCCGCCTGTAGCAACCTTTTTGCCTTCAAGTTGAGGCCCACCGTCAATGGGCTGGCCGTAGGCGTTTAAAAAGCGCCCTGCCAAATCATCGCCAACTTTTAATGTTGGAGGCTCGCCTAAAAAAACAACATCCACATTGGTCGCGATACCTTCTGTACCTTCAAAAACCTGCAGTGTCACCAAATCCCCCTGGATACGGACCACCTGCGCCAATCTGCCAGCGACTAAAGCCATCTCTTCATTGCCAACACCTTTAGCGCGCAAAGCGCAGGTCGCCTTGGTGATCCTCTCAATCTTGGTATATATCGTCATAAAAGCGCCGGCCTGTTTCATGGCATCTTCCTCTCCTGGATAAGGCTATGCAGCTCATTTTCATACTTTTTAAAATCATCTTTCAGAAACTCAGCGTAATTCATCTGCCGTATATAATGAATCAACTGCTTAAAATAACCTGCCACTTCCTCAAATGAATTAAATTTAAAAACGGCCCGGCAGATACTGTGAATCTTGTCCATCATGTAATGCTGCCTTTTTAAAGGCGTGCTCTTGTCAATCGGGTCAAAAGCGTCCTGCTGCAAGAAGCCAAAATCAATAAGCTCCGCTTTCCAAAAACGTTCATGGTATTCTACCGGGACGCTGTCGTCGCCTAAAATATTGATCTGGTCGTGCGCTTCTTTTCCACGGATCAGAATATCTTTTAAAAAGGCGACCTTATCTATCCAATGTGGCTCAAGCGTATCATTAAGATACTGCTGGACCTCCGCGTACTCTAAATACTTAGAGTAGCTGTCAATCGGATTAATGGCCGGGTAACGGCGGCTGTCAGCCCGGCTTTGCGATAACGCGTAAAACGCGCGCGCCACTTTTTTTGTCGCCTCCGTCACCGGTTCTTTTAAATTGCCGCCAGCAGGTGAAACGGTGCCAATAAATGTGATAGAACCTGCCTGGTCATTATTCAAAATAACCATCCCGGCCCTGGCATAAAAATTAGCGATAACGGCCGGCAGGTCCATAGGAAAAGCATCCGGCCCGGGGAGTTCTTCTAAACGGTTAGACATCTCTCTCAATGCCTGCGCCCACCGGGATGTGGAATCCGCCAATAATAAAATTTTCAAACCCATCTGGCGGTAATACTCAGCAATGGTCATCGCCGTATAAACAGAAGCTTCGCGCGCGGCAACCGGCATATTAGAAGTATTACAAATAATAATCGTGCGCTCCATAAGCTTACGGCCCGTATAAGGGTCATCAAGATTAGGGAATTCATTAAAAAGTTCAACAACTTCATTGGCGCGTTCACCACAAGCGGCCACGATCACCAAATCCACCTGCGCGTGCGCGGCAATAATGTGCTGCAAGACAGTCTTTCCAGATCCAAAAGGGCCGGGAATAAAACCTGTCCCGCCTTCAACAACAGGATTGAGCGTATCCATAACCCGTACACCCGTCTGAAGCAGTTTAAACGCGCGCGGCTTTTGCGCGTAAGCTCTTATGGGCACCTTAACAGGCCACCTCTGCATCATCGTAATTTCACGCGCTTCTCCCCGGTCATTGGTAATCTTCGCTATCGTATCTTGAATGGTATAACTGCCGGACGGCCTTATCATCTCAATCTTCCAAAAACCTTCCAGACCAAAAGGCACCATAATCTTGTGTTTCACCCAGTTCTCCTGGACCTCGCCCAGCCAATCACCGGCCTGAACCCTTTTGCCCTCTTTTAAAAAAGGGGCAAAACTCCATTGTTCTCGGCGAGAAATCGCATCCGTAATCTCGCCGCGTTTTAAAAACAAACCTGTCATGGCATAAAGGTCATTTTGCAAACCATCATAAATCTTGGATAAAATTCCCGGGCCTAATTCTACTTCAAGCATATGGGCGCAAAATGTAACGGGGGCCCCAATCTTCAAACCGCGGGTACTCTCAAAAACCTGAGCCTGAGCAGAGCCTGAAAAAATCTTTATCACCTCAGCGCGCAGGCTCGTCTCTTCATCAAGATGAATCAGACAAATCTCATTTTGGCTGATAGGCCCATCCACTTCAACCGTCACCAGGTTTGAAACAACACCTGTAACTTTCCCTTTTGTTGCCATTGCTCCTCCGGTATTTTAATATTGCTATATTGCTAAAAGCTTAAAATAATGGTCCTCTTGTTCTTAGGGTTTCCTACAGGGTTTTATAACAGTAGATCTGCATGATCCATCTTTTGATTTTCAACAATATAGCAATATATCAATATAACAGAATTTATTTATGTTCTGCCTGTATCAATTTTCCAAACGCCTCATGGCCTTTTTTAGGCTCCAGATGAAGCCAGCGTTCGCACATCATCAGTTTTAAAAGAAACCCCAAAATAACCTCTATCTCAAAATAAGCAAACGTGTTAATTTCATCAATCTTATGCCACCGCAGGGTGTCAACATATTTTTCCGTCGCGGCCAAATCGCCATGTTCAAAAATCTCCACAAGGCGCCCGATATAATCCAATTCCCCTGAAAGGCCAAAATCAGAAAATGTTGAACCTTTTAATTTTAAAGTAATCAAATCGCCATCCGCCTCAACAAAAGGGGCCGGGCTCACGCCGAACTTGCGCGCGTTCAGCGCGGCAAGGACATTACGCAGATCCAAATCAAAAGAAAAGTACCGGCGGATAAAACTATTTTCG
Source organism: uncultured Planctomycetia bacterium (assembly GCA_964423185.1). Classification (GTDB taxonomy): domain Bacteria; phylum Omnitrophota; class Gorgyraeia; order Velamenicoccales; family Velamenicoccaceae; genus CAYRDK01. The sequence continues at coordinate 59,143 of CAYRDK010000008.1, forward strand.
TGATTCAGCATATGCTGATAAAAATAATAACTCAGAAGGTCTTCCGCCTGCCGGCGGCCCAAAGGGGCACCGTCGCGCGCGGCCTGTTTAAAAGAAAAAATAAACGCCTTCGCGTACCCGCTTACCTTGGCGTCTTCATCACTAACCACCGTTTCCCACTGCTCCTTCGATAAAAAAAAGCTCTCAGACTGGGCATTATAAGCTTCTCCAAGCAGGATATTTAGAAGATTGCGGTTATCACGGAGCGCGAGAATATCAAAACAATAACTTTTATGCCTCTCCTCCAAAATTTCACCTAACTCAGCGCTAAAATCTGTAAGGCGCATGGGGTCTTTATAGTCATCCAGTGCTAACACCGGCAGAGAAGCGACAAAATAATAATACTTCCTTGATTCCAGCATTACTTTCCACCAAAAAGAAAATCTCTCATACGGCTTCTTAGAAAATACATGATCAATGCTTCAAAATCCTCATCAGTAAAACCGATACGGAAACTTTCATCCACAGCATTAATGACAAAACCGCTCTTGATATGTTCATCAAAAACAACTTTTAAGCCCTGCTTAAGCTGAGCCGCTGCCTGGCACGCCAGGTAATCCTGGAGCTCTTTTCTCTCCTTCTCAGGAATACGCACATAGATATCCTGTTCGCCTTTTTCAGAAGGGTCCCACGCTTTAATAACTGTCATAATAGCGTTTTTTAAAAAATCAGGGTCTCGAAAAATGCCGCTGGAACAATCCCTCGCGACTTTAGCAACAATAAGCTCGGCGATCTTCTGGCGGGTCAACGCAAGCGCCTGATTTGCCGCCATACGCACCTCTGATTCGGCGCCAGCCCTCAACTCTTGAGCTTCTTTATGCGCCAACTCTTTAATCTCCTCTGCTTCGTCAATAGCGGCGCGTAAAATCGCCTTCTTCTCTTCCTGGGCTGATTGGATAATGCGTTCAGCTTCCTGTCTGGCGCGGCCAATACCTTCCTGATAAATCTGATCTGTTAACTTTTGCAGCTTGTCTGTCATATCTCACCCCGTAACTCCCTCAAAATATCTTTTACGGCCCCGCAGGGATCCTCTGCCTGAACAATAGGCCTGCCCACCACAACATAATTTGAACCAGCGTCGCGCGCCGCCCTTGGTGCCGCCACGCGTTTCTGATCGCCTCGCGCCCCACCCTGAGGCCTGATGCCCGGCGTCACTATAACACATGCCTCGCCCAATGCCTTTCTCAAACGCAAACACTCCAAAGCGGAAGAGACAACACCGTCAACCCCGCAGGAAAGCGCAACCCTGGCTAAAGACAATACGCTTGCCCCTGTATCCCGCCTGGACTGGCTCGTCAAAACGGTTACCGCCACAATCAAAGGCCTATCCCTAAGCCCGCGGACGGCGGAACTGGCGGCCTCAAGCATTTCCCGCCCACCCTGAGCATGAACCGTCAACATGAAAACTTTCAAATGTGCCGCCGACAAAACAGCTTCACGAACTGTATTGGGAATATCATGAAATTTTAAATCAAGGAATACCCGGCCATTTTTCTTTTGTATATATTTAATAACCTCAGGCCCTGACGCTGTAAATAGCTGGCTGCCAACTTTAAAAAACTTAACATACCGGATCAGGCCATCAACCAACTTTTTTGCTTCTTGAAACGTAGATACATCCAAAGCCACAATCAGCTCTGTTTTATATACAGGTTCTTTACAATGACAAGGTTTTGGCTTCATTTAAACTCCCAATCAAATCATTTATATCCGCTATCTCATGCCTTGACAAATAATCAGATATACCTTTAATAATATCCAGGCTAACTCCCGGCGTAATAAAATTCGCCGTTCCGACAGCGACCGCAGACGAACCGGCGATTATGAACTCTATCGCGTCCCGCGCGCACATAATCCCGCCCATGCCGATAATCGGCAAGCCGACTTTTTGGCGCACCTGCCACACCATGCGCAATGCCACAGGTTTAATAGCCGGGCCGCTTAAACCACCCGTGATATTGCCTAAAATGGAGGCGCGTTTTTCAACATCAATAGCCATACCCAAAAGTGTATTGATCAAACTTACCGCGTCAGCCCCGCCGTCTTTAGCTGCCTGGGCAATCTCAACGATATCACGCACATTCGGCGATAACTTCACGATCAAAGGCAGAAAAGTCTCACTCCTGGCCTTTTTAACAAGCTCCCGCGTCAGCACAGGATCCTGCGCGATAATACAATTATTGTATTCAATATTCGGGCAGGAGATGTTAAGCTCGATAGCGCTCACGTTTTTATGGCGGTTCAACTCCCTGATAATATCCACATAGTCATCGGCACGGCCGCCGCCAACACTGACAATCAGGTTCGTCTTTAATGACGCGAGTTTTTTAAGCTTAACATTAACAAACTCATCCAACCCTTCATTTTGCAAACCGACGGAGTTAAGCATTCCTGAAGCCGTTTCATAAATACGCGGAGGCTTATTCCCTGAGCGCGGCAGTTTTGTAATGGTCTTTGTCACAAAAGCGCCAAGCGAATCATAATCAATATATGAGGCGTACTCGTCACAAGACCCGAAAGTCCCGGATGCAACCATAACCGGATTCTTCAGTTTTAATCCGCCGATATTAACTTCTAAAGCTGGCTGTTTACGCTTCTTCATGCTTGTTCTTTTTAAATCTTAATTCACCAGTTAACGGATCAGTGAGTTTTCGGGTTTGCGAGTTTAACCCGTCCACCCGCCAACGCAAAAGTATCATTTGCTATTTAAAAAATATCATACGCGCGGCAATCAATAATAGGAATACACCAAACACCTTTTTAAGGACAAACTCGGGGATGTATTCAACAAAACGGGCGCCGAAATAACCGCCGATCAAAAAACCAACGGCGATCAAAACAGCAACCTGAACATTAACATGCCCCGCTTGATAATAACGCATGGCCGCCAAAAGCCCAATCGGCGGTATCATGGCCGCAAGAATAGTCCCCTGGGCCTGATGCTGGCTGAATCCGAACAGAAAAACAAGAGCAGGCACAACGACCGTCGCCCCGCCTATCCCCAAGAGCCCTCCAAATACGCCCGTTACTAAACCTAAAATTAAATATAAAATTGTCATCATTCAATCAACAGGGTACGGGGTTTGAGGTGCAGTAAAAACAAAAGCAGAAAGCTTTTTGATTTTTCTGAACCCTGTCCCCTGACCCCTGTATTATTCTCCCCACTCAATCTCTGCCGCGTCAAACACAGGCCCGTCATGGCAAATCCGTTTGTACCCGCCCTTTGTTTTAATGGCACAACCCAGGCATGCCCCGATACCACAGCCTAAAAACTCCTCTAAAGATACCTGTGCCGCCATCTGATGGCATCTCGCGATATCAAAAACACACTCAAGCATAGGTTTAGGCCCGCAGGAAAACACGCAGGAAGAACCAAGGCCAACTATACTATCGAGCTCTTTTGACAAAAGCCCTGTAACCCTGCCTCTAAACCCTGATGAACCGTCTTCTGTCGCAACAAAAACCTTGCATCCTGTCTTTCTAAACTCTTTCTCCCTTAAGATATCATCTTTTGTTTTTCCGCCGATGAATACAACAGGTTTCAACTCAAACTCTTCAACCAGGCGCCGGGCCAGAAAAAATAACGGCGCGACTCCTATGCCTCCGGCAACAAGAAAAATATTTTTCATGCGCCTTATTTTTTTTAAATCAAAACCCCTCCCCAGCGGCCCCAGGCAATCAATTTCATTCCCTCTTTTTTTCTCGGCCAAAAGCCGCGTGCCCTTTCCCGCAGAAGCATATAAAATTTTAATAACGCCTGTTTTGGCAGAACCTTTAAACACAACCTCATGCACACTCAATGGCCGGCGCAAAAGGGGATCGAATGAATCTTCCACCCTTATATGCACAAACTGCCCCGGAGAAGTTGTTTTAAAAACAGAAGGAACGGCCAGCTCTAAAAGATAGTAACGCCCTTTTAGAAAAAAATTATTTAGAATCGTTGTTTTCATCTTGAGGCCCTGCGGTAACACTCTGTTTCAAGGAGGCTTCCTTTGAAGTTTTGCGGTTTAAAATAACCTGCCTGAATTCAACCATAGATTGCTGTTTGGACTCTTCAGAAAACTTTATCTGTTTTGAAGCCTCATCCAGCATCGCGTTCTCCAGCGCGTTAAAAGCCAGATAACTCGCCTTGACAGACGCTAAATACATCGCGTGAGATTTCTTAAAAGCCGCCGGAACAAAAATATTGTTAAGCTCAAAATAAAGCTCATCCATATAATGTCTGGCTTCAATAAAATTTTCCCGGGTAGCGGTCGTCATATCCGCGTAAATATTCTGGACCATGGAAAACTTATCAATATAACGCTTCAAGATCAAGTTAAACTTCTCATAATACTCAATCTCTTCCCCGCTTAAAACTTTTCTCAATTCCTTCTCGGAAAAACCGGAATCCTCTGCCTGAAACCGGCTCTCCTGATATAAAGACATCTCGTAAATCTTCGGCCTGTCTTCTGTAACTTTTACCTTTAAAGTTTCAACATCCTTTAAGTAGGGAATCTGGCTTTCGACCGAATCTTTGTCCAGTTCAAGCTTTTGGACATCTTCAGGAAAAAAACTCATGGGAAACTGTTCGCCTTCAACCTCAACTGAAAAAAGAAACCGCTTCTCAGACCTGCCCTCAAGCTTACCTTCATAAATCTTGCCGTTTTTTAAATAAATCTTATCCGCCCGGCACAAAGGCACACCGGCAATCATCAAAATAACAAAAAAGCTTATTATAACCGTTTTTTTTCTATACATGATTTTAATGGATAGAGGCCACATGACACAAATCAGAAAACCTAAAATCTAAAAACCTGTAAGTAGGGTTCTTCTGTCTTCTACAATACTTTATGATACGCCTGAAGAGGCAAAACGCCTAAATCTTTTTTCAGGAGCACTTCAATACCATTAACAGAGGCTTGCGCGCCTGAAATCGTTGTAATACACGGAACACCCTGCATGATAGCCGTTGAACGAATCTTGACCTCATCCTCTCTCGGAATCCTCCCGGAAGGCGTATTGATAATCAGGTGAATTTTAGAGTCCTTGATATAATCCACGATATTCGGCCGCCCCTCGAAAACCTTGTTAACCGTTTCGGCCTCTATGCCGTTTTTCTTTAACGCTCTTGCGGTCCCTTCTGTGGCAATAATACCAAAACCAAAATCAATCAGCCGTTTAACAATAAAAGTTATCGCCCGTTTATCCTTATCCCGGACACTGACAAAAACATTCCCCTTTAAAGGCAGATTCTGGCCGGCGGCAAGCTGGCTCTTCATATAAGCGCGGCCAAAATCCATATCAATCCCCATCACCTCACCCGTTGACTTCATCTCAGGCCCCAGCATAATGTCAACACCGGGAAAACGGTTAAAAGGAAAAACCGACTCTTTCACTGATGAATAATCAGGGACAATCTCCGACGTAAAACCTAAATCCTGAAGTTTCGCGCCAGCCATGACTTTTGCCGCAAGCTTTGCCAAAGGGACGCCGATAGCTTTTGAAATAAAAGGTATGGTCCGCGATGCCCGCGGGTTTACTTCTAAAACAAAGATTTTATCCCCGCGTATGGCATATTGCACATTCATAAGGCCGATAACATTCAACCCCTTCGCCAAAGCGGCTGTCGCCTGCCGCACGCGGTTAATAACAGCTTCGCTTAAACTATAAGGCGGCAAAACCATCGCGGAGTCTCCCGAATGGATACCGGCTTCTTCTATATGCTCAAGGATGCCGCCGATCACAGATACCAGCCCGTCTGAAACCATATCAACATCCACCTCAATCGCGTCTTCTAAAAACTTATCTATTAAAACCGGGTGTTCTCCGGAAACCTGGGCGGCCTGCAGGATAAATTTTTCAAGAGTATCCTCGTCATAGACAATCTCCATAGCACGCCCCCCCAAAACATAAGAAGGCCTCACTAAAACTGGATACCCTATTGTTGCCGCTACAACCTTCGCTTCCTCGAATGTGCGCGCTGTCCCATTCGGAGGCTGCCTCAGCTTTAGCCTGTCCAGCAAAGCCTTAAACTTCTCTCTATCTTCAGCTATATCAATAGACTCAGGCGTCGTCCCGATAATATTAACGCCCGCTTTCTGAAGCGCCAGCGTCAAATTCAAAGGCGTCTGCCCGCCCAACTGCACGATAACACCCCAGGGCTTTTCCTTGTCAACAATATTCAATATATCTTCTTTCGTCATGGGTTCAAAAAACAACTTATCCGACGTGTCGTAATCCGTCGAAACTGTTTCCGGGTTACAGTTCACCATGATGGTTTCAAAACCCGCCTCTTTCAAAGCGAATGAAGCATGCACACAACAATAGTCAAACTCAATACCCTGGCCGATCCTGTTAGGGCCGCCGCCTAAAATCATAATCTTCTTCTTATCGGAAACCCTGATCTCATCTTCAAGCTCGTACGTTGAATAATAATAAGGAGTGTAGGCCTCAAACTCCGCGGCACACGTGTCCACAAGCTTATAAACAGGAGTAACGCCCAGTTTTTTCCTTAAAGCCCTGATATCATCCTCTCCTGTTTTAAATATAGCGGCGATCTGAGGGTCGGAAAAACCAAGCTCTTTAGCCTCCCTTAAAACAGTTTTATCCAGGCGCGCGGCTAAAACGCCCTCTTTTGAAGCCGCCGCTTTTAAACTATGCTCATAATCAACAATCTCTTTTATGTTCTCTAAAAACCAAGGGTCAATAGCGGTCAAGGCCTGGACCTGCGCAACGGCCAACCCCAGGCGGAAAGCATCAGCAATATAAAAAATCCGCATGGCATTCGGATACCGGAGCTTTTTTTCCAAATGTTCCATCAAATGCTCACGCGTATCAAACTCCATCTCATGGATAATACTGTCCAAACCGAATTTTTTTATTTCCAGCGAACGCAGCCCTTTTTGCAAAGCTTCTTTAAAAGTACGCCCTATCGCCATCGCCTCTCCAACGGATTTCATAGATGTGCCCAGCGTCTCATCAGCCCCTGGGAACTTTTCAAACGTGAACCTTGGCAGTTTAACAACACAATAATCAATAGCCGGTTCAAAAGACGCGGGGGTTTCCTTGGTAATATCATTTGGAATCTCATCGAGCGTATAGCCCACGGCGAGCTTCGCGGCGATTTTGGCAATCGGAAAACCTGTGGCCTTGGATGCCAGGGCGCTTGAACGCGACACGCGCGGGTTAATCTCAATCATCACCATGCGGCCGTCTTTAGGATTGATAGCGAACTGCACGTTACAGCCGCCGGTATCAACGCCGATCTCACGAATCGCTTTAATCGCGGCGTCTCTCATATTTTGATATTCAGCGTCTGTTAAAGTCTGCGCGGGAGCTACCGTTATAGAATCCCCTGTATGAATTCCCATCGGGTCTAAATTTTCAATAGAACAGATAATCACAACATTATCTTTAGAGTCCCGCATAACCTCAAGTTCATACTCTTTCCAGCCCAAAACAGACTCCTCCAATAAAACTTGATGAATCAGGCTTTGCTCAATCCCGCGAGATACCAGTTCTTCAAACTCTTGCGTATTAAAAGCGATACCGCCTCCAGTCCCGCCTAAGGTGAAGCTCGGCCGGATAACAACAGGCATCCCTAAAACACGAACGGCCTTTTTAGCTTCCTTCATGGACCGGACATTAATGCTCTGCGGCAAATCAAGGCCAATCTTTTGCATCGATTTTTTAAACAAATCCCGGTCTTCGGCTTTTTCAATGGCCTTACGGTCGGCGCCAATCATTTTGACGCCGTATTTTTTCAAAACCCCGCGTTTGGCAACGGCTATCGCCACATTCAAACCTGTCTGCCCACCCAGTGTAGGCAAAAGCGCGTCAGGCCTCTCTTTAGCGATAATCTTTTCAACAAATTCCGGCGTTACCGGCTCAATATACGTCGCGTCCGCGAACTGGGGATCCGTCATGATTGTCGCCGGATTTGAATTCACAAGGACAACTTTATACCCCTCTTCTCTAAGCGCTTTGCACGCCTGTGCCCCTGAATAATCAAACTCGCACGCCTGCGAAATAATAATCGGGCCTGAACCAATAATCATTATTTTCTTAATATCTTTTCTTTTTGGCATAAATGCTCCAGGTACAGGATACAGGGGTCAGGGTACGGAAAAACTAAAAATTTTTTTAACCGTACCCTAAACCCGGAACCCCGACAACTTATCTATTTTTAAACTGTTTCATCATCTCCGTAAACCGCGTAAAAAGATACCCGGCGTCGTGCGGGCCGGGGGCGGCTTCCGGATGGTACTGTACGCAAAAAAGCGGAAATTTTTTATGCCTTAACCCTTCCAAAGTATGGTCATAAAGATTTTTATGCGTCATAACCACACTCTTATTTTTCAAAGAGCCCATATCCACGCAAAACCCGTGGTTTTGCGATGTAATCTCCACTCTTCTCGTCTCTAAATCCATCACAGGCTGATTGCCTCCGTGATGTCCAAATTTCAGTTTGTAAGTCTTGCCGCCTAAAGCGATACCTAAAAGCTGGTGCCCTAAACAAATCCCGAAAATCGGCACCTTGCCAATCAACTCCTTGATTGTTTCAATAGCATACGTTAAAACAGCCGGGTCTCCCGGCCCATTAGAAAGAAAAACACCGTCGGGCTTAAGCGCGAGTATATCACGCGCGCTCGTTGTAGCCGGCACAACGCGCATGCGGCAGCCGGCAGCTTCAAGAAGCCTGAAGATATTATGCTTTGTCCCAAAATCCATACAAACAACAAAATGGCCGCTTTTCGGACAGATTGCAGGCCAATCATAAGGCTTCTTACAGGTCACTTCCTGCACCAGATCCCGCCCGGCCATAACAGGAAAAGCCAACACTTTTTTTAAGAGGCTTTCTTTTTTAAAATCTTCTGTCGAGATAATCCCGCGCATGGCACCACCCGAACGCAGCCTTCGCGTTAAAGCGCGCGTATCAACACCCTCAATAGCCACAATATTGTTTTTAACTAAATAACTGCCCAGCCCATCATTAGCCCGCCAGTTAGAATAAACCTTCGCGTTTTCTTTAACAACAAAACCATTGACCCACGGCTTTTTTGACTCAAGGTCTTGCGCGTTAACACCGTAATTGCCTATCAAAGGATAAGTCATAATAACAACCTGCCCCAGATAAGAAGGGTCAGTAAGTATCTCCTGATAGCCTGACATAGATGTGTTAAAAACAAACTCTCCCATCGCTTCACCGGAAGCGCCAAAACTTTTTCCTTCAAGTAAAAACCCATCCTCTAAAAACAACACCGCCATCTTTGACATATTTACCACCCTGATCTTTTTGACAGAAACATAACCTGCTAATTTTTAGTAGTTTAGCACGAAACCCCGCGTTTTGACAAGGCACCCTGCCATGACTATCTACCCACCCGTAATAGAACCTCCCTTAAAGCTAAAAGCCGGGGTACAATACTATTAACGGCTGGGCCAAAAACGGGTAAGATTAAAAAACCCGCACCACCTTCTCTAATGCGACCTCTCCGCTGGCCAGCCACAAAATCTTAACCGTAACAGGCTCACCTGGCTTTCCCAACCCTTGGCCCAGATAAAGCCTGTAAATATAGGTGATATCAAACTCCTTGCCGCTATGAGGCTCCATTCCATTTAACTCAAAAGGCAAAGATAATAACTTCTCATCATTAATCAAGATATCAAAAGCGGCTAAGCTGATATAATCATCCGTGTTATTTTCAACAAACAAGATAATCTTGCCTTCCTGAAAAGGAAGTTTTTGATAGTAAATGTCTTTGACATCAACCGAAGGCCTTTTGTCAAGGCCAAACGAAAATTGATCTTCTTGAATCAACCGGTCACAGTTAAAGGTAACCCCTTCTCTCTTCTCATCGGGCTTAAGGGCAACCGCCTCGTAACACTCTCCACTATAATCGCCTTTGGCCCCTAAATAACTAAGGCTCTTTTTGCCCGAAACTGTATCCTTTTCTTTTATAAATGGATATTTTACATCCCACTGTGCCATCACTTTATATCTCCCGGCTGGGACATGCTTAATCGAATAGGAAACCTTCCTGCTGACAATACCGCGGTAACTCACCTTCACAAAAGGCATATCTTCATTAAATATAAATTGGCCGTTATCTAAATCCTCCATGAGGTAAATATAAAGGTTGCCTTTCATCCTCTTCGCGTACGATATATCAGGCAATACAACATCGCCGGAAATAATACCGTCACCAGTCTTGGGGGCTTTACTCCTTTGTTGTTCCGCCCTTCCTTTTAACTGGCCAGAAGCCGTATATTTGCCTTCCTGCCGTGGGCCTGAGATTCCTTCTTTATCTTTCATCTGCGCGGCGCGCAAATCCTCTTTAGCTTTTTTTTCAGCCAGCTCCGTCTTGTATTGCCGGTCTTGGCTCAATAAGCTCTTTATTTGCGCGAGATTGCCTTCTTCTTTAGAGAGCAATCCTGCGGCCTCAGAACCCGCCGTAAAACCTCTCTCTGAAAAACCTCGCCTCAAATCATAAGGAATAAATCTCAACTTCTCAACAAACTCCCCCTGCTCCTCAACCTTATAAATATCCTCTAAGAAAACGGTCACGCGCGCGGCATCTTCATCTTCGCTAGTCTTTAAAACAATATATTCCGGCGTTTTCTCAACAATCCTGCCCGTCATAACTGTGCCGTTTTTTAAATAGACAGCGTCAGCAAAAGCCTTAAATGATTGCATGAAAACCAAAGCGGCTATGGCCACCAACAAAACGCCTCTTTTTTTCATAACACCTCTTAAAAGCTACTCCCGGTAAACAATTTTTTCTGAACAATAGAAAATAGAAATTTGACTGAATCGAAAATTTATTTTCATCAACTTTCGACTTTCTATTTTCCCTGCCCGCCGGCAGGCGGGGATTCTCTGTGAAATTTGCCTTTGGCAAATTTCACTGCCCCCGGCAGGAATCGAACCTGCACAGCTAGCTCCGGAGGCTAGTGCCCTATCCATTGGGCTACGGGGGCGAATTTCTGGGTACAGGGTACAGTAAAAACAAAAAAATTCTTGTTTTTTGCTGTTCCCTGAACCCTGTTTTAAAATAAACTCATCTGCTCTTCCTTGCCGCTATTTACGTCTTCTTTCCCGAAAATCGACACAATACCATATTCCCCGTCATAACCAGGCGCAACATTTACGCGCCCCTGGCGCACACGCTCAATACCTTCAGCCACGCGCGGGTGAGCAGCTATCTCTAATTCCCGACGGGGAATTTTAAGTAAAATATCCATCTCCGTGCCAAGCCGCGCTATCATCATACGGTAATCCTTCTCAAGCAAAACAGACGCCTTGCTTAACCCTTTAGCATCAGCAATAATCTCAACCAACGGGACCAGGCTCTTATAGGGGATAGAATTATCCGGCACAAACCCTTGCGGCCGGTCAGCCAGTTTATCAACGCGGCTCATAACACCTATAGTCAAAGGTTTTCTGCATTTTGGGCAAATGTTATGATGAGCGGCTGTTTCCTGCGGTGAAAAACGGATACCGCAAAGCCTATGGCCGTCATAATGATACTTTCCCTCTTCAGGAAAAAATTCTATCGTGTATAAAAAACTTTTTTTATCTTTTGAACGCAGGGCATCCCTAATCTGATAATAGTCTAATTCACAATTAAAAACATTGGCTTCGCGGCCGATTTTCGACGGAGAATGAGAATCGGAATTTGAAACAAGGCTAAACCTGTCCAGCGCGCTCAAACGCCAATTCATCGCCGGGTCGCTTGATAAACCCGTCTCAAGCGCGAAAATCTTATCCGTCTCTTTTTCAAAACAGTCTTGAATCCTGTCAAAGCCGGACATAGACCCAAACAGAGAAAACCATGGCGTCCAGATATGCCCCGGAATAACCATGCATCCTTCATCAATATCAAAAATAATATGTGCCAAATCAGACGCGTCCAAACCCAAAATTGGCCTTCCGTCAGAAGCAAGATTACCAATCGCCCCTAACGTTTTATTAATAGCGTCCACCGCCTTAAAAGACGGCGCTAAAATAACATTGTGAATACGGTACGCGCGGTTATTCTTGGAGTAAATACAGGAAATTTCTGCCGACAATATAAAGTTAATACCGTCGTGAATAAACAAACCCTTGCCTGTACTTTCCAGCTTTGACTTTAACTCCTCCAGCCATAGATGATGCGTGAAATCACCTGTGCCCATAAGAGAAATACCTTTTAGCTTGGCCCATTCGCAAATATGAGCCACATCCATATCTCTGCTTGTCGCGCGGCTATATTTTGAATGAATATGAAAATCCGCGATAAATTCCATTCTGCCTCTCTATCCCCTTTCAAAGGCCAGGCCTCTCCCGCACAATAAAAAATTTAACGGGATCCCGTAAAACGGGAAAAAGCGTCATTTGAGCTCATTTACCGATAAATACACCATTATCATAAACCAGCTTTCCGCCGAAAAACACACGTTCCGTCTTGCCTTTCAAAGACCGACCGATAAAAGGCGAATTTTTTGAAAGCGAAACAAAATCTTTTTTCTCAACAACCCATTCTAAATGAGGGTCAAAAATAACAATATCCGCGCGGCGGCCTGGCTCTAAAGCCCCCTTTTTAACGCCCAATATCCTCGCCGGATTCAATGCCATCTTCTCAACAAGGCCTTTCCAATCTAAAACCTTCTCATCAACCAGCTTGGCGGCCGCGATACTCAATGACGTCTCAAGGCCTATAACGCCAAATTCCGCGCGGTCAAATTCAATCTCTTTTTCATTCTCTGTGTGAGGGGCATGATCAGACGCGATCACATCAATAACGCCATCTTTCAAAGCCTTTTTGATGGCTTTAACGTCATCAAGTTCACGTAAAGGCGGATTCATCTTCATGTTTGTATCATAATCTAAAACATCCTCGTCCGTCAGGGTAAAATAGTGCGGCGCTGTTTCCGCGGTCACACGCACGCCTTTTTGCTTGGCCGAAGCGATAATATCAACGGACTCGCGCGTACTCACATGCGCGATATGAACCGGCACGCGCGATGACGCGGCTAATTGAACATCGCGCTCAACGCGCCTGTATTCAGACTCGCGCGAAATCCCCCGCAGGCCCAACTGAGTTGAAACAAACCCAAGGTTGATTACGCCATCGCCGGATAAACTCTTATCTTCACAATGGCAAATAACAGCGATATTTTCATGGCCCGCAATTTTTAAAACTTCCGCCATAAGGTGGGCGTCTTCCACGGAACAACCATCATCAGATACCGCCACAATACCTTCTTTTTTCAAAACACTGATATCCACAAGCTCCTGGCCCTTGCGCCCGCGCGTTATAGCCGCGCACACTAAAACATCTATACAAGCGTCTTTTTCAATCAGGCGGCGTAAAAGCCTGGCATTCTCAACAGAATCTATCGCGGGCATTGTATTTGGCATGGCTAACACACACGTAAAGCCACCTTTAAGCGCCGCCTTTGTGCCAGACAAAATTGTTTCCTTATCTTCCCGCCCCGGTTCACGTAAGTGAACATGCATATCAACCAAGCCTGGCATAACAATCTTTCCTGAAGCATCATAAACTTGCGCGCCTTCAGAGGAAATGGACTTACCCACCTCAACAATCAATCCATCCCGGGCTAAAACATCCATGACGCCGTCTATCTTTTGCGCCGGGTCAACCACGTGGCCGTTTTTAATTAATATCTTCATATTTCTTCTCTGTTGTCAGGGGGTCAGAGAACAGAGGACAGAAAAAAACAAAATCCTGTTAGTAAGCTCCACTCTGTCTTCTGTCCTTGTTATATTTTTTTACCTGAATGATTCGCCTGCGAAACCAGAAACAACACAGCCATACGGACAGCAATGCCGTTCGTTACCTGCTCCAAAATAACAGAGTTAGGGCCGTCGGCCACATCGCTTGACATCTCAATCCCGCGGTTGATAGGCCCCGGGTGCATCACAATGAGGCCTTTTTTTGCCTTCTCAAGCCGATCCCGCGTAATACCAAAATTCCTGAAATACTCCACCTGCTTGGGGAACGCGTCCTGCGCGTCCCGCTCAAACTGCATTCGAAGCACATTAACAGCGTCGGCATCTTTAAGCGCATCATCAATATCATGCGTCACGCTCACACCCATCTTTTCTATGCCCGGTGGAATCAGCATAACTGGCGCGCATACCGTCACATGGGCCCCCAATTTCGTCAAACCCCAAATATTAGAACGTGCCACGCGCGAATGAGCGATATCTCCAACAATGCTAACCTTCAAGCCTTCAATCGAACCCTTTTTTTCTTTCAATGTAAAAATATCCAAAAGAGCCTGCGTGGGATGCTCATGCCATCCGTCCCCTGCATTAATGACGCTCGCGCGCAGATGCCGCGCCAGAATCACGGCGGCACCCGAATAGTTATGCCGGACGACCACAATATCAACCTTTAACGCTTCAACATTTTTCCCTGTATCAATTAACGTTTCACCCTTGCGCACGCTGGAAGATTCAGTTGCGATATTGATAACATCAGCCGAAAGCCTTTTAGCAGCCACCTCAAAAGAAACGCGCGTCCTGGTTGAAGGCTCATAAAATAGATTTACGACGGTTTTGCCGCGCAAGGTTGGAACCTTTTTAATCTTTCTGCCGATAACCTCTTTGAAAGATTCAGCTGTATTAACAATCAGCTCTATCTCTTCACGCGATAACTCTTGCAGCCCTAGAAGATCCTTGCGGTTCCAGGTAATTTTAGAATTCATTCACAGCTCTCCATGACGACAACTTCATCGCTTCCGTCGCACTCCTTCAGGCGTACTTCAACAGTTTCTTTTATTGATGTAGGAATATTTTTTCCAACGTAGTCAGCACGGATAGGCAGTTCCCGATGCCCCCTGTCCACCAAAACAGCCAGTTGGATAAAAAGAGGCCGGCCAAAATCAATCAACTCATCAAGCGCGGCACGAACCGTCCGGCCACTGTATAAGACATCATCTACCAAGATGACTTTTTTATTCTGAATATCAAAATCCAGCTCAGTCCCATGAACAACAGGCTGCTGCGCGATTGAACTCAAATCGTCCCTGTAGAGCGTAATATCCAGGATACCGGCCAGCGGCTTATGCCCATCTATCTGCTCTATTAAATTAACCAACCTTTGAGCTAAAAAAGCCCCGCGTGTACGAATTCCAACAATAGCTAAATCCTTGGTCCCCTTATTTTTTTCCAAAATCTCATGCGCCATACGTGTTAACGTACGGCTTAAACTGCTTTCATCCAAAACGCGAGACTTTTCTTTGATTTTCATCATTTACTCCGCCATGGCAAAAAAAATACCCGCTTCTTTTCGTGCGGGTTTTTGGTTTGTAAAATATTATAATTATTCATTTTTTATCCTTCCCGGTTTCTCCGAACCGGCTTAAAGGTTCATAAATATATAACATATATTAAGTTTTGTGTCAAGGGGGAAAATAACGCGCCTACCTCCCAAATGACACTTTTGAGGCCTGGCCTAAAAAGCGTCATTTGGGGCCGAAAATAAGCACAAATTCACCCTTGGGCTTGCTCTCCTTAAACCTTTGAATCACATCGGAAATATTCGCACGGATAACTTCTTCAAACTTCTTGGTTATCTCTCTTGCCACAACAATCCGCGCGTTCCCGAGGACTTCTTGCATATCCTCAAGCGTCTTTAAAATCCGGTGAGGTGACTCATAGACAACAACCGTAACCTCAAGTCCTTTAAGCCATATAAGCCTGTTTTTGCGCGCCCCGCTCTTAACAGGCAAAAACCCGTCATAAAAAAACTTGTTCGCCGAAAACCCGCTGACGGAAAGCGCGGCGGCAAATGCCGACGGGCCGGGAATAGAAATAACCTCAACCCCGGACTCAAGCGCGCGACGGATAAGCCTGTATCCCGGGTCACTGATACCGGGAGTACCGGCATCAGACACTAAAGCAGCACTCTTACCCTCTTTTAAAACGCCTATTATCCAGCCTTCTTTGGCATCATGGCTATAAGAGTGGTAACTGGTTAACGCGGCTTTAATCCCGTAAGCCTCAAGGAGGACTTTCGTGTGGCGCGTATCTTCGCAGGCGATCAAATCAACCGACTTCAAAACTTCAACAGCGCGATACGTAATATCGCCGAGATTTCCTATGGGTGTTGAAACTATATATAACATATTTTATCAGAGAACAGAAATCAGACAACAGAGAACAAAAAAATCTAAAACCCAAAAACCGGTAAGTAAGTCTCCTTCTGTCTTCTGTCTTCTGTCTTCTATTCCACCGTAACCGATTTCGCTAAATTTCTCGGCTGATCCACATTACAGCCGCGCTCAAGCGCGATATAATAAGCTAACAACTGCAACGGCAATACCGCTAAAAGCGGCGAAAAAAATGCGTCTACCTTCGGGATATAAATAACCTCTTTTGTATGGGCCTTAATCGTCTCATCACCTTGTGTCGCTATAACAATCAGCTTGCCACAACGAGCCCTGATCTCCTGGATGTTAGAGATCATCTTTTCATAAATCTTCGACGATAGAGCGATGCACACGACAGCGCGGTACTCATCAATCAGAGCAATTGGGCCGTGTTTCATTTCTCCCGCCGCGTAACCTTCGGCCGGAATATAAGAAATCTCCTTCAGTTTTAACGCCCCTTCCAGAGCCGTCGGAAAATTAACATTACGGCCTAAAAAGAGAAAACTTCCAAAATGGCAATGCCGGCGCGCCACTTTCGCGATGTTTTTAGCCGTTTTAAGAATTTCAGCCTGCTTGGCCGGTATGCTTGAAAGAGTTTTATGATAACTCTTGTACGCCAAACGGGAAATCTTTTTATGCCTGTAGGCCATCTCAAAAGCGAGCAAATAAAAAACAGCGAGCTGTGCCGTGTAGGCTTTCGTGGATGCAACGCCAATTTCAGGGCCGGCCAATGTATAAAAAACAGAGTCCGATTCCCTCGTCAGGCTCGAACCGGCCACGTTACATATTGCGGCAATCTTGGCACCCCTTTTTTTGGCCTCCCGGACAGCCGCTAAAGTATCAGCGGTTTCACCAGACTGACTGACAGCAATAACAAGCGTGCTTTTATCAATTAACGGCTGGCGGTACCGGAACTCTGAAGAGAAATCAACCCAAACCGGAATCCCCGTCAAAGCCTCGAGGATATATTTGCCAACCAGCCCCGCGTGATAGGCGGTCCCGCAGGCAACAACAACAATCTTGGATATATTCCAGCTAAAAACTCCCCCTGAAAGGCTGTCTTTAAGGCCACAGGCCAAAATCTTTTTCAAAACAGCGGGCTGCTCATAAATCTCTTTGAGCATAAAATGCGCGTACCCGCCCTTCCGGGCGCTTTCCGCGTCCATCGACACCTTATCGAATTTCGGCACAAGAAGGCGGTTGTTGAGGTTATAAAGCTTCAAGCCGCCTTTTTCCAAAACAACCACTTCGTTATCTTTTAGGTATAAGACTTCACGGCAATGTTCCAAAACCGCCGGCACGTCAGAAGCGATAAGCCAGCCGCTGCCGCTTTTAACGACAATCAAAGGGCTGTCTTTACGGGCGGCGACGATCTTATCCGGCTCATCCGAACAAACAACACCTAAAGCGAAACTTCCTCTCACTTCTTTTAAGGCGGTAACGACAGCGTTTTTTAAATCGCCATGATAATTTTCTTCAATCAAATGCGCCAAAACTTCCGTATCAGTTTCCGATACAAACTTATGCCCCAAGTGTATTAAGTTTTTCTTAAGTGGAAGGTAATTTTCAATAATACCATTATGTACAACGCTGATTTTCTTATCACAGCTAAAATGCGGATGGGCGTTAACGTAATTCGGTATGCCGTGCGTCGCCCAGCGGGTATGGGCGATACCTATATGTGATGAAGAAAACGGCCTCTTTTCAATGATGCGCGCTAAATCATCAATCTTGCCCTTCGTTTTTCTACTTTCAACCTTCTTGCCGGCGACAACAGCCATGCCCGCGGAATCATAACCGCGGTACTCCAATTTTTTTAAACCTGACAATAAAATTGGAACCGCCTCATCCTGCCCGATATAACCAACTATTCCACACATAACCACCCTCTACATTCTCAGTAAATCCCGGCGCCAGTTTGAAAAAAAGCCCCATCAAATGCTGTTTTGACGGGGCCTAAGCAGTTTCGGCTCCTGCTCAGGAGCTGATACAACAACCTTCTTTACAATGCGCGATAGCCCTCAAAAAATATCTTGGCCTTAATTTCATAACTCCTCCTCTCCTGATACTTTTCTTTTTTATTTCAAAAATCCAAATAAGATTTTTGAAATGGGTATGTGCGAAGCTCTATTTGCCCGTATCTAGCATCGCGTTAATAACCTTGGCGCTGACCCCGTCTTTGCGCAGCGCTTCAAATGCTAATTGAATCTCAACAATCTAGGCGATTCTTTTTCCGGTTTCCAGAATATGCCCATAAAAATTTGTATGCCTGGCTTTTTTTAAACAGTCCTTTGGAAATAGATGTATGTCCACAGCACAGCCAAGTTGTTCTCCAAGTTTCGCAACAATTGTTATTTTTTCATCCAATTCCATCCTGTTTAGTGTCATGCTGAAAAAAGCCAAATCTATATCACTGTCCTTATGCTGGCCACCGCAGGCGTAAGAACCAAACAAATAACCCTGATCAATAACGATATAGTTTTTTAAAAGGTTAATTGTCTTATGAATAATCCTCTTTACTTCAACAGCAGATCTACGCATCCCAGGGCCTCTTTTGTTTGTTTCAGATATCCCGCCGCTAATTCTTTATTGCTCGCCTTGCTTAACTCTTTCATCTCTTCTGGATAACGCGTTTCAATATAATAATTGGTAAGTTTCCTTAGGAATAATTTTTGCTCAGGATTCATCTGAGCCTCTGCCAGATCAAGCAAACGTATCAGATCGTGAGTTTTAGGAGGAAATTGCCCTTTAAACTTAACGATTAAAGCCTTCAACCGTTTTTCAACAGCTTGCTGGCAACAAAATAAAACATATAAATATCTTCCGGCTCTCTGCATTGCGATAGCCGTCTCCATATCATAATCAGAAAGCTCAACCCATTGAGTTATATCAGTCTTATTTATAAATTTTTTTTGCATTTTAAAAAACTTTTAAGTTTAACTCGCCAACCCGTTAACACGCGCGCCCTAAGCACCCGTAACCTGCCCTACTTTGATGTATCCAGCATCGCGTTAATAACCTTGGCGCTGACCCCGTCTTTGCGCAGCGCCTCAATTTCTTCTACGGATAAATCAAATACTGATTTTGTTTTCGCTATCTTGTCAATAATAAGTTCATCGTTGATGCCAGCCTGCGCCAAAACGATAATATCAGAAATACCGAGCTTTTCAGAGCTGGCCATAATATCTTCTTTCTTCTTTTTTGAATCAATAGAGTGGCCTATTAAGCCTCCTGCCAAAGCGCCTACACCCGCCCCTATAGCCGCGCCACCTAAGCCATGGCCGCTCTGATGGCCGATAACACCACCGGCGATAGACCCAAGCACAGCCCCCCCTAAAGCGCCTTTTTGCGTATCCTTACCCATCGTTTCGCAACCGGAAAAAATCGAAACACACAAGAAAAGACAAATAACCAAAATATAAATTTTTTTGTTATCCATCATATCATACCCCCTCCATTTACTTTTAAATTCTCATACACAACTTTAATATGATCCCCTGAGACAAAGCAATATCTTTGACACTAAAAAACCCTCCATCAGCACCTTATCTTTTTGATCTTTCCTTTTAATACAGGTATATCTTTTTTTACAATATCCCAGGTCAACTCCAGGTCTATCCCAAAATAACCATGAATAAGCTTATCTCTGATTCTAGCTATTTCCTTCCAGGGCACCTCAGAATATTTTTCTCTGAAAGATATTGGTATATTCTTAACAGCTTCTCCTATAATCTCAAGCCGCCTGATAACAGCGTCTTGCTTTTGAACCGAAATCAGAAACTCTTTTTTAGGCACGCCCTTTGTAAATTCTTCTATCCGCGCGATGCTTTCCAAAATGTGGCCAATAAAAACAGAAATGTCTTTATTCATAAGATAGAAATCTCTTCAGCAAGAATTTTCTTTTTCAGTAAAGGATGTATGGAATCATATGTCAAAACTTCCATTTTTTTACCTATTTTTTTTTCGAGTTCCAATTCAAGGCCTGCCAAATCTAACAAGCTTTTTCTTCCTTTAAATTGCACAAGGACATCCATATCGCTATTTTTACCAGCCTCTCCCCTTGCAACAGAACCAAAAATACCAGCTTTTACAACACTATATTTCTTAAATATAGGGAGCATTTTTTGTCTTATCTTTTTGATGTCCGGCTTTATCTTTGTTTTCATTTTTAATCTCTCTTGGCTACCTAATACAGTAAATTATCACCTGTTTGCTAAAACAAAAAACAATATCATTATTATATGATATTTTTGATAGTTTTACAATGCTTTGGCTGGATAAATGGCAAATGACGCGCTGAAATCCTGGCCCTTGATGTGTCATTTGGGGGATAGATATATAATTATTCGTTTTTCAGGCGTTTTTCAATATCGTTGATATCAGACTTTTTATCTTCAACGGCCTCGCGACGTTCCCCTGTTTCCGGTTCAAGCTTATTCTTTTCTTCTTTTTGTCTTTTCTCGCCCTCTCCATCTCCGGTGAAATCCGCCAGAGATTTAATCTGCCTCTGCCAGACGATAAAAAAGATAAGCCCCAAAATACCTAAAAAGATAATAACCGCGATAATCAGCTTCCATGTTAAAGCAGGAGCGATATTTTTAGCTTCGGCAACAAGGGTCTTCGCCGCGGCCAAATCCGCCTTGACGGCTTCGATACGGTCCAGATTCTCCCTGTAGTCGGAAATATAGCCGCCGGGACTGGCATTCATCTTCTGCTGACCCACCTCAATCTGATTCAGCTTGCTCTCAATGCTGTTTTTCAAATAAGTGGCCCGCTCGTAATAATCAGTGTTGGATAATATTTTCGTCAGCCTTACAGCTTCTTCACGCAGGCCGTTAAGTTCATCCTGGGGAATCTTCCACACATCCTCAAGCTCTATTTCAACCGTCATACTCTCCTTAGGGCCCAATGCATAGTCATGAAAAACATAATAAGCACCCGCGGACGGGTCATAAGCGACCTCGAGTTCACCTGCATCCACCACATTTTCAGGTTTTATCTCCTTAGGCAGAATGGATTTAAAAGGAATCACGCGTTTCTGCGTTGAAGGATTTACCAAAACCGCGCGAACGACGATGTTAGCTTCTGCAACAGAAGACAGAAGACAACCAACAGCCAACAGAAAACAGAAAACAGAATAAAAAATAAGTTTACGTTTCATCATTTTTATCTCCATGCCAAACATTCATAAGACGGTATAACATCGCATTAAGTTCATCATATTTCTTATCTAATACCACAAGTTCCTCTTGAGATATATACTTACAATCTTTCGCAAAATCCAACCATCCCCTTGTCTCTTCAGATGATCCAAAACCATCATTTAGATGTCGAATAAATACCTGTTTATATCTTCGTTTTGCGAATCCTTCTCTGATATTTATTGCGACCGATCGAGACGACCTCCGAATCTGATCAGTTAAAGAATATACTTCTTCTTTAGGAAACTTTATTGACTTTTCGCATATCTTCATTGCTAATTCATAAGCAAGATTATAAACTTTTAAATCTCTTATGTTTTTGATCTTCTCTGTCATCTGTTGTCTGATACTTGCCTTCTGTTATTTGTTTTTTGTTTTTCTCTGTCTTCTGTCATCTGATTTCTGTATATCTGTTTATCTAAACTCAAACCACGTCTGAACCACAGGCTCTTCTTTGGCGGCATTTTCAATCATCTGCTGGTTCAAGGACATCATCGCCTTCAATTCCTGTGTCTTGTTGCGAATATAACCGATATCCTGAGCCTTGGACTCATTCACATCGTAAAGTTTTTGCAAATCATAACCGACGGTCCCACCCATCTCCTGAATCTTGGCGCTCATCTCTTTTAAGCTGGTATAAAGAGAGGTCAGCTGAGACGCCGCGTCCGCCGCCTCCCTGCTGCCTGACTGAAGGCCCGCCATAGCCGCGGCGGCTTTTTCAATATTCTCTTCAACCGCGCTAAAAGCGGATGAAAACGCCGCTACCTTCGATTCAATATCGCGCACATTAGAGACACTGCCCATGATGGACGAAACGTTACCGGCAAGGTTTTCAATATCCGAAGATTTGGCGCTTATTGTAATGGCATCCAGCGTCCCATACGTCGCTTCCGTGCAAACGATAGAATAATCCCCTCTAGGCCATCCTGCGACAAATGCCACAGGATACTCATATATGCCAGGCGTCACTTCCGTCATAGGCGCGGCGGCTATCCTGGCCGCGTTAGCAGGGTCATAAACCGTAATAGTCGGGCTCGCGGAAGGATATGTGCGGTAACGAATCTTAACCGTCGAACCCAGCATGACAACGCTCTCTCTTGTTAAAATCTGGGATTTCGCCTCAGTCGTCAACTTCGTCTGGATCTCATCAGCCTCAGACGCTATCCTGGCTTTAAGAGCCGTATCTGTCGCGGCGATTAGAGCAGGCAACGTTGTCCCTGCCGCTGTTATCAACCTGGTCGCGTCAGTCTGAACAGCAGCAATCTGAATACGCGTAATCTCTTCCTGAGCGGCCACCGTCGTCTTGACACCCGTTACCTGAGCCGAAATATCCGTGCTCAAGCCCGCGATCTGCGTCGTCAAAGCCTGCAGGGACTGTGTGACGGTAATCGTAAATGTATTTCCCGCGTAATAGGTCATCCTGTCGCCGGCCGCGCCGCCATAAGCGATGCTCAGCCGCGCGTAATACGTGGCACCCGCGATAAACTTCTTTGTAAACCCTGCCGGCACGGCCGCCGTCGCGTTTGCGACCGTAAACCAGTAATTGCCGTTAGAGTCAAACGCGGTACTCGTCAATGAGCCTAAAATGGTATTACTACCGTCGTAAAAAGAGACAACCGCGGAACCCAAGGCGTTGATAGCACTGCTGGTAATAACCTGGCCGCGTTTTTCAAGGCGCAGAATAACACTTAATCTGTCAGCCGTCTCATCATAGACAAAGTTAGACTGCACCTTATAGTCCGCCAAGGATTCTGAAATAGACATAATATAGGTTGTCCAGGTGATGGCATTATCATAAACACTGTCGCCGGAATCCGCCAAAAAGTCAGCCGTCTTCTCTTCTGTTGTTTCCACATACGCTTCCTTATTAAAGTTAAACTGATACGCGCCGTAAGGAATATAAAAACTGAACGGGCTGTTACCGATCAACGGGTTGGTCTGTGAACCCAGGCTCACCAGCGCGCCGCTCTCAGCGCCCAAAACCTTAAGTGTCACCTCTGTCAAAGCACTGCCGTTAACAGAATCAAGCGCGCGCATCGCAACAGAATACTTTTCAACAATTGTCACAACATTTGAAGCATTGGAAGAAGCCAAGCCTCCGGCGGAAGCCGTGAGCGTCACCGAACCCGGATAACTGGCGCAATACGCCCTGAAATCATTAAACGTCGCGATACCCGACTGTGTCGTCGCCGCGTTCACGCTTAGGGCGCTCGCCGTTCCGCCCGTCGGCGTCACCGTTACCTCAACAGAGCCCGAACAAATATTTCCATACGCGTCGGCGACACTGACGCTGAACGGAAACCACGGGGCGTTAGCAACACACGTTACCTTTGGCTGCACATACCAGGTTAATTTGGAAGCCGAACCGCCTGTGACCAAAATCTCATAATCATCAGAGGCTGACGTGGTAATGGTGGCATCGTCTGAAGACGTCGCTTTAATCGCCGCCCCTTCCGCTTTATATAAAACCATGGTAATAGCCACATTATTAACGCCGTTTAAAAAGCTGACCAGTGTCCCTTCGCCGAAATCAATCGCCGACCCGGAGAAATTCGTGCACTTTGGAACTTCTCCCGTGCTCGCGTTGGAAGCGCCGCTGAAAATAATGCCTTTTGCTCCGTCATAGTCTAAGTCTATATTATTATTAGCATCTGTCGCGGTCACTGTAACAGCCGTTGTTGACCCGGCTGTCATTGTCGTCGCCTCGCCTGAAACCTTGAGCTTCGTCACAACAACCGTTATCGTGGACGCGCTTGTCATAGAACCAGCCGCCGCGAACCCGGAACTGACCGTTAAAACGGAAATATCGTCATTGGGATCCAAATCAAAACCCAGCACCTTGCCGTCAGCGCCAACGGGCATACTGGCTTTAAGATAAATCCTCAGCGTAAATGTCTTATACCCGCCGTTGGCAACCGTATAAATCGTGCTGGTGCCGGAACCAAACGTCAAGACGTTATCCGTCACCGTCCCCGGCGTGGATGTTGAACCGTCGGAAATCGCGCACCCGTCAATATACGTGCTCCATCCACCGGTCGTATCCGTGGCCAGATTGCGCGTTATGGCGATCTGAGTCAAGCTCAAAGGGTAACCATCCTGGCCCGCATCCGTTACTTTAAAATCAAATATTGCCACGCGTGTCAAATTTGTACAGGCCGTTGATGAAATCGCCGCAGGCTCCGCTAAATCGCCGGCGGACAATGTGCCGTCGTTAGAAGCGGTACTAAACGTAATCTGATAAGAGTATGTGGCGCTCACATTGCTATTAACAGCTGTCGCCCTTAAATAAACAGCTTCAGGATACGTATACTTCACATTGGAAAATGCCGCAGTCCCGCCGGAAATAATCACCTGCAGGTTTTCCGCGCTCAACGTGCCATTAGTTACAGCCGTGTAACTGCCTGTTGTTGAAGAAGCGCTCAAAGTAATCTGGTCATTCGCCGCGGTTATAGGGTTACCATACTGGTCAGCAACCGCCACAACCGGCTGAGTTGAAAGCGCCACATTCGTCAAACAGCTCGTTGATGGCTGGGTATAAAAAGAAAGCTTATTGAGCGGCCCTTCTGAAAGCGTAATAGAGTTAGACGCCGCGTCTGTGCCGTCTAGATCAGAGGCGTTGGCCGTAATCGTCGTTGACTGCGCGCGGTACAAAGTCGTTGTCAGCGTTGTGTTTGAAACACCCGCGGCAAAAACAACCGTCGTCGTGTAAACATCATTAACCAAACCGTCCGGTGAATTTGCCGTACCGCTTAAAGAATATGTCAGGGCTTTTGAACCTTCATAAGCGGCCGCGCCATTTCCGCCGTCGCAAATATTGCTGTATAAATCAACAGCGTGCAAAGAACTTAAAGGAAATGAGGTGCCGGCAATAAAACCACCCGCGGGCACCGGGATATTGCCTGAAGACTTCAAATGATTGGCGCTGGCGTGAACCACCGTAAAATTCAAATCCTGTGTTGTGGATGTCGTTATCACGCCCGCTGTCGCCACAATAGCAACACTTTCAGCCTTATATAGCTTTAATGTCGTTGTGGCCTGGCCGGACGTAAAACTCAACATTGTATCCGTCCCAAAAGCGATATCCGCAGCGCTTGAATTGGAACACGTCGGGGCTTGAGACGTCGGTGTAGGTGAAGAATTAGCACCTGAAAAAACGATATTCGTCGCGCCCATATCCGTCTTAATGTTATCATAAACATCCTTGGCCAAGACCGTAATCATCCTGGAAGCTCCGGCCGTAAACGCGGCTGTTGAACCCGTAACGGTAAAATGGTGCAAATCATGCGGCAAAACTGTAATGCTATGTGTATCTGAATCAACGGTTAACGTATCCCCGGCAGCATAAGCGGCGGTCAACGTATAAGCCCCGGTTGTCGTATCTTTATAATAAATGGTTGCTGTGTTGCTATTAGCCGCTACAGTCACCTGCGTAATAACATTAGTGCCGTCGGCATCACTATAAAAAGCGCCGGGTGTGGCGCTCGTCGTTGATAAATTAAAAATGGTCGCGCTTGTGACATTACGGGCATTGGCATAAGAATCCTGGATAGCGGCTGTGATAGCTGTTGTTACCGCGCCCGCGTTGACGGAACCGGGGCCTGTCAAAACCACCTGATAAGGCACGCCCGCTGTCGCCGTTAGAGTAAAATCAGCGGTTAAGGCGCCATAACTGGCGCGCACGGTGTAGGTGCCTATCTTGTTTCCAAGCGTAAAACCTATGGAGGCATCGCCGCTTGAATTCGTCACGGCTGTCGCCGCTGAAAGCGCCTGTCCCGTCGCACTACTTGGATAATTGATAATCGCGAAATTGATAGTTTCACCCGGGATACCAGATTGGCTGGATGTCACAAGCCGCACCGTCAAAGTAGACGGTAACGTCGCCGTGACAGCGGCGGACTGATTGTTGCCGCTGATGATATTCACCGCGCTTGGATTCAACGCCGTCGCCGTAAAAGATACAGGAGTTCCGCCTGAATAATTAACCTGTGTTACATAAGAACCGGCAACCGCGCCCAACGTCAATGTGGATGACGCCTGGCCTGAAGCATCTGTGTCGTCGAACGCAACGGACAAACTGCCTGAGCCGCCCGGCGGCTGGGATGTAACAGAAAATGACACAGCTTGATTCGCGACAGGGTTCGTATATGTATCCTGCACCGCCGCGACAAAGGCGTTTGTTAACTGTTTATTGACAGCCGCTTCCTGATTATTGCCGCTGACGATCGCGATAACCGAAGGTGCCGCGGCATTCACCGTCACCGCCAGAGCGTGGCATAAAAGCGTAGCGTCATTATTATCAACGACGGTCAAATTCTGCGATTCAGCTTTAAACGCCTGCAGTGTGGCCGCGTCCGCCGCGGAGACACCGGCGGTAAAGTTAACAGCTTTTAACGCGCCGAACAAAGACCCTTCTACCCTAGGCCTGTAAACACTAACGTCATTTAACCCTGAAAACACTAAATAATGAATAGTGGCATAATCCGTATCAATATTCCTGTTAATATCCGTAGCCTGAATCTGTAATTCCTTTGTGGTGCCGGCAGTCATAGATGTCGAGGCCGCGCCCGACGTCTGATCAAGAATAGATAAATGCGTCGCGGTTGTCGCTATCGTCCCTGTCACAGGCGTTATAGCGCCGGTATCTGAAGCCATGCCGGATGTTGTGCCCGTATCCGCCTGCACATAGCCTTCGTCAATATCAAAAGAATATGTCTGGCCTTCCACCGCGGCAAGCTTTGTGTTTTTCATGTAGGCATAAACGGTAAATTCTGTTGACGTGCCGTCGGTAACACTATAAAGGTCCGCGTCAGACCCCGCGTCCGGCGCTGTGCCGAATGTAATCATGGAGTTGGTAATATCGCTACCTATGGCTGTATCCACTTGAGTTTCACCGGCATACAATCCCGCCCAGACGATATCTGTGGAAGCGTTGGCACCCGTGCCGCCGACAACCACCTGCATACGATCAACAAGCGTCGGTGTCAAATCGCCCCCTGTATCAACCACTTTAAATTTTAATACCGCGAACTTTTCCGCTGAACTGTCATAAACAGGGTTAAGGTTAAAATCCGCGGCAGGCGAATCCGCGGCCGTGACAGAAGACGTAGACGCTGTCACCAGCGTTATGCCGTTTGAAAACGCTTCTGTTAAAAGGCCTGATTGCGCGTAGAGGTAAAATACCGTTTCCGCCGTATTATGCCGCACACCGGCAAAAGCCGCTTGGCCCGCCGTCGCGTTCAACGGGTTCGTTGTCGCCGACAATCCTTCAAAATCCTGATAATAAGAATCGCTTGTAGAAGCATAGAGCGTTATCTCATCCGTATCATCGGTCCTGTTATGGTAAAGGTCGCGGATTTCAACAATCGGCTGAGTTGCCAGAGGCGTATTAATAGTGCCTGCTGTAGAAGGCTCCTGGTAAAAATAAAGCTGAATCTTCTGCAAAGGATTCACCGTAATGCTCAAACGGTCGCTGTCCGCTGTCTGGACAACCGCGGTTTCACCGCTATACTCCGTCGCCCTGATCAATGCCGTCTGACGGTTATAAAGGATTAACGTTGTTGAACCCTCGCCATTGGCGAATGTTACCGCCGTATCCGAACCAAAATTAACATTGGCGCTGGCGTTGTTTGTCGCCGTCGGTTGCGTGTTTGAAGGCGCGGGAGAAGCGTTAGCGCCTGAAAAAACGAGCGTATGCGCCCCTGTATAGGCCGGCGTCCTATAACCTAACGCGTCATAGGCGCGAATAACCACCGCCTTTGTTTGAGCGGCACTCATCGTGGCACCCGCGGATGTCGTTACTTTAAAATTCGTCGCGGTTACAGTGTTGGCCGTGTAAGACGCAGCCTGCTGAGCGGAACTGCTCTCGATCGCGTTGACATTATTACCCGACATATCATCAATAGCTGATGTTGTTATGCTCAAATAACTGCTCCCTTGCGCCACAGCGAGGCTCGTATCCGCGACAAGCGCGTTAAAATCTGTTGTGGAGAAAAGAATATCAATTGTAGTACCATCGGAACTTGCTGTCGCTGAATTCGTCAGCGCGCAGGACGCCGCCGGCGAACTAGCCGCATTCTGCAATGTTAACGCCGTCACATCCAGAGTGGATACGTCCACATTTTCACTAAAATTCAATGTCAAAATCCTTGTGTGCATATTCAACGTCCAATTGCTCAATGTCGGCGTCGTCGTATCCTTCGTCCATGTGCCCATGGCGCACCACGCGGTCGTCGCGATAGCATTGCCCGCCAAATCTTTAAAACCCGGCGTTGTAATTTTCACATAAAGAGTGGTTTTGCCGGCCGAATTCCACTGGGCTATAGCGTCGCGGTGCGTATCGGTCAAAGTAAATGTCATCGTCGCGCCGTCAGCTTGGGCAGGCGTAATTTCACCTGAAGCCAGAGTAAAATTATTCGTACCCGAAGAATCATCGCCAATCTGGATTTTCGTCGCGTCAATCTCGCTAAAATCAACCGTCTCGCTAAACACTAAACTTAATAATTTTGTTGAATGAACATAACTGCTTAAACTACTGTTTAATGTAGGCGCTGTAGTCTCTTTAGTCCATGAATTCAAGGCAAGCCAATTAGTTGTGGCAATAGCGTTACCGGTCAAGTCTTTAAAAGCCGGAGTGGTCACTTTAATGTAAAGTGTGGTTATACCTGCTCCGCCCCAGGATGAGACTATGTCACGATGAGCGTCGCTTAGAGTGAAGGTCAAGGTTGAGCTGTCGGATTGGCTGGCGGTGATTTCACCTAGAGCAAGAGTAATGTTATGCGTGCCAAAGGCATCATCGCCTAACTGAACACTTCCCGTCAGCAGTGTTTCGTTCAAATCCATAGTCTCGCTGAAGTTCAGGCTCAAAATCTTGGTTGTGCCGTCATAAGCGCTGGCGCTGTTATTAAAAGCAGGAGCAATTGTGTCTTTTGTCCAGGCGCCTAAAACCAGCCAGCTGGTTGTAACTATCCCATTCCCGCTCATATCTCTAACTGCAGGATTAGTCAGCTTGACATACAAGGTTGTTTTGCCTGCGCCATTCCAAGCGGCGATTGTGTCCTGATGAGCCGTAGTTAAAGTAAAGGTTACGACTGTTCCGTCAGATTGAGCCGCGGTAACTTCACCCGGCGCAAGAGTGATGTTATGCGTGCCAGAGGCATCATCGCCTAACTGAACCTTAGTCCCATCTGTGGCGCTGACATCTATATTCTCGTTAAAAACCAAACTTAATAACTTTGTGGAGTGCGTATAACTGCTTGAGCCGTTATTTAATGTCGGCGTCGTCGTATCCTTCGTCCATGTGCCCATGGCGCACCACGCGGTCGTCGCGATAGCATTGCCCGCCAAATCTTTAAAACCCGGCGTTGTAATTTTCACATAAAGAGTGGTTTTGCCGGCCGAATTCCACTGGGCTATAGCGTCGCGGTGCGTATCGGTCAAAGTAAATGTCATCGTCGCGCCGTCAGCTTGGGCAGGCGTAATTTCACCTGAAGCCAGAGTAAAATTATTCGTACCCGAAGAATCATCGCCAATCTGGATTTTCGTCGCGTCAATCTCGCTAAAATCAACCGTCTCGCTAAACACTAAACTTAATAATTTTGTTGAATGAACATAACTGCTGGACGTATAAAACCAATAAGGAACGTCGCTGTCTCCCCACATATAATAGCAGGAATCCGTGCTGGTTACGGCGACTCCACCAAAACTGGAAGTAACAGGATTAAGAAGCTTGATATTCTTGCTTAAGCGCGCGTAAGCAAGGCCCGTATCGGCGTTAACGTTATAAGCCTTCTCGCTCTCGGCGTCCACAACGGCTAATCCGTTGTTCGTCCATGTAATCCATTGATTCGTCAAAGCGCCGCTTTTTGTTAAATTGAAATTAGCCGATGTATAAGATTTTCTTGTGTAAACGCGGTCAACGATTACAAAGCTGTCTCCTATGCTAAAACCATCTGTAATCGTCCCGCTGAAAAGGCCGGGAAATATGGTTATCGTGTCTATGTCCGTGCCGTCTGTGCCGGCAACCCTTTCATCAGAATCAATAATAAGGTAACATTTATTAATATTGGTGCCGGATGTCATATATAGATACTGGCCAATATACTGGTCGTCTTCCTTAATTAAGGTTTCATTATCCACAGGCAGTTTCACATAAAGGGCGCCGACAGCCGTTGGCGCGGCCGTGACAACCGCCATAGTGCGGGAGTTAGCGCCATCCCCAGAGCCGCCGTAGTAATGCAGGGCATAGGCATTTTCAGAGAACGGAAGAAAGAAGACGGAAGACAACAAAAATACCGCAACCGATACAATGCAAGTTAACATGTTTGCGGGTTGACGTGTTAACGAGTTGAATCTATTCACTCGCTCACTCGCTAACTCGCCCACTCGTTCACGTTTTTTAAACATATGTCTCATATTTGCTCGCCTTCTTTAATAGCATATCAGCCGGTTGGCGAGTCTATTGACCCGCCAACTCGAGCACCCGCTAATCTATAACCCCCACACTGTAATTATATCATCTCATCTATTTTATATAACCCCGCAAAATTACTCAATTTACATGCGTAAACTACTCTATCTTTTGTCGGCGGTTAGCCGGCTCACCCGCCAACCACCAAATGACACATTACATGTCTGGCTTCAAAAGTGTCATTTGTTTAACCGCTCAATAAGTTTTAAATCCGCCTTGTCCTGTTCCCTGCCGGAGGCCTTTTTGGATTTTATTAACTCCTCCCGGCCGATAAAAAATACGCTAATATGGCCATAACGTATTTTCTTTTTGTTCTCCCATGCTTCCTCAAAACCAACTCCCGCGATGGAAGTCAAAATATCAACCCTGACCGGCTCATAGCCTAACTGAATAATGTGCCCCGCACAATTAAAATCTTCCTCTTTTAAATCAACACTCTTAAACCCAAATATATTCAACGCCTTAATGATTTTGCGGCTATTTTCTCCGCTCGGTTCCACCAGAATATCCATATCCTTGGTATAACGCGGCACAGCATATAAAGCCACAGCAAAAGCGCCCACAACACAATACCTGACTTTATATCTATTGAACAACCTTAATAAATCTTCGTAATCCTTTTCTATTCTCATCTTTTCCTCTATTATTAAACTTTTTATGCGCGTCCCTTAAAAACTGAACCACATCAAGCCGCTGTGGCCCAGTCATAGCCTGATAATAATTTTCTTCAAATTCCCGCGCCCCATCAAAAGATGATGTTCTGTTTATCCAAATCTTTTTTTTCATATTACAGCCTTTCTCATTACTGAAGAATTTGCGCGTTTAACTCGCTAACCCGTTCACACACAAACCCGTTGCTAAATCCTCTTTTCCTCTCATCACAACCAAATGACACTTTTGATGTCTGGCTTTAAAGGTGTCAGTCAAAAGCAGGCCGCTTACAGCGTAAAACATCGCGTAATAAATTCTGTTTACTGTGGAAAATAACCTGTTGTTTTCAAATAAAATTTTAGCGTCGGACAAGGTATCTTGCGCCCGCGTCATCCTGTTTAAAATTAACTCTTTTTTCTCCTGATTCATAGCTGTGCTCCTTCTTTGGCTATATTCTGATAAAATGGCATCGCTTTTGCCAAAGCGGAATCAAAAAAGCTTTCCTGCTCAACAACAATCCCAAAAATAACCCCAAAACGCAATCCCGTTTCAAAACCAACTCCAAAAATACTTTTTTCAATATCCGTTACAATATCTCTTCTCAGCACAACCAAAACATCTCTATCAGAAAATTTCACTTCCTCTCCGCGCGCTTTTGAACCAAAAAGAATAAAACGCGCTTCAGGAAATTGCCTTAAAACCCCATTCTTAAACTCTTCCAAAGCCAGTTTATCATTCTTGCGCCTGAACATATCTAACCCCATGCACCCATTAAAACGTTCATTTTTCCTGTTGAGACTTTTTATTTTTATCATCCTCAGCAGTTAGCCAGTTCGCGTGTTTACGGGTTTTACACACCAACCCGAGCACTCGTCCACCCGCTCGCTCGCAAAGGTATTATTTAAGAACACGCTCTATTTCCCCAATAAACCGCTTTGCCGCGTCCAAATATCTGCCGGCCTCTTCTTCGCTAACCTCAATAAAATCCGCGTAATCTCCACGCTCCCTGACATCTTTCGCTTCCGCCAATAATCTCCCCATCTCGGTAAAAACCAGGCCTTTTTTAACAAAATACTGATTAAAAAGCGCGATTACTCCTGAATGTTTCGCGCTGTCATAATTTTTCGTCGCCAGCAAAGCGCGTGCCGCAGAAAACATAGCATAATAAGACCTTGAAACAGAGTCTTTATACTGCTTTGACTTTAAAAGAATTTCTGACGATAACATCTTTTCCCTCGCGTCATTTATCCTGTATTTTGCGAGTTCTTCTTTCATAACGCGACCGCCTCTCTATTTATATTTTCTACAAAAAATGATCCTGATTGCTCATTTTTTTTATATTCTTCCTCCGAAAAAATGGAAAGAGAAATTTTGTATTCATAATAAGGATCCAACTCAAAAAGCATTTTATAGATTTTATCGCGATTAATAAAATCGCGCCTTTTCAAAATAATGAGAACATCAATATCCGAATCTTCCCTCGCCTCTCCACGCGCCTGAGAACCAAACAACCGCATAGACACTAAATTATCGGATAAATCCGCTTTCATCCGGTCAGAAAATTCTCTAATAATTCTTTTCTTCTTATTATTGCTATGCATGCTTTTTATAAAATTTAATACATCCATTTCTTCGCCTTTCTTTCTGCTTTCAAATGACACATTACATGTCTGGCTTCAAATGTGTCACTAACGACTCGCCACTATTTTATTCTCCCTTTAACCCGCTTCTTTTAACAAATTCTCTATCAATTCAACAATTTCTTTACTTTGTTCAAAATTGACTTTAATTTCTTCCATAGAAACCTGTAGTTCATCAAAAGGGTATTTCTCTTCAAAATAATATCCTGTAAGAACAGTTGTAATTTCATAAAACTTATTAAACCCTTGGTTATACTTTACCGCTTCATCAATCAAATCCTTCAAATTATGCGTCTTATGCAGACGCCATCCTTGCGCAATTAAATAACCTTTTAAATATTTCTCTACAGCCTGCTGTAATAATACGCTGGCTACGTCTGAATAACCACCGTTTTTAATAATCATCTCTACCGTGGAAATATCGTGTTTTGCTTTCTTGAACCACTCCTGAGCTTTTATTTTATTCTTCTGATTCATACAACACCTCTCCCCTGGCCAATATCTCTTTAATAAAATCATCCTCTAACTCCAACCTCACAGAGAGTTCTTCCTTTGTGAAAACAACCGGTTGAATAGAAATACCTTTTATATCCCGCACCAGCCTGCTTACATCGCAAAACCGTTCTATTCTTTTTTTCCGAGTCTCTTTTATAATAAATAAATCAATATCGCTATTCTCGTTTGGGCTGCCATACGCGTACGAACCAAAAAGAATAATCTTTTCCGGGCAATATTCTTTCTTTATTATCGCGATTGCATTAAAAATAATTTCTCTCACTCTCACATCCTTAACCATCTCAATCCTCTTTTCCTCATCCTTCAAATGACACATTACATGTCTGGCTTCTCCCGCGCAATAAAAAATCTAACGGGATCCCGTAAAACGGGAAAATGTGTCATTTGGGATTAATTCGCTAAAAGCCCAAATAAGCCTATTTTCTCCGTGCCAAACTCCTCTCTCTCTCTCTCTCTCTCTCTCTGAAAAACTCAAAAGCTTTATCCTCGCAAAGAACACCGGCCATATCCGTCAAAGCTGGATTTTTATCTATTAAACCACACCTTAATTGAAACCTCGGGTTTCCCGTATTCGCGTATTTGCTATGCGCTGTCCAACAGCGGACAGAATCTACCGAGTGACGAGTGGTCAGTGGTGAGAAGAAAGATTTTACTGACCACTCACCACTGACCACTCGTCACTCATCACTGTTTTTTTCACTCGCCACTGCTCTTTTCCCTCGTCAATATCTTTTAAATCTGCAAAGTGTGTAAGAAAATCAAGGAGTCCTTGCGGCTCGCGCTCCGTAATTGCGGTTCCGACTGGAACTCACGTACGCCGCGCCGCTGCGGTCGGATACCCGGGCGCTCGTCGTGACATCATACCAAGAGCCGCCACGGGTACCGGCACCAGTTGCTCCTGTCCCCGGCCAGTTTGCTGCATCGGCATTTCCATTGGAAGCCAATACCCCATTGCCATGGTTACCGGTAAAAGCCCTGCCCGTCGTGTTTCCTATTGTCACCGGCCTCTCCCCTAAACTTCCTGATAAATCAAGCCCGCCGTAATAGCCGGCACCGGCGTTTGTTCTTGTTGAGCTTGAATCCGCGTAACTGCCTACGCGAAACGGCCCGTCAGGCAAACAAGATGAATAATTCAAGTTGCCCTGGTTGGGCGTTTCTGAAATTGTGCCCGCGTTCGTTAAAGACGATGTCGCGGATTCAAGAGTTGTATTGCCACAGGCGTATGCATCGGCAACCGCGGCCTGGCCGCCTCCTTTGCACGCCTTTTCATATTCCAATTCCGTGAATGGCCGCAATCCAGCCCAATCCGCGTAAGCGCATAAATCAGCCCAACTCAAATAATTACAGGCGACCCACTGGCCGTCAGCGGCTTCATTCAACAAAAACCAGTTGGCCGAACCGTCTGTGCCGGCATTATTATTAGCGTCACAGCCAAATTTACCATTGTCCGCTTTTTTAATAAAATAACGATAACTATTGAAAGTCCCTGTTGCCCAACGATTGCCTGCCTGCGTGGCGGTGAGCGTATTTAAAAAGTTACAATACTGCCCTTGAGAAACTTCGTATTTCATCATATAAAAAGCGTTGTAGCCTTTTTGGAACGCCGCCGGCAGTGTTTGCGATGTGGCATCATTAAAATCATCGGCCGTGACCATTCCTGCCGCATTATTGTTACCTATGCTTCCCGCCGCGCCGCCGCCTAAAGTCAAAGCGCCTTCGCCGGTGATTTGAAAAGCCGCGCCTGTTGTGCCTGCCTCTAATTGGCCCTGAATCGTAGTTACAGTGCCATCGCCCACATAAAAACTCCCCTGCGGAATATAGACCATCTCAATCCCGAAAACCTTGATTTTGACGATATCCGTATCGGCCACAAGGTCCGTGCCATACGCCCAGCGGATTTCCGCGTTGTTCCAGTCAACCGAGCCTGTGCCGGCTGAAGCGCGATACATAAAAGCGCCCACATATGCGCTGGCCGTCGCCCCAAAGCTCATCTGCGAGCTCGCGGGCGCGGAATTACCTGTATTTAAAAACGTGCAATGCGCCCAATCCGACCACGTCACGCCGCTGTCAGAAGATTTTGAGAATTTCGCGAATACCCACGCCGCGTCCCAGTTAGCGCTGGCCGACGGCGCCCCGCCAATAAACCACGAATTGTCCCAGGCGATGTCAAATTTAATGTCATAGGTATTAGTATCCGCGTCCTTATCGGTGAGCGCGATATTTTCAATGACGAGGTTGTTGGCGTATGCTGTTTCAGAAAACAGAGAACAGAAGGCAGAGGACAGAAAAAATACTACTGTCATCACGAAAAATCTCGCCACTCGCCATTCACCACTGCTTTTCTCACTCGCCACTAACCACTCATTACTTTTTTTAACATTCATTTTTTTCATCTCAGACACCTTCCTTTGCGGGTTAGCCGGTTCGCGAGTTAGCGGGTTTAACCCATTCACCCGCGAACGCGCCAACTCGTACACTCGTCCACTCGCTAACATATTACTACATTGTTAAATAAATCATTAATAGTTACGCCATTCCCCGAACGAGTCGAGGAATCCAGTTTTAAGAGGTTCTGGATCGTCCGGTCAAGCCGGATGATGACGATAAACTAACAAGAGCTAATTTAACAATGTATTACTCTATCCCCTTCGTCTTATCCACGGCATACACGGTAATCGTATCTCCGGCGCTACATCCCGCGGCGTCATTGGCCGCCTGCAGAGAATTGAATTTTAGATTATCCGTTATATTATACACATACTCCAGCCGTGCGCCAATATTGGTATACGTTTCCGCCGCGCCTGTGTCTAAGCGCACGCCTGCGCCTAAAGCCGGTGAACCTGCGGAAACATACATAAAATTGACATTAGCCGGGTCAGTTGAGACATAATTCGGGTTCTGCCCGGTAATCGCGTTAGTGCCGGTTACTCCGTTCGCGGTGTTGCCGTAAAAGAGGTTACTGTTAATGGCAGCAACCGAGCCTGTATCTGAAATACCAGTATTAGCAGCATTAGTGATAATATTATTTTTTATATTATTGCCTGTTGAAGCCGGATTAATATAAATATTCAGATAATTTGAATCAAAGGTATTATTAAAGAAACTGTTATTACTCCCGTCGCATCTAATCCCTGCCGCAGAGCTGACAGTATTGGAATAACAGATATTCTTGCTAACAACAGTATTTGCGCTATTTCCTAAATCTATCGCGTGAAGACTGTTATTATAAACTATATTATTACACACTAAAGAATTTGCTAAAGCCGCGTCAGTACCTCTAATACCTGTAGAACTGCAATAAGAAACTCTGTTGTCTATAACTGCGATATTTGAACAGGTGGCAAAAACCAACCCTTGATAATTTTGATGAATATTACAACCTTCTATATAAAAATATTCGCTGGCGCTGGAACCGTCAATACTAACGGTATAGATTCCATTTTTATTAGCCACATTCGCGCCCATATAGCTGATATCCACGAATTTAATTTTACTCTTTGAACCGTCTTGGCAATAAATATAGGCATTATGCGAACCGTCCTGCGTTAAGGCGGTAATAACCACGTCAGTATCATATTTGGACGTGCCATGAATATCCAAAGCCCCGCCGGATTTCACGATCAAGCCGTATTGGGCATTAGACTGACAGTTAAACTTTATAGTAGTAGAATAACTTGTGTTGGAGTTTGAGCGTATCCTTAACACGCCGCCGTTTGCAACAACAATATCGCCGTTAACCACCATAGTGCGGTTTGCCGCGGTTGTAGTATCAATTTCCAATGTGCCGCTGATTGTAAGCGTGCCGCAGGTCTGGCTTGAATCACTGTCGTTTTTATCAAAAATTACTGTTTTGCCAGCGGCAATAGTAACATCCTGTGTTGCCGACGGAACAGCTGTTGTTGCCCATGTCGCGGCTGTATTCCAATTGCCGACTGTAACGTTGCTTGCCACATTCAACGCTGTCTGGTCAGCGCCGATATCCCACGCGGCCGCTGACACATTACGGCTGTTGTTATCAATATCTACTGACCACACCGCGCTGCCCGCGGCATACAGATTTACTCCCGCGTTAATCGCCATAGTATCTGAAGCTAACAGGTGAAAATTCTTAGACCCGGTATCCACAAAACTCACTATAGTCGCTTGCATAGAGCGGTAGCTAGGCGACGGCGCGTCAACGGCAAAATTAGAAACATTATAATCCGAAGCATCGCTGTTTCCGGAAAAAAATATACCGCCATAAGCGCTTGCGCCCTGGGCAATGTTATTTTTAGCAGTCACTGTCCCCGCGCCGGCATAAATTCCCTTATAGTCGTTATAAAGCGTGTTATTATAAACGGAATACGCGCCTCCGGAAGCGGCAATAATGCCTCCGCAATTAACCACCGCGCTGTTGATAAAATCATAAATAATATTGTTATAAATTTTTGCCGTGATATCCGTGTCGTTACCGTAAATCCCAATACCTTCAGAACCCGTCCCGCTGATTACCCCCTTGATAATATTGCTGTTTATTCTTATATCCGATTTAGCCTGTTGGCTTTGACTGTCTATGTTAAAAGCCTTGCATCCGGCATAGCCGCCGGAATTTGTCAGCCCAACCTGCAGGCCTTCAATCCTGACATTGTTTTCCTTAATATCTATAATTGCCTGATCATTCGCCGAAGCCGTCTTTTCAATCCTGTAATATGAAGCGCTCCATATCCCGCTGTGCCTGAAAGCGGTATCCGTGTAAATCCTGATATAACTTGACGGCGATGTGCCCCAGCCGTCTATGGAGACTCCTGAAGTATCCGAAACCGCCTCATCTATACGCGCCAGCGCGATAGGAAACGCGCCTCCATCGGAAATCATGAAGTACCTAGAGCCGTCTACCCTCCACTGGTCATTTGCCTGAGGGACAGCGGCTCCTGAAATATTTTTTATCAACGCTTGCGTGGATGTGACATAAACCACTGTCCCGATTAAACTCTGAGCCACGCCTGAACGGTAAAGCGTAACACTCGCGACAGAATCAATGGTTCCTATTTTAGTACCGGAAAAAACCAGCGCCGCCCCGCCTGCCAAATCGCACTGAATAGCGGCGTTCCAGGTGGTTAAATTACTGTAATCACCGCCCGGCGCGATAGAACAGGTAAACTCCGTGGCGGACCAAAACTCCATATTGTCATCTCCGCAGCCATTACCGCCGGTATAAGGGGTGGCGAAAGCAAGGCCGCCAACTGCCAGCAAAGCAAAAACAAGTACCAGTGCGCGGGTTAGCGGGTTAGCGTGTTTGCAAGTGTACAAGTGTGCAAGTGTGCAAGTGTGCGTATTAAACTCGTTCACCCGTCCACTCCCCACTCTCCACTCGCCACTACTTTTCTCACTCGCCACTCGCCGCTCCCCGCTCCCCGCTTTTTTAAGTATCTTTTTCATACGCTAATCCTCGTTAATCTAACGCTAATTCCCGTTAAATTTTGTTTTTTGCTGTATCGTAAATTCTTGTGAATCTATACAACTTCTATCCAGGGCCGCATAAAGCTCCGACTGAACATCAGAAGCTGACCGTTTCGCATAAGAAAGCATTTGAACAAACTGCTGTTTTCCCGTTTTGTATCACTGTCAAACCCTTCTGCCACATTTGACATGCAGGAAACAGCGGCTTTCTGAATTTGCTCTTTTAAACCGAAACCCTTCTTAAACAAGCTTTTTTGTGTCAAGTTATAGATCATGTTAACCAGCCTACGTGACTCTTTCCAAACATCTATATCTTCAAACCGTTTTATCAGCATGTTATCAGTTCTCCAGTTAACGAGTTTGCCAGTTAGCGGATTAACCGGTTAACAAACACACTGGCTCACCCGCTAACTCGTTTACTCGCTAACCAAATAATCAAGGAGTCCTTGCGGCCCGCGCCCCGCTAACGGTGTCGCGAGGAGAACACACGTGCGCCGCGTAGATGCGGTCAGATACTCGCGCGTGCGCCGTACCATTGATCCAACTGCCGCCACGGAGGCCGGCACCAGTTGCACCTGTCCCCGGCCAGTTTGTAACATCAGCATTACCGCTCGCATCCAATACCCCATTACCATGCCCTCCTGTAAACGCCCTGCCTGTACTATTTCCTATACTAACCGGCCTCTCCCATAAACTTCCTGATAAATCAAGCCCGCCGTAATAGCCGGCGCCTGCATTTGTTCTTGTTGAACTTGAA
>CAYRDK010000009.1:0-88484 GCA_964423185.1 uncultured Planctomycetia bacterium
TTGGGGCTTGTCCTAATCACTCCGTAAGGGTCGGATCTGGGTGGAGAGTCCGGCAGATTTATCTTTGTCCTGCCGAGGGATCTTAGAGGGAAGAATACGTCAATATAAGCCCGCATTAGAAAATCCGTAAGATACAGTATCCTGCAAGCACAGCCTTTCGTCAGCATAAATTCTTATAACCGCATAGCGGGGCTATTTGTGTTAAAATAACAAATCATGCCTAAAAAAGCATATATTCGCAGTTTCGGATGGCCGTTGTCCACCCTATAGACGCTTGATGGCGAGCTTGGCGGAGGCGTTGGTAGGCGCGGATTGAGAGCAAATTTTATAGACAGGTTTATTAAAGGTTGTGATGTATGAAAATTCGAGAAAGCGGGATGCCCGAACGTGAAATGTGGGAGAAATTCTTTAGTCCCGCAAGAATTCTGTCCACGCTTGGTATAAATAGTCAAACAGGTGATGTTGCGGAGTTTGGTTGCGGCTATGGCACCTTTACGATTCCGGCCGCGAAAGTAATCAAAGGAGAAATATACGCGCTGGATCTTGAGCCTGATATGATCCGATTTACTG
This sequence comes from uncultured Planctomycetia bacterium, assembly GCA_964423185.1. GTDB lineage: Bacteria > Omnitrophota > Gorgyraeia > Velamenicoccales > Velamenicoccaceae > CAYRDK01. The sequence continues at coordinate 571 of CAYRDK010000009.1, forward strand.
ATGAAGAAGCTAACAAGGGCGGTTTGACCAATGTTAAAACAGTCCTGCGTGATTTTATGGCAGAGGGATCCGGTCTTCCGGATGAAAGCGTGGATTATGCGATGCTGTTCAATATCCTTCATCTTGAAAAACCAATGATTCTTATTAATGAGGCAAAACGAATTTTGAGGGAAGGTGGTAATCTTGGGATTATCCATTGGAATTACGATCCAAAGACGCCGCGCGGGCCTTCGATGGATATACGGCCAAAACCGGAAGATTGTATAAAATGGGCAGAAAGCGCCGGGTTCGGCGGATCCGTCCAGTATGACTTAAAGCCGCATCATTATGGGATTGTTTTAACAAAGACGGAGGGTGCAAAATGAAGATCGGGGTCATTATTTCAAGTAACGATGCGGAGACGTCTTGGAACGCGCTTCGGTACGCAAACTTTTGTCTTGGGCAAAAAGACGAGGTGAAGGTGTTTCTAACCGGCAAGGGCGTTGAATATCAAAAGATAAGTACCGAGAAGTTCAATACGATTGAGCAGGCAGAAAAGTTCCTGCAGGCTGGCGGGAAGATCCTTGCTTGCGGAACCTGCATTAAGTCTCGGAATCAGGAAGGCACGGAAATGTGCCCGATCAACACGATGAAGGACATGTACGAGATCATCAAAGAGAGCGATAAGGTAGTTACCTTTTAGAAGATCAGCGCGTTTAGATCCCTATGGCTCTCGAGTGGTGTAGCCATAGGGATTTTTGTTACGGGTCCTTGGAAGCCGGTGTCGGGTGAGGGTCGGGCGAGGCGCGGGTTGTCAGTGATTATGGTCAAAAAAATCGATGTCAATGTCAATTCAACGGGTATCTTAGGCATCTATGGTCAGAATGGCGAAAACAATCGTTCCCAGACGGCAAACAGGCGTTTTCTGGGGTGCTCAGCGGGCGTCCGGGATCGTCAAAAAGGGCGTTTTTGAGTGACATGGATGGACACGTAAATGTCCACTAAATCGAAATGTCTTCTAAATAGTGGACATTTAGCCCCAGTGGACATTTAATGTTCACTTTTCGGTAATGTTCACTAAATAGTGAACATTGGGAAGTCTGTAACTTGCACCGATATTGGGGATATGATGCATCGGTTCATGCAGGCATAAGAAAATGCTTGACAATTTGTCACAATAAATATATACTTTTTGTGACAAAAGAGAGGTAGGCAATATGTCGCAAAGCATTGAGAATAAGATAGTTAGCAGGATTTACGGAAACAAGAGGGCTTGGGTGTTTACCCCAAACCATTTTCTTGACTTAGGGAGTCGTACGGCTGTAGCTCAATCTCTGGTAAGATTAGCAAAATCAGGGACTATACGTCGTCTGACGAGGGGGCTGTATGATTATCCCGTAAAACATCCGGATTTTGGTGACCTTCCGCCTAATTATAATCGTGTTGCCAAAGCATTGGTGGGGCGAGATAATTTGAAAATTCAGCCTTCCGGCGCATACGCCGCTAATCTGTTAGGTTTAACTGAGCAAGTTCCAGCAAAGATTGTTTTTTTTACAGACGGTCCTAATCGGAAAGTGCAGATCGGCAAACAGAAAATTGTTTTGAAAAGAACAACACCGAAAAATATGGCAACAGCCGGACGCATAAGCGGGTTGGTCATTCAAGCTCTACGCTATTTAAAACAAATAAATGTAGATTCGGTTACCATAGCAAAGCTTAAGAGGCGATTATCTAATAAGGATAAAAGCACGCTTATGAATGATATTCGTTATGCGCCAGCATGGATAGGCGATATTTTTAGAAAAATACAAGGGTGACAGATTTATGGATAATTTCTTATTACTAAAAGATGCAGATAAAAATGCATATTTTGAAGTTGTCTCTACTGAGTTGGGAATTACGCCTCAGTTCGTTGAAAAAGATTTCTGGGTATGCTGGATACTTAAAACCCTTTTTTTACTGCCCACAGCTGGCAGTCATTTGACGTTTAAAGGAGGCACGTCGCTTTCGAAATGCTATAACGTTATCAAACGTTTTTCCGAGGATGTTGATGTTTCAATCGAAAGGACTTTTTTAATAAGCCAAGAGTCAATTGAGCCAGATAAGAAACAGGGCACTAAAGAAAATAAGAGACGGCTGGATCGCTTAAAGCAGGCATGCCAAGAAAAGATTACCGGTGTGATTATCCCTGAGCTGGACCAAAAAATCGGTTCCGTCTTGTCTGGCATGGGGAAGTGGGAGATAAGGCTGGATCCTGATGACCCCGATAATCAAACCGTTTTATTTGCGTATCCAAGCGCTATTGAGAATGGCAAGAGTGGTTATGTTCAACCGGTAATAAAAATTGAACTTGGCGCACGATCAGATCATTGGCCTGTTGAGGCCATGACTGTCAAACCGTACGTTTCTAACGCGTCCGGTAAGATGACCATTGAAGGCGCGCAGGTACGTGTTTTGGGCGCCGAAAGAACCTTCTGGGAAAAAGCGACAATATTGCATGCAATAAGCCATGGCTCAAAGTTAAGAGCCAGGATGTCACGTCACTACTATGACGTGGGTGAGATGGTAGGCACTTCTATTTACACCAAAGCTATTCTGAATATCGATTTGTTGGTAAAAGTCGCTGAACATAAGGCCTTATTTTTCAAAGACAGCAAAGCGCATTATGATTTAGCAAAGCCCGGCAGTCTTCGGCTAATGCCCCTAGATGAGCATCTTTCCTTGCTAAATGATGATTATCGGCAAATGCAGGAAATGTTTTTTGAGGATCCGCCGTCTTTTGAGAGCGTTTTGAAGAAGTTAAAAAAGGCGGAAGCAGAGATTAACAGGATCAAATAATGAACTACTGGTGGACATCGGATTATCATTTTTCGCATGCCAATATCATCCGGTATTGCATCCGGTATTGCAACCGGCCGTTTGAGACGGTTGAGGAGATGAACGAGACGATCATCCGTAAACATAATGAGCGGGTGAAGCCGGAGGATACTGTTTTTTTCTCGGAGATTTTATATTCAAGGGTGGCAAAGAAGGTGGCGAGGAAAAAATTAGTAGGGATCTAAACACTAACTCAGCAAAAAATAATTCTTGAAGAGCTTTTCATATTAATCCAGAGGCATCTTATAGCTATCAACAAAAAGAACAGTTAAAGGAATTAACAGCGGTTTAAAACAAAAATAGGACATTTCTAAATTGGTAAATATAGGACATTTCTAATTTGGCTTGACATTGGAGATGAAATTGATTGAAAAGAAGCCTCGCAGGAATATAATAATCTTTTGACTCCTGTATTGAATAACCCCGCCAAGGCCCGGACTAATCTATCCATCTTTGAGAAGAAGGCACTGCTGAGGTTAGTATTTAAGAAAATCGTTGTGAAAGAAGGAGTTATAACAGAAGTTGACTTGCATGAACCGTTCAGAATGCTATTGCCAAAGGAAGATATAGAATGTCTGTTAAGCCAAGTAAAACCCAAGATGTACATAAGGGCCTTAGAGTGTATGTACGCACGTTCGGCTGGCCGATGGGTGCAGTATTGTACGACTTTATTGGAATACCTAAATAGGATATATGGGAATGAGTTTTATAATAAAAATGATTAAAAAATCAAATAAAACATCGAAATGAAGGAGATTCGAAATGCCTGAAAATTTATTATCAATAATAAATGTGTTTATATTGGGCGCAACTTTTATTGCTATCGTTTGGTATTCGTTTGAAACAAGATTGCTTAGAATTGAGACATCCGAATTAAAAAAAATCCAGATTCAACCTTATGTAACATTTTTCATGGAAGATGTATGGGATAAGGATAGAAAAATCATTGGGCAGCATTTTTACATAAAGAATTCAGGTCAAGGGGTGGCAAAAAATATTTCGATAATACCAACAAATTTTCAGTACAAGTACGGGCTAGACAAAAAAAGTGACCAGGTTTTTACCGTAAAATCATTTGATGCCCTAGCAAGCTTATCTTCCAAAGACATTAATGAAGTCTTTGCTGAAAAAGATAGAAAGGATACCGTTGGAGATGCGAGAAGCAAAAAAGTCGATCCGGCTTATATAAGGATTCCAGATGATGCGCCCTATAAAGTTAGAGTCGAATATTATGATTTGCTAAACATCAAACACTTTACGGAACAAGAAGTCAGCCCAAATTTTAGTAAAGTAATACAAGATGGTATCTCAAAAAATTGAAAAGATATTTAAACAAATTTTATATTTAGTTAGAACATGAGAGTATATACGACTGAACAAGCAATATCAGTAACGCAAAAATTAAATACACTGGCCAGAGAAAAGGTGTTTGGGAAGCTGCCTATTCACAAAGAAGGATTTAAATATACTTCGTTAATGGTGTGCTTTGGTTCGCACATATTTGTTTCTACTGAAACTTTATTACAGTTAAAGAAGCATTTTGGGGAATGGTTCCCAACGACAGTAGGTTTTATAATTCTGCGAACAATGTTCGAGACCCTCATTGAAGCTCACTACATTTCTAAAGATCCGAAAACTCGGGCGGATGCATATATAGATTACGGAATTGTCCTTAACCACGAACGGTATAAACGTCTAGAGAAGCACAAAAATTCAGGGGACGAACTACAGAAATTCTGGATAGAGAGTCAACTCAAAGCGCTTGGTGATAAGAAAGTTGATGTGTCATTTCAGAAAATTAAAGCAAAATTCGAATATGCAGATAAACATGGCAAAAGAAAGCTTTCTCGGAATTGGGCTGGCAAAACGTTGAAAGAAAAAGCAATCGAAGTTGACCATGAAATTGAATACGACCACTATTATGCAAATTTTTCGAACTTCACTCATGCAAGCGTCAAACTTGCTGATAGATTCCTAAAATTTGATGAAACTGGCCCTTATTGGTCAATGAAGGCTGACGATAACGATGTTGGGTTCATTTTTATTTATGCCAGCGAAATGTTTGCTTGTTACCTTACTCTTATGAGTAAACAATTCAATCTTGGAATGGAACAGGAAATTAATGATTGTTTGTATGCTTATGGCAAACGTGAGCCGATGAATGAACATGACTTTTCGAGCTAGCTTAAGCAAAAATATACGACTAAAAATATTTCATAACCGATGACAAATAAAAACGATACACAAAAGAAAGTATTTCTCGCGACCTACGGCTGCCAGATGAATCTTCGTGACAGCGAGGTGATCGCGGGGTTGTTGAAGCGGGAGGGGTATGCGCTCGTGGATGACGCGGCGTTGGCGGATGTGGTTTTGTTGAATACGTGTTCGGTGCGCAAGCACGCGGAAGACAGGGTGTGGTCGGCGCTTGGGGAGGTTGCGAAGAAGAGATCCTTCGGGGCTCCTCGTAATGACATGACAAGAGATTCTTCGTCGCTGAAAAGCGCTCCTCAGAATGACGGGGGGGGAATGCGCCAGAATGACATGGGAGATGGGTCTTCTCGCAATGACAATAGAAATAGAACAAAAGGCCCAATCGTTGGTGTAATTGGTTGCATGGCGCAGAATTATAAGGCTGAGATTTTTAAGCGCGCGAGTTGTGTGGATATCGTCTGCGGCCCGGATAATATCGGTAATATCGCGCTTTATATCCAGGAGGTGATTCGTGATAGGAAGAAAGTTTTAAGCGTTAAAGAGAGCCGGCGAAAGGACGCGATTTACCACACCGGTTTTTATGAGAAAAAAGACCACGCCTATATTGTGATTTCTGAGGGGTGTGATAATTATTGTTCTTATTGTATTGTGCCTTATACGCGGGGGAGGCTCAGGCATCGTTCTGAAATGAGTATTTTGCGTGAAGTCAAAGAAGCCCTTGGCGCGGGGATTGTTCATATTACGCTTTTGGGGCAAAATGTAACAGGATACAGAAGTCAGAGGACAGGCGACAGAAGGCAGAATATAGATTTTACCGCTTTATTGAAAAAGGTGTGCGTGGTTGAAGGATTGAAGAGCGTGACGTTTATGACGTCTAACCCAAAGGATGTGGATGTTGAGCTTTTTAAGCTTATGGCGGCTGAACCAGTGATTAAACCTTGCCTTCATCTGCCTATGCAGTCGGGCGCGGACAATATCTTAAAGGCGATGAACCGCGGTTATACAGTTAAAAGGTACTTAGAGATTGTAGACCTTTACCGAAAGTATGTGTATAATGGAGAGATAAGCACGGATATTATCGTGGGTTTTCCGGGAGAGACGGATTCAGATTTTCAGAAGACGTTTGATGTGGTTAAGCGCGTTGGTTTTGACAGCGCTTTTATTTTTAAGTATTCGCCGCGCGAAGGGACGAAGGCTTATTTGATGAAAGATGATGTGCCCTTCGATGTGATAAAAGAAAGGCACGCGCGGTTACTTGAGTTGCAAAAAGAGATTTCGAAGAATAAAAGTAGGGGCGGCTGGCTAGCCGCCCGTTAATAAAAATGACGTTTTTGGATCTTCCGCCTCCACGGAGGACTTCGGAGGGCAGAGAAAAGACAATGAAACATAAAACATTAAAAAATATTTTTTACCTTTTTGTTGCCGGGTTTTGCCTGATGGCGGTATTTCCTTTTCAGGCGCGCGCGGAAGAGCCGCTTGCCGCGGCGGAAACATTTTTTTTAAAACAGCAGTATTGGCAGGCTATTGAGGCGTTTCAGGGTATTGTCCAGGAGAATCCCGATAACGCTCAGCTGGCTGCCCGGGCCGATTATTTAACGGGTGCTTGTTATGTAAATCTTTTCGATTTTTTAACGGCCAAAAAGAATTTTGAAGTTGTCGTCGGTAAATATAAAGAGAGCCCTTATTATGAAGATGCTTACCTCGCTTTGGGGGATGTTGAGTTTTTGCAGGAGAATCTTCAGGAAGCGTTAAAAATTTATAATGATTTTTTAGCCGGTAGTTCGGGGAAAAAGCGGCTTTCTACGTTGTATTTCAGGCTGGCTGAGCTTAATTTAAGGTTGGGCCATAAAGAGGAGTCCAGAAAATATCTGGATTTGTTAAAGAAAGAGTTTCCTGATTCTTTCGAGGCGAAGGACGCGCGCAGATTGTCGGAAAGCGACGCGTTTTATACGGTGCAGGTTGGAGCTTTTACGGATTATGATAACGCCAAAAAATTTATCGGGCATCTGGAAGATAAAGGTTATAAGGTTCAGTCTGTGTTGTGCCTGCTCGCGGGCAAGAAGTTGTGCCGTGTAAGGGTTGGGCAGTACAGGACGATGGATGAGGCTAAGGCGCTTAAAAAGAAGCTTGAATCTGACGGGTATTTCGCGAAAATCCTGCCGCAATGATTAAAAAAGACACATGACAGAAAACCGGGTACAGAGAACGGGGTTCAGTAAGATTTTTTTGATTTTTTCCGAATCCTGAACCCAGTACCCAGAACCCTGAATAAAATGAAAGAAAATAAGGTTGTTTTTATAGTGGGGCCGACAGGCGTTGGTAAAACCGAGGTTGGTTTAAAGTTGTTTGAACTCCTGCCGTGTGAGTTTATTTCAGCCGATTCTATGCAGGTTTATAAAGGCATGGATATCGTAACGGATAAACTCTCCTTGCCGATGCGCCGCCGTTATCCTCACCATCTCGTTGATATCATTTCTTTGTCTAAAGATTATGATGTGGCGCAGTTTTGCCGCATGGCTTTAAAAGCGGTTCGTGAAATTATCCGGAAGAAAAAAGTACCCGTTATTATTGGCGGGACGGGCCTTTACGCGCAGTCTCTCATTTATGGCTTGGGCAGGATTCCCGGAAGGGATGAAGGGCTTCGTTTAAAACTGGAAGCCGAGGCCAAGCTTAACGGGCTGGATTATTTTTATGAGAAGCTTAAATCTTTAGACCCTGAATCAGCCCAGCGTATAAGCCCTTTTGATGAACGCCGTATTATCCGGGCGCTTGAGGTACACGCGTTGACGGGCTTGCCCATGTCGGCCCTGCGGGAGCGAAAGCACGGGTTGATAGAAGAGTATAGTGTGCGTCAGTTCGGATTAAGAAGAGAGAGGCAGGAGCTTTATCAGCGTATTGATCAGCGGGTGGATTTCATGGTCAATGCCGGGCTTTTGGATGAAGTCAGGCGTATATTAAAAAAGAAGCTCGGTAAGACCGCTTATTGTTGTATAGGCGTGCGGGAGATGGAAGGGTTTTTAAAAGGAGAATATGATTTCGCGCGGGCGGTGAATTTAATAAAGAGAAATTCGCGCCACTTTGCCAAGCGGCAGTTAACCTGGTTTAATAAAGGTAAGGGTATTGAGTGGATAGATTTGCATGAAAGTTTTGGCGCGCGTGATACCGCCTACGATGCCGCGGCTTTTATATTTGAACATCTTCAGCCGGGAAGTGAAATATGAAAAGCGTGTTGTTTTTTTTCTTGTTTATGACCGCGCCTTTTTTTGCGCCTGAATCTGTTTTGGCCAAGAAGTTGGCTCCGGAGCCCGGGTTTGTTGAAGCGTTTAAATCCGCTAACGGCAACGGACGCGTTGAAATCACCTATCGAGGTTATCCGGACGATGCCCCCAGTGAATGCGCTTTTTTTGAAAATGGCCATTTGGAGTGGCGCAGGGAGATTCCTCTGACGCCGGGGAGGGTTTTGGTCGCTGATAACGGGCGCTCTATTGTTATGACGCGATGGGGCTGGTACGATGAAGGCGGTGCCAGGGGGCTTGTGTTTTATAATAAAGAAGGCGTTTTGTTGAAAGAGGTTGCTTTTGGTGATGATATGTCCAAGGGCAGTTTGCTTTGGATTGACGCTTTTACTATCTCTGCTGACGGAAAATATTGCGTTGTCGCTTCGCATTGGCGCGACAGAGGGGAGACGAGGCTGCGGTTATATAATTGCCTGACGGGCGATCTTGTATGGCGCAAGAGCTATGTGATGGAAAAAGAGATTATTGAGCCGGTTGATGTTAGGATTGCTGATGAGGGCAGGATGATTTTGCTGGCCGTTTATAATTATAGTACGGCCGATATGGCGTATTTTCTGCTGGATAAAGACGGCGGCATCATATGGCAGGAGAGTTTTTATAAGAACTTTTCCTGGGATAAGACGGAGTATATTAAGATGGATGAAAAAGGCTTTAATTTTGAGATATTTGATAAAAGTAAGAATTGTTATCGCCGTTTTAAATTTGAGGACGGAAGAGCGGAAGAAAAAACAGATATGTAGTATTATTAAGGATAGGCACGGGGGGCTGTCTGTCAATTAGGGCCAGGGTGATGGGGGTTTCTAAAAGGGCAGGCAAGAATATAATTCTTGACTCAGGGCCTGGAAACTAGTTATAATTATAAAAATTAGGAATATTACAAAAAAAGAGGTATCTAATGGAGATATTTTCAACATTTGAAATTTCAAAGATTTGCAATGTTCATCATACCACTGTTATCTGCTGGATTAATGAGAAAAAGGTTCCAGCCTATGTGACTCCCGGGGGCCATCGCCGTGTAAAAAAAGAGGATCTCCTGGATTTTATGCGTAGATATGGCATCCCGATTCCTGAAACTCTTGCCCGCAATAATAAAAGGATTTTGATTGTTGATGATGACCGTAGCGCGTTAGACGAGTTGAGTTCAGCTTTGAGCGCGGAAGGGTTTGAGGTGGATTTGGCATCTAGTGGTTTTGAAGCCGGAAAGAAGGTGTATGTGTCTAAACCGGATTTAATTCTCCTGGATTTTATGATGCCGGGAATGGATGGGTTTGAAGTTTGTTCGATTTTAAAGAAAGATAAAGAGGCCGCTTCTATTCCTGTTATTGCCATAACGGCCTTAAACGGCGGCGATGAGGTTGAGCGGATAAAAAAGTGCGGAGTTAAAGTATATTTTTCAAAGCCTTTGGATTTAGCGCGGTTAATAAAGGTTGTTAAAGATATTTTAGCGGTAAGTGATACAGCCTGTGCCAGGCAGGCCCTGAGGCCTTAGAAACAGATGGCAGAGAAAAAAATAAAAATTCTGGTTATTGATGATGAGCCGGACGCGCTTGAGCTTTTAAAAACGCGCCTGGAATCTCGCGGGTATGCGGTGTGGCTTGCCTCAGGCGCGCCTGAGGCTATAAAGCAGGCGGAGAAACAACCTGATATTATTTTATTAGACCTTTTGATCCCTGCCGAAAAAGACGGCTTGGGCCTTTTTTTAGCTCTGAAGACAGGCGCGTTTACGCGTGATACGCCGGTTATTTTTTTGACCGGTAAGGCTGGGGAGAATACCAGGCTTACCAGTTTGGGTGCCAGCGCTTGTGTTGAGAAACCTTATGAGGCTGAGAATCTTTTTGAAAAGATAGATTCAGTTTTGAGAAAATGATGGAAGTAAATAGAATAGAGAGGAGACTCTTATGCCACGGCCTTCTGTTCTTCTTGTTGATGACGATGATTCTTTTTTAAAAGAGTACGTTCAAATATTCCACGCGCGGCACTACCATGTTTTGACAGCCCATTCCGGCAAAGAGACAAAAAAAATTATCAAAAAAGTACATCCTACTATCGCTTTCCTGGATAAAAAACTCACCGATATGGATGGAGAGGATTTGATCGAGGAGTTTAAATCTAAATCGAAAAATACATCTTTGGTTGTTATGACCGGGCATGCCAGCATGAAATCCACAATCAAAAGCCTAAAGGCCGGTGTTGTAGATTATATGATCAAGCCCCTGGATCCGGATATTGTTGTGAGAAGAGTGGAAGAGATTATTCAATCCCGGAAGAATGAACGCAGGCGTTTTAAGAAACTGCGCCATTGGGCTGATTTGCAGAATCAGAAATACAAGTATCTTTTTGAAGGGTCTTGCGGCGCTGTTTTTATTGTTGATGTTTCGGATGGGACGATCATTGACTGCAATCCAGCTGTTTTAACTTTAATGAGCCGCCAAAAACCCGCGTTGATTGGAAAAAGTTTTTTATCGTGTTTCACCGTTGAAGACGCGCAAAAACACGAAGGTTTTTTTAAAAGCTGTGAGAAGAATGGGCCCATGGTTATGGAAACAAGAGTTGTTGACGCGCAAAATCATCTGGTTTCTGTTTCCATGAGCGCGTCTGTTTTAACAATTGGCCGTAAAAAGTATATGCAGGTTATTATGCATGATTTGAAAAAGTTAGTTGAAGTAAAAGGTATTGCGGCAGAGCAAGAGCATAAATACCACCTGCTTGCTGACACGGCCGTTGAGGGTATTTATCAGGTGAATGAGAAGGGCGTGTTTGTTTTTGTCAATCAGGCTTTTACGGAAATTTTCGGTTATCGGGTTGAAGAGATGCTGGGTGAGAGTTTTATGCTTATTATTGCTGATCAATATGCCGATAAAGCCAGAAGCATGGTGAGCACGGTGTTAAAAGGGGAGGTTGTTAAGGGCGATTTTACTTGCCGCCACAAAACTGGCAGGGAGGTTTTTGCTCATTTCAGTATCGTCCCTTTAAAAATAAGGGATGAGATAAAAGGGTTTACCGGGATTTTACTGGATATGACAAAGCAGAGGTTATTAGAAGATGAGTTGCGCTATAATGCCAGCCGGCTGGAAGAGGCGGTTGCTATCCGTACGCAGGAGTTAAAAAATGCCATGGTAAACCTTGAGATAGCGAATGAGAGGTTGAAAATAGATGATTCTTTAAAATCGGAGTTTTTGGCAAATGTCGCGCATGAAATTAAGAATCCGTTGTTTCTTGTCAGGGAGAATATCAGTTGCATACGGGATGGGCTTTTAGGAGAGGTTGGCGAGAAGATTGGGAAAAGCCTTGATGTCGCGCGGCATGAGATTGACAGGCTCCTGCGTTTGACGGCGAATATGCTGGATTTGAATAAGCTTGAGCTTGGGAAGATGCCGTTGCGCAAAGAGAGTTTTGATATAAAAGGCATATTTGAGGATATTATTTTTAGTTTTGAAGATAAGTTTAAGAAGAAAAATATAGAGTTGATTGTTGACACGCAGAATAGCCCTTTTGTTTGTGTGGGCGGATAAGGATTTAATAAAACAGGTTGTGATTAATCTGCTGGATAACGCTTTTAAATACAGCCCGGAAGGCGGGCACATTACGTTTAAGGCCTACGAAGCGGATGAGTTTATAAAATTGGAGGTTTTAGACCAGGGGGCGGGTATCCCTGAGGATATGCGGATAAAGATTTTTGATAAGTTTTTCAGGATATTTTTAGAAAAAGAGGAAGGCAGCGGGCTTGGCTTATCTATTGTTAAGGAGATTGTTGAGGCGCATGGGGGGCGTGTTTGGGTGGAGGAGGCGCCGGGCGGGGGTTCAAAGTTTGTTGTTCTTTTAAATAAAAAAGAGAGTTAATAAACCAGAAACTATAAACTATGCAGGGATAGAGGGCTCCTTCGATAAACGCAGGACAAATTGCCGCTGTCCGGAAAAGAAGCAAAATGAAAAAGATTGTGATTATTGATGATGATGAGATTTTTTTAGAAGAGTTTCCCGGGTCTTTGAGCTTGGAGGGTTACCAGGCCGTTTGCCTGACGGATAAGGAACATTTGATGGAAGAGATCCAGCGGGAAAAGCCGGGCCTCATTTTTCTGGATTTAAAACTAAAAAATATTAACGCTTTTAAATTCGCCGGAGAACTGAATAGGGGAGAAGAGACGAAACATATCCCCATTGTGGCTGTAACAGGTGTTTATGTGGAAGATGAGTTTAAGATTATTATAAAATCCTGCGGGATTACGGCCTGTCTTGTTAAGCCGGTTGATATTAACGGTGCCATTAAAGTTATCGAAGCGCTTTGTTTATGAAGAGCCTCTTTAGTGAATTAAATAAAGATTTATGCGAAAAACACAGGCTTATCTGTTTAAGTGTTTTATTTGCTCTTGTTTTTTGGGTTTTTGAGTCTTTTTTACATTATTATGTGTTTAAAACATGTTGTTTTATGCATGCTTTTTTACTGCCAGGGCCTCATGAAATCTGGATGCGCCTGATGGTTGTAGGTATGTTTATTGTTTATGGTATTTACACGCAGAACCTTCTGGATTTACGCCTGAAAACTGAAGCTGAAAAAAGCCTTCTTCTTGGTGAGCTGGAACAGATTTTTCAGACGGCTGGCGACGGTATGCGGGTGATTGATAAAGACTTTAATGTGATTAGGAGGAGCGATACTTACCTTGCATTGTGCGGCCGGCGGCATCAAGATGATTGGAGAGGAAAGTGTTTTGAAGAGTTTCCCGGGCCATTATGCGGGTCGGATAACTGCCCTCTAGAGCGCATTATGCACGGAGAAAAACGTTTTAAGTCATTAAAAAGAAGGCTGACGGCTCTTATGTGCCTTGTTATGAGACGGCGACCCCTTTTTTCGCGCCGGACGGCCGATTATTGGGTGTTGTTGAAAGCTATAAGGATATCACATCTTTAAAAAGATATGAGGATGAGATAAAAAAAGGGCAGGAGAGGGCGTTAGCTTTTTTTAAAGGCAACCCGGTTCCTTGTTATATCTGGAAAAGATTGGATAATGATTTTGTTTTAGATAATTATAATGATGCCGCCTATGAAATAACCCAGGGTGAAATTGCGGATTTGATCGGGAAAAGATTTAGCCGTTTCTATGAAGATAATCCTGATTTTATCCATGATATTTGGTCTTGTTTTAAAGAGAAGAAAGGGCTTAGAAGGGAGATGCATTACCGTTTTAAGTCTTTCGCCCAGGAGAAGGATTTTATTATTATTTATTCTTATATCGCTCCGGATTCTGTTTTAGTCCACACGGAGGATATTACGATGCATGTAGATGTTTTGATTAAGGTTGTTTTGAGGCTCCGGGTCCCTCTTGTGGATTTGGAGGTTTCGACAGGAGAGAGGATTTTTGCCTACAGCCTGGTGCCTTTTCCGGAGAGCGGCTATGTGAATCTCTATGGGCAGGATGTGACCACACGCAAGAAGGCTGAGGAACTTTTAGAAAAAGATAAAAATGTGTTAAAGAAGGTGGTTGATAGAAAAGAAGCTCAGTTGCTTGAAACATCTAAACAGCTTCAGGATGCCAAGCGTTTTTCTGACCTTGGGGTTTTGGCTGCGACGATAGCGCATGAACTCAGGAATCCGTTTGGAGTTATCCGCAGTGCCGTCTATAACATCAACAGGAAGAACTCTAACGCCGCTTTGAAAAGCCATCTTTTAAATATAGAAAAAAAGGTTTCTGAAAGCGATCAGATTATCTGTAACTTATTGAGTTATTCAAAGATTAATTTTCCTCATCGCGCGCGTGTATCTATCGTTAAGATTTTAGATGAGTGCGCCCTTCATTGCGCTGAGAAGTATATTAAATGGCAGGTTGAAGTCCATAAGGATATCGCAGAAGGCGTGGATATGATAGATGCTGATCTTGTCCATATGACAGAGCTTTTTTGCAACATCCTGGATAATGCTTATCAGGCATTCCCGGAGAAAAAAGGGATGATTAAGATAACGGCCGGTTATGAGGAAGAGAAGAGGAAGATAAGGATTGTTTTTGAAGATAACGGTATAGGTATGGAAGAGGCGGATTTAAAAAAAGCCTTTGAGCCTTTTTTTACAAAGAAGCACAGAGGTATAGGGTTGGGGTTAAGCGTGTGCGCTCAGGTGGTGCGCCTGCATGGTGGAACGATAGAGATTAAGAGCCGGCCGCGTGAAGGGGCGCGTGTTATTGTGGTATTGCCTACCAGTTGATTCTTTTGGATATTAAAATACCACAGGTGAGCGGAAGAAGTGTTAGCTTTGCGGCTTGAGAAAACCGCGGCCTTTGAGGGCCTTGCTTGCCGGCAGGGATAGGATTTGGCCGCTTGGTATTGCGCTAGCGGGAACCTTGGGCTTTTAGCCTAAGGAGGTTCCATATTTGAATGAGGCTTCTATGGAAAGAACTTTATTGGTAACGGTAAAACTCAGTTTTGACAAGTCCACCTGGGATGTGCTGGAACAGGAGAGGGAACTCAAAGCGCTGGCTATGGCGGCCGGCGCTGAAGTTGTTGCGGGTGAGATTTGCCAGAGGGCGTCTTTGACAGCCGATTTTTATATCGGTGACGGGAAGGCGAATGAGATCGCCGGCATAGTACGCGAAAAACAGATTGAGCTGGTTATTTTTAATAACGATTTATCCGCGACGCAGCTGCGTAATCTGGAGAATCTTGTTTGCGCGCGTGTTATAGACAGGACGCAGTTGATTTTGGATATTTTTGCCCGCCGCGCGAGAAGCCCGGAAGGTAACGCGCAGGTGGAGTTGGCACAGCTGGAGTATCTGTTGCCCAGGTTGGCCGGCCGCGGGGTTGAACTCTCGAGGCTTGGCGGAGGTATAGGCACGCGCGGGCCGGGTGAGCAAAAGCTTGAAGTGGACAGGCGCCGAATTAGAGACAGGATTGCTTTTTTAAAGCGTGATCTGGTTAGCCTTAAAAGCAGGCGCAACGCTTTAAGGCAGAGGCGGCAGGAACACTCTTTGCCGACGGTTGCTTTGGTTGGTTATACCAGTGCCGGCAAATCAACTCTTTTTAATACCCTGAGCGGAGCCCGTCAAGCCGTCAGCCGCGGCCTTTTTACGACGCTGGATCCGCTGGTCCGGGCTATTGCTTTGTCAAATAATCAGAAAGTTTTAATTTCCGATACGGTCGGTTTTATTAAAAAATTGCCGCATCATCTGGTTGAAGCTTTTAAGGCGACCTTAGATGAGGTTACACAGGCTGATCTTTTGCTTCATGTTTTAGATACCGCCTCAACGGAATTGGCCGGTCAATATGATTCTGTCTGTGATGTTTTAAGACAGTTAAACGCAGAGCAAAAAAATAACATCCTTGTTTTTAACAAAATTGACCTGATTGAAGATAAAGCATTTCTAGAAAGGCTTGCCAGGGATTATCCTGAAAGTTTTTTTATTTCAGCGCTCGCAGGAGAGAATATAGAAGCTCTTTTGTGCGCCATAGAACACAAACTGTCCTTTTATTTTTCAGAGATTACGCTTATTCTGCCTTCGGGCAGGATGGATTTGGTTGATTTGATATATAGTGAAGGCCAAGTGAAGCGTATTGATTATTTAAGCGATGGTGTCCATGTTGAGGCGGTTTTGCCTTTTGTCCTGGCTCAGAAACTGAAAGCCTATGCTTGTCCTGTAAAATAACGATTTTTGATTGTTTTAATTTGTTTTCCGCAGGGACGCTTGATTTACCCCAGCGGGTAAATCTGCGCTCGACTTTCGGCTTCGCTCTTTCACCGCCTTCGGCGGTAGAAACCATGCCCGCTCAGCCTGCAAACGCCCTGCTTGAAAACAAATTAAAACGATATAATTATAGTAATATTGTAGGATTTTATGGCCAAAGGTTTCATTTGATTATCTAATTATTTTTATTAGATTACTTGACAAAATAAATTATGTATGTTAATCTTTATTTAGAAGGTAAAAAAGGGAAGGCCTAATGAAGGTTAAACATATTGAGATTAGCCCGGAAGATGCCGTTTATGTTATCGGGGTGGTTAGCAAGTTGTTGGATATGCCTGAATGGACATTGCGTACTTTAGAAAAAGAGGGGTTGATCCGGCCTAAAAGGATGGGCAGAAAAAATCGCATGTATTCCATGAATGATATAAGAAAACTTGAATACATCCATTATTTAATGGATGAAAAGGGTGTTAATGTTAATGGTATTAAGATTATCATGGAAATAGAAGATTGAAGTTTTGATGAATATTTTTTTCATAATGTTTAGCACTCTCTGGATGAGAGTGCCAGGAAAAAGTAGGGGGCCGGGGTGGCCCCGTCTGTTTGTAGAAATTAATAAAGGTGAAGATGATGAATACAGGCAAATTTACAGTAAAGTCTCGTGAGGCGCTTGAACAGGCGGCAGAGCTTGCTCGTGAACACGGCCATCAGCAGGTGGATTGCGCGCATCTTGTTTTGAGTTTGTTGAGGCAACGCGACGGAGCCGTTGCGCTTTGGCTTGAAAAATCTGGCGTGTCTGTTTATCCCCTGATAAAAAAATTTGAGGAGGAGTTGGGTTCTTTTTATCAGGTTCAGGGTGTTAAAAAGGATGTTTATTTTTCTCAAGAGTTAACACGCGCTTTGGAAAAGCCGCGTGAGTATATGACTTTATTTAAAGATAACTATATATCTGTTGAGCATATTTTTTTGGCCTTGTTTGACAGCTGTCCGAATTTAAGCCGGTATCTCAAAGAGGCTGGCATGACAAAAGATAAACTTCTTGATTCGCTTAAAGAGCTTAGGGGTACTCAGCATATTACAGATGATAATCCGGAAGAAAAGTTTCAGCCGCTTGAAAAGTTTGGCCGGGATTTAACTGATTTAGCGCAGAGGGGGAAGCTTGACCCGGTGATCGGCCGGGATGAAGAGATCAGGCGGCTTATTCAGGTGCTTTCCAGAAGGACAAAAAATAATCCTGTATTGATTGGAGATCCGGGTGTTGGCAAGACAGCTATTGTGGAAGGCCTGGCTTCACGTATTGTTTTAGGCGATGTGCCGGAAAGCTTGAAAGAGACGCGCCTGATTGTTTTGGATATTGGCGCGATGATTGCTGGTTCAAAATTCAGGGGTGAATTTGAAGACAGGCTTAAGGCTGTTTTGAAGGAAGTTAAGGCTAAGGAGGGCGGGGTTATTCTTTTTATTGATGAACTGCATACGATTGTTGGAGCTGGTGCTGCTGAGGGTGCTATGGATGCCTCCAATATGCTTAAGCCCGCGTTAGCCAGAGGGGATCTGCGTTGTATAGGTGCCACAACCTTAGACGAGTACCGCAGGCATATTGAAAAAGATAAGGCGCTTGAGCGGCGGTTCGCGCCCGTTTATATCGGGGAGCCATCTCTTGAGGACACGGTAGCTATTTTGCGCGGTTTGAAAGAACGGTATGAAGTTCATCATGGCGTGCGTATTAAAGATTCGGCATTGATAGCGGCGGCTGAACTTTCTCATCGTTATATTACAGACAGGTTCCTTCCGGATAAGGCTATTGATTTGATTGATGAGGCGGCATCCCGGATCCGTATTGAAATTGACAGTATGCCGCAGGAGCTGGATGAGGTTAAGCGGCGCATCATACAGCTTGAGATAGAGCGGCAGGCTTTGAAAAAAGAGAAAGATGATTTGTCAAAAGAGAGGCTGGCAAAGATAGAGGGTGAATTGGAAGGTTTTAAAAAAGAGAGTGAAACATTGACGCGCCATTGGGAAAAAGAAAAGCAGGCCATCGCGCGCATACGTTCTATAAAAGAAGAGATGGATGAAGCCAAACTGAAAGAAAAAAAAGCGGAGCGTTCCGGTGATTTAAATGAAGTGGCACAGATACGTTATGGTGTCTTGGGGGAGTTATCGAAAAAGCTGGAGGCCGCGAATAAAGAGTTGGCTGAACTTCAAAAAGATGAGGCGATGCTGAAAGAAGAGGTGGATGAAAGCGATATCGCCAGGATTGTTTCAAAATGGACGGGCATCCCTTTATCCAAGCTGATGGAAGCGGAAACACAGAAGTTGATTCACATGGAGAGCCACCTTAGAGAGCGCGTTGTGGGCCAGGATGAGGCTTTAGGGCTTGTGTGTGATTGCATCAGGAGGTCCAGGGCTGGTTTGTCGGATCAGAATAGGCCGCTTGGTTCGTTTATTTTTATAGGGTCAACCGGAGTGGGCAAAACAGAGCTGGCCAGGAGCCTGGCGTGGTTTCTTTTTGATGATGAAAACGCTTGTGTGAGAATAGATATGTCGGAGTATATGGAAAAACATTCCGTTTCGCGCCTGATCGGGGCGCCGCCGGGATATGTCGGTTATGATGAAGGTGGGCAGTTAACGGAAAAGGTCAGGAGGCGGCCTTATAGCGTTGTACTTTTTGATGAGATTGAAAAAGCGCATTCGGATGTTTTTAACGTGCTTTTACAGATTTTAGATGATGGGCGCCTGACGGACGGCCAGGGCCGGTTGGTTAATTTTAAAAACACGGTTATTATTATGACATCTAACTTGGGGACTGAGCTATTTAATGAAGGCAAGGATGAAACTCAACTGAAGGGTAAAATACTGGAGCGGCTTAAAAAGGAGTTTAGGCCGGAATTTTTGAACCGCGTTGATGAGATAATTGTTTTTAGAAAGTTGAGCCAGGATGATATCGCGCGCATCGTTGATATTCAACTTAAAAACCTTCAGAAGAGGCTGGATGAGAAACATATTTTGCTTTCTGTCTCCCCGGATGCTAAAATATTCCTTACGAAGGCTGGTTATGACCCTGTTTATGGAGCCAGGCCTTTAAAGCGCTTGATTCAGAAACAGATTCAGGATATTATTGCCTTAGGGTTGCTCAAGGGCACATTTAAAGAACATGACAAGATTAAAATAGAAGAGGGCAAAAAAGGCTTGGAGTTTAAAACGGAGATATAAAAATGAAGACGACATTTGCCATAAGGCATGCGGAGATGGAACAGGAAGATGAGATTAAAGCGTGTTTTCAGGATCGCACTAAAAAACTTGGGAAGTATCTGATAAGGTTTAAGGATGACTTGATTTATCTGCATGGTGATTTTGATAAAAATCCCCACAAGGAAGAGTTTTATGCTTCTTTGAGCCTTTATTTACCGGCCGCGGCGATGCATTGCCGTGAACGGGGCGAAGATTTTACAGCTGCTATTAATGCCGCTTTTTTAGATTTGACGCGTCAGATTAAGAAGCAGAAGGATAAGATGGGCAGGGAAAAGCGGCGTCAAGTGAGGTAATTCTTTAGAATGACTTTTTTGAGGTTGACAAAATATTCAAAAGTGATAATATAACCATTTTAGCAGTCTTGACTAAAGAGTGCTAAAATGGTAAGAGGTAAATTTTACGGAGATTTAGAATGTCACGCATAGTTGACCATTCAGCCAGGAAAAAAGAGATTTTGTCAGCGGTCATTGAGGTATATTTAAATACGACGCAACCTGTTTCTTCCGAGATTTTAAATAAGAACGCGAGGATGGAGCTGAGTTCCGCGAGTATTCGTAATGCCATGTCTGAGTTGGAAGAGATGGGATATTTGATGCATCCTCATACGTCTGCAGGCAGGATTCCAACGGATGAAGGCTACAGGTATTATGTTAATGTCTTGATGAAAAAGAAACAGTTGGGGCCGCAGGAAGTTGATTATATTGATAAAATTTATGATTTAAAAGTTAAAGAGCTGGATGATCTGTTACGGGAGACTTCCTGTATTCTTTCTGACTTTACGCACTACGCCAGCCTTGTTTATTTTGATGATGAGGGGGAAAGGGTTTATTCTCAGGGCATGAGGCATATTCTGGATCACCCTGAGTTTAATGATTTACGCCGGGCGCAGATGGTTTTTGAAATATTGGAGAGAAAAGAAGATTTGCTGGAGTTGATAGGACGGAACTTTTCCGGCCAGACGATTGTCTATATAGGTAAAGAAAGTGCTCATGATCATATGGAGCATTGTTCTGTCGTGGTTTCAAAATGTGACAGCTCATTAGATTGCC
Organism: uncultured Planctomycetia bacterium; assembly: GCA_964423185.1. Taxonomy (GTDB): domain Bacteria; phylum Omnitrophota; class Gorgyraeia; order Velamenicoccales; family Velamenicoccaceae; genus CAYRDK01. Next base: position 20,898 of record CAYRDK010000009.1, read on the forward strand.
GGGGGCGCCTGGCATTGGTTGGGCCTAAACGCATGGCTTATGATAGAGTGATACCCCTTATGAATTATATTTGTGATGTTGTTGAACGCAACATGGAAAGATTTTGATGTTCTGTATTTTAAAGGCGCGTTATGAATAATAAAGAAAATAAAGATGGTAAACAAGAAAAAGATAATGGTAAAGATCCGTTTGAAGGCTTGAGGGATGAAAACCCGACGGTTGTTTTAAGCCGGGAGGAGTTTGAAAAGCTTGCTAACGGAGCCGCTAAAGCCCAGGAGTATTGGGATAAGTTTTTAAGGCAGCAGGCTGATTTTGAAAATATACGCAAGCGCATGGAGCGCGAAAGATTGGAATTTCAAAAGTATGCTAATGAAGATGTTATAGTCGATCTTTTGGGGATATTGGATGATTTAGAAAGGTCCGTTGAGGCCGCGGAAAAAAAACAGGAAAACTTTGATGCTTTTTTAAAAGGCATTGAGATGATATTGGTGCATCTTTATGATCTTCTAAAGCGCTATGGGGTTAAACCCATTGTGGCAAAAGGTGGTAAATTTGATCCGCACGTCCATGAGGCGCTTATGCAGACAGAAACGCCTGAGCATCGAGACGGCGAAGTTTTAGAAGAGCTTCAAAAAGGTTATAAGCTTAATGACAGGGTGGTTAGGACCGCGAAGGTGCGTGTTGCCAAGAATATCTCCGATGCTTCTTTGGATAAGACGGATGATATAGAAAACATTTAAAAAATATAGAAACAAAAGCAGCTTTTTAAGTATGCAAGGAGGAGATGATTATGGCGAAAGTAATCGGAATTGATTTAGGCACATCAAACTCGGCGGCAGCTGTGATGGAGGGCACAAGGCCTGTTATTATCCCATCGGCTGAGGGGACAACTGTTGGTGGAGGGAAAGCCTTTCCGTCTTATGTCGCTTTTACAAAGGATGGCCAGAGGCTTGTTGGAGAGCCGGCCCGCCGTCAGGCTTCTATTAACGCCGAAGGCACGATTATGGCTGCCAAGCGTAAAATGGGCACTGACTATAAATTTAAGGTGTTCGGCAAGGAGTTTACGCCTCAGCAGATTTCCGCTTTTATTCTTCAGAAGATTAAGCAGGATGCTGAAGCCTATCTTGGGGATACGGTTGAAGAGGCGGTTATCACATGCCCCGCTTATTTTGACGATAATCAGCGGCAGGCGACAAAAGATGCCGGAGAGATCGCCGGATTGAAAGTCTTGAGGATTATTAACGAGCCGACCGCGGCCTGCCTGGCTTATGGATTGGATAAAGCTGGTAAAGAGCAGAAGATTATGGTTTTTGATTTAGGCGGCGGTACCTTGGATGTTACCGTTATGGAAATGGCGGAAGGGGTTTTTGAGGTTAAGTCAACACACGGAGATACGCATTTAGGCGGGACGGATATGGATAATGTGTTGATTGATTATATTATTTCTGAATTTAAAAAAGACACGGGCATTGAGTTAAAAAATGACAAGATGGCATATCAGAGAATCCGGGAGGCTGCTGAAAAAGCGAAGATTGAGCTTTCAAGTACTTTGACAACGGATATTAACCTGCCCTTTATAACGGCGGATAATACCGGGCCGAAACATTTGACGATGAATATCACGCGCGCCAAATTGGAAGAACTTGTCATGTCGATTGTGGAACGTTGTAAAGAACCATTGCGCAAGGCCTTGGAAGATGCTCAGTTGAAGTCTTCTGATATCGATAAGATTATTATGGTTGGCGGGCCGACGCGTATGCCAAGCGTCCAGAAGTTTGTTGAAGGTTTTGTCGGAAAAAAAATTGAGGGCGGTGTTGATCCGATGGAGTGCGTTGCTTTGGGTGCCGCGGTTCAGGCCGCGATCATGAAAGGCGACATTAAGGATGTCCTTCTTTTGGATGTCACGCCTCTTTCTTTGGGGATTGAGACGCTGGGTGGGGTATTTACAAAATTGATTGAGAGGAACACGACGATTCCGACGAAAAAGAGCCAGGTTTTTTCAACCGCGGCGGATAATCAGACCGCCGTGACGGTGCGTGTGTTGCAGGGTGAGCGCAAGATGGCCGAAGATAATACGGAGCTTGGCCGTTTTGATTTAGTTGGTATCCCGGCTGCGCCGCGTGGTATTCCGCAGATTGAAGTTACATTTGATATTGACGCTAATGGTCTTGTCCATGTGAACGCGAAAGATAAAGGCACAGGAAAAGAACAGTCTATCCGTATTACCGCGCCGCATAAACTTTCCAAGGAAGATATAGATAAGATGGTGAAAGAGGCTGAAAAGTTTGCCGGAGAAGATGAGAAGAAGAAGGAAGAGGTTGAGATTCGCAATCAGGCGGATACGCTTATCTATTCGACGGAAAAGTCGTTGAGCGAGTATGGTAATAAGGTTAGCGCGGATGAAAAGAAGAATATTGAATCAAAGGTTGCTGAGTTAAAAGAGGCGGTCAAAGGCAAGGACATTGAAAAGATTAAAAAAGGCGTTGAAGACGTGACAAAGGCTTCACATAAGTTAGCTGAGGAGATTTACAAGGCTGCTTCTGCGGCCCAGAAAGAAGAGGCTCAACCGAAAGCGGAAGAACCGCCTGCTCCGGAAGAAGGTGAAAAGAAAAAAGAAGATATTATTGATGCTGAGTTCAGGGAAGAGGATGATAAGAAATAATATCAGGGGACAGGGTACAGGCAACAGGGTACAGTAAGTGCAAAAAAAGATTTTGTTTTTACTGAACCCCGAACTCTGCATCCGGTACCCTGGAATATAGAGGAAGTTATGTCCACGCAACGCGATTATTATGAAATTTTAGGCGTAGTTAAATCAGCGACGAATGATGAGATTAAAAAGGCCTATCGCCGTTTGGCGATGAAGTATCATCCTGACCGCGTTGATACAGCTCAGAAGAAAGTGGCTGAAGAAAAGTTTAAAGAGATTTCTGAAGCATACGCTGTTCTTTCTGACGAAAAGAAACGTTCTCTATATGACCAGTATGGCCATGCCGGGATTGATCAGCAGTATTCAACTGAGGATATTTTCCGCGGTGCTGATTTTTCAAATATCTTTGAAGAGATTTTCGGTGGAGGCGCGGGTGGCGGTGTTGGTGGCGGGACAATTTTTGAGGAACTTTTTGGCATGGGAGGCGGCGGTGGCAGGCGAGGCCCCAGAAGAGGCCGTGACTTACAATATGAGCTGGAGATGACCTTAGAGGACGCGGTAACGGGCGTTGAAAAGATGCTTGAAATTTCCCGTTATGAAATCTGTTCAAATTGTAAGGGGTCCGGGGCTCGTCCAGGAAGTAAAAAGATTACGTGTTCATATTGTAAAGGCGCTGGCCAAGTGACCATGTCGCAAGGCTTTTTTCAGATGACGCAGACGTGCCGCAAATGCGGGGGTGAGGGGAAGATTATCGCGACACCTTGCCCTAAATGTTCAGGGCAAGGGCAGGAAAAAGTAAGAAGGAAGATTTCTGTTAAAATTCCGGCTGGTGTTGATACGGGGTCGCACTTGAGGCTTCGAGGAGAAGGTGAAGAGGCTGAAGGTGGCCGCGGAGATTTATACGTTATTATCCGTGTCCAACGGCATCATCTTTTTGAGCGTCAGCATAATGATCTTCTCTGTGAAGTTCGTGTTGATGTGGTTCAGGCTATTTTGGGCGGTGAGATTGATGTGCCGACTTTGAACGGTATGGTTAAAATGAAAATTCCATCAGGGACACAATCAGGAAAGACATTTCGTCTTAAAGATAAAGGCGTGCCTGATTTGTCTTCCAGGCATAAGGGCGATGAGCTGGTACGGGTGATTGTTGATATCCCTGCTGATTTGAATTCAGATGAGAAGAAGTTGATGCAGGAGTTCGCGCGCTTAAGGGGCGTTGTGGTTTAAAATTGGAGAAAAAACATGCCAACATATGATTATGAATGTAAAAGCTGCGGGCATCATTTTGAAAGTTTTCAGTCTATTACGGCTGAGCCTTTGAAAGAGTGCCCAAAATGCAACAAAGAGGTTGTCCGTCTAATAAGTTCAGGGTCTGGTTTTATTTTTAAAGGAGCTGGTTTTTACGCGACCGACTATAGAAAAGGCGGCCCTTCTGGTTCTGGTTCTTCATCTTGTCCGTCAGCCGGCACTAGTGCCGGGTGTTCAAAATGCCCGAACGCTTAAGCGTGATGAGGAAAAGAATCGAATCATCCCTTTATTGGCTTCCAGTTATCTTTTATTACGGGGTCATCTTCGTTTTATCTTCTTTGCCGGCTGATTCTGTCCCTGTTTTTTTTGCCGGTTCAGATAAGTTTTTTCATTTCTTGGTATATTTTGGCTTTGGTTTTTTGTTGTTCTTCGCGGCCAGAAAAACATTCAGCGCCAGTTATAATACTTTACTCGCAATGTTTTTTATGTTAATATTTTTTGCTTTGTGTGATGAAATACACCAGTTGTTTGTACCCGGCCGGCATTTTTCTTATGCGGATATGTTTTTTGACTGCTTGGGCGGTTTATCAGGAGGTAGTTTATACCGATGGCGAAAATAGAGTCTTTTCAGAGTGTTCATTACAATACCGAAGTCGTTAATGATCTTTCCAGGGTTGTTTGCCCTCCGTATGATATTATCTCTAGCGTCAAGCAGGAGGACTATTATCAGAGGCATCCTTATAATATGATCCGTTTAATCTTGGGTAAGGATTTGGCTGGTGACAGGGATTTGGAAAACAAGTATACCCGCGCGGCCGGTTATCTGGAGGAGTGGCTTAGGCGCAGTATTTTAGTTCAGGATGAGAAATCCGCAATTTACTTTTATGAGCAGGTATTTTCTGTTGATGGGGAGCGTAAGGCACGGCTCGGTTTTATCGCTTTGATGCAGTTAGACGAAGATGGGGGTGAGAAAACTGTCTATCCGCATGAGCATACGCATACGGCGCCCAAAGAAGACCGTTTTAAATTAATGGAAGCCGTTGAAGCTAATTTAAGCCCGATTTTTACTGTTTATTCCGATCAAAAAGGTGTGATGAGGGATATTTTTGAGAAACACATAAGAAACACTACCACTTTTTTTTCTATTACGGATGAAGATGGTATAGAGAATAAAGTTTGGCAGGTTCAGCAGGAAAGCCTTATTGAAAAAATCAAGGCTTTCCTTAATGAAAGAGAGCTGTTTATTGCTGATGGCCATCATCGCCATGAAGTGGCCCGGATGTTTCGTGATAGAAAGCGTTCACAAAACCCTAATCTTTTTAAAAAATCCTATAATTATATTATGACTTATTTTACAGCCCTTGAAGATCAAGGGTTGTGTGTTTTGCCGACACATAGGCTGGTTAAGAATATTCGTTTTGATGTTGATATGTTCGCGCCTTGTTTTCAGATAAAAGAGGCTTCTTTCAAAGAGAAGTTAATTCAGGATATGAAAGAGAAGGCGCTTGAACCCGGTGTTTTCGGCCTTTATAAAGATGGAAAATTTTTTGTCCTAAAACTTGCTGACAAAAGGGAGTGTAATCGTCTTATTCAGGATGGCCCGAAAGAATATAAGAATCTGGATGTCGTTATACTTCAAAAAGTTATTTTTGATTCTTTTTTGAAGATTCAACTGAGCCAGATCCAATATGAAATTAATCTAGATAGCGGTATACGTTTTGTTGACGAGAAGGTTTGTGATGCTTTATTTATTATGAATGCTACGAAGATTGATCAGATCAGATCTATCGCTTTAAGCGGAGAAGTCATGCCGCAAAAATCTACATATTTTTACCCTAAGTTATTGAGCGGTTTGCTTGTTCATAAGTTTTGAAAAATGAGGTTTTTCTAATGTCTTTATTCGGTAAGCCGAAATATACGGTTGTAAAGGTTAGAAAAAGAGAGATCCCGCATGGTTTATGGACGAAATGCCAGCAGTGCGGGCAGGCGCTTTACAAAAAGGCGCTTGAAGAAAATTTAAAAGTTTGTCCAAAATGTGAGTATCATTTTACGATGACAGCTCGTGAACGGCTGGAGATGCTTATTGAAAAAGACAGCTTTACGGAATTTGATACGGCTCTTGCGAGCCTTGACCCTTTAGAGTTCATGGGCATTAAGTCCTATAAAGATAAGTTATGCCAGGACCAGGAGGCGACAGGTTTAAAAGAAGCTGTGATTGTTGGAGTTGGTGAAATTTTTAGTAAAAAGGTTGTTATTGCGATTACGGATTCACGTTTTATCATGGGCAGTATGGGGTCTGTTGTTGGCGAGAAGATTACGCGTGGCATTGAGTATTCCATTGAAAAAAAACTGCCGTTGGTAATTATTTCCGGATCTGGCGGGGGCGCGCGGATGTATGAGGGGATATTTAGCCTGATGCAGATGGCGAAGACCTCAGCGGCGCTGAATAAACATCATAAAGCAGGGCTGCTGTATTTATCTGTTTTGACAAACCCGACTATGGGCGGGGTTATGGCCTCTTTTGCTGGGCTTGGAGATATCATCCTTGCTGAGCCGAATGCTCTTATTGGGTTTGCGGGCCCAAGAGTTATCGAACAGACGACAAGGCAAAAATTGCCTGAAGGATTTCAGAGGTCCGAGTTTATGTTGGAACACGGCCTTTTGGATATGATCGTGCATAGAAAACAGCTTAAGGATATGTTGCGTAAAACAATAGATTATTTAAGTTGACAAAAAAACACCTTTTATGATAAGATTCCCTACATCTTTTATTGCATAGTTGTTATGTACAGCAAAAAGGGATTTTAAATTATGGCACAGGTAAGCTTAAAAAATGTGAGTAAGATTTATAGTGGAAGCGTGCGAGCCGTTGACAGGGTTTCCATTGGTGTTGAAAATAAAGAGTTTTTGGTTTTAGTTGGCCCTTCTGGATGCGGCAAGTCAACAACGTTGCGCATGGTAGCCGGCCTTGAAGATGTTTCTGAAGGCGATATTTTTATAGGTGACAGGCTGGTAAATGAAGTGCCTGCCAAAGACCGTGATATCGCGATGGTTTTTCAGAATTATGCTTTATATCCGCATATGACCGTATTTGAAAATATGGCTTTTGGGCTAATGTTGCGAAGGTATCCCAAGTCAGAGATTGTGCGGCGGGTTAATGAAGCTGCTGAGATTTTGAGTATTAAGAATTATTTAGAGCGCAAACCGAGAGAGCTCTCTGGCGGCGAGAGGCAGAGGGTTGCGGTAGGAAGAGCCATTGTGCGAAAGCCAATGGTTTTTTTATTTGATGAACCTTTAAGTAATTTAGATGCCAAGCTCAGGGTTCAGATGCGCACAGAAATTCATAAGCTTCATTTAAGGCTTCAGACAACGATGATTTATGTTACACATGATCAGACAGAAGCTATGACCATGGGGGATCGTATTGCGGTTATGAAAGACGGGATTGTCCAGCAGATGGCTGATCCTATTACGATTTATGACAGGCCTGTTAATAAGTTTGTTGCTAGTTTTATCGGCAGCCCTCCCATGAATTTCATGAAAGGGAAAATCATAAAATTGGATGGGCGTTTTTATTTCGATGAAGGCAACATACGTGTTAGAATTGTTAAGGAGATGCAGGGCGTGCTTTCATCTTATGTGAATAAAGAAGTCGTTATGGGTATCCGCGCGGAAGATATTTATGATAAGCTTTTTGTTTCAGAAGCCCCGGCAGAAAATGTTATTAAAGTAATATGTGAAGTTGTTGAGCCTATGGGGTCGGAAGTTTATCTTTATCTTAATACAGGTAAGCATCCTTTTATCGCGCGCGTTGGAGCGCATGACAGGCCGGCTGTTAATCAAGATATGGAACTTGTTTTTGATATGAGCAAAGTGCATTTTTTTCACGCTGATACAGAAATAACCATTGTTTAAAAGAATATCACCTCAAATTTACGTCGTTTTTCTTCTTTTTTTTACCCTTGGTTCCCTTTATTATTTTTTGTATTATCTCCCGCAGTTTATCCGGTATGTTTTTTTAACGCTCTTCTTTTTATTCATTTCTTTTTATTTCTTTGCTCTTCAGAACAGGCGTTTTTGCGAGAAGATAGTTTTAAAAAAAGAAGGTTTAACGGTTGAGAAAAATCTTGCTAATGGCGAGATTTCACGCCTTCTTGCCTTAAGAGAATCTTTAGCGCAAAAAGCGAAAAATTACCAGCGGCTTGAGAGCTTTACGCGGGACCTCAATAATGACTCTCTGCTAGAGTATGTTTTGCGGATTGTCGCTGATGAAGTTTTTTATCTCTTTGATTCCAAAAGCAATGTTTTGCTTTATCTTGTCAGCGAAAAGAACCGCAAGCTTGAACTTCGTGCTTGTCGTTATCAGAATTCACAACCAGGGATTAATAAAGAAAAAACTGGAGATTTTTTTGATGAATGGGTTTTACGGCACGCTCAGCCGCTTCTTGTGGATTCGGCGACAAGTGATTTCCGTTTTGATCCTGACAGGATTAAAGAGTCCGTATCGCGATCAATAGGTTCTGTTATGTGCGTGCCTTTAATGACGCAAGCGCATCTTTTCGGTATTTTAAGGATGGATTCATCTTTTTCGCGCAGTTATACGAGTGAAGATTTGCGGTTTTTATCTGTTGTGGCAGATATTGCCAAGCTTGCTTTGGAAAATGCTATTTATTATAAGCATATGCAGGATCTTTCTATAACAGACGGATTGACGGGTTTGTTTTTAAGGCGGTATGCCGCGGAGAGGTTTAGGGAAGAGTTTTCCCGTGCGCAGAGAGACAAGGTGCCGTTATCTTTTTTAATGATTGATCTTGATCATTTTAAAGATATTAATGAGCGCTTTGGGCATCTAGGCGGTGATTTTATGTTAAGAAAAATGGCTTTGTGGCTGAAGAACTTTTTTAACTCTTGTGGTTTTATCATATGCCGCTATGGAGGAGAAGAGTTTTGTGTTGCTTTGCCGGGTTTTGATAACGAGGCTGCTTCATTACTGGCAGAAGACTTTAGGAAATTTTTAAGCACAAAACAGGCTGTTTTGCGGCACCACAAGATTAAACTTAAAGTTTCTATTGGAGTGGCTTCTTTTCCCCGTGATTCTTTTGTTTGTGATGATTTAATCCACCTTTCAGATGACGCCCTTTTAAAAGCAAAGCGGGCTGGGAGAGACAGGGTGTGTTGCTTATGAGCTTGTTCATTTTTTTCTTTATAGCCGGTTTTTTATTCTTTTTGTTTAAGGCGTCTTTGAATGAACAGCGTTATAGCGAAGTGGCTGACTGTATGAATTCAGAGTTGGCGCTTAAGGAGATGTTCGTAAAAAAAGAGGAGATTGAAACTGATATAGCTTGCGTGAAAGCTGTCTTATCGAAAACCGCGAGAATGTATGAAGCGGCAAGAGGTATCTGTACAAGCATTGATGAAGAAAAACTTATTATGAAGTTTAAGGAAGATTTAAAGAAGTTGATTGACTACCGGGAGTGTTGTGTTGTTCCTGTTTATCCGGATATCTCCGGCGATAAGGATAGCGCTGTTTTTCCTCTGACGGCAGAAGAGATATCCATAGGTTTTTTGGTAGTTAAAGGTGTTTCTGCGCAGGAGTACCCTTTTTTGAATATTTTGGTGGCTCAGTTGGCTCTTGGTTTGAGGAGGGCCAGATTATACAGGATTATTCAGGAGAAAGCTATTACGGATAGCTTGACAGGCCTGTATACAAAACGTTACGCTTTTGAGCGTTTTAATGAAGAGTTCGTCAGGTCCAGGCAGCAACAGTTGCAGTTGGCATTTTTGATGATTGATATTGATAATTTTAAGGATTGTAATGATAAGTATGGGCATCTTGTTGGGGATACTGTTTTGTGTGAGGTTGCCAGGCGTATAAAAGAGAATATTCGTGAAGTAGATATGCTGGCTCGTTTTGGCGGTGAAGAGTTTGCTGTATTTATCCCTAATGCGGCTTACAAGAGTGTTTTAGCTATTGCAGAACGTATTCGTTGCGGCATCGAATCGTTGCCGATTTACGCTTATGATGAGGTGGTAAGGGTGACAGTGAGCATTGGTTTATCTACATACTCCTGCGATATCAAAGATCCATCGGATTTGATCGATAGGGCTGATTTAGCCCTTTATCAAGCAAAACGCACAGGCAAAAACAAAGTTAGTGTTTTTTGATGCGGGGTTGTATGGAGCGAGCCGTTTTTTTGCGTGATTTTTCCAATGAAAGCCTGGAATCAGAAAGCGCGTTTGATTTTTCTGCCTGCCCCTGGAGCATTAAAGACGCGCTTTTCGCTTATGTGTATTCTATTGCGTTGTTTCTTGCCCTCTTTTTTTGGTTGGCTGTCGGGTATTCCTTGTTTCGTTTGATTGCGCCGCAACAGTTTGTTTCTTTTTTTGTTAGCCAGATGGAAGCTTTGAAGTATTTTTACATTATTTTTGTTTTTTATGCCTCCCTTTTTTTAATTATCCGTTCGAATATCCTGAAAAAATACCACATTAAGAATTTGATGTTTTTTATCCGTAAAGACAAAGTTCTAAGTGATATTTTTTATGGCGCCAAGTCTTACCTTAAATTTTTTGTTATTATGACCACAGGGATTATCATGATTATTTTGATTATGACGATGTGGGATATGGTATTCTCTTCGGGGGTAAGAGGAAAATTAGATGTATTTTTTAATGCTGCTCAATTGGAGAAGCGGGTTGTTGTTTCCCATGCGCATGGCGTATTCGGGGCTATTATCTTATTGATTCTGGCACCTTTTTTTGAAGAGCTTTATTTTAGAGGATGCCTTTATAGGGCTCTACGCGCGCGCTATGCCAAAGGTACCGCCATTGTTGTCAGCAGTTTTATCTTTTCATTGCTTCATGGATATTTTTTTATTTTTATTTATGTTTTTTTTATCGGTATTATTTTGGCTTGTATATATGATAAGAGACGTTCTCTGGTTGCCCCTTTAACTTTTCATATGATCAATAATTTAGCTGTTATATTGTTTTTCTTGTAAAATCATTGAAAGGCCCCACAACTTAAGATATAATAACAATTTACATTTCAAAAAAATTCATTGAGGCGGATAATGTTATGAAAGAAGAGAAATATTTTGGTATTGATGTCGGGGCCACGTTTACTAAAATCGCCCTTTTAGATAAGGCAAACCGGATTGTCGCGAAAGTATCCATCAGTTCTGCCGGGTTCTCTGTTAAAAGCGTCTTTGTCAAAAAAATCAGAGAGGCGATGAGAGGTATTTTGGATGGCCACTCTTTAGTATGGAATGAAATTAAAGGGGTGGGCATTGGCCTGCCAGGACAGGTTGATTCTGAGCGTGGTATTATTATAAATTTGACAAATATTAAAGGCTGGGGGAATTTTCATCTGGTTCATTATTTAAAAGGTTTTTTTAAAATGCCGGTATTTATTGAAAATGATGCTAATTGTATGGCGTTAGCCGAGGCCAGGATGGGGGCGGCTAAAGGAGCATCATACGCTCTTTGCGTGACTCTAGGCACAGGTGTGGGCGCGGGGCTTATTATTCATAATGAGATTTATCGCAGCTCGTATTTTTTTGGGGGTGAGATGGGCCATATGCCTGTGGATTTAGATGGGGCAGCGTGTGCTTGTGGAGGGGCGGGTTGTTTAGAGCAATATGTTGGTAACCGCGCGATCGCATTAAAGGCGAAAAAAATTTTTAAGCATGAGATTCCTTTGGAGCTTTTGAGTGAAATGGCCGCCAAAGGCGATAAAAAAGCGCGGAGGATTTGGGAGGACGCAGGGAATCTGTTAGGAATGGCTATAGCCGGCATTATGAACGTTTTGAATCCGCAGGTTATTGTTATTGGAGGCGGGGTCGCCGCGGCCGGTAAAGTTCTTTTTGGCCCGATTGAAAAGACGGTAAAAAAACATGCCATGAAACTTTTAAAAAAGAATGTGAGAATAAAAGCCTCGGAATTGGGTAACGACGCTGGTGTTTTGGGAGCGGCATTATTAGCTAAAGAGAAAGTTGAAACAGGATATTTATGAAGCGTCTTTTTGTGATCTGTTGTTTTTCTGCATTTTTTGTGCTTTTATCTGTTAACTCCGGGATAGCGGCTGGGGCCAAGCTTCCTATGACAGTGAACGGAGATGTTGTTGAGTTTAAATCATCGGGGCGTGAGGTGGTTGCGGAAGGTAATGTTGAGATTGTTTATCAAGATTCCAAAATGACCTGTAATAAAGTGCGGGTATTTATAGATGAGAAGATGGCCATTGCTGAAGGCAATGTTTCTTTTTATAAAGGCGAAGGGGAGGAGTTTTCAGGAGATTTAGTTATCTTTGATTTTGCTAATCGTACGGGAACGATTACAGGCCCGGAAATTGATATGGCGCCTTATTATGGCAAGGCGGAAATTATGGATAGAATGTCCGATGAAGAGTTTTATTTATATAATGCTGAGATGTCTACATGTGATTTACCGCATCCTCATTGGGGGCTTAAATGCAGTGAAGTTAAGATGGACCCGGGCCGTGTTTTAACTGCTAAACACATCAGGTTAAATGTTTTAAAAGTTCCTCTTATGTACATGCCTGTCTATACACAGGTAATGACGGATAAACGGCCACGTCTGATGATCATGCCTGGTTATAAAAAGGAGTTTGGCAAGGAATTGTTTGGTTCATGGCGTTATTATTTAAATAATAACGCTAAAGGGCTTTTGCATGTGGATTGGTATGAAAAAACGGGCTGGGCTGAAGGTGTGGATTTAAATTATGATACAAAATTGATTGGCATGGGAAATGCTAAATATTACCGGGTTGGCGGAAAAGATAAAAGAGATAAGGAAGAGTTTGATGTTGGTGAAATTCTCAGGGATGGTGAGCGTTCCAGGGTAGAACTGAGGCATAAGTGGAGCATTACGGAATGTGATAATGTTGTTTTGGAATATTTCAGGCAGTCCGATATTGATTTTCGAAGAGATTATTTTTTAAGGGAATATTCGAAAGAACCTGATCCGAAAACATTTGTTCAGTACTCTCATGTTTTTCCTAATGCCACTTTAAGTTTCTTGGCTGAACCGCGCGTCAACAGCTTCTTTGCCGCTACAGAAAAAGTTCCTGAGATTAAGTTTGAAACACTTAATCAGAAGATACTGGACAGCCCTTTTTATTTTAAAGATGTAACCAGCTCTACTTATTTTATGAGCGCTCCGGCTAATAACAGCGTTACTGAGCATGTTGCTCGCACGGATACTTTAAATCAGCTCTCTTACCTTTTTAGATTTATGGGGGTGGATTTCAGCCCTTTTGTTGGGCATGAGGGTACTTTTTATAGCCGAGGTATTGATGGTAAAGAGCATTTAGCAAGGGGGATGTTTATCAGCGGTATGGATGCATCTTTAAAGCTGTATAGGGTATTTGATGTTCAGAGTAATTTTATGAATTTAGGGATTGATAAACTTCGTCACGTTATTACACCTTCTTGTCAGTATCGTTATCAGCATCCTCCAACAGTTAATAAATCTCGTCTTCAGCAGTTTGACACAATAGATGCTCTCGACAGGCAGAATTCAGTTCAATTAACTCTTGAAAATAAACTGCAGACTAAAAAAAATGGCCAATCCGTGGATTTGGCTACCTTTATTATTGCTGCTCCTTATGTTTTTAAACCGAACTCAACGGCCGGTATTGGTTTTGGGGACGTCACGACAAAATTTGAAATGAACCCTTATTCCTGGTGTGGTTTTGAATCAGATGCGAGTTTCAGCAGAAAACGTCATTATCTGATGACTGTTAGTAATTCTTTATGGATGAATGTGGGGCGTTTTAATACGAATTTCGGTTATGAATATAAAAGAGAAGAAACCAGCCAGTTGACGGTTGACGTTAAGTGCAAGATAAATCCTTTTTGGAATGTTTGTGTTTACGATCGTTTCGAGTTTAAAACAGGAGATTTGGTTGAACAGGAATATACGCTGGAAAGGGATATGCATTGTTGGGTAGCCCAGCTTATTGTTAATAAAAGGGAAACGGAAGGCTTAACAGTGCTTTTAGCCTTTAAGCTTAAAGGATTCCCTGAGATGGCGGTTGGCGCTCAAAAGACTTTTACGGCGCCGCGCACGCAAGAAGAATAAAGTCAAATTGCAAAAGAGAGGCTATGATGGATATTGCTATTATAGGGGCAGGTTATGTTGGATTGGTGACCGGCACGTGTTTTGCCGAGCTTGGACATAATATTATTTGTGTTGATAATGACGAGATTAAGATAAAGGCTTTAAAGAATTTAAAAATTCCTATCTATGAGCCGGGCTTAGAGGAGATGATTAAGAGGAATTATGCTCAGGGGAGGATTTCTTTTACAACAAATATCGGCCACGCGATTAAGAATTCTGCCATTATTTTTATCGCTGTTGGTACGCCTCCTAAAGAGAATGGCGAGGCAGATTTGACCGGGATTGAAAATGTCGCGCGGTCTATTGCCAAGCATATGAACTCATATCGGCTCATTGTTGAGAAGTCAACGGTTCCCGTGGAGACTGGCAAGTGGGTGAAGCATACGATCACAATTAACAGGAAGAAAAATATTCTTTTTGATGTGGCTTCTAATCCTGAGTTTTTGCGTGAAGGGCAGGCCATTAAAGATTTTATGAATCCAGACAGAATTGTTGTTGGGGTTGAATCCAAGAAGGCGCAGGAGTTGCTCAGAGAGCTGTATTCCAGTATAAATGCCCCTTTGGTGGTTACGGATATTAAGTCTGCGGAACTTATTAAACATGCTTCTAACTCTTTTCTGGCATTAAAAATATCATTTGTCAATGCTATCTCAAAAGTTTGCGAATTAGCGGGGGCTGATATCGAACGCGTTAGTGAAGGGATAGGGATGGATAAGCGCATCGGAAGGGCTTTTTTAGACGCGGGAATTGGTTTTGGCGGTTTTTGTTTACCTAAAGATGTGGACGCGTTTGTGATGATTTCCGATAAACTGGGGTATAGTTTTGACCTTTTAAAAGAGGTTAAAAAAATTAATGATTTTCAGAAGCAGGATTTTATCAAAAAGATTGAAGATCATATCTGGAATATTAAAGATAAGACTATCGCTGTATTGGGTTTGGCATTTAAGCCTGACACGGATGACATGCGTTTTGCGCCTTCTATTGATATTATTTCGACGCTTCAGAGGCATGGCGCCAAGATTCGCGCCTTTGACCCTCAGGCTATGCCCAAGGCCAGGCAGATTTTTGAAGATGTTAAGTTTTGCAAGGATGTTTATGAAACGGCTAAGTCCAGTGATTGTTTAATTATTGTTACGGAGTGGAATGAGTTTAAAGAATTGGATTTTGCGAGGTTGAAGAAACTCCTTAAGCAGCCTTTAATTATTGATGGCAGGAATATCTATGACCCGCAGAGGCTGGAAGGCTATGGTTTTAAGTATGTCTCTATTGGAAGGGCGTAATCTGTTTGCGGCCTGGTGAGGATTTTATGATAAAAACTGTTTTGATTACAGGAGGAGCCGGTTTTATCGGTTCGCATCTGTGCGATCTGTTTCTTGCTCGTGATTGCAAGGTTATTTGTGTTGATAATTTTATTACAGGGGAACAGAGGAATATTCATCAGGTTGAAAGTGATAAAAATTTTACCTTTATTAAGCACGACATAACAGCTCCTTTATTTTTTAAAGGCAATTTGGATATAGTGTTGCATTTTGCTTCTTGCGCCAGTCCTGTTGATTATACGGCACATCCTGTTGAGACCTTAAAAGCCGGTTCATATGGGACGATTAATTCTCTAGAGTTAGCTAAAGAGAAGAAAGCCCGATTTCTTTTGGCTTCAACATCTGAAGTGTATGGGGATCCGCTGATTCATCCTCAGACGGAGGATTATTGGGGCCATGTGAATCCTATTGGCCCGCGCAGTATGTATGATGAAGCCAAGAGGTTTGCCGAAGCCGCGACGATGGCATATCAGCGTCTTTATCAGGTAAATACGGGTATTGTGCGTATTTTTAATACATATGGGCCTCGTATGAGACTCTGCGATGGCCGTGCTATCCCGAATTTTATAACTCAGGCTTTAAGAAATGATCCTATTACGGTTTATGGGGAAGGTTCTCAAACGCGTTCTTTTTGTTATGTGGCTGATCTGGTTGAAGGGATAGCTAATCTTGTTGATTCAGATTTAGTAAAACCTGTTAATTTAGGGAATCCTGTTGAGATGACAATCAAGAATTTGGCTATGGTTATTATTAAGTTGACGGGTAGCCGGTCTTTAATAAAATACAACCCTTTGCCTGAGGATGACCCTAAACAGAGGAAGCCGGATATTTCGCAAGCAAAAAGCAAATTAGGCTGGGAACCCAGGGTTGGGTTGGAAGAAGGACTGATTGCGACCATTAATTGTTTTAAGCAGAGAATTATGTGACGGGGCCGGAGTTCAGGCAACAGGGTGTAGCAAGTACAAAAATGATTTTGGTTTTCCTGTACCCTGAACCCGGTACTCTGCCACCTGATATTTATCATGTTTATAGATTTTCATGTCCATTCCAAGTATTCATTTGATTGTTTCTTAGAGCCGATTGAGATTATCAACCGGATGCGTTTGCATGGTATCGATGGTTTTGCCGTGACGGATCATGATACAATTGCCGGCTATGCGGAGTTTAAGAAGCTTTCGTCTGATTTATATATTATTTGCGGCGAGGAGATTTCAACTGAACAGGGTGATATCGTAGGGCTTTTTTTAAAAGAGGAGATTAGGCCTTGTCGTGATGCTTTAAAAGTCATCCAGGAGATAAAAGATCAGGGTGGTTTGGCGGTGTTGGCCCATCCTTATAAATGGCCTCATTTGTTTCGAGGTGACGTTTTTTTAAAACAGATTGATTGTCTTGAGGTTTTTAACGCCCGCAACAATATTCCCTTTCCTTATATAGAGAACAGTTTGGCTAAAAAAGCTGTTGAGAGGCTTGGATTAGCACAAGTGGCCGGCAGTGATGCACATGAAGGTTTTGAGATTGGAAATGCTGCGACTATTTTTAATTTTTCATCTGATACGGCCAGTGATGAAAAATTAAAAGACACTATTTTAAAAAGAGACGTGAAAATAACAGGGCAAGAGGTTCCTTTGGTTCAGGAAGTTATTAGTCATTTCTCAAGGAATTATAAAGCCAGGCTTCATTTATAAGACACGCGGCCGCGCATATGGTTAATAAGTTTGATAAGTTAAAAATTTTGTACCGCCTTGGTTTTGATAAGAAACAGCCTAAAGTATTTTCGTTTCACGATTGCCTGCCTGATGTATTCTCCCGCTATATTGAGTTATTGATGTATAAAAGATATTTGATTTTAAGCGCCGCAGAGTTATTAGAGAAGCTGGAAAGAGGAGATATTTTTCATAAAGAAGTTTTATTGACTTTTGACGATGGCCGTAGAAATTGCTGGACAATTATTTTTCCTCTTTTGAAAAAGTACAAGATCAGGGCCGCATTTTTTATTATTCCGTCACGAATTGTTAATTCAACGCAGCGTTATCCAAATCTGGAAGATTTCTGGCAGGGGAAAGTTTCTTGGGAAAATCTTTATTTGAGCCATCGCCTGCAGCCTTATTTAACATGGGCTGAATTGAGAGAGATGGTTTCAAGCGGCCTTGTTGAAGTTTTTTCTCATAGCTTAAAACATGATGTCGTTTTTGTTTCAAACAGTGTTATTGATTTTCAGCATCCGGGTGTTTATGAAATTCCTGTCTATTTTGATGAATGGATACAGGCGGGAAAGCCCGAGATTGATTCTTTATGGGGTGCTCCGGTCTATGAACGCGGTTGGGCTCCTTTAGCATCAAATGCTTATGTGGCGGATACTGAGATTGACAGAGTGATGAATAGTTTTGTGCGTGTTAATGGCGGGTTTTTATTTTTTAAAAAAAGAGGGTGGCGTAAGAAGTTGTTTGAATACTATTTTCAACAGAGAGGTTTATTCCCTGCCGCGCATTTCAATAGAATTCAAAAAGGCGAAGAAATAAAAGAGTCAATTGTAAAATCAAAAGAGGAGATTGAAAGCAGGCTTAGTTCTGCTTGCTGTGCTTTTTCATTGCCTCTCTACCAAGGGGATTCGCGTGTTATGGAGTTAGTTGCTCAGGCGGGCTACAGAGTTATTTTCTCTGGTTTTATGGAAAAACAGCTTGCGAATAAATCTGTTTTTTTTATTAACAGGATGCCTGGATTCTGGATAAAATTTCTGGCTTATTTTTAGAAGAATTTCTGGTTCTTTAAAGGTTAAAAAGTCACAGCATTGCGAATTTAAAAATGATGTTATCCATATATTGCGTTTTGAATACATTTTATACATTTTTAGAATCAGCAGACAGTGACGGAATATGGCGGGCCGGCCATGTGTCGAAAAATATTATGATATTTTGTTGAAGCGAAATAAAAATATTTTTAAAAAAAGACTTGACATATAGTACTAATTTTAATAAAATCATTCCTTTACAAGTATGCCCCTGTAGCTCAGCCGGTAGAGCACGTCCTTGGTAAGGACGGGGTCACCGGTTCAACCCCGGTCGGGGGCTTGATTTTCTACAACGTGGAATAGTTGTTAGAGTTAGGGTTGGCGTTGAAATAAAAGCACAATAAAACTTTAGGATTTGTTATGAGAGAACATATTATTTTTGAATGCGCAACATGTAAAAACAGGGCATACACTTCGACTAAAAATAAAAAAAAACATACGCAACGGCTTGAATTAAAAAAATATTGCAGGTTCTGCCGTAAGCATGAATTACATAAAGAAGTAAAATAGTAGCCTGATTTTGTTAATGAGGTTAGGAGCGTCGGTTAGTGGTAAACCACCGGTCTCCAAAACCGGAACTGCAGGTTCGATTCCTGCCGCTCCTGTAGATTTCGCAGTAAGGCAGGCAATAAGTAAAATGAAGGCAGAAAAAATATGGCAAATTTTTTAACAAGAATCCCTCTTTTTTTTAGAGAAGTAAAAATTGAAATGACGAAGGTTTCTTGGCCTACACGCAAAGAATTAGTAGGGGCATCCTGGATAGTTTTAATTGCGACAGCTATTTTGACAACTTATATTGGTATTTTAGATGTTGTTTTATCTAATGCCGTAGCAAAAATTACTCAATGGTAGTGTGATGAAAAAGTGGTATGTTGTCCATACGCAAACGGGTTCTGAAGAAAAAGTAAAGCAAAGTTTATTGAACCGTATTGCTACAAGTGAACTTAAAGACAGGATGGGGCAGATCCTTATCCCGACCGAACAGGTTTCAGAAGTTAGATCCGGTAAGAAAAAAATATCACAACGGAAATACTTCCCCGGCTATATCCTGGTTGAGATGGATTTGGATGAAAATACCTGGTTTTTAGTAAGGACGACTCCAGGTGCTACCGGCTTTATTGGTATGGGGAAACAGCCTTCTTCTTTAACGGCACAAGAAGTTGACAATATTATGAAACGTACTGTTGAGACGAAGACAAAACCGTCTCCAAAAGTTCATTTTGAAAAAGGCGAGGCGGTGCGTATTATTGAAGGGCCATTCTTGAATTTTAATGGTTCTATTGATGAAGTAAATTTGGAAAAGCAGAAAATTAAGGTCAGCGTTTCCATATTTGGTCGCGCTACGCCTGTTGAGTTGGAATTTTGGCAAGTAGAAAAGGTGTAAAATGGCAAAAAAAGTTGTTGTTCAAATTAAGTTGCACGTGCCTGCCGGTGCAGCAAATCCGGCACCGCCTGTTGGGCCAGCCTTGGGCCAGCATGGCGTTAATATTATGCAGTTTTGTAAAACATTCAATGAACAGACGCGTGATCGAGATGGCATTATATTGCCTGTTGTCATTAGCGTTTATGAAGATAAGACTTTTGATTTTATTATTAAAACACCGCCCTGTTCTGTTTTATTGAAACGAGCGGCTAATTTAGCTAAAGCTTCAGGATTGGCTGGAAAAGAAAAGATTGGCACCGTTACTATGAAGCAGATTGAAGAGATAGCGGCCCAGAAGCTTAATGACTTAAATACGCTAGACATGGAAGTCGCTAAAAAAACTGTTATGGGAACAGCGCGCAGTATGGGCATCGAGGTGGAGAGGTAGCCATGGCAAATAAACACGGTAAAAGATATTGGGAATGTGAAAAGTTGGTTGATCATTCAAAGGTGTACCCTTTGAATGAAGCAATTTCTGTTTTGAAATCAGCACCTAAGCTTAAATTTGATGAATCCGTTGAGTTAGCTATCAGCTTAAGAATAGATATTAAAAAAGCGGATCATATGATACGTGGTACTGTTGTATTGCCACATGGGACCGGCAAGAAGGTCAGTGTGATTGTATTTTGCAAGGGCGAACAGGAGAAAGAAGCGAAGGCGGCTGGAGCTGATTATGTTGGCGCTCAGGAGCTGATTGATAAAGTGGCCGGGGGTTGGATGGATTTTGATAATGTTGTAGCTACTCCTGAGATGATGAGAGATTTGAGTAAGCTGGGAAAAGTTTTAGGCCCTCGCGGATTAATGCCGTCTCCTAAAACCGGCACAGTAACACAAAATGTAGCTAAGGCTGTTACTGATTTGAAAGCTGGAAAAGTTGAATTCAAGGCGGATAAACAAGGCGGAGTTCATGTGGCCATTGGAAAACTGTCTTTTAGTGAAAAACAGATTTTTGAAAATGCCTCGATACTGTTAACGACACTACTAGCTGCTAAACCCGCTTCTCTAAAGGGTGATTTTGTTAAATCAGTTTCAATATCTTCAACAATGGGGCCTGGATTAAGGATAGGCATATGAACATGTTAAATAAAAAAGTCGGCGAATTTTTCCGTGATCTCGTTACTTTAGAATTAAAAAACAGGCTGAAAGAAAGTTCTGATGTAATTTTATTGAACTACCGTAGCTTAAAATCATCTGAGATGACAAAGTTGCGCAAGAACTTAAAATCCGTCGGAGCAAGATTGTTTGTTACAAAGAACAGCTTTTTAAAAAAAATTTTCGCTGATTTAAAAAAACCTGCCGATATAGAAAAGTTTTTAGATGGTCCTATGGCGCTCGTTTTTGTTAAGAATGATCTTATCGCGGTTTCAAAAATGCTCGTTAATTTTAGTAAAGAGGTTGAGGCTTTAAAGATTAACGGCGGTTTTTTAGCGGAACGTATTATTAGCGCTGAGGAAGTTAAAAGGATTTCTAAATTATCATCAAGGGTGGACCTTTATCAACAGGTTGCAAGCGCGCTTAACGCGCCGATAAGTAAATTAGCGGTAAGCTTAAATCAGATTATATCAAAGTTGGTTTACGCGTTGGAAGCCGTTAAGAATAATAAAAAATAATATAATAGTGTTTAAGCGATTTAAAAACAAGGGATTACAGGGAGGCTAAAAATGGCTAATATTGAAACGATGATAAAAGAAATTGAATCAATGACAGTGCTTGAACTGAGCGATCTCGTCAAGGCTATCGAGGAGAAGTTTGGCGTGACTGCGCAGGCTCCTATGATGGCTATGGCATCTGGCGCCGGCGCTGGTGCTGGCGCGGGAGCGGCCGCCGTTGAAGAGAAGACAGTTTTTAATGTTGTGCTCATGGCTGCTGGAGGAAACAAGATCGCAGTTATCAAAGAAGTCAGGACGATCACAAGTCTTGGATTAAAGGAAGCTAAGGATCTTGTTGATGGGGCGCCTAAACCAGTTAAAGAAAATGTTGCTAAGGCTGAAGCTGAAGAGATTAAGAAGAAGTTAGAGGCTGCTGGCGCGACAGTTGAGCTTAAGTAATTATTGAATCAAAAGTATAAGCCTGGTTATTCTGGAGAGAAAATGATAAAAAGAAAGAGCTTTGCGAAACTCAAAGAAGTTTACGATATGCCCCACCTTTTGGATATCCAGAGGGAGTCTTTTAAGGAGTTTTTGCAGAAAGAAGTTCATGTGGAGGAGCGTAAACCGGTAGGATTGCAGGAGGTCTTTTTAGAAGTTTTTCCTATGGAGAGCTTTGATCAGCGCTTTCGTTTGGAATTTGTCAGCTATATTTTAGGAAAGCCGAAATATCAGATTGAAGAATGCAGGCGGCGCGGTATGACTTACGCTTCACCTTTGAGGGTAAATCTTCGTTTGATTACGCCAAGCGATGTTAAAGTGCAGGAGGTTTATTTCGGAGAGTTGCCGCTTATGACGCCTACTGCGAGTTTTATTATTAATGGCGATGAGCGTGTTGTCGTCAGCCAGTTACAGCGTTCACCGGGTGTTTGTTTTGAAGAGGAGATGCATCCTACAGGAAAAAAGATTTTCTATGGCAGGATTATTCCTTATCGAGGCGCTTGGCTTGAATTTAAGTATGATTTAAATGAAGTTATTTTAGCTTATGTTGACCGCCGTAGAAATTTCCCCGTTACACAGATTTTACGTATTATCGGGTTCTCTACAGATGAAGATATCAGGCGCGCCTTTGGCGAAGAGATACCAGAGATTGAAAACACCCTTAAAAAAGATTTTACTAAAAATAAAGAAGAGGCCTTAATTGATTTTTATAGAAAGATGCGGCCAACTGAGCCGGTTACATTAGCTGCGGCTGAAGACCTGTTTTTTAGGTTATTTTTTGATCCAAAACGGTATGATTTGTCACGCGCAGGGCGTTTTATCCTTAATCGTAAACTTGGCATGGAGGTGTCTTTAGAGAAGAGGATCATTGATGCCCCCATGGTGATTAAGGTTATCCAATACCTTGTTCGCCTTAAAAAAGGTGAAGGTGAAATTGATGATATAGATCATTTAGGTAATCGCCGAGTTAAAACTGTTGGGGAGTTGATTCAAAATCAAGCTAGAATTGGCTTGGCCAGGCTTGAACGTTCTATCCGGGAACGATTGGTTATTCTTACAGATGCCGATGCTGTTATGATTTATCATTTGATTAATTCAAAATTATTTTCAAGCCAGATTAGAGATTTTTTTGGCAGAAGCCAGCTTTCTCAGTTTATGGATCAGGTGAATCCTTTGGCTGAGCTGACGCACAAAAGAAGATTAAGCGCGTTAGGGCCGGGAGGATTATCAAGAGAAAGGGCGGGTTTTGAGGTTCGTGACATACATCAGTCTCATTATGGGCGTATTTGTCCTATTGAGACGCCTGAAGGCCCGAACATCGGTTTAATCGCTTCATTGACGACTTATGCCAGAGTGAACACGTTGGGATATTTGGAAAGTGCGTATCGCAAGGTGGAGAACGGGCGAGTTTCAAAAAGGATTGATTATATAACAGCTGATTTTGAGCAGGATAAGACGATCGCGCAGGCTAATAGCATTCTTGATGCTGAAGGTTGTTTTAGCGAAAAAGATGTTACATGCCGTTTTAAAGGAGATTTTCCGAAATTACCTGGGAAGAAAGTGGATTATATGGATGTATCACCGAAACAGCTTGTATCTTTAGCCGCTTCGTTGATTCCTTTTTTAGAGCATGATGATGCTAATAGAGCTCTTATGGGTTCTAATATGCAGCGTCAGGCTGTACCGCTTATGAATACGGAGCGGCCTTTTGTTGGGACGGATATGGAGATGAAGGCGGCCGTTGACTCCGGAGCAGTTATTGTAGCGGAAGAAGATGGTATTGTTAAAAGCGTGGATGCCAGAGGGATTGCTGTTGGGGACAGGTTTTATGAACTTAGAAAATTTAAACGTTCTAATGCCAATACGTGTGTTAATCAGAAACCTATTGTGAAGCTTGGCCAAAAGGTTAAGGCAGGCGATGTTATTGCGGATGGTATTGGGACGAAAGATGGCGAGTTGGCATTGGGCAGGAATTTGCTTGTTGCATTTATGCCATGGAGAGGGTTTAATTTTGAAGACGCAATTTTAGTTAGCGAGAAAGTTGTAAAAGAAGATGCTTATACGTCTATTCATATAGAAGAGTTTGAGACTGAAGCTAGAGAAACGCGCCTTGGCAATGAAGAGATTACTCGAGATATTCCCAATGTTTCTGAAGACGCTTTAATAAATTTAGATGAGAGTGGAATTATTAGAATCGGCGCGGAAGTAGAGGCTGGAGATATATTAGTAGGTAAAGTTACGCCTAAAACCGAATCTGAGCTGTCTCCTGAGGAGAGGTTATTGAGGGCTATTTTTGGAGAGAAAGCCGGTGATGTGCGGGATACATCTTTGACATTGCCCCCTGGAATTGAGGGTGTTGTTATTGATGTGCAGGTTTTTCAGAGAAAAGAACGCGGAAGGCGCTCTAAAGAAGAGAAGAAAAAAGAGTTCGCGCAGATCAAAGAGATTAAAAGTTATTATACGCAGGAGATCGGGTATGTTGAAGAGGAGAAGATTGAAAAACTTTCTTCTCTATTAGGAATTTCTAAAGCTAAAGTATTAAATGTTGATTTGGAAGATCACGAGGAGGCTAAGCGAATAGCCAGGTTTTTTGACGATCAGATTAAAGATCTTGCGCAAGAAGAGGCGCAGGAGATCGAAAAGGTTAAGCGCGGAGATGAGCTGGCGCCTGGTGTATTGAAAAAAGTTATAGTCTATATTGCGACAAAAAGAAAACTTGCCGTTGGTGATAAGATGGCCGGCAGGCATGGAAATAAGGGTGTTATTGCGAAAATCCTGCCGGAAGAGGATATGCCGTTTTTAGCTGATGGGACGCCTGTTGAACTCGTTCTAAATCCTTTAGGTGTTCCTTCGCGTATGAACGTGGGGCAGATTTTAGAAACTCATTTAGGTTGGGCGGCGCAGGTATTAGGTTTGCATGTAGCAACTCCTGTTTTTGATGGGGCGACAGAATCTGAAGTCAAGGAGATGCTGGCTAAGGCTGGATTGCCTGGGCATGGCAAAGTTGATTTATTTGACGGGTATACGGGTGATAAGTTTGATCAGCAAGTGACGGTTGGTTATATTTACATGCTCAAACTTATTCATTTGGTTGATGAAAAGATTCACGCGCGTTCTATAGGGCCTTATTCTCTTGTTACGCAGCAGCCTTTAGGTGGAAAAGCTCAATTTGGCGGCCAGCGTTTTGGCGAGATGGAAGTGTGGGCTTTGGAAGCTTATGGCGCCGCGTTTACTTTACAGGAGATGTTGACGGTTAAGAGTGATGATGTGGCGGGAAGGACGCGTATTTATGAGGCTATCGTAAAAGGGGAGCAGAGGCTTACTCCTGGGACGCCGGAGTCTTTTAACGTTTTGTTGAAAGAATTACAAGGGCTCGGGTTAGATATCAAAATGGAAAAACAAAAATGAAAAAAGAAAAAATTCAGAAAAATATTCCAGAAGAGATTTCCAACTTTGATAGCATAACGATAAAAATTGCGTCTTCCAACGTGATTAAGTCCTGGTCTAAGGGCGAAGTCAGAAAAGCAGAAACAATTAATTACAGGACTTTGAAACCGGAAAAGGACGGCCTTTTTTGTGAAAAGATATTTGGCCCAGTGAAAGATTGGGAATGCAATTGCGGAAAATATAAAGGGATTAAGTTTAGAAATATTGTTTGTGATCGTTGCGGAGTTGAGGTAACCAGGTCTAGTGTGCGGCGTGAACGCATGGGGCATATTGAGCTGGCTGCTCCTGTGACGCATATCTGGTTTTTTAAAGCAGTGCCTTCGCGTATTTCCGCTTTATTGGATATTGGATTGCGCGATCTCGAGAAGATTATATATTATGAAGAATATATTGTTGTTGAGCCTGGTGACACCGGGCTTAAAAGGGGCGAACTTTTAATTGAGGATCGCTATCAGGAGTTGCAGGAAAAGTACGGTTCTTCTTTTAAGGCCAAGATTGGAGCTGAGGCCGTTTTAGATTTTTTAAAAGAGATTGATTTGGACGGATTATCAAAAAAACTGTATAAACAGCTTGAGACGGTTAAAGAAGGCGCCGCTTCAAAAAAGGTTTTAAAGACGCTTAAAATTGTTGAGGATTTTAAGAAATCTGATAATAATCCGTCATGGATGGTTTTAGATGTTGTCCCTGTTATTCCTCCAGATTTAAGGCCGCTTGTGCCTTTAGATGGCGGAAGATTTGCGACATCCGATCTTAATGATTTATATAGACGGGTTATCAATAGAAATAACAGATTAAAAAAGCTGCTTGATTTAAGTGCCCCTGAGATTATTGTCCGTAACGAAAAGCGTATGTTACAGGAAGCTGTGGACGCGCTTTTGGATAACGGCCGTCATGGGCGTCCTGTTTTAGGTTCTAATAACAGGCCATTGAAATCTTTATCTGATATGTTGAAAGGCAAACAGGGGCGTTTTAGGCAGAATCTTTTAGGTAAGAGGGTTGATTATTCAGGCCGTTCTGTTATTGTCGTTGGCCCGGAATTAAAAATTCATCAGTGTGGATTGCCTAAACGTATGGCATTGGAGCTGTTTGAGCCATTCATTATAAAAAAGCTGCGTGAGCGTGGTTTTGTGCATACGATCAAGGGTGCTAAAAGGATGGTTGAGCGTGCTAAAATTGAAGTGTGGGATATTTTAGATGAGGTGATAAAGGATCATCCTGTTCTGCTTAACCGTGCCCCTACTTTACATAGATTGAGCGTGCAGGCTTTTGAGCCTATTTTGGTTGAAGGAAAAGCTATTAGAATACATCCTCTTGTTTGTACCGCTTTCAATGCTGATTTTGACGGTGACCAGATGGCGGTGCATGTGCCTTTGTCGCTTGAAGCCCAGATGGAATGCCGGTTGTTAATGCTTTCTATTAATAATTTATTTTCACCTGCTGACGGACGGCCAATTACAACGCCTACTCAGGATATCATCTTGGGGCTTTGTTATTTAACAAAGATAAAATTGAAAGATAAACGCGAAGGCAGGGTTTTGTCGGATATTGATGAGGCTCTTGTGGCTTATGAGGATGGTGCGATCGGCCTGCATACAAAAGTCAAATTAAGGGTATATAGTTATTATGAAGTTGCTGAAAGCCAGTATAAAGAAGGAAGGGTTTTGATAGAGACAACGGTCGGACGGATGAAATTTAATCAAAGATTGCCGAAAGATTTTGGTTTTGTAAATTTAGAGTTAAATAAAAAGAATGTCGGTCAGATTGTTGCCGCTTGTTATAAGCGCTTTGGGCATGATACGACGATTAAATTATTAGACGATTTGAAAGAACTTGGTTTTCATTACGCGACTATCGGCGGGATTTCGATCTCTATTGATGACTTGGAAATTCCTCATGAGAAACAGGAGTATATCGCGGATGCCAGGAAAGAAGTTGCGAAAGTTGAGGAACAGTACCGCAGGGGTATTATTACCGACGGGGAGCGTTATAATAAAGTTATTGATATCTGGACACATACAACGGATAAGGTGTCTGATTTAGTGTTTAAGAAGATGGATTCTTTTAATCCAATCTTTATGATGGCGGATTCTGGAGCGCGCGGATCAAGATTGCAGGTAAGGCAGTTGGCTGGTATGAGAGGTTTGATGGCTAAGCCCTCAGGTGAGATTATTGAAAATCCGATTACTGCAAGTTTCAGGGAAGGGTTAACGGTTTTGGAGTATTTTATTTCAACGCATGGTGCTAGAAAAGGTTTGGCCGATACGGCTTTGAAGACAGCGGATGCCGGGTATCTGACGCGCCGTTTGGTTGATGTGGCACAAGAGGTTATTATTACAGAGATGGACTGTGGCACATTAAACGGTATTTCATTAACTTCTATCATTGAAGGGGACGAAGTTGTTGTTCCGTTGAAGGAGAGGATTACGGGCCGTGTGGCGCTTGATAATATTGTAGATGTTATCACCGACGAAACCATTGTTGAAATCGGTGAATTGATTATAGAAGAAAAAGCTGAGATATTGGAACGGATGGGGATTGAAAAAATTCGTATTCGTAGTGTTTTGACATGTGAATCTGACCGTGGAATCTGCGCGAAATGTTATGGTAAGGATTTGGCGCGTGATGGCTTTGTTGAATTAGGAATGGCTGTTGGTGTTATTGCCGCGCAAAGCATTGGCGAGCCTGGCACACAGTTAACCATGAGGACATTTCATATCGGCGGTACAGCATCGCGTATTGTCGCGCAGTCCTTTGTTAAATCCAAGAATAAAGGTATTTTAAAATATCACTCTTTAAGGGTTGTTACTAAGGGTGAGGAATATATTGTTTTAAATCGCAACGGTTCCCTAAGTATTAACGATGCTCAAGGAAGAGAGCTTGAGCGTTACACGGTGCCACAGGGTAGCGTTGTTAATGTTGCCGATGGCATGGAAGTCCAGAAAGGTATTATTTTTGTCCGTTGGGATCCTTATACGTCTCCTATTTTGACAGAAGTTGAGGGTATTGTCCGTTATGAGGATATTAAGGAAAATATTACGATGCGTGAAGAGTTAAATCCAACGACGGGAATTTCTGAGCGTGTTATTGTTGAACATAAAATGGAGTTTCATCCGCAGGTTATTGTTTTTGACGGAGCAGGCCAGGTTATTGGTATTTATCCTGTTCCTATTGGCGCGCATATAGTTGTTAAGGATGGGCAAAAAGTTACCGCAGGTGAACTGTTGGCTAAGATTCCGAGGCTTTCGGGTAAAACGAGAGATATCACAGGTGGTTTACCGCGCGTCGCTGAGTTGTTTGAAGCGCGCCGGCCGAAAGATCCGGCTATCGTTTCTGAAATCGATGGTTTTGTGGAGTTTGCTGAAAACAAAAAAGGGCAGAGACAGATTATTGTCTCGTCAGCGACTGGCATGAAGCGGGAGTACACGATTCCACATGGAAAACATCCGAATGTTTATCGTGGAGATCGTGTTACAGCTGGCCAGCAGTTGACAGATGGCCCTGTTGTTTTGCAGGATATTTTAAGAGTTTGCGGCGATAAAGTCTTGCAGGAATATTTGGTGAATGAAGTTCAGGAGGTTTACCGGCTCCAGGGTGTGAGGATTAATGATAAGCATATTGAGGTGATTATCCGTCAGATGCTTAAAAAGGTCAAAATAGAGGATTCTGGAGATGCGGAGTTTCTATCAGGACAACAGATTGACCGTTGGAGATTCCAGAAGGAGAATCAGAGAGTTATTAAAAAAGGCGGCAAGCCGGCTTCGGCAACGCCACTTTTATTAGGTATTACAAAAGCATCTATTACAACTGAAAGTTTTATTTCAGCTGCTAGTTTTCAGGAAACAACAAAGGTTTTAACTGACGCGGCAGCTTCAGGAAAACGTGATGAACTCTTTGGTTTAAAGGAGAATGTTATTGTTGGGCATTTGATTCCGGCTGGCACCGGATTAAAAGTGCACCAGGAGTTCACCATGATAAAAGAAGAAGCAGAAAAAAATTCTGAAAAGGAGATTGTTCATGCCGACGATTCAACAGCTAATTCGTAGAGGACGCGTTCAGAAAAAACAAAAGTCCAAGTCACCGGCTTTAAAAGGCTGTCCACAGCGTCGTGGCGTGTGCTTGCAGGTTAAAACGATGACACCCAAGAAGCCGAATTCAGCGCTTCGTAAAATTGCCAGAGTTAGGTTGACCAGTGGTATTGAAGTGACTTCTTATATCCCTGGTGAAGGCCATAATCTTCAGGAACATTCTATAGTTTTGACTAGAGGTGGCAGGGTTAAGGATCTGCCGGGAGTAAGATATCACATTGTTAGAGGGACACTGGATACGGCGGGGGTTGCCAATAGGAAGAAGTCCCGTTCAAAATATGGTGCTAAAAAACCGAAAGCTGGCAAAGCAGCGGCTAAAGCAGTTAAAAAATAGAAATTAGGTGAAAAACAATGAGACGAAGACAGGCGATAAAAAGAAAAGTTGTAGCTGATCCGAAATATAGCAGCAAAGTTGTAGCGAAATTTATTAATATTTTAATGAGCAAAGGAAAGAAGTCGGTAGCTGAAAGTATTGTATACGGCGCTTTTGAAATTATTAAGAAAAAAGCCAATGAAGAGGATCCTTTAAAAGTTTTTTATAAAGCGCTTGAGAATATCAGGCCGAGGCTGGAAGTTAAGCCTCGCCGAGTTGGAGGCGCGACATATCAGGTGCCTGTTGAAGTAAGTCAGGAAAGAGGGATCTCATTAGCCTTGCGCTGGATAAAGGATTTTTCAAGGGCAAAAAAGGGCAAACCCATGATGGAGCGCCTTGCAGATGAGATATTGTCTGGTTTCAAGGGAGAGGGTGGAGCCATAAAGAAAAGAGATGATACGCATAAGATGGCTGAGGCAAATAAGGCCTTTGCGCATTTCAGATGGTGAAATATTATCAATGGTGTTGAAATAATTCTTTTTTGAGCAAAAGTATATATTTTGTGAAGAAGAATAAAATTCAGGATATGACAATAATGGCAGAGCGGACAAATTTAGATAAGATAAGAAATATCGGGATCATCGCGCATATAGATGCCGGCAAGACAACGACAACTGAACGTATCTTGTTTTATACCAAAAAAATTCATAAGATTGGCGAGGTTCATGATGGGGCCGCGACGATGGATTGGATGGTGCAGGAACAGGAGAGAGGGATTACGATTACTTCAGCCAGCACAAGTTGTTATTGGCGCGATATGCAGATTAATATTATTGATACTCCTGGTCATGTGGATTTTACCGTTGAGGTTGAACGGTCTTTAAAAGTTCTAGACGGTGCTGTTGTTGTTTTTTGCGCGGTTGCCGCGGTCCAGCCTCAATCTGAGACAGTGTGGCGCCAGGCTGACAAGTATCACGTGCCGCGCTTGGCTTTTGTTAATAAGATGGACAGGGTCGGCGCAGATTTTAAGAATGTTCTTAGTGATATGCATAAAAAATTAGGGGCAAATGTTGCGGCTATTCAGTTACCTTGTGGAAGTGAAGAGAATTTTAATGGTATTATTGATATTATAGACGAGGTTTTATATCTTTACAAAGATGATAAAGGTATTGATATAGAGAAGTTGCCTGTACCTGAAGATCGTAAAGCCGAAGTGCAGGAGTACAGGCATATTTTGCTTGAGCGGGTTGCCGAGGTACATGATAAGTTGATGGAGCATTATATCCAGGGGACCCCTGTTCCTAATGAAGATTTGAAGCAGGCGATTCGTGAGACTGTTTTGACTAATAAGTTTGTGCCTGTTTTATGCGGGACTTCCTTGAAGAATAAAGGGATTCAGCGTTTGCTTGATGCTGTTTGTGATTATTTGCCTGCTCCTTTAGATATGACTTCCATCAAAGGGTTTGAGCCGGAATCAGGCGAATATGAAGAGCGCAAGATTTCAGATGATGCGCCCTTCTGTGGTTTTTGTTTTAAAATTATGAGCGATCCTTATGTTGGCAAGTTGAACTTTGTCAGGATATATTCCGGTAAAATAGTGGCGGGAGAGACTATCTATAATTCGTCAAAGAGAGAAAGCGAGCGTGTTTCAAAGCTTGTCCGTATGCATGCTAATAAGCAGGAGTTGATTGTGGAAGCTTTTTGTGGGGACATCGTCGCTTTTGTTGGATTAAAGGAAACTAATACTGGTGATACATTGTGTAAGGAAGAACAGCCGATTGTTCTGGAAGCGATCAAGTTTCCTGATCCGGTTGTGGATTTAGCGATTGAAACTAAGACAAAATCAGATCAGGAAAAGCTTGCTTTTGCTTTGCGTAAGCTGCAAGAGGAAGATCCGTCTTTTCGAGTAGCTTATAATATGGAAACAGCGCAGACTATTATTTCCGGTATGGGGCAGTTGCATTTAGAAATCGCGGTTGACAGGATTTTGAGAGAGTTTAAGGTTGAAGCCGCTGTAGGGCGGCCTCAGGTTGCTTATAAAGAGTGTATTCGTAATAAAGTAAATGTTACGGGAAAATTTATTCAACAGTCTGGTGGCCGTGGGCAGTATGGGCACGTTGTTTTAATTGTGGCGCCTCAGGAAGTTGCCGGTACGGGCATCACATTTGAAGATGCTTTAAAAGGCGGCGCTATTCCGAGAGAATATATTCCAGCAGTAAAGAATGGAATTGTTCTCGCGGCTAAAAGCGGTGTGCTTGGTGGGTATCCTGTGACGGATATTTCGGTAACATTGGTGGATGGTTCTTATCATGAAGTAGACTCTTCAGAAATAGCTTTTCAAATGGCAGCTTCTATGGCTTTTTCGGATGCTTTAAAACAGGGGCGCTCCTATTTACTTGAGCCAATCATGGATATTGAAATAGTTGTTCCTGAAGATTTTATGGGCACAGTTATTGGTGATTTTAATTCTCGACGAGGAAAGCTTGTATCAATGGGACAGAGAGGTAATGTGAGAGTATTGCGGGGTCATGTTCCGCTTGCAGAAGTTTTTGATTATGCTAATATAATACGGTCCTTGACGCAGGGACGAGCCTCTTTTTCAATGGAGCCCTTTTGTTATCAAGAGGTGCCTAGAGATATATCTAATAAAATTTTAGGTTTAAAATAAACGGAGGTGAATAATGTCAAAAGAAAAGTTTGTAAGGACTAAGCCGCATATTAACATAGGAACTATAGGCCATGTCGATCATGGAAAGACAAGCTTGACGTCAGCGATTACGACGATTTTAGCTAAGAAAGGCTGGGCGGAAGCCAGAAGTTATGCTTCTATTGATAACGCGCCTGAAGAGAGGGAAAGAGGCGTAACAATTAATATTTCTCACGTAGAGTATCAAACGGATGCACGTCACTACGCGCATATTGATTGTCCTGGCCACGCTGATTATATTAAGAATATGATTACGGGAGCGGCTCAGATGGATGGTGCCATTCTTGTTGTTTCAGCCGCTGACGGCCCGATGCCTCAGACCAGAGAACATATTCTTTTGGCCAGGCAGGTTAATGTTCCTGCGATTGTAGTCTTTTTGAATAAGATTGATATGGTTCAGGATAAGGAGTTGGTTGAGCTGGTTGAAATGGAGGTCAGGGATCTTTTGACAAAATATAATTTTCCCGGCGACAAAACACCAATCATCAGAGGAAGTGCTGTTGAAGCGTTGGGTTGTTCTTGCGCAAAGGATGACTGTCCAAAATGTTCTCCGATTTTTCAATTGATGAAAGCCGTTGATGATTTTATTCCGATGCCCAAGAGAGACCTGGATAAGCCGTTTTTGATGGCTGTTGAAGACGTTTTTACAATTTCTGGGCGTGGTACCGTCGGTACAGGAAGAATTGAGCGCGGCAAAGTTCATCTTAATGATAACGTGGATATTGTCGGAATGAGAGAAGAAATAGGAAAAACTGTTGTTACTGGCATTGAAATGTTCAGGAAGCTTTTGGATGAAGGGCAGGCTGGAGATAACGTTGGGCTTTTATTGAGAGGCGTTGATAAGGATTCATTAGCGCGCGGGCAGGTCTTGGCGGCTCCGGGTTCTATTACGCCGCATAAGAAGTTTAAGGCTCAGGTTTATATTTTAACAAAAGAGGAAGGTGGCCGTCATACACCATTCTTTTCAGGATACAGGCCGCAGTTTTATTTCAGGACAACTGATGTTACAGGAGACATTAAGTTGCCGGAGGGCACGGAAATGATTATGCCTGGTGACAATATTACAGTTGAAGCGGAGTTGATTGTGCCTATCGCTATGGAAAAAGAGTTGCGTTTTGCTATTCGAGAGGGCGGCCATACGGTCGGAGCAGGGGTAGTTGCCGAGATAATCGCTTAAATTATAAAAACAATAGCAGCAGGAGGCAGCAGGAGTTAATCTCCTGCTGCTATTAAAAAACCAAGAAAGACATAACGTAAGAAAATGTCACAAAAAATCAGAATAAGATTAAAAGCATATGACCATCGTTTGTTAGATCAGTCTACGCGGGAAATCGTGGAGACGGCTAAAAGGAGTGGAGCTATTGTATCAGGGCCTATCCCATTGCCGACCAAGAAAGAGATCTATACAGTTAATCGTTCAGTCGTTATTGATAAAAAGTCTCGTGAGCAGTTCATGCTGGCAACACATAAAAGATTATTGGAGTTGCATGAGCCGACCGCTAAGACGATTGACGCATTACGTAAGTTAAATCTCCCTGCCGGGGTTGATGTCGAAATTCGATAATCAAAAAGATGATACTAGTGCTATAGACAGAAGAGAGACCATGGGTATATTGAACAATACTATTAAATTATTGGGAAAGAAAATTGGCATGACGCAGGTTTTTGGTGAAGATGGTAAAATTATTGCCGTGACTGTGATTGAAGCCGGTCCTTGTGTAGTTATGGGTGTTAATGAAAAAAATGTGAAGGTTGGTTATCAGCCTTTGAAGGAGAATAAGATAAAAAAGCCTCAGCTAGGCGAGTTTAGGAAATTGAATTTGTCGCCGATGAGATATATTCGTGAATTCAGGATTGCTGAAAAAAATAATTTTAAAACCGGCGATGTGATGCAAGTTGACGTTTTTAAAGAAGGTGATTTTGTGGATGTTAGCGGGATATCTATTGGCAAGGGGTTTGCGGGAGGCATGAAGAGATGGGGTTGGTATGGAACTCCTATGACACATGGTACGACATCAAAACGCAGAATTGGATCCGTTGCTGCCAGTTCTGATCCATCGCGTATCTTTAAAGGAAAAACGATGGCTGGGCATATGGGCGCGAGGAAAGCAACCTTGCAGAATTTAAAAGTTATCAAAGTTGATTTGGCGAATAATATTATTGTTGTAAGAGGTGCCGTCCCGGGACATAAGAACGCATTAATTGAAATCAGAAAATCGATTAAGAAACAGACAAAGGCAGAATGATGGAGAAGAAGAATAGAACTGTTGTATCCGTGTATGATATGGATGGAAAGTCTATTGAAAAGATAGAGCTTGATGCTCAGCTTTTTGATGGCTTTGTTCGTAAAAAAACGCTTTATCAGGCTGTTGTCGCTTACAGGGCAGGGATGAGGGCTGGAAGAGCGCAAACAAAAACAAGGAAGGATGTTTCTGGCGGCGGGAAAAAACCGTGGCGGCAAAAGGGTACTGGCCGCGCAAGAGTTGGTTCATCTCGAAATCCTTTATGGAGGCATGGAGGAATTGTTTTTGGGCCGCACCCGCGTGATTTTGGTTATGCCTTGCCACAAAAGATAAAAAAGGAAGCGTTGCGGTCAAGTTTGAACGCGAAAATTCAAAATGGGGATTTTGTCCTTGTGGAAAAAATTCATATCATGCATCCTAAGACAAAAGATTTTGTTAAGTTTTTAGAGGCGCTGAAGCTTGGCGAAGAAAGGGTGCTTTGTGTAATAGACGCTGTTAATGAAAATATTAAGAGGGCTTCAGCGAATATTCCATTTTTAAAGATGATTGATTCTGCTTCCCTCAATGCGTTTGAAGTTGTGAATTCAAAGAAAATATTAATAACAAGAGATTCATTAAAAAATTTAACAAAACACTTGAAAAATGCATAGTCCATACGATATAATAAAAACTTTGATTCATTCGGAAAAAGGTGCTCGGTTAGAAGAGAACGGTTTTTATCAATTTTATGTTTCAAAGAAAGCCACTAAGATTGATATTAAGAATGCCGTTGAGAAAATTTATAAAGTAAAAGTCGAAGCAGTGAATACGGCTATTGTCCATGGCAAGATGAAAAGAGTTCGCCAGCAAATTGGTAAACTGCCAGATTGGAAAAAGGCATTTGTTCATTTAGCTGAAGGCAATAAGATCGAAGTGAAGTAAAAATTTTGTATAAGTTTACAACGATTTTAAAAAAGATTCAGTGATAGATTATTAAAATTTGTTATTTATTACGGTCTGCTTTTTAAATCTTCGTAATCAGCGCAGTATCTCTTGTAGAAAGGTTTCTAATTACAATGGGAATTAAAAAATTAAAACCAACATCACCCGGAGTTCGTTGGGCCAGTATTTCCGATTTTCAGGAGATTACTAAAAGTTTGTCTGAAAAATCGTTATGTGAACCTTTGCGCAGGACAGGTGGTAGGAATAATTATGGGCGTATTACAACACGGCATATTGGCGGTGGCCATAAGCGGCAATATAGAATTATAGATTTCAAGCGTGATAATTTTGATAAGAAAGCGGCTGTATTGGGGATTGAATATGATCCTAACCGTACATGTAATATTGCTCTTTTGAAATATGACGATGGAGAAAAAAAGTATGTTATTGCTCCATTAGGTTTGAAAGTTGGAGATGAAATTATAAGCACGCTTGGCGCGGATGTTGAGATTAAAGTTGGCAATACGATGTGTTTACGTTTTATCCCCTTAGGTACATTTATTCATAATGTTGAGTTAACTCGCGGCTTCGGCGGGCAGATTGCGCGCAGTGCTGGAAATTCAGCCCAGATTACTGCGAAAGAGGGTGATTTTGCCCACATTAAGATGCCTTCTGGAGAAGTCAGATTGTTTAAACTGGATTGCTTGGCGACGATTGGGCAGGTTGGTAATACTGAACACGAAGCTCTTATGTATGGAAAAGCCGGGAGAAAACGTTGGCTGGGGATAAGGCCTACTGTGAGAGGTTCTGCGATGAACCCGGTGGATCATCCTCATGGCGGCGGTGAAGGAAAAGCGGGGCAGGGTAATCCTCATCCAGTATCACCGTGGGGGCAGAAGTGTAAAGGGCTTAGGACAAGAAGAAAAAAAAGATATTCAAATAGGTTTATTGTAAAGCGAAGGAAAGCATAATGCCAAGATCGTTAAAGAAGGGGCCTTTTGTTGAAGAAAGATTATTATCAAAGGTTGAAAAATCTCGTAAAGCTGGATCCAGACAACCGATTAAAACTTGGTCAAGAAGTTCTGTGATTATACCAGACTTTGTTGGTTTTACCATTGCTGTGCATGATGGGAAAAAGCATGTTCCTATTTTTATTACAGAGAATATGGTTGGGCATAAACTTGGTGAATTTGCGCCAACAAGAATATTTAGAAAGCATGGCGGTGTTAAGGCTAAGAAAGGGGCGGAGTTAACTTAAGAATATCATGATAGTTTATGCTGAAGGAAAATTTATTAGGGGTTCTGGAAAAAAGATAAGGCTTGTTGTTGACGCGATACGCGGTATGAATGCTGAGAAGGCCTATGATTATTTAAGGTTCATTAATAAAAGGCCGACTTATTATGTACGTAAAGTTTTACACTCCGCCATTGCTAATGCGAAGGTCAAAGGGCTCGATTTATCTGATTTAATTATTTCCAAGATTACAGCTGATGATGGCCCAAGATGGAAGAGATTCAGGCCGGCCGCTTTCGGAAGGGCTACTGAGATTTTAAAAAGAACAAGCCATATAAAAATAGAGCTGGATTTTAAGAAGGCGAAATAAGGAGGAAGTTGTGGGACAAAAAGTCCACCCATTAGCGGTTCGGTTGGGTTTCATAAAAGAGTCAAAATCAAAGTGGTTCGCGCGCCACGGCGATTTCGGTATTTATTTGGAAGAAGATTACAAGATTAGAAAACATATTATGCGTGAATTGAAGCAGGCCGCGGTTTCTTCGGTTACGATCAGTCGTCTTGCCGATAAGGTGAAAATTAAAATTCATTCCGCCAGGCCCGGCGTTATCATTGGTAGGCATGGCGCTGATATAGAGCGTCTTACAGGCGATTTGAGAAGTATTGTTAAAAACAAAGAGGTTGTAGTAGATATTGAAGAAATAAAGAATCCGTCTATTGACAGCCAGCTTGTTGCTGCGAATATTGCTTTGCAACTTGAAAAGCGAGTTGCTTTTAGAAGAGCTATTAAAAGGGCGATGGATCAGGCTGTTCAAGGCGGGGCTAAGGGGATTAAGGTGAGCGTTGCCGGTAGGCTTGGAGGCGCTGAAATTGCCAGGACCCAAGGATATAAATGGGGAAGTGTCCCTCTGCAGACTTTTAGGGCTGATATTGATTATGGCTTCGCGGAAGCATATACCCGTTTTGGATTGATTGGTGTTAAGGTTTGGATTCACAAGGGAGACGCGTTGCTAGAAAAAATAAAGCAGGAAAATTTAAAGAAACAACAGGAACAGAAACAAGAGCAAGGAGCGTAGGCGATGCCTTTAATGCCAAAGAGGGTAAAATTTAGAAAATTTCAGCGAGGAAAGAATCGTGGAATCGCCGTTAAAGGGGCTGAATTAAGCTTTGGAGAATTTGGTCTAAAGGCATTGGATAATGCTATTATTAAGAATAATCAGATAGAAGCCGTTAGAGTTTTATTGGCCAGGCAGCTGAGAGGATCTGGTAAGGTATGGATAAGAATTTTCCCTCATAAGTCCGTGACAAAAAAACCTGCTGAAACACGCCAGGGAAAAGGAAAAGGGGATTTGGCTTATTGGGTGGCTTGTGTTAAACGTGGAGCTGTCCTTTTTGAATTGGGCGGTATTCCAGAAGTTTTGGCTCGTAGAACGTTGAGATTAGCGGCTTTTAAGATTCCCGTGCGGACAAAATTTGTGACAAGGACGTCAACGATTTAATTTTAGGGGTTTTATGAAAATAGATGAATTAAGAAATTTAAGCGAAGAAGACTTATTAGTTAAGCTGGCTTCTGTCAAAGAGGAGCTTGGAAAATTAAATTATCAGAAGGTTATTGGCCAAATTGAAAAGCCTCATCAGTTTAAGATATTTAAAAAGACTATCGCCAAGATAAAGACGCTTTTGAGAGAAAAAGAGCTGTCTTTAAGCAAAAAGGAATAAGGCATGAGCGAACATAAGGATTCAAATAGTGATATAAGAAAAGAGTTTATTGGGGTTGTAATGAGCAACAAGATGAAGAAAACCATTGTTGTTCAGGTTACGCGGCTTGTTAAACATGCTAAATATGAGAAAACAATCAAACAAAAGCTTAGAGTTAAAGCTCATGATGAGAAAAATGAGGCTAATATTGGAGATTTTGTGAAGATTCGCGAGACAAGGCCTTTTTCTAAAGATAAGAGATGGCGCATGGTTGAGATAGTTAAAAAAGTCAGAGTATTGGAGAAGCATTATGATATTTAAACGGACGCTATTAACTGTTGCAGATAATACAGGCGCTAAAATTGCTTCATGTATAGGTGTAATTGGCAGGAAGGGAAAGCTGGATGCGACTATTGGAGATATTATTTCCGTAAATATAAAGTCTTCATCTCCGGGAGCGGCGGTCAAAAAGGGGGAAGTTGGTAGAGCCGTTATTGTGCGTATGAAAAATTCATTAAGAAGGAATGATGGTTCTTATGTGAAGTTTGATTCTAATGCCGTTGTTATGATAGATGCACAATTGAATCCAAAAGGTACGCGTGTGTTTGGGCCTGTGGCCAGAGAGTTGCGCGATAAAAATTTCATGAAGATTGTTTCTTTGGCTCCCGAAGTTATCTAATCTGTATTAGCGGTTGAATTTCACTGAGTGGTAAAACCACGGAGAACAAGAAATAGTTTAGAACAGAGAGAAAACAATGTTGAAATTAAAAAAAGGTGATATGGTTTCGGTTTTGGCGGGCAAGGACAGAGGTAAGAGTGGTAAGGTGATCTCTGTTAATCCTGTTTCTGGCCGTGCTGTTGTAGAAGGCATAAACTTGGTTAAAAAACATAAAAGGCGCGCTCAGCAAGATCAGCAGCATACAGGCGTTGTGTCTATCGAGTCCCCAATCAGCTTATCAAATGTGAGAGTCATTTGTAAGAATTGTGATGCGCCTGCCAGGGTGAGTTTTTCTGTTCTTAAAGATAAGAGTAAGGTACGTATTTGCAAGAAGTGCAGTGAAGTTATATAAAAAAGAATAAATATCAGCTTCTCAAAAATCTTATTGTAGATTTTTTAGTATACGTTAAAGAATGGTTTTGGCGCAGGCTGATTCGACTACGGCAGAGATTGGGCTTAATAACTTAATTTAAAGGAATAAGAATGATACCGCGATTACTTGAAAGATATAGAAAAGAAGTAGTGCCTGAATTGATAAAAAAATTTAATTTTAAAGGGCCTATGCAAGTTCCTCGATTGAAAAAAATCGTTGTTAATATGGGCGTAGGTGAAGCTATTCAGGATATTAAATTGCTTGATAAGTCTGCAGAGGAGCTCGCGATGATTACCGGGCAAAAGCCAGTTATAGCCCGTTCTAAAAAAGCTATAGCAAATTTTAAAATAAGAAAAGGGTTGCCTATAGGATGCAAGGTTACGTTGCGCCGGCAGAAAATGTATGAGTTTTTAGATAGGTTAATAAGCGTTGCCCTTCCGCGGATTAGAGATTTTCGCGGTTTGTCCATGGAATCTTTTGATGGTAAAGGCAATTACAGTTTTGGAATTACAGAACAGGCTATTTTCCCGGAAATTGAGTTTGATAAAGTGACCCGGGTGCAGGGGATGGATATTACAATTGTTATGGATTCTTGTTCTAAAGAAGAATCATATGAGCTTCTTAAAGCCCTTGGCATGCCGTTTAAAAATAAAAATACTTCTGAAAATTAATTGAGAATTTTAGTTTTATTGAATTCACGAAAGGATAATCGTGGCAAAGTGCTCGCAAATTAATCGCTGGAAAAGAACTCCAAAATTTTCGACAAGAAAATATAATAGATGCCGCTTGTGTGGTCGGTCAGGAGGGTATTATCGGAGATTTCAGGTTTGTCGTATTTGTTTCCGGGAGCTTGCCTGGAAAGGCGAGATACCTGGAGTTAGAAAAGCGAGCTGGTAGAAAGAAAAGTTATAATGAAAAAATTTATGGCGCACTTAGGATAGATTAGGATAACTCACTATATGCGATGGAAGTAAGCGAATATAGTGAGTTGACAATCTAGAATATATAAATTTGATTGATTGTCAAAAGGAGAGAAGATGTCTTTTAATGATCCAATAGCAAATATGTTGACGTTAGTTAGAAACGCAACGAGGGCAAAAAAAGAAACTGTAGATATTCCCAATTCCAAGATACTCGTTGTTATTGCTGATATTATGAAACAGGAAGGTTTTATTGATAACTATAGAGTTATTAAAGATACAAAACAGGGTATTTTAAGAGTTTATCTACGTTATAGCAATAACAAGTCAGTTATTGTTAACCTTAGGAGGGTTTCTCGGCCAGGCCTGCGTATTTATAGGGATTCTAAAAATATCCCATATGTTTTACGTGGGAAGGGAGTAGCTATTTTAACAACTTCTCATGGCCTCATGACAGATAAACAGGCCAGAGATCAAAAGATTGGCGGAGAAGTACTCTGTCATATATGGTGATTTATAGTTTTGCGGTTATAGGTTTGCAAGAGTATTCCGCTAAAATGATTTAAGAGGTATGATATTATGTCAAGAATAGGGAA
Source organism: uncultured Planctomycetia bacterium (assembly GCA_964423185.1). Taxonomy (GTDB): domain Bacteria; phylum Omnitrophota; class Gorgyraeia; order Velamenicoccales; family Velamenicoccaceae; genus CAYRDK01. The sequence goes on from CAYRDK010000009.1 coordinate 61,802, forward strand.
AAAACCAATTTCAGTTCCAAAAGATGTAAAGGTGTCTTTAAAAGAGAATCTCGTTACTGTAGAGGGGCCAAAGGGTAAGCTTGAGTTTAGCCTACCGGATAAAATCAGCTGTCAACAACAGGATGGGCACCTTGTGTTTTCGGCTGTTGATACTTTGAAAAGGACAAAAGCGTTATTCGGAACATCGAGAGCTCTTGTGGCTAATATGATTCTCGGTGTTACAGCTGGGTATACCAAGATTCTTGCAATTACCGGTGTTGGGTATAAAGCTCAACTACAGGGAAAATCCTTGAAGCTGAACTTAGGGTTTAGCCATCCTGTAGTATTCCCTATTCCAGATGATATTAAAATAGACGCCAGCAAACAAGTGGAGATCGTTATCAGTGGCATTGATAAGATTAAGGTGGGGCAAGTCGCGGCTGAAATCAGAAGGGTTTTTCCTGTTGAGCCTTATAAAGGCAAAGGCATCAGGTATAAGGATGAAAAAGTCCGTAGAAAAGTTGGTAAAGCCGTTACAAAATAGAGTGGTGATATGAAAAAGAAAATACCAGCAAGACAAAGAAGGCATATTAGGATTAGAAAAAAAATCGTCGGTACTTCAGAGAAGCCTCGTCTGAATGTCCGCAGGAGCCTGAAGAATTTATTTGTGCAGATTGTAGATGATGGCAAGCGGTCGACTTTATTGAGCGCTTCTACTGCGGATAAAGATTTTAAGACAAGTTGTTCTTACGGAGGGAATGTAAAATCAGCGGCTTTGCTTGGAGAAGCGGTGGCAAAAAAAGCGAAAGAAAAAAATATTTCCAGGGTTGTTTTTGACAGAGGCGGATATGATTTTCATGGGAGAATAAAAGCTTTTGCGGATGCGGCCAGGAAAGGCGGATTGGAGTTTTAAGAATGGTTGAACCTATCGCAGCTAAAGAAACAAAAGAGATAGTAGAAAAAGTTGTTAGAATCAGCAGAGTGACTAAAGTAACAAAAGGCGGTAAAAAGATGTCTTTTAGCGCTTTAGTCGTTGTGGGAAATTCAAATGGTAAAGTTGGTATTTCTTTAGGGAAAGCCAATGAAGTTGCTGATGCCATAAGAAAAGGGATTGCTCAGGCTAAAAAGGAGATGGTTCAAATTCCTTTAGAGGGTACTTCGATCCCCCATGATGTTTTAGGAAAGTTTGGTTCCGGGCGGGTGCTTTTAAAACGTGCCGTAGAAGGTACTGGAATTATTGCTTGCGGCCCTGTTAGAGCCATATGTGAGGCTGCCGGAATAAAGGATATTTTGACCAAAAGCTTGACGACAAATAATCCGATGAATGTTATTATGGCTACGATGGAAGGTTTAAAAGAGTTAAATCATCATTTAGATATTTTTGCGCTGCGGCATCAGGCGCGTACGCAAGAAGAAGGTAAAGACAATGTTCATAACTGATATTAAAGCGCCCCGTGGCGCCAGAAAAAGAAAGAGAATAGTCGGCCGGGGTGTTGGTTCCGGAAGAGGTAAAACTTCAGGCCGCGGGAATAAAGGGCAGGGTTCAAGAGCTGGGCGTGATTTTAGGCCGGGATATGAAGGTGGCCAGACGATGTTGTTCCGCCGGTTGCCCAAAAGAGGATTTACTAGCAGATCCGAAAATCCCTATCAGATTATTAATGTGGGTGATTTGGATAAGTTTGCCAAAGGCAGCCTTATTAATGCCGATAGCCTGTTTGAAGAAGGTTTGATCAGAAATAAAGATGGTATGGTGAAACTTTTAGGTGACGGCATAGTTAAAAAGGCCCTTACTGTTAAAGTTCATAAAGCCTCAGATTCCGCGATAAAAAAGATTCAGGAGGCTTCTGGTACTTGTGAAATAATACCCGCGCAAAATAAAAGATGATTTCAGCCTTATTAAATTCATTTAAGATACCAGAACTTAAAAAGAGGGTTTTAATCGCGTTGGCATTATTGGCTGTTTATCGCGTAGGCTGTTATATCCCAACGCCAGGAATAGATGGATCCGCTTTAGCAGAGTTGTTTCGCAGGATTTCTGCTGGTGAAGGCGGAGCGCTCTTTGGAATTATGAACATGTTTTCCGGCGGTGCCATGAGCAGGATGACTATATTTGCTTTAGGTATTATGCCATATATTTCGTGTTCTATCATTATGCAGCTTTTGACAGCCATAGTCCCGGCTCTTGAGAAGTTGGCTAAAGAAGGAAAGAGCGGCCATCAAAAAATTACTCAGTATACGCGCTATGGGACCGTTGTCTTAGCTATGATTCAGTCATATTTCGTGGCTCTCTGGGTGGAAGGTTTAGGCCGTTCTCAGGAGTTAAGTATTATTATGCTGCCAGGGTGGGGATTCAGGATTGTAACAATTCTAACCCTGACGACAGGAACGATTTTTATCATGTGGCTGGGAGAACAGATTCAAGAGCGAGGTATTGGGAATGGTATTTCTCTTGTTATTACGGCGGGTATTGTTTCAAGAATTCCGTCGGCAGGCCATCAGTTATGGGTTTTATTTTCTCCTAACTCACCTTCTAAAAGGATACTTGAGCCTTATGTTTTTCTGATTATGGCGGCTATTTTTGTAGCAGTTGTATTGGCTGTAACAATGGTGATTCAATCTCAGCGCAGAATTCCGGTTCAATATGCCAGAAGAGTTGTTGGGCGTAAAGTCTATGGCGGCCAAAGTACTTATATCCCTTTAAAAATAGATCAATCTGGTATTATAGCTATTATTTTTGCTCAATCTATTATTTTATTTCCGGCGACTATAGCTTCTTTCATTCCGCATGAAGGGTTCCAGGCATTTGCCAGAAACCTTGTGCGAGGCCACTGGTTATATACAGCTGTTTATTCTTTATTGATTGTTTTCTTTTGTTATTTTTATACAGCTATAGTTTTTAATCCGGTAGATATTTCTGAGAATATGAAGAAGTATGGTGGTTTTGTTCCTGGTATCAGGCCAGGCCGCCCGACAGCGGAGTATTTAGATTATGTCATGACGCGCTTGACACTCGCAGGTGCTATTTTTATGGCTTTTATTGCTATATTTCCTGATGTTATTATGGCATGGCTTAAAATTCCTTACCTTGTCGCGTCTTTCTTTGGAGGGACAGGCCTTTTGATAACTGTCGGTGTCATGCTGGATACAGTTAAGCAGATGGAGTCTCATCTTTTAATGAGAAACTATGAAGGATTTTTAAAATCGACGAAGATGAAAGGGAGAAGATGAGCGCGAAGTTGATATTATTTGGCCCTCCAGGAGCCGGAAAAGGCACGCAAGCAAAACTTTTAAGCGAGAAATTTTCTCTACCACATGTTTCTACAGGTGATATTTTAAGGCGCGAAGTAAAAGATAATACGAAGCTTGGCCAAGAAGCGAAAGGGTATATGAATTCCGGAAAACTCGTGCCTGATACGCTTGTGACAGAGATGGTAAAAAAAAGAATGACGGAAAGCGATGTTAAAGGCGGATTTATATTAGATGGTTATCCGAGGACAAAATCTCAAGCTGAAGCCCTGGACAAAATTTTGAATAGAAATATTGATAAGGCGATTTATCTGAAGACGGCTGAAGAAATAGTGATACAGCGCTTGACAGGCAGGAGGGTTTGTCCGAAATGCGGGACAAATTACCATATGACTAATATGCCGCCGAAAAAAGATATGATGTGTGATACGTGCCAGGTCGCGTTGTTCCAGAGGCCGGATGATAATGAAGAGACTGTTAGAAATAGATTATATGTTTATTTGAAAGAAGCAACACCTGTCTTAGATTATTATCAAGGGCAAAAAAAACTTGAGAATATATCAGGGGATTTAGATTCCAAAGAAGTATTTAATTTGATATCGAAGATTATTTTAGCTCTTTAATAAAGGTTTTTGATTTATGATTCCGCTCAAATCCAATAAGGATCTTGATGTTATGAGAAATGCCGGTCATATCTTGGCTCAGATCATGGATGAGATTGGCAGAATGATTAAGCCGGGGATAGTAACGAAGGATTTAGATGTTGAAACCGAAGCGCTTATGCGTAAGTTTGCTGTCACGGCGGCATTCAAAGGTTACCGGGGATATCCGGCGTGTGTGTGCACTTCTGTGAATGAGGAAGTTGTGCACGGGATTCCAGGTTCAAGAAGGCTTAAAGAAGGTGATATTATCGGCCTTGATCTTGGTTTAGAGAAAGACGGTTTTTTTGTGGATATGGCTAAAACCTATGCAGTGGGAAAAATAAGCGCTCAAAACCAGCAGTTGATAGAGGTTACGCAAGCATCGCTTGATGTTGCTATAAAGTTTTTAAAGCCTCATCATTTGCTTTCTGAAGCTTGCGAAGCGCTACAGAGTTATGCTGAAGGCCATGGATTTTCTGTTGTTCGTGATTTTGTCGGGCATGGCATTGGGCGCGCGTTACATGAAGATCCACAGATTCCGAATTTTAGAACATCGAGCAATAAAACAGTTGTTGAGAATGGAATGGTTTTGTGTATTGAGCCTATGATTAACGCAGGCGACTGGCGTGTTGATATCTTAGAAGATGGATGGACGGCTGTGACGAGAGATGGTAAACCATCAGCTCATTTTGAACATACGATTGCCATATGGGATGGCAAAGCGCAAATATTAACACAATAAATATGGCTAAAGAAGAAGCGATTGAAGTTGAAGGTGTGGTTACAGAATCTTTGCCAAATGCCATGTTTCGCGTAGAGTTGGAAAACGGGCATATTATTCTGGCACATGTTTCTGGTAAAATTCGAATGCATTTTATCAGGATTTTACCAGGCGACAAAGTTAAAATTGAACTGTCTCCTTATGATTTATCACGGGGCAGGATTACTTATAGATGTAAATAGAAAAATCAGGAATTTCCGTTCGCAAGGCGGATCAGCCTTTGGCTGAAATTATCAAAAATAGAAAAGATAAAAATCGTCTAAATCTATTTGTGATTAGAAGGAATTGAAGATGAAAGTTAAGTCATCCGTTAGAAAATTGTGTAATAATTGTAAAATTATTAAGAGAAACAGGATTTTGAGAGTTATTTGCACGAATCCAAAACATAAGCAGAGGCAGGGGTAAGGGTTTATTTTTTTGAGATAAGCCGCCGCTTTGGCAGGTAAATTTTAATATATTTTAGACTTTAATGCATCAGGATTTTGGGTACCGGGTTTAAGGTACAGAGGAAACAAAAGATTTTGCTTTTACTGGACCCTGTTCCCCGAACCCTGCTAAGAGGAGATAAAAGTTATGCCAAGAATTTTAGGTGTTGATATTCCAAAGGAGAAAAGGATTGATGTTTCTCTGCGATATCTCTATGGGGTAGGGGCTGTTATTTCCGCCCGTATTTTAAAGGAGGCCGGTATTGAAGCGGCTAAGAGAGCAAAGGATTTAAATGAGGAAGAGATCTCAAGGATAACAGCTGTTATTCAGAAAGGCTATGTTGTTGAAGGAGATTTAAGGCGTGAAGTTTCGCAAAATATTAAACGTTTAATGGATATTGGTAGTTATCGAGGGTATCGTCATAAGAAGTCATTGCCTGTGCGTGGGCAACGCACAAAGACAAACGCGCGTACAAGAAAAGGCCCGCGCAAGAATACCAATATTATTAGAGCGGCGGCAACAGCAGCGCCGGCAAAATAGTCATTATGTTTTGTATGTGATAGCAGAGGCTCCAATGAATTTTGGGGTCAAAAATGTAAGGTGAAATACCTTATAGAGGCATTTAAGGAGATAAAGTATGGTTCGTAAAGGGAAGAGAAAGAGCAAGAAGGTTTTAACATCAACAAGCGGTATTGCTCATATACAGGCGAGTTTTAATAATACGATTGTAACGATTACCGACAGAGAAGGTAATGTAATTTCCTGGTCTACTCCCGGCGTTGTCGGTTTTAAGGGGTCGAAAAAGTCTACGCCATTTGCGGCTCAGGTGGCGGCAGGCGACGCGGCTAAAAAAGCAAAAGATTGTGGTTTAGCCGAGGTAGAGGTCCTTGTGAGCGGCCCTGGATCAGGCAGAGAATCCGCTATTAGGGCTATCGCGGCAGCTGGTTTGATGATAAGAATGATAAAAGACGTGACTCCCGTGCCTCATAATGGTTGTCGAGCACCCAAGAGAAGAAGAGTTTAGTCCTTTTGCGCTAAAGCCGCGGAGGAGAAAGTTTATATCAGGAGGTTCAATGGCGAAGTACATAGGTCCCAGTTGCAGGTTGTGCCGAAGAGAAATGCTAAAGTTATTTCTTAAAGGCTCTAGATGTCATACAGAAAAATGCGCTATGGCGCGCAGGCCTTTTGCGCCTGGACAGCATGGCCAGGGGCGCAACATGAAGTTATCTAACTATGGATTACAGTTGCGCGAAAAACAAAAAGTAAAAAGGATATATGGTATCCTTGAACGACAATTTAGAAGGTATTTTCATATCGCTTCTAAGACAAAAGGGGTAACTGGCAAGGTGCTTCTTCAGATATTGGAGAGCAGGTTGGATAATGTGATATTCAGGCTTTGTTTTGCCACTTCACATGTACAGGCGCGCCAGATTGTGCGTCATAATGGTATTTATGTGAATGGAAGAAGAGTTAATATTCCTTCTTATTCTGTTAAGGCAAATGATGTTATTGAGGTTAAAGGTAGAGACGGAGTTAAAAAGGCTATAAAAAATAATATTGAAATATGTAAAGACCGCGGTGTTGCCGCCTGGCTTGAGTCGGATTTTGAAAATTTAAAAGGTACTGTTTTAAGGCTTCCTGAGCGGGAAGATATTGTGATGCCTATTCAGGAGCAGTTGATTGTCGAGTTGTATTCTAAGTAATGGTTGATGTTGATTGCCGTTGGATTGTTAAAGGGAAAAGGATTTCTCTTTAAAAGGTGAGAGTGTAATTCCGGTGTGGTTTTAAGCCGGAATGAAACGCCGCAGAGAGTGACTTCTTTGTGGAATTAGTTAATGCGAATGAAGGCCTAGTGCGTTAATTAATTTATCAGGAGGAAAAGATGGGGATTAAGTGGAAAGATTTTCAACTGCCGAAATTTTTGGAAATAGATGAGTCAACGCATACGGCTACATATGGTAAATTCACGGCAGAGCCATTTGAGCGCGGTTTTGGTGTCACGCTTGGTAATTCATTGCGGCGGGTATTATTGTCTTCTATTGAGGGTAGTGCTGTAACCGCGATTAAGATTGATGGTGTCCTGCATGAGTTTAGCAGTGTTGAAGGGGTGCTGGAAGACGTAACGGATATTATTTTGAATATAAAAAATCTGGTATTGTGTTCGCATTCTCGCGCTGTAAAAACAATATATATCAAGAAAGACAAAGCGGGTGAAGTTAAGGCCAAAGATATTATAACAGATGGCACAGTTGAGATCTTGAATCCTGATCTTCATATCGCGACTTTAACTCAGGATATTAAATTTCATATTGAGATGGAAATTGGCAGGGGCAGAGGGTATGTTGCGGCCGAAATAAATAAAAAAGATGAACAAGCTATTGGAATGGTCGCGATAGATTCTATTTTTACACCTGTTAAAAAGGTTACGTACCGTGTTGAAAATACGCGCGTTGGCCAGAAAACCGATTATGACCGTTTGATTCTTGAGGTTGTAACGGATGGCAGTATTGATCCAAAAGAGGCGATGCTTTATGCTGCTAATATTTTAAGAGGCCATTTAGATGTCTTTATGAATTTAGGCCAGCTTCCCGAAGAGATGGAAGAAGATGAGGCTATGTCACCGGAAGAGGCGAGCATGTATGATAAACTAAGGCTTCCTATTTCGGAACTTGAGCTTTCTGTGCGTAGTTCAAACTGCCTCAGAGAAACTAATATTAAGTCAATTGCTGATTTAGTCAAGAGGTCTGAAAGCGAGCTTTTGGGTTTGCGCAATTTCGGCAAGAAGTCTTTAACGGAAGTAAAAGAGCTTATTGTTGGCATGGGTTTAACTTTAGGGATGCAAATTGATGAAAAAAAATTAAAGAAAGAAAAATAAAATGAGACATAAGCAAAAAACGCAAAATCTTTCAAGGTTTAGTTCATACTATAAAGCGACAATCAGATCGTTGGCCAGGGCTGTTTTGATCCATCAGAAGATTGTTACTACTAAATTGAAAGCGAAGATTAGCAGGCGATTGGTTGAGAAGTTAATAACTTTGGGTAAACGGATTGATTCGCTTGCGGCCCGAAGAAGGGCATTTTCAGTTTTAGGCGACCATGCTTTAGTTAAAAGGCTTTTTACGGAGATTGCTCCTGTTTTCGCGGGAAAAAATGGCGGTTATACACGTATTATCCCTTATAAGATTCGACGTGGCGATAACGCTGAAATGGTAGTTTTGGAGCTGTCCCTTAAAAAGGAACCTAAGGCGGCTATCTCTGCTGAAAAGGCCGGGAAAAAATCTGTCAAGGAAGCTGTTGATGAGCATGTGAAAAAGGCTTCGGAAGATTCTATCAGAGCGTCTAAAGGTAGAGAGGCTCGCGTTGTTTCACCTGAAAAATTAAAACAAAAGAAGGGCGATAAAACTTCTTCCGGCAAAAAAACAGGCGGTTTAAATAAGCTTTTTAAGCAGGAAAAAGGCTCTTCATAGTATTTTTGTTTCTGCTGAAAAATTGAATCTGAACATGCAGCCTGTAAGGCGTGCCATGCCGTTTAAAGCAATAAACGGCATGATGAAATTATTTAAAAATATTTTAATGACATGCCGTTTTCAAAAAGAATCCGAGAAGTAAAACCTTCGGCAACACTTCAGATTACCGCAAAAGCACAAGCTCAAGCAAAAGAAGGTAAAGATGTTGTTGCTTTTGGAGCGGGTGAGCCGGATTTTGATACTCCAGATGTTATAAAAGCTGAAGCTATAAAAGCGATTCAGTCTGGTTTTACAAAATATACTCCTACCTCAGGTATCCTCGAGCTAAAAAGAGCTATTTCAAAAAAGCTAAAAGTAGATAATAGCCTGGAATATGACCCCTCATCGATAGTTATCTCCTGTGGAGCCAAGCATTCTTTATATAATGTGCTGCAGGTTTTGATAGATGAAGGAGATGAGGTTCTCATTCCTGTCCCGTTTTGGGTGAGTTACCCTGAGATGGTTAAACTTGCTTCAGGCAAGCCTGTTTTTCTGCAGGCTTCTCAAGCACAGGATTTTAAGGTCAATCCGAAATTACTAAAAAACGCGTTAACTAAAAGAACAAAAGTACTTATCATAAATAGCCCTTCTAATCCATGCGGTGTCGTGTATAATGAAAAAGAACTGCGTGAGATTGCTGATTTTTGTGTCAAGAATAATATTTTTTGTATCAGTGATGAGATTTACGAGAAAATAATCTTTGATAATCTGAAACATATTTCAATAGCCAGTTTTTCTAATGAGATAAAGAAGCTGGCCATTACGGTCAATGGGTTCTCAAAGTCTTATTCCATGACGGGCTGGAGGTTGGGGTATTTAGCAGCGGAACCGGAAATTGTTCAGGCTGTTTCGCGATTGCAGGATCATTCAACATCTAATCCTTGTTCTATTTCACAAAGAGCGGCTTTAGCCGCTTTTGATCTGAATGAGAGTTTTTTTACTGATATAAAGAAAAAGTTTCAAGAAAGAAGGGATTATATTACAAAGCGCCTGGATAATTTAGATGGACTAGTGGGTTATAAAAAACCTGAAGGCGCTTTTTATATATTTTGTAATATTTCTTCAACGGGTATGGATTCTTTTACATTCGCGAACCGGCTGTTAGAAGAAGAACACGTTGCTGTAATTCCGGGAGAACCGTTTGGTTGCAATGATTATATTAGAATCAGTTTCGCGACTAGCATGGAAAAGATAAAGAAAGGTTTTGACAGGATTGAGGGTTGGATTAGAAAGATTGCCTGAGGATTGCGTGAAAGCCATGGGAAAGACAATTGCTGAGAAGATTTTGAGTGCTCACGCCGGATTAGATTTAAAAGCCGGCGATTTTGCTGTTTGTTCTGTCGATTTCTGTTTTGGGCAAGATGGTACCAGCGGTATTATCGTGGACCGTTTGGAGAAATTAAATATCGAGGAAATTGTTCATCGTGATAAATTTGCCATAGTTTTAGATCATAGCGCGCCTTCTCCGAATATGGGCGTTTCAGCTGTTCATAAAAAATTAAGAGATTATGCGAAAGAAAAAAGTCTATTGATTTATGATGTTGGTTGTGGTGTTTGCCACCAGGTTATTCCTGAAAGGGGGCATGTTTTACCGGGGGATCTCGTCTTAGGTGCTGATTCGCACACATGTACGTATGGGGCCTTGGGCGCGCTTTCAACAGGCGTCGGATCAACTGATTTGGCAATCGCTTTAGCCGTCGGAAGAAGTTGGTTTAAAGTACCGGATTCTATAAAAATTATCGTGGAAGGTAAATTGCCCAAAGGAGTTTATTCTAAAGACATTATTTTAAAAGTTATTGGTGATTTAGGGGCTGATGGCGCGACCTATATGTCCGTTGAATTTTATGGAAGCACCATTGAATCTTTGAGTATGGATGCCAGGTTTACGATATCCAATATGGGCGTTGAGATGGGGGCTAAGTTTTGTATTATTCCGGCGGATGATGTTACGGCTAAATGGGTTGAATCCAGGCACCTAAAAAGAAAGCCTGTTTTTTATCAGGCAGACGCGGATGCCGTTTATGCTCAAGTCATAAAATACGACGCTTCAAAGTTCCTGCCTCAATTGGCAAAACCTCATACTGTTGATAATAAGGCGGCTGTTAGTGAATTGGCCGGGATTCATATCGATGAAGCTTGCCTTGGCACTTGCACGAATGGCCGCTTGGAAGATTTAGAGATCGCGGCAGGAATTTTAAAAGGAAAAAAATCCCATAAAGATGTCAGGTTTATTGTGGCGCCGGCATCCCGGGAAATTTATCTTGAAGCTATTAAAAAAGGTTATATTAGTACTTTTGTCGAGGCAGGTGCTTGTGTTGTGACACCGGGATGCGGGCCGTGTGTGGGGACACATAATGGCGTTCCTTCTAAAGGAGAGGTTGTTGTTTCAAGCGCTAACAGGAATTTTAAAGGGCGTATGGGCAATCCTGATGCCTCTATTTATTTGGCTTCTCCTGCGACCGTGGCCGCAAGTGTTATTGAAGGAAAGATTGCGGATCCAAGAAAATACTTGTAAAGTATACTTTTAAGCTTGAGCAGCGCAAATTCCGCGAAGGATCTTGTCAGTGTTGAGATTCTTCGGCGTTTCACGCCTCAGAATGACGGATAGGAGGCAGCCCTGAGAATGATGGATAAGAGGCTATTCTCAAAATGACGGATAAGAAAGTTTTTTTGTGGTTTGTGGATCGTAGGCTATTATTCAAGCTGGCGATATTAAAAGAGCGAGGTAAAAATGGATCTAAAAGATTTGTTGATGTTGACGATTGAGAGAAAAGCGTCAGATTTGCATTTGACGGAAAATACCCCGCCGATTTTGAGAATTGATGGACGGCTTTTGGTGACTGATTTGCCTAAGCTGGCACGGGATGATACAAAACGGTTAATTTATGGTATTTTGACTAATGAGCAAAAAGAGATTTTTGAGGAAAAATGGGAACTTGATTTGTCTGTAGCCATGGTGGGTATGGACAGGTTTAGGGTGAACATACATATCCAAAGGGGTTCTGTTGAGGCCGCGTTTAGAAGAATACCTCTTCAAATTCCTAAATTGGAAAGTTTAAATCTGCCGTTAATTGTTGGAGAGCTGGCCAGGAAGCCGAACGGCCTGGTCCTTGTAACGGGGCCTACAGGCGTCGGGAAGACAACGACCATGGCGGCTATGATTGATTTAATTAATTCTGAAAGAAATGATATGATTATCTCTATTGAAGACCCGATAGAGTTTATTCATTTGAACAAGAACAGTATTATTAAGCAGAGAGAGGTTTATTCTGACACTAAGTCTTTCGCGGAAGCGCTTAGGCATGCTTTAAGGCAGGATCCGGATGTTATTTTTGTCGGTGAGATGAGAGATTTGGAAACGATCTCAACGGCTTTAACCGCGGCTGAAACGGGCCATTTGGTTTTGGCAACACTGCATACACCGGATGCGCCTCAGACAGTGGAGAGAATTATTGACGTTTTTCCTCCCTATCAGCAGCAACAAGTAAAGTTGCAGCTGGCGGATTGCTTGCAGGGTGTTGTTTCACAGCTCCTTTTGCCAAGGGCTAGCGGTGTTGGGCGTGTTGTTGCCACAGAGGTCATGATAGGCACATCCGCTATTCGTAATTTAATCCGAGAGCAGGAGATTGAACAGATTCCGACGCTTATTCAGACAGGGCAGCAGTTTGGTATGCGCACAATGGATAAATCTTTGAAAGACCTTTACAGGGCCGGTGTTATCACATATGAGACGGCATTGTCTAAGGCTAAAAACGTGGAAGAGTTTAAAAACTTATGATTCTTAAAGGCTGTTCTTATAAATTTGGCGACGACGTTAATACTGATTATATTATATCAGGGCGCTATAAGTTTTCTATTACTGATATGAAAGAGTTGGCTAAGCATATCCTGGAAGATTTAGAACCCGATTTTTATTCCAAGCTTAAGCCCGGGCATTCATTTTTAGTCGCGGGGCGTAATTTTGGCATGGGGTCCTCGCGTGAACAGGCGCCCTTAGTGATTAAAGAAGCTGGTATTGTGGGAGTTGTGGCAAAAAGTTTCGCGCGTATATTTTATCGTAATGCTGTCAATATCGGATTGCCTTTGATAGAAGCCGATACAGATGGTATTGAACCCGAGGATGAGCTTGAGATAGAGCTTGAAAACGGCATTTTAAGAAACAAGACAAAAAATACAGAGATTAAAATCCGCCCTTTGCCGCCTTTTATGTGTAAGCTCTTAGGTGACGGCGGGTTAGTGGAGCATTTTAAAAAACATAAGGGATTTGATTTATAATGAGCTATAAAGTTACTTATATACCAGGGGATGGCATAGGGCCGCAAGTGAGTTTGGCGGCGAAACGCTGCGTGGACGCGACAGGTGTTGATATTCAATGGGAAGAGTTTATTGCAGGAGAGAGCGCTATAGAAAAGTTCGGTACGCCTTTGCCGCAGGGCGTCATTGATTCTATTAAAAAAAATAAGGTGGCAATAAAGGGCCCTATTGTGACGCCTGTAGGTAGTGGTTTTCGTTCGGTTAATGTTCAGCTGAGGCACGCGCTTGAATTATATGTTTGCCTGCGGCCGGTAAAGAGCTTGGAAGGTATTGATACGGCGAGAAAAGATATTGATTTGGTTATTGTGCGTGAAAATAGCGAGGATCTTTATATTGGGATAGAGTTTGAAGAAGGTTCTCCTGACGCGGCGAAAGTTATTGAGACGGTTAATTCTTTAAGCCAAAAAAAGATAAGGCCGGATTCTGGCATATCTATCAAGCCTATATCCCGGTTTGCCACAGAGCGTATTTTTAAATATGCCTTTGAGTACGCGTTGAAAAATAACCGCAAAAAAATTACTGCGGTTCATAAAGCCAATATCATGAAACACACGGATGGGTTATTTTTGAAGATTGGCCGTGAAGTTGCCGCGAGATACGAAGGGCGGGTTGAATTCAATGACGCTATCGTGGATAATTTATGCATGCAGTTAGTATTGAGGCCGCAGAATTTTGACATTCTTGTTTTGCCTAATCTTTATGGAGATATTGTTTCTGATTTGTGTGCCGGATTAATAGGCGGCTTGGGTGTGGCTCCAGGAGCTAATATTGGAGACGATGCCGCTCTATTTGAACCCGTGCATGGTTCTGCTCCTAAATATGCCGGTTTAAATAAGGTTAATCCGACAGCAACAATTTTATCAGCCGTTATGATGCTGGAGTATCTGGGTGAAAAGAAAGCGGCGCTAAGATTAGAAAATGCCGTAAAAGAAGTTATCAGAGAAGGCAAAGCCGTTACTTATGATTTAAAAAAGGATCGCAATGATCCCAGCGTTGTGTCTACAAGCGCTATGGCCGATGAGATTATCAGAAAAATCAAAAAAAACTGATTACAGCGATTAAAAACCAGATTACAGGGATGGTTGTTTAATAACTGTAATAATTTTTGTAATCCTATTTATAATCACCGGAATCATTTATGAAAAAAGTATCTATTATTGGCGCTGGATTTGTCGGCGGGACAACCGCTTTGAGGATCGCCGAGAGCGTTTTGGCGCAAGTCGTGCTCGTTGATGTCGCAGGCAGTATCGCGCGCGCGAAAGCGTTTGATTTAGATGACGCTAAATACGCGCTTGGTTTAGATTCCCATATTAAAGGGGCCGATGATTTTGCCGAGATTGAGGCCTCTGATATTGTTATTGTAACGGCGGGCTTGCCGAGAAAACCCGGCATGACGCGCGAAGACCTTCTTTTGAAAAATGCCGGGATAATGGATAGCGTCTGTGAGAGGATAAAAAAATACGCGCCTCAGGCGATTGTTATTATAGTCAGTAATCCCCTGGATGTTATGACCTATCGAGCTTTTAAAAAGCTGAATTTTCCAAGAGAGCGTGTTTTCGGTATGGGGGTTAACCTGGATACGTCCCGTTTCGCCAATTTGATCGCCTCAAAATTGAATGTCAGCATTAAGGGAGTACATGCTTTGGTTATCGGCAGCCATGGAGAAACGATGCTGCCCATACCGCGTTTATCTACGGTTGGCGGTAAACCTTTGACGGATTTATTAAGCGCTAAAGATGTTGATGAACTTGTTGAGAGGACTAAAAAGCGCGGGGCTGAGATTGTGGGCCTCTATGGATCAGGGAGCGCTTATATGGCACCGTCAGCCGCTATTTTTGAAATTGTTAGTACTATTTTGGGAGGGCGCACCAAGGAGATTCCCGTCAGTGCCTGCTTAAACGGTGAATATGGCTTGAGAGATGTCAGTATTGGGGTTTTGGGACGGATAGGCCCCAGGGGCATGGAAGAAGTCGTGGCACTTGAGTTGGATGATTTTGAAAAAAAAGCTTTTTATGATTCGGCAGTTGCTATTCAGGGCGCTATAAAAAGTTTAATGTGAATGCAGCGATTCTAAAAAACGATTACAGTGGTTAAAACTATGGAATATGATATTTGTATTATAGGCGCTGGTTGGGCTGGATATAACGCGGCCTTAAAAGCGGTAGGCCTCGGCAAAAAAACATGTATTGTTGAGGAAAAAGAAATTGGAGGTACATGCCTTAATCGGGGGTGTATTCCTACAAAAGCGTTCGTTTACAACGCTGGAAAAGGTCTCTCTTTGGCAGAGATTCAAACAAAAAAACAGGACATTGTTAACCGTCTTCGCGCGGGCATGTCCTTCATGATTAGTTCCAAGAAGATTGATTATATCAAAGGCAAGGCCAGGATAGAAGGGCCGGGCCTTATTCGCGTTGATGGCGAGAAAATAAAAGCAAAATTTATTTTGATCGCCACTGGTTCTGCTCCAGCGGATTTACCTCATTTAAAAGTTGACCATCAAAAAATTGTTTCCAGTGATGACGTTTTAAATTTTCAGGAAGTGCCGAAAAAGATGCTTATTATCGGAGGCGGGCCTATCGGGTGTGAATTCGCTGGTATTTTTAACGCGCTCGGATGCGAGGTTTCAATTGTTGAAATAGCGCCTCAGCTTTTGCCGGGTTTTGACGCGCAGGTGAGTAAAAAGTTACAACAATTTTTACAGAAGGCCGGAGCCCATGTTTACACAGGCCGCGGTTTTGCCGAAATGAACCTGGATGAGTTTGATAAAGTGCTTTTAGCTGTCGGCAGGAAGCCGTTTGTGGAAGAGCTCATAGATAAGAACGTCAATATAAAGAATGAAAATGGCTTGATTGAGGTAGGGCGTGATCTTTCGACAAGCATTCCTGAGATTTTTGCCGCGGGAGACTGCATTGGCGGATATAAGCTGGCGCATGTGGCTGCTTATGAAGGGGAATTGGCCGTCAATAATATGTTTTTAGAATCTAAAAACAGGGACTATTCTGTTATTCCATCCAGTGTTTTTACAACACCTGAGGTGTCTGTTATAGGTATTAGCGAAGAAGAGGCCAGGCAATTTGGCGTCTGTTATAAAGCCGTTACTGTTTATTTTTTAAGTGTCGGGATGGCGCATATCCATGAGAGTACGCAGGGATTCGCAAAGG
Source organism: uncultured Planctomycetia bacterium (assembly GCA_964423185.1). Lineage (GTDB taxonomy): Bacteria > Omnitrophota > Gorgyraeia > Velamenicoccales > Velamenicoccaceae > CAYRDK01. Next base: position 77,856 of record CAYRDK010000009.1, read on the forward strand.
CCATTATTGAAATAAAATCCGGGCGTATTTTAGGTGTTTCAATCATCGGCCCTCAGGCCAGTGAATTAATTAACGCGTTTTCCATTATTATGAAAAATGGGATTACGCTGGATCAGTTGAAAGAGACCATATTTGCGCATCCGAGTATCTCAGAAATTATTGCCGAAATTGCCAAGTCTTTTGAATAGCCTTCATTCTATATGTGCGAATACCGTTTAATAAATGCCGGAGATATTAGTTATAAACAAGCGCTGGGTTTTCAGAAAAAAATTGTTGAGGAAGTAGTTTCCGGCAACGCGCCCAGCACTTTGATTATATGCCGGCATCCTCACGTTGTGACAACAAGCCGCCGTTCAAAAAAAGAAAATCTGTTGGTTGAGGCGTCTGTATTTCAGAAGTTAGGCGTTGAGGTTTTTCCTACAGACCGCGGCGGAGATGTGACGTATCACGGGCCTGGGCAGGTAGTTGTTTATCCTGTTTTTGATTTGCGCAAAGATAAGCGGGATTTGCATTTATATCTGCGCAATCTGGAAGAAGCTGTTATCAGGCCGTTGCGTGATACTTATGGTTTAAACGCTTACCGCAGGATAGGGTTTACGGGTGTTTGGGTTGGCCCTTACAAGGTTGCTTCTATTGGTATCGCTGTTAGAAATTGGGTCACCTATCATGGTGTCGCGGTGAATGTTAATGTTGATAAAAAGTTTTTTTCTTTGATAAAATCTTGTGGATTGGATGTTGAGATGGCTTCATTGAATGATTTTTTTTATGAGCCTCTCCCATTAGATGAGGCAGAAAATATGTTAATCGAATCTTTTGAAAGTATATTTGATTTGAAATTATTAGAAGAAGCCAGGCTATAAAATATGAATTTTAAATCACAGAACGTCATCCTGAGGAGCGTTTTTTATCGTTATCCTGAGGAGCGTTTTTTATCGTTATCCTGAGGAGCGTTTTTTATCGTCATTCTGAGGAGCGTTTTTTATCGTCATCCTGAGGAGCGTTTTTTATCGTCATCCTGAGGAGCGAAGCGACGAAGGATCTCATTATTTTTTAATAATTGTTTATTGAATTTGTTTAGGAGGCTAGAAGATGACAAAAGTTTGCCTGCCGAATTTGGGCGAGAATGTTTTAAAGGCCACCGTGTCTTATTGGTACCATCAGGAAGGCGCGGATATTGCCGAAGGTATTGACTTGGTTGAAATGACAACGGATAAGGCGGCTTTCAATGTTCCCGCTCCTTGTTCTGGCACGCTTTTGGAGATTATTGCCCATGAAGGAGACGAGGTTGAGGTGGGCCAGGTTTTAGCCGTGATTAAAAAGGCCTAGTTGGTTTTAACAGGGCTCTAACTTTAATCTTGACACGGAGATATTGACTTTTCTCTCCTTGCAAAGTATACTATATTCAGATATTTCTTTTGATAATTTATGCTTTTACCCGTGAAGTCAGTTTCGTTCTTTCTTTGTCGAATGAATTGAGTTCTCAATTACGCGCAACGCGTTATTGAAACTCGCAGGATGGATGGTGCCATAAAATTGCCACGGGTGGCCCAAGTAAAAGCATTAATTAAAAATCTATGACGAAAAATCAAAAGATTGAGATTATGGCAGCCGTGGCAGCTCTTATTTTACGGTTTTTTTACGATAGAGTTGCATTTAAGAAAATTCGGATTGATGAAGCTCCCCTTAGCAATGAGGGGAGCTTTTTTGTTTATAGGGCATTTCAAACATTTCTAATTTCTCTATGAATAAGCGTATTGTGATTACAGGTGTTGGTGTAGCGGCATCCAATGGCGTCGGAAAAGATGAATTTTGGCCTGCTTTAAAAGCGGGCCGTTCCGGCATTAGAGAAATTTCTCTTTTTGACAAAGTTTCCATGAAAACGAGCCTTGCCGGTGAAATCAAAGATTTTGACCCTGCATATTATCTTGGGCCGAAGGGCTTAAGGCTGCTTGACCGTACGACAAAGTTGATTCTTACCACTTCAAAATTGGCATTGGATGAGGCAAATTATATTGTTAGTAAAGAGAATGATGATAGAATCGGCCTTGCTGTCGGCACTACGACGGGGAGCGTGTGGAGCATCAGTGAATTTGATAAGCAGGCGTTAAGAGAAGGGTTGCATAGTGTTAATCCCGCGCTTTTTCCCAATACGGTCATGAACGCGCCGGCAAGCCAGACGGCGATACGGTTTGGTATTAAGGGGTTTAATTCAACCATCGCTACCGGTTTTACCGCGGGGTTAGACGCGTTAAAGTATGCTTGTGATTTTGTCCGTTTGGGCCGGGCGGATGCTGTCTTGGTCGGAGGCGTGGAAGAGTTGAGTTTTCAGGTTTATTTAGGTTTTTACAAGCTTGATTTTTTGGCAGGCACAAAGGAAGGCAGTGTTGAAGTTTCATGCCCTTTTGACAAAAGGAGAAACGGTATTATTTTTGGCGAAGGGGCGGTGGTTGTCGTTATTGAAGAGTTAGAGAGCGCTTTAAAAAGAGGGGCTAAAATTTATTGTGAAATCAAATCTCAAGGCTACGCCTTTGATCCATTCCGGACTAATAAATATAATAAGCGCGGGCCCGGTATTAGAAAAGCGATGCGCAAGGCTTTAGATAGCGCGGAGTTGAAGGAGACGGATATTGATTATATCAGCGCGAATGCCAATTCTACGCAGGAGGCAGACAGGATAGAGGCGGAAGCTATTCATGAGATATTTGGAGACTACGCGCGCGAAGTGCCGGTTTCTTCCATAAAATCCATGATTGGCGACACATTTAGTGTTTCAGGACTGATGCAGGTGGCGGCTTCCGTCGGGTCTTTGGAAGGGCAATTTGTCTCGCCGACAATCAATTACCTTGAGCCGGATGAACATTGTGATTTGGATGTTGTGGCTAATGTGTCCAGAGAGATGAAAGTTTCAAATGTTATGATCAACTGTTTTGGCCCCAGCGGCGTGAGCAATTGCGTTATATTGTCTAAATATGCCTGATCAACTTTTATTAAAAAACAAGGTGGCTATTGTAACGGGTGCCTCTCGCGGGATAGGCCGGGCTATCGCTTTGGCACTGGCGCGCGCGGGTGTAAAAGTTGCCTTTACATATTCAAAAAGTGATGATGAGGCAAAATCTCTTTTGGATGAATTGGAAGCTATTGGTTCTTTTGGCTTAAGTTTTAAATCGGACGCGCGTGATTTTGAAGGGGCGCGCGAGTTCGTTGAGCAGGTTAAAAATTATTTCGGTTCACTTGATTTTTTGGTGAATAACGCGGGTATCACGCGCGATAAGGCGTTTATGCTGATGGAGAAAAAAGAGTGGGATGAGGTGATTGAGACAAACCTTACGGGTTATTTTAATATGGCGCGCGCGGTTATCGTCACATTTTTAAAGCAGAAGAGCGGCGGCATTGTTAATATCGCGTCAGTAAGCGGTATCAGTGGTATTGCCCGGCAGGCCAATTATTCCGCTTCAAAAGCCGGCATCATAGGATTAACGAAAGCTTTAGCAAAAGAAGTGGCACCTTATAATATCCGAGTTAATTGCGTGGCTCCGGGTTTTATTGATACGGATATGACAAAAATTTTAAAAGAAGATAAACGAAAAACGTATGAAGAGGCAATTCCGCTGGGGCGATTTGGAGCGCCGCGGGATGTCGCGGAGCTTGTTGTTTTCTTGTTAAGTGAAAATGCGGGCTATATCACGGGACAGGCCATTAAAGTGGACGGCGGTTTGCATATGAGTTATTGAATATGATTACAGCGATTACAAGATGATTACAGCGATTACAAGATGATTACGGCGATTATAAACTACGATTACAAAGATTAAAGAATGATTACAATGATTCAGAACTGATTATAGCAATTTAAAGATGAATATAGAGATTAAAAAAATGGTTAACGAGAAATATTCAGAAGTAGGAGCAAAGGATGTTATTACTGAGCAGATAATTTCTTGTGCTTACAAGGTTCATCGTGAATTGGGGCCGGGATTTAATGAAAAGATATATCATAATGCTTTAAAACTGGCTTTGACAGAAACTGGGCTGGATTATGAGACCGAAAAAGAATTCAAGGTTATTTATCAAAAGAAAAAAGTTGGGTTGTTGAGGATAGATTTAATTGTGCGGAATAGAGTTATTGTCGAGGTTAAGGCAGTTACGGGGAGTATGCCTTTAATATTTGAAGCGCAGCTTCTATCATATTTAAAAGTAGCATGTTGCAGAGTTGGTTTGTTGATAAACTTTGGCGGCAAAAGTTGTTATATTAGGCGGTTAATGCTTTGAAGTACGATTCTTGAAGTTAGAATGTTCTAATCGTTGTAATCTTTTTTAAAAATCTTTGTAATCGTTGTTAAAGGGGGTGAGATTATGCAAAAAATAAGAGATGAGATTTTAGGCATTGTTTCGATGATTATTGAAAAAGAACCCCATGAGATTTCGCCGGATGCTCATTTGGTTGAAGACTTAGGAGCCGATTCCATGATGGCGCTTGAAATTTTAGCTGCTCTTGAAAAAAAGTATAGTATAATAATACCGGAAGAAAAACTTGGCAGTTTATCTACTTTAAATAAGATTGTTGGCTTGGTTATGGAATCGTTGGAGAAGAAATGAACAATTTGAAACTACCGCTTGAAACAGAAGATATAAAAAAGATTATTCCGCAGAGGTTTCCTTTTTTGATGATTGACCGTGTTATTGAGGCATCCGTTGATAGGGTAACCGCGATAAAAAACACGACCGTCAGTGAACAGTTCTACAAAGGGCATTTCCCGAATGAGCAGGTGATGCCGGGTGTTTTATTGATAGAAGCCATGGCTCAGGCAGGGATCGTGCTTTACAAGCAGAAGTTTAATAATGATAAGATATTATATCTTGTTTCCGTCAAAGCGCGTTTTTTTGAGCCTGTTTTTCCAGGGGATCAGTTAAAAATAATCGCGACACCGATAAAGTTGCTTACAAAAATCGGTTATGAAAAAATCGAGGTTTATGTTTTAGATAAAAAAGTAGCAGAATGTGAACTCGCGTTTGGTTCTCAAGACGCGAAGATGGTTTAAAATATATTTGATTTTTGTAATAATTGTAATCGGTTCTAAATCATTGTAATCATTCTTTAATCTTTGTAATCGTGTTTTATAATCGCCGTAATCATTTTTGAATCGTTGTAATTATTTTGTAATCGTTGGAATTGTCTTATAATCGCCGTAATGATTTTTTAATCTTTGGAATCGTGTTTTGTAATCGTTGTAATCATCCTGTAATCGCTATAGTCAGATTAAAGGTCTTAATCGCTGTAATCATTTCGTAATCTTTGGAATCACTTTTTAATCATTGGAATCATCCTTAAAAAGATGCCGATAAATAAAACGAACGATCAAAAACGCCGTGTGGTAGTGACAGGATTGGGCGTTGTCTCTTCAATAGGCATAGGCGTTGATGATTTTTGGAAAAATCTGATTGCCGGAAAATCAGGCATTTCAGAGATAGAGTCATTTGATACCTCTCAATATCCCATCCATAAAGGCGGCGAAGTCAAGAATTTCAAGCCCGAACATTTCATCGATAGAAGAAAAATAAAATTTTTAGGCCGCGCCTCCCAGATGGCCATCGCCGCGGCAAAACTAGCTGTTGAAGATGCGAAACTTCCCAAAAAATATTTTAATGAATTGGGCGTTTTTTTAGGGACCACAATGGGGGAGATACGGGAGCTAGAAAAGATTGATATTGGTTTGTCTGGGAAAAGTTGGGATGCTATACAGCAAAGTTTAGTGAGTTTGTTTCCAACGAGTGTTATAACCACTAATGTCGGGATAGAGTTTAAAGCAAGAGGGAATAGTTACATGCTGCCTTCTGCTTGTTCTGCTGGTAATTATTCCATAGGGTATGCATTTGATTTGATTAAATCCGGGGAATTAGATTCAGCATTGGTTGGCGGATCAGATTCTTTTTCACGCATAGCTTTTACCGGATTTAATAGATTAATGGCCATGGCACCGGATAAATGCCAGCCTTTTGATAAGAATAGAAAAGGGATGATGTTAGCTGAAGGGTCTGGTATCTTAGTGCTTGAGTCTTTAGAGTATGCCCAAAAACGCGGAGCAAAAATATACGCGGAAATTTTAGGGTATGGTCTAAGCTGTGACGCGTACCACATGACGCATCCCTTGGAAGAAGGTGTTATAAAATGTATGGAAAAGGCCTTGAAAGAATCAAATATATCTAAAGATGAGGTTGATTATATCAGTGCCCACGGGACGGGAACAGCGCAGAATGATAAGACTGAGTGTGCCGCAATCAAGAAAGTTTTTAAAAATAGAAATAAACCAATATTGTGCAGCTCTATAAAGTCAATGCTTGGGCATAGCTTGGGCGCGGCATCGGCAATAGAAGCCATTGCCTGTTGCTTAACAATAGAAAATGGGATAATTCCTCCAACAATCAATTACGAGGCCTTAGATGAAGAGTGTGATATTGATTGCATTCCTAATAAGGCTCGAAAGTATGGAGTAAAAATAGCGTTAAATAATTCATATGCTTTTGGTGGGAATAATGCTTGTATAATATTTAGAAAATTCAAGTGAAAGTTTTTAAATAAAATATTAGGAATATTTTATGAGTTTAACAATTTGGAAAACTAGAGACATAACGTTCCTTGAAGTTCTAATTAAGATTTCTATATTTTTTATTCCAATTTTAATGATCTTTCTTTATCTAAGTCGCCATAATGTTAGATTTAAATTATTTTTTACGACTTTTATAATTTTTGTAATATTAGAACGAATTTATGAGACTTTTTATACAAAAAAAATAAAAACAAGAACTAAATCAAAAGATAAAATACTTGAGTTGGTTACTTTGGCATATATCGTTTTGATTACTATTATTATTACAGATTTTTATTTCTTAAATCGTAACATGTTTGCCTTTACTAGTTATATTGGTTTGTTTATTTTTTTTATAGCATTTTGGATTCGATGGTGGGGGATGCGAACTTTATCAGACCAATGGAATATTTTTATAAATAATGACTATATTAAAGATTCAAAATATATGCTTGTAAAAAGAGGTCCATATAGATTTATTAGGCATCCGATATATCTTGGTTTTATTTTAGAGGTTTTGAGTCTCCCTTTAATTTTTAATTCAACTTTCGGATTATTTTTTTCTTTATTAATTTTCACGCCTTTGATTATTTTCCGAACTTTCAAAGAAGAAAAAAAATTAATGTACTTATTTGGCGATGAATATCGAAGTTATAAAGAGACGACGGCAGCTTTCTTACCTTTTAAATCACTTAGATTATAGAATGAAGACATTTGCTTGGTTTATTCCATTAAGAAATTTGGATGATTTTTTTTATTCCTATCCGAAAGGTAAAAATTATTTCGATAAGAAAATGAAAGTTGAAGAGCTGAAAGGTGTGTTATTAAAATTACCACCGTATGTTTATTTAAAAATAAAGAATACAATATCCGTTGGTAAGATAAGCATAGAAGGTTATGTTATCATTTTACCTTTGCTTCCGACTCAGATTGTTGTTGATAAAATGAATATTTTAAATAAGCTAGAGAGTGCTTTCAAAATTTCAAAAGAATTAGGTGTGAATATTATAAGTCTTGGAGGTCTGCTTGGTTTATATGGCCAAGAAGCTGTTGAAATTGCGAGAGGGATGAGTATGCATGTCACAACAGGTTTGAATTATACTGCTGCAATTGTTACAGAAGCAATAAAAAAAGCAGCTGTTTTTAAACGGCTGGAATTAAATAATGCTAAAATTACGTTGCTTGGCCTGGACACCCCGTTGGGAGATATTTGTCTAAAAATTTTAAATAAACACGATCCAACTTTTATTTTTGTTGAAAATATTGACAAAAAATTTAATGAAATCGATAATTCCATAAGTAATGTTAACTTTAAAATTGAAAAAAAATTAGGAGACGCTTTAAAAAAATCTGAAATAGTTTTAATTACTACAGGCAGCTTGTCTGTTGACATAGATCCAGCTGACTTAAATGCCCATACTATTGTTTGTGATGCAATACATCCTTTTTTAAATGCAAAAAAAATTTTTAAAATGCGTAATGATGTTTTGGCATTTGAAGGAACAAGAGTAGCACAATATTCTTTTTTAAATCGGAAAAGTAGCAGAAAGTGGAGTAGGATCTTTTCTGGAGATGACATTTATTCTTGTATTGGCGAGGCGATGATTTTAGCTTTCGAAGATAGATTTGAGAATTATTCATTGAGTGGAAAAAAAACATCCGTGGAAAGGGTTGCAGAAATATATAATCTCGGAATTAGACATGGATTTCAGGTCGCAAATTTTATGTGTTCCAAAAAGATTTATTCAGAGAATGAGTTAAAAAGGATTTTGTTAGAATAACATGAATTATTACGCTATTCTACCACTTATAACATCTATTCTTCTATTCATGTTAGGGATTTTTGTCTTATCGAAGAATATGAAATCTAGACTTAATTCTGTATTCTTTTTGCTCTGTTTGACCAGTACCATTTGGCTTTTTTCGAATTTTATTTCTTTTAGTGAAATAAAGATCGGAAATATTTCTTTTTGGTTGAATCTTGCGTATTGTGGTGTTGTATTTATTGCTATAACAATTTTCCATTATACCGTTGTTTTTCTTAAGTTAGATAGACTTCTTAGGTATGCTTATTTTAATTATGTAATTGGTTTTGTGATAGTATTTTTAATTTGGAGAACCAACTATATTTTAAGCGGAGCAAAACGATTTTTTTGGGGGTATTATCCTTTTGCGGGGTTGCTTAATCCGGCTTTTATAATTTATTTTATATTTCTTGTTGTTTTTTCTTGCATTGCTTTGTTATATTGTGGATTTTTCAGAAAACCAAAAATTCTGCTGATTAAGAAGATGCAAATAAAATATATGTTGCTCGCAATATTTATCTATAGTTTAGCTTCAGTCGATTTCGTAGCTAATTATAAAATAGAATTATATCCTTTTGGGTATATTCCTACTTTTATTTTTGTTTTAATAATTGGTTATACTATGGTTCGTTACAGATTAATGGATGTAACTCTTGTAATTACTCGTGCAGGTATCTTTATGGTAATTTATTCTTTTATCCTTGGGCTTCCTTTGCTGTTGATTTATTATTTTCAAAACGAACTAGTCAGAATTCTTGGTCTTTCTTGGTGGATTGTGCCTTTTTTGTTTTCGACTGCCTTGGCTACTTCTGGACCATTTCTTTATATATATTTTGATAAAAAGGCAGGAGATAGATTATTACGAGAGCAGAGAAACTATCAAAATATTCTTCGTAATGCTTCCAAAGGCATGATCAGGATTAAAAATTTAAAACATCTTTTAAATTTAATAGTTCATGTGGTTATGAAAGCTGTCAAGCTTAAGAATGTTTCTATTTATTTATTGGATCATGAAAATTCTCAATTCATATTACAGGCTGAGCGTGGTTTGAATGTGGATTTGGATAAGGCTAAAAAGGTTGATCTTGGTTCTTCCCTGACTTTATATTTTGAGTCAAAAAATGAACCTGTTGTAACTGAAGAAGCTGTCATGAGACTGCGCGAGGCTGAGCAAAATGTTGATTTAAACAATTTAGTCTCTCAGCTTAATCTGTTGAATGCTGCTTTGGCAGTCCCATGTTTTTTGGAAGAGAAGTTGATAGGGATATTGATTTTAGGGGAAAAACGTTCCAAAAAACTTTATAGCGAAGATGATTTGGCGGTGTTTTCCGTGCTTGCTAATCAGGCGGCTTTGGCTATTGAAAACGCGCAGTTTTATGATGAGATCCAAAGGACGAATGAACAGTTGATTCAGGCTGAAAAGCTCGCCACAATCGGGACTATGGCGGATGGATTGTCGCATCAGATTAATAACAGGTTTCACGCGCTTTCTCTGATATCGGGTGATTCTCTGGATGTTTTGCAGACTTTCGATTTTTCCGGATGCGATGAAAAGGTAAAAGAAGTTGTCAAGGATGTGCGGATTGCTTTGGAGAAGATTCAAAATAATGTTTTGCAGGGCGGAGAAGTTGTGAAAGGGCTCCTGAAGTATTCCAGGCCTGAAGAGGGAGGTTTTGAACCCGTTTGTTTGATTGAAGTTATTAATGGCGCAATTGAGATGGTGCAGTATAAGATTAAGTTAAAAGAGATTAGGCTTATTCAAAATATTCCCATTGGCTTGCCTAAGCTTCTTGGCAGCCGTATTCAATTGCAGGAAGTATTTTTTAATCTGATAGACAATGCTTATGATGCTATCAAAGAGAGGCAGATGATTTTGAAAGAGTATGGTTATAAGGGCAAGATTGAGATCTCTGCAGTATGCCTGGATGGCCATGTAGAGATTGTTATTGTGGATAATGGCATAGGTGTAAAAGAACAGGATAGAAAGAAATTGTTCGCGCCTTTTTTTACGACAAAAGCATCTTCCCGGAAGGGCACAGGATTAGGCCTTTATGTTATTGAAAAGATTGTTACAGCTCATCAAGGTAAGTTAAGCGTAGATTCTAATTATGGAGTTGGTACACATTTTGTAATGATGTTGCCAACAGTAAAGAGTTAAGACGGAGACAGTTCGATTGTTACCCTCGTCCCTACCCCAAGTTCGCTTTTTATGTCAATCAAGCCTTTATGATCTTTTATGA
>CAYRDK010000010.1:0-43912 GCA_964423185.1 uncultured Planctomycetia bacterium
GCGACATTGGATCCTGACGGGATAACGACAAACACATGCAGCATGACGAGCGCGTAAACAAGGGCGTGTTTGAAAAGGCGCGAGAGAGAGCTTGAGACGTGATTGTTGATATCTATGACACAAAAACCATCAGCCCCCGGCGTGCCTTGCGGCACGCAAGAGCCAAAATCGGATAACCTGCCACGGTAGGTCCGACCAGCTTCGGGGGCGATAGTTTTTAACAAAACCGAATCCGCAACTTCAGCAACATGAACAAGCGGCGAAGAATAATTTTTTTGATGAAAATGGTTGCTTGCCATTCCACCTGCTGTCTTCGCATCGGATATCGTCTTAATATTTCTAAACGCAAAGGAAAACGTCTTTAAAATACTACACGGAACAAAGCCAAAAATAAAAATTACAAGAAGATTTCTAGAGAATGCCTCGACCGCATCATTTGAAACGCACAGTTTCAGAAAAATCCGCCATTGTATCCCCTGAGGCACATCTTCAAACGGCATCTTGACGAATCGCTCTACAACAAAACGCTGCAGCCTATAGTTGAGAGCAAATTTTTTGTTTAGCAATGATGAAACTTGTTTAGAAATTACTAAAGCGGCAACCACAACGACAGGGAAAAAGCTTCTCACATATAAAGCAATGCCGAGTGTCCAAAGAGAAACCAGAACAACAGCATATATTTTCAATCTGGCGTAACTTAACAATGAATTCCGCTTATTCCATTCCGGTTCATCTTGCATATTGGTTGATTCTCCCATTACCTCACGTGCATAACGCGCTGGGTAGCTCTGAGCTGCTAGAGCTTCTACAGATACAACAGGCTGCCTTAAAAGTACTTCTTCTTTAGCAGAATCAAAATCCGCGGGAACATCGGGCATATAATCAACGTTATTGGGCACGGAAGGCCTGCGGCCAACAGCACAATAAATAGCAAAAATACTTACAGCATAAACAAGCGGTAACCAATTCTCAAAACAGGCCATACCGGCAACACCTAAGAAACTTAAAACCACACCGATGACTAGCTTTTTATGTGTTGTTATAAAAGATCGTTTCTGCCACCCCAACTCTTCCTGATGGCTATCTGATTGTTCCATTGTTTTCAGAGCGTAGCGAATCGGATAATTGCGGACTTCTTGCAGTTCTTCTGCAGATACAGCGCGCGGCCTTAATATGTTTTCTTCTTTAACAGGGCTAAACTTCTCAAAAATAGCTTTAGGAACATCGGGCATATAATCAACGTTATTGGGCACAGAAGGCCTGCGATCAAAAGCACAATAAATAACAAAAATACTTACAGCATAAACAAGCGGTAACCAACTCTCAAAACAGGCCATACCGGCAACGCCTAAGAAACTTAAAACCGCGCCGGCAACTAAGTTTTTATGAGCGGCCACAAAAGAACGCCTTCCCCATCCCGACTCATCATGATAGCTATCTGATTGTTCCATTGTTTTCAGAGCGTAGCGAATCGGATAATTGCGGACTTCTTGCAGTTCTTCTGCAGATACAGCGCGCGGCCTTAATATGTTTTCTTCTTTAACAGGGCTAAACTTCTCAAAAATAGCTTTAGGAACATCGGGCATATAATCAACATTATCAAACGAGGAAACCATCCTCATGATCGTATTAGTAAGAACGCTAAAAGCAATGCCTAGCAGCACAAACCACCGATAATGAGACCAAATAACAACCGAGATAACGGAAAGCGCAAGAATAGAAAAAACAGCCTTTTTACCATAATCTATCGCTAATAAAGAACGATTTCTGTTCACCAAATAGTAATCGGACATTAAGAAACGCTTAAATCCATAATCCACCAGGCTTGCCAAAACCACCACGCCTCCTAAAATAACCAACGAAAATACTGTAACCACAGTAACAACGGGAATAATCAATACAGCCCCTATGCCGGCCAAGAATTTAACGATGCTTAAACCAAACACGCCAGACAATACCGCGTAAAGAAAAACTGATTCTTTTAATGTTACAGCCTGAGGCGCCTTTTCAAAAATCATAGCCTCATCTTTAGACGCGGTAGAAATTTTAACCACTGCCTCATCTGATTGCCTTCTGTAATCTGAAAGCATAATGATTGGCTGTCTATCAACAGATTCACCTGCCGCCACACGACCATTTGTGGCCGCACCCTTTTCTTCGCTAAAAAACCTGCTGATTTCCGGGTTGACATCTTTAGGTAAACGGATCATGTCTCCCGGCCTGATTTGAGGGACACCTGCTTTATTTAAACGAATTTCGGGGTTAAGTGTTAAAATCTCTTTCCATCGCGCGCCCAACACATAAGGATAGGATTGGGCTGTTTTTGTATTCTGAAAAACATATTCAGATAAATTCCATAGCGTATCGCCGGCTTCAACACGAAGCGAATAGGCCTGTTCTTTCGCTACCGTATCATAGGCGACACTATAACGTGGCTTTACATCGAAAGGACGCGAGGCATAAACCAGTGATGAAAAACCTAACACTAAAAACATCATCACTGCAGTAATTTTTGAAATGAATAAGATATTTTTTGAAGGCACAACCGGGCTGGATATTTTAAATAAATCTTTTAAAGAAGCCATTGCCAGTGGCATATCCTGCTTGTCCACTTCTTTTAATATATAGTAAAGTCCCAAGGGAGGAAGAAAATTATTGAGGCCCGACATGTTCGCGGCTACGAGCAATACACGTGGCTGCCTTTGCTCTTTTCTTATAAGCGCAGACACGTTTTCATATATTATGAGATCTTCTTTTATATATTTTTGGCAAGGAGATGATATAAATAATTGATAAACAGTAAACCCGGCGGCCAAACGATGTTCAACAGCCGGGATGCTGTCGAACATCTTGATTACAGCCCGTGTGATATTCGTGTTGCCCAACCCGGCAATGTATTCTAAACCAGCTTCCATCGTATTAAAAGCAAGCGGTAAACTCAGATTCTGATTTTGCCCTTCTTGTGTTTTCATGTTTGCTGTATTGTCATTTTGACTTTTGACTTTTGACTTTCTTCCTGTACCCTGTACCCTGTACCCTGTACCCTGATTTCTATGGACTGATTTATTAGAACCGTCCCCATTTCTCATTATTTTCCATCGCTCAACGGGATTTTCGCAAAAAATAGGACTTGATGGTTTCCCAAAAACAGTCTCTCCTTGTACCATATCATTTAAACCACTCTTTTCTTGTTCAATTAACCTTTCCCAACCATCAAACAGTTTATTTTCAGTCAAAAGCTCAATCTCTTCATTGACGGCGACGATTTCCCATATAGGCGTAATCGAATATCCGGCAATCAATTCCATCAGGCCTTCAGGCATAGGTTTGTCTATGTAACACGAAAAAGCAGATTGAGCCTGATGCTTGCCGCTTACACAGAATTGGGAAAACAGCCTGATGGCATACGGATTTTCAAGCCGTTGCGGCAAAATCAGGACAATATCAACATCGCTTGAATCCCTCGCGACACCCTTTGGCCAACTGCCAAAAACAACAGTTGCGGCTATATTGATGCCTTCGGAATTGCAAAATGCCATTTGTTTTTGGATGCGTGATTTAATCTCGCTCCATAGAATTGAATTCTTTTCCTGATAAGATTGAATCTCGCACATAACAACAGCCGCTATCTCTCTATACCATTCTTCAATATAATTCTTCATAAGTAAGCCGACGGCATTGATATCACGCTCCCCCTTAATGACTTTCATCCCGGCATTGACCCTATTCAATGCAGCTTTCAACGCCTTAACCGCCATCTGAACCGACAGAAAATCTTCAAAATTGACCGGCCCTATCAACTTCATGAAAATTTCCTTGAATATATTTACTGCCAACGAAAGATCATTATTACTTACGCCCAAACTACAAAAGAACGTCTCAAGCTGAAATAGACGGTCAGAAAAAAGCCGATCTCTCACAGCACGAATATCTCTTTTCTCTTCCGCCAAACACCGCTTTTTGTTGTTCAGCGGCGAAGACGCATCATAATGGCTCTCTGAAAAGGTCCAGCTGTTTTCTCTCTTGTTTTGAAATTGAACCGCCCCCTCAAGGCGAAACCATGGAAAGCCGATAGCAGGCAGGCGAGGAAGCGAAACGACCGAAGCCTGCCTGCCGACAAGACAGGCAATCTTGAAAAAGAGATTACCGCGCAACTTCAGGCCTCGCAATGACAGTTCGAAAATTACCTTATTAAAAATAGAAATCAATGGCGATGAAGCGCCCATCTCGCGCGCGACACGGGCCAAAGCGTCTTTAGCTCCTTCAGGATGAGCTGAGCAGAAATTTGTGATAAAAAGATACGCCTCTGATGCCAAAAATTCTTTAAGCAATGAGGCTCTTTGGGCCTCATCGTTCGTACGGAAGGCGTGGGAAAGCATCCCGTCTTTTCCCCACTGGCCCCCGCAGACCGGCTTCCACTCTCCCAACATCCCCAGAAGGTCTCTGAACCCTGCGAGAAAGATGCCGCCGGCACGCACGCTGTCTATGCCCGCTTTGATGCAACGCATAGCCCGCGGCCTGTCTCTTCCAACACTATTCATCAGGCATATTTCATCATAATCGCTTAAGATAAAAACAAGCGTCGTTCTATGGCCGATCAAATAATCAAAAGACGCCTCGAAATAAGATATATTCTTCTGGTCAAACATATTCTTCATAATATTCTTATAATAAAATTTATAAGGCTCATAGGCATATTTGAGATTCCATAAGGAAAACGTCTGATTGCGGATTTCATCCTCATAACATTCAAAAAAGTAATAAATTCTCCTTTGATACTTGCTCCACGCGTAATCTATGGAGCGGTCTAAAAACTGATGGACAAAATCATAACTTCCGCTATCCTTAAGCTCCTCAATCATATCAACCCTTAAGACATCAAAGCCCAAGTCAATCATATATTTGGCTCTCTCAAAAAGGACATCGCCCCAGAAAAGACGGCCGTCGGGCACCATAGCACATAATCTCGGCTTTAACTGATCCTGCGAAACAGGCCTGAATTCAACATAATACTTCTTTCCATTGTTTGAATAAAAAATGACGCCGCCAAACGCCCTGCTTCTTAAAATCTGCCAATCATCGCCTGAGACTTCATAATGTTCAAAATAGGGCAAGGTCTCCTCAGACAATACATCCAGTGAACACCAGATAAACAAATCTCCGCAAACACACCTTGAAGAAAAAACACGGCAGCCTTGGGAATGAACTGAATCAATAGCATGCCCAATCAATCTTTTATCGATATAAGGCGAGATCGCATCATCTGAAAAATAAATATCATGCGGTGAAAAGACGTTGCCGGACCCCTCATTACAGGGAATTTTGACTCCATCAATATCATATTCCTTTTGCTTGGTATGATAACCCGCACCCATGACAACTTTATGCCCATTGATGCGGAGCTCAGCCTTGATGCGGTAAGGATTGTCATTATCTTCCATGCCAAGACTTTCAGCCGCGGCCACGTCAAACACGCTCCTGTCCACGCCGAAACGCTCAAGCTCTGCCTGCAAATAAGGCACCAGAGGGCCTACTTTATCCTGTTTAATCTTTTCGTAATCAGGGCCATGGCAGAAACTTGAATTATAAGAAGTGCGCATCGAACCAAACAAGTAAGGAGTCCAGTTTATCTCAACACCGTCAAAAGCCCTGATGGTGCCAAACAGGTTTTCTTCTAAAAGGCGCGCGTCAACAACAATCTCGCCTTCTCCATGGGAATTGATAAATATTTTCCCGTCTTCGCGATGAACACCGGCGCCCATATCCAAAAGCGAACAGATCAAAACCAGCCCTAAAGACTTTTCAAATCTGAATCCGCCTGCTTCATCGCAAACGACATAAAGCACGGAATTATGATAAGGATCAGAGCTTATACAGGGATTGTTCGGATCAAACGTCCAGTTTCCCGCGTTATCGCAGAATTTATACAAACACAAACCACCCTGCCCAAAAGGAATTCTTGCCTCACAGATATTTCTTTCTTTTATTATCATCTCTTGCGGCTTCCAGTTATTCAAATTTGAGACGATCTTGACAGAAGCCCCATCGCCATTATCGAAAATGTAAGGAAGGACGATCTCACGGCCCTCAATATACGGGAAAAGCCCGCGCGATTCCTGAATAACAGGAGAGCTGAATTTTCGCGGCACAGAAGAAGGCGAATGGCCACATTCTGCGATATACCCCGCGCTTTTTTTCAAATCTATCATAACTTCCACAGGTAAATCCGTTATTTCAAAAAACCTCTCCAAATACGCTTTGGACGGCAGTACCGTATTATGTTCATACTGCTCAACTTGTTCCTGTCCTATGCCTGCCGCGCGCGCGATTTCCTCCTGCGTTTTACACGCATCCTCCCTGCACGCCTTAAGCTTCTCTCCAAGAACCGGCAATCTTCTTATGCGTTCAATAAAACTTTGCGCAATTCTATAGCTATCAAGAGCCTCTATAAAAGAAATATCCACCCCCATCTCCATCTCATTCCCAATCATCTTACTTAATCTTATTAATGCCCTGGAATAATGCGCCGATACAGTTGATTCATTCAATCCCAATATATCGGCGGCCTCTCTCTTTTTTAGCCCAACAAAAACCAAAGCATCCATCACCTGTCTCTGCCTTAACGACAGTTTTTTTAAACATATCCTTATCCTTCCAGAAGCCTCCTCTGTAATCAGCTCACCTTGCGTGTCATGCGAAGCCTCTAATAAGTCCTCTATCTTTAGACTTCCTTCCTTGCCCAAAGGCTCATCTATACTCAGCATTTTTATCCCTAAAGCGCCCGCCGCCACTTCTTCGCGATCTTGCCGAATGCCCTGTCTCTTCTCCAAGCGTGCCTGTTTCCTCTTAATATCTTTAAAAAAGGGTTTTGAATCTCTCAGCCAATCAAGAACAGCGCCCTTAATTCTATGTTCCGCGTAAACCTTAAAATTTACACCCCTATTAGGATCAAAATTTTTCAGCACAGCCAAAAGCCCCATCACAGCGGCACTCTTCATATCATCAAGGTCGAGTGAACATGATTTGGTATTTTTTTCAGAATACATACCCGCGGCTATTTTCCGCGCCCAACGAATAAGTTCATCCAATTCAAAACCCGTCAATCTCTTAACATGGTCTTCTCCAAACGCCGAATCAGGATATTTCCCTGTTAAAAAATTGATATAATTCTCTGAAATTACGTCACAATAACCTTGATAAGAAAGACTGGGCCTGCTCGTATCGTAGACCGCTACAAAGAATTTACATCCATTTTTAACCTGATAATGCCGTTCTCCTAACATGAATTCTCTTATCCTGTTTTCTCCACTTCCTAAATATTTAAACACTACACAAGCCCTACATCCCTCCAACCAATTACAAGGCAGTTTTTCAAAATAGGTGATTTTTCCTTCAAGAGTAATGACATAAGTAGAACTGTATGTAAAGCCTTTCTTACTTTTTAAAATCCTGCAGGGAAAACTGTTGATATATTCTTCTAAAACAACTTCTGTTTCCGGTTGCCGGGATTGGTATAATTGCTCTCTTATCTGTTCAACCACGTTGCCTTTCAGATCGACAAAAACAGGGCCGGATTTTCCTGCTAAAAGCTTTCCTTTGCAATCTCTTTCCAAAACAGCGTAACGCCATTCTCCGCCTATCACTTTCACGCTAACCCGGGCATAAGGAAAAAATAAAGGAATTCTTCCAAGCCTCCCATCTTGATCTGTTCTTAAATTAAGAATGATATAAACAGCATTAACTTTCAATCTGAGGCCTTCGTTAAAAAAAGTAGTCGAGACGGCCACCAATCTTGCCTTTTTCAATGAAAAATCATTAGGCGCCTGAGCAGAAGGAATCTCGTATAATTCATGCAGTCTCTTCCTCTGCAAAGCTTCTCCTGATACGCGGCCCATGCGGCCCGCGGCCGCCCCTTTTACCAACACCTCAAAATCATCATAAACTTCCAGCCCTTTAAACAACATTTCTTCCCCGTTAAAATAAGAAAGAAAAAGCCTTGTCGGCTTGCCGGCATGTTCCGGTAATACCCTGCCAATCTGCCTTCCGTCGAAATAGACAAAACCGCAGGGTGATACTCTAACACCGTGAATTTCAAATCTTGGTTTTAATCCATCCTCTAACCCTTCATACAACGTATTCAACTCCTCTCTTGGGACACCCCCAAAGCTGGAAAGATAAGCTTTGTTCTTCGCGTCATAAACTAAAGATAAAAATTCGCGGAAATCGCTCTTCAAACCAAAAACCTGATACACCAGCCCTCGTTTTACCTCCACCCCAACCGGCTCGCCTTTATATTGGCTAAAAGTTATCCACGTCCTTGATTTTTTTAATTCTTCTCCCCGAATATTCAACCTCCCTCCCCCCAAAGATAAACCTCCTCTGGCTCTATCCAAAAATGTGGGAATAATGGCGTGATTATATTTTGATAAATCCAGTTTTCCCACTAAAGTTACTTTGTAAGTATCGATCTTTCGTTTTGCCAAATCAACTATAGGAAGATCCATGCCCACAGCCTCTTCTTTTGTTAAATGTAAGAAATGCCCCCTAAATTCAGGACTGCCTAAAGAGGCACTGCCATATCTTGCTATTAACCTGTCAAACAATAGCTCCACAAGGATAGACTGAGTTTCTTTATCATTATATTGACACAAGGAAACAATAAGAAGCTCCAGCGCCAAATCATTTAACCGTAAAATAAGATTGGCTAAAAAGCTTCCGTCATTGCGGCATAAATCCTTAAGTGTTTCTACCGCGTCAACAAACTCTATTTCCTTCACCTGCCTAACTATGCGCTCAACATCGCCGAAAACCACGCCTGCCAACACCTTCCACATTTCTTCCGCTCTGGAACAAAACGCCGGCGAACTCAACCTCGGCTCAACAAGCTGCCTGGCGATACAAAAGTAATCTTCAGCCTTTTCGTCATAAACGATATGCTGAGGGATTCCCTCTAGGAAGTTCAATAAGCCGTCTGTGGCCTCGATTTTATTGCCGTATTGGATGAAGGGCTCACCGATCATGTTTAAGAGCCGCAGGTGCAGGAGCTCAACGGCCCTTCTTCCTATCTTGGGATTAGTGAACATGTCGCAGTAACGCACCAAAACCCAAGTGATCTGGCGTGTCAGTTGAACCGCCTTGTTTCTGCGCTCTTGAAACGGCCGGGCGTAATTAGCACACTCCTCCTTCTGAACAAGCTTATCCATTCTTTCAACCAAAGATTTAATGATCGAGTCAAAACCATGGATGCGGCTAAACAACATCCAACTGTTCGTCAAGGAACTATCGCGATTCGCGATGTCGCAAACGGACCACAGCCTCCTTTCAAACCAGTCATAAAAAAGATAAAGGCTATCCAGGGTATCACTGAAGCCCTGCAAAGCCGTGCCGAAAACAGCCGCGAGGCCTTCCCAGGCGCTCCTTGCTTCCAGATCGAAATCAATCTGCGACAAAGCATCCTTCAGATGATCTAAAAGATAATTCTCCTGCCCAATCTCTTCACGACTGAAAGCCTTATCGCTAATATTTCTCAAGCCACCTTTGGAACCACGCGGGCCCAAAGGAGAAGAAACCATACGAAGACGATCCAATCTATCCCTGCCCGTCTCGCTCCGGGCCGTCCAACCCGTTATGGCCTTATCTATGACGCAATCAAAATAAGAAACTTTATCCCGTGACATCGGGTTGAACTCAAAACACTCCTCCCACGCGCGCAAAACACAAGGAACGAGCTTGGCGCTCTTAACGTTCCCGGAGGCAGAAACAATATAGGCCCAGCCGCCTACAAGAAGTTTCCTCTGCAACCCTTCAAGTTCCTGCTCTTCCAAATCCCAGGCAGCCCTGTTACCAGCCTCCTTTTCTGTCAAGCCGGCGCGTTGACGCAGGATTTTAAGCCTGGAAGCAAGATCGAAATAATAAAAGTCCTCAAAAACATCATCGAAGATGCCAAGCTTCGTCGCGTAATCAACGGCCGTCTCAAGAAGGCGGATCTTAAGCGTGCCGTTGAGGGCCCTGGTGATTTGGGAACGCGCCAGGCCTTTTTCCTGCGTCCAGCCGCCGATCGTGCGCTGTCCCTTTTCTTTGATACCCTTGACTTGCGCGCGGATAAGAGCTTGAATCGCGCGGCTCGCCCTTTCCAGTATCTCTTCCTTACGCATAACGAAAAGCTTATCTTGGCTTTTCGAAAAAGATAGCGGGGAGCTGGTTTGAGAAAGCAAATTACCTCTCTGACAGCTGTCCCGCCAGGCTCTATCCTGAGACAATATCATCCCGCCACTCAACTTTGAAATCTCACGATCAGCCAATGACACGGCCTCTCTGCGGCAAAGCTCAATATTATCCAAAGAAAGCCGATAGTCCTTAAAAAAGCTCCAAAGGAAAAAACTCTGCGCGTAACGCCACATGTTTTCTAAAGCAACTCTGGGGACGGTTCTATTTCTTGTAGCCGATGACACCACCCGCGCGCGTCGGACACTCGAAGAAATCAAGCCGTCCTCTCCGCGCCCATGTTTCCCCAATAAACCTTCCACTTCTTCTCTTAATGAATCTAATGCTTTATAAAATTCAATTAGTTCTGTATGAAAAGCTGAAATTTGTTCCCAATACACGCAGCGGCCGCGGCCTTCTCCCTGCGGTTCCATATTTTTTAAAAGTTCGATTTCGGATTTGTTAATAGGGCTTGAAGCTTTCTTATCGGTTCCATAGGGAACAACGCTCGGCACTTCTTCTTCCTTAGGCTGATTAAAAACAGGAGATACAGGAATTTTATAAATACAAAATAATTCGCTTCCCGCAAGCAACCACGTTAACGGGCTCTTAAAACCCGGGAAAGAAAAAATAATGAAATATTCAAAGATATCCAGCACCCGCGCGCGCCAGCTTTGCTCTTCCAAATAAATACTAATAAAACATCCCCGTGATAAATACCCCATGCCCGCGCAGAGAATAAAAAGCGCTGATACAGCCGCTCCTGACAATAAATAAAACAAATTAAGCGAAACAGACGGGCTTTTATCCGGCTTACGCGATAACTCGCTATTTTCAACGTGAGAGCTTACTATTTTCTCATCATTAATACTCTTTAAAAGAAAATAAACTGCCCGCGTATATTCCGCTTCAATCAATAAAGAAGAAGATATCTTATTCCCTTTTGTATCCACACAAATTTTCACCCTAACCAAAGCTTTATTTATAAGTTCCTGTAATAATATTAAGCGCTCTGCCGCCTTTTGCGGAGGAATAATCAATAGCCCCGCCTGAAGATATTCAATAATCGCGAAAAGCCTTTCAGGAAATACTCTTTGGCCATTGCCTTTCTCACTATCACTCTGGCAAATAATTCTTCCCCAGAAATTAATTAGCCCCTCCTGTCCTTTGAATTTTGTTTTTTCAAAACCATTCTCATTTAGAACCTCTTTTTTCCAAAAATCATATAACGGAGAAATAACAGCTTTGCTAAATAAATTCCTGTTTCCCATGATTAGGTAAACTAAATATGCCAATCTTTTTATGTCTCCGGCAAATGAAAACAAAACAGAATCTTTCCATCCGCCTAAACAGACCGCGAGCCGTTTATTATCTATAACGAAACAATACGGTTCATTTTCGCGAGCGTTAAGCATTGATTCCCTGCCCTGCAACCCTCTTGTAGCCATTATTCCGCTTAAACCGCAGCAACCATATACTAACGCGCCCTCAACAGAGCGAGTAACTTTTTCTTCTCCTCCCGTACAAAGTGAATTATCTCCTGTGTCGCTATTAGCGGGTTTTAAATTTGAAACTCCCTGTTCAGGATACAAAACTCTTTTACGCGATACCTTATCCCCTTTGCTCCTGTCGAGGAACGCGCTTAAGGCGATTAAAAAAGCTCCTTCAAAACCATCATAAAGATTATTTTTGCCGGTTTCAAAAGTTACCGTGTAATTAACTTTCACTAACTCCTCAAGAGATAAAATCATGAATTCTTTAAAATAAAGGCTCAATATTTTAACTGTAATCTCCCAATTTGACGGATGAATAGTCAGCCTTAAAGAATTGCCATTTCCGCTGTTACGGCACATACTTATTTTATCCGCCATTCCATCATTAAAAACTTTAAAAAAATTAAAAATAGCCGCTGCCAATCCAAATCTAAACGACTGCCGCTCGTCCATTTCTTTAGGCAATGGGATAAAAATTTCTATCATAGGAACCGGCATCCCCTCATATTTACTTTCGCTGGTTATTAATTCAGGAATGAGCTTATTTTTTATATTATTGCTAATATCTTCCATCCGCATATTTTTATAAAAACACATATAAAACATCCGCGTCATAATATATTGGCGGGTTCCGGGCATAAAATTAGTTAAATTCAGCGCTTCATACCGCGCCAATAATTCTTTCGCGATATCCCCGCTCCCGTCCACGCTGGGAAATTCATTTTCATTTTGTTGTTGAAAATAACCGCCTCTTAACGCTAAAAGCGAATTACCAATCTCTCCCGCTCTTAATATATTTATAGCGGCCCGACAAGCTGTTCTCTGAAGATAATCGCCGCAAATATTCCATCGCAAAGAATAACGGCAAACACAGCTTAACGCGCCGGCATACTTTAATCCGCCCAAAACTTCAATAGACTGGCGGATAAACGGCTCCTCTGAATACTCCTTACCCCTCATACTTGCTTCGGATAACAACCTTAATAACTCCTGAGGAATAAGACCATTTTCACAGCCTTGCTTAATCAACCAGTCAATTCCCCGCGAGGCAATATCATAATCACCAGACTTCAACATCTCAATATAATCACCCAAAACCATTATTTCCGGCCCCCCAGCCAAAGGCACTTCCTGATTCTCGTTATCATTTGAGTCAATTTCTGTATACTCTTTCCCCCCGAAAGCTCCGCGCGCGCGGACAATAATACGCCTGCTTCCTATACAAAAACTCTCAATAGAAGAACTCACCCTCTTCTCTGCCGAAGGAACAGAGCTAAAAAACAACCCGCGGTTGTAGAGAAACTCATCGCTGAATAAACAAGAGGAACATTTGACCCCATCCTCAGCGGGCGGGGTGCTAACTAAAATAGCAGTCTTCCCCACCCTAAAAGGTTTCTCCCCCGGGCTCTTCGCATTCAAATATTCCAAACGCCGCTCACGCTTACCATTGATAACGGATGAAGACACAACCAAAGACAATAAGTTCTCATACTCATCTCGCAGAATATTTCTTACAGACTCAGACAAAACGTGTTTTTCCGCCATTTCGGTTAATGCTTTATACTGTTTTAAAGCCTTTTCTTTATCGTTTAAAGCGGCATGAAATAAAACTTTCGCGTAAACCACGATGACCAACTCATCAAAACATATTTTAAGTATCTGCTTAAGAATAGCCGCCGCTATTTTAAAATTATCCTCGCGAATAAAATTCTGCGTAATTAATAACAAATTTTTAATATTTCCCCTATTATTTTTACTAACCAAACTAAAACCTAAAAATTCTATCGCGTATTCATCAATAAACCCTCTAAAATCAACACCATATTCTCTATTAATTTTGTCGCAGGC
Source organism: uncultured Planctomycetia bacterium (assembly GCA_964423185.1). Lineage (GTDB taxonomy): Bacteria > Omnitrophota > Gorgyraeia > Velamenicoccales > Velamenicoccaceae > CAYRDK01. The sequence goes on from CAYRDK010000010.1 coordinate 13,545, forward strand.
AGTTATAAACTCACTTTCAGAGAACCTGCCTCCGGGTAAAAGCGGCAATAGAATTTTTCTAATTTCTTTACCCCGCGTTCCTTCCGATGGATATACAGGATTACTTCCATTACACACGAAAATCCACGCGAATATTTTAATCAAATAATCCATAAACACACAGGTCAAGGCACCATCCTCCGCGCTAATTACCTCTTTACAACCGTGCTCTTCAGTTATCCGTAAAGATGAACTCGTCTTTAACGAAATTAGAAATCCTTCCACATTTTTTTCCACGCTCAAACAAAACACCGGCGAACTCAACATTCGCTCGACAGGATGCCTGGCGATAATATTCAGCAGCCTCAAGTGCATTAGCTCAACAGCTCTTCGGCCTATTTTCGCGTTGTTAAGCATATTGCCTTTCATTGTCATAAGAGAATCAGACAGCATAAACCGGCTCATCCGGCAAGCGGCAGAACCAAATCTAAATTTAAGCACTAAAAGAGCCAAAAGTTCAAAACAGGCCAAAGGAGTTATGGCGTTTTCATAACAGCGGTTTCGCGCCGCGGTGGCTATGAAATTAGCGATTCTCGACAAAGATTTAAGCGCTGTACGCAGTTGAGGCATATTTGCGGTAAGGCTGTCAACGGCTAACCTGCCACGGTAGGGCCGGACAGCCGCAAGGACAGCATAATCAGTAACATTAAAAATATTTGGGGATACTGAAGTTAAGACGGGGACAGGCGCAATCCAATCATAGAACCTTAAAGGCTCGCCTCTTCCCAGAGCACGCACGCCTAAAATCATTTCAATCATAGCCTTTAGGCTTACACCGGCTGATAGATTTTTAAAGATAACCGCGGCCGGCATTATTTTTTTATAGCCGGTTATATAGAGCTTAAAAAGCAATAGTTGCGACAGATACCCTGCCAACCGCTCTAACACCAACGCTGAAAACGGCAGATAAGGCACGTTCAACGGGCTTGAAGCCTGTCCATTTCCAAAGATAAGCCTCCTGTAATACTCCTCCAAAGAAGATATATCCTCTCCTCTGGCAATAAAGCCCCAAAGATCAAGACAAATAGGCGGCAGGCCGCGCGGAGAAATCTTTTTCGGCAGTTTATCATATAAAACATCTACAATAACCCTCCGTTCAGCATCTGGCAACGCATAGAAAGCATCCAATTTTTTCCAAAGTTTAATAACATCATGGAGCTGCTGCCAATCAACATCCTGCCTGTCGGCGCAAAGACGATAATAGCAAAAACTTATTTCGCGGATTATTCTATACTCCTGATGTTCAAAATTTCTATCGCCGATTCCAATCTCAAAAAAATCAGGAATCATTTTCCTTAAACAATCTGCCGTCATGCTCATAGCCATAGTGTCTTTATCGCCAAAAAAGTTTTTATCATAAGACAAAGCTTCAAGATATACCCTGCCTCTTCTCTGTCTTTCTTCTAAATTTATCTCCACGCCTTCACTAACAACCGAACGTCTCATATAGGCCGATAAATAAGGAACCAAAGCGCTTTCAGGCCGCTGTCTTATAAAATCAGCGCATAACGACATAATAGAAAAATCACCGTTGGCAGTATAAAAGAAGCTGTTATAAACATATTGCGCATGAGCATCTAAAGATGGGTTTTCTCTGAAAAGCTCCAACAAAGCCTTCGCGATATCTTCATAAATCCGGCCCTTATCAAGAAGATCAAAGAAAGGAATGTGTTTTTCCATCCTCCGCCTCAAATCATCTTTAAGAACCTGAAATTTCGCTTCTTCAAGAGCTGTCAACAAAAAGAGACGAATCATATCCTTTTCATCTGCGTAACATAAAAGCCCTTGGCGGCTCAATTCCTTGAAACGCCTTAAGTCAACGGCAAGATTGCATTGTTCACCGATAATCCGAAAACGGCCGTACCTATCAGAATCATGCTGCCACCATTCTTGCGCCAGTTTACTCAATAACGCCATTTTACCGCGCGGCAGGCGGCTTATCGTAAAAGAAACGCCGATACTGCCGCCTCTTGAAAGACGCTCAACGTCCTGAAATAACCGAATATCCTCAAAATAGTTCCATCGGGCAAGCGGCTGATCCATCGCGGCCAATGCCTGTTGTTCCTGAGCGCGCGCGAAAGGCGTAAAAATATCACAGAGACATACGAAAATCGCGCAGCCGGAAAACAATTTTTTAAACGCTTTTAGAGGGCTGCTGACATAAAGCGCTCTGGCCTGAACAATGGTTATCTTTGAATCTCTAACAAGGCCTTCCACGTCCAATGGATAACCGAAAATACCATAAAGCTTATTGAAATTGCCAAATAATTCAGAATAAAGCGCCGCGAGTGTCCTTTTGGCCTGAATGACTTCATCAGGAGTTACCTTCTGAAAAACATCGACATAACTTCCGAAAACAATCTTCTCGGAATTAAAAGCATCCCTGACAACACAAAAATCCCCGCCTTCATATGAAACTTTAAAACCGGGCCTGTCTTTTGAAAGAATGACGCACAAATGCCCGATGGCAAATTCTATGATAAAATGTTCTCGCTTGATAACCTTGGCGACAAAACTCACATCCGGATGTATCAACTCCTGTATGAGGATTCCGGCATAAACCTTTGAATCGTCGACACCGAAACGCCTTCTTTCGCACACAGCCTCAATACTATACAAGCTGGCAAGGCACATGCCGATATAATCCATGAACTTCCCTGCAGTATCCCGCATCAAACGATAGCTGCCATATATACCTGTTCCAAACCCCGGATATCCCGGAAGATCCTCGGTATTGGTCACCGTTCGGAAAATCAAAGGCCTGCTTCGGGGAAGTTGATGAGCCAACATCTTTAATATATTTCTGACGACCGGCCCAGGCAACGGTGCTTGAGATAAAACGGCCTGGGCACGACGGCAACATTCAACCAACTCAGCATATGTCTCAGCCGCCATGACATCCCCCAAGATGCCCTTAAGGCCTAAAGCGGTTTTATTTTCTCCAAACATCAATTCATGATACACGCCAAAAGGCACGACAAAACCGGGCGCGATATTAACTCCTGCGCCCGCCATAACAGATAAATTAGCGGCCTTATAACCCACCTTCAATGGATTAAGCGCGCGATCCAACAGAAGAGCTTTTTCGCCATTCTGATCAATAACGGCTTCAGGTATAATAACTTTCATGGAAACAACCTCCCGGATCAAAGGCTCATTCGCCTGTGCCTCTTCTAAGATCTTGAGATTCCCGTCTGAACCTATCTCAACAATCCTGCCGCCTAAAGAATGAAAATAGTACGCCCCGAAAACACCGCATAAGTAAACAGGGATGCTATCTTTACCGGCGCGGCTTAAAGCGTGCGAGTGATCAGACAACTCGTCCTGAGCGATAACCATGGCCAGGGGCGGATTCGCGCTTGAATAATCCGGCGGGTATTCAGCGGCCACAATAATCGTATCGGAAGAAACATCAAAAATCCTGTGGTATTCACTCCCTTTAACAATAACCATAAGCCTGCCTCTCAAAGGCTTTTTTGGGGTGTGCTTGAAAGGTTCAAAACAAATACCCAAACCGGGCCTTTGGCGCAGAAACTCCTCATATCTTCTGATAACGGCGCTGTCAAAGAAAGGCGCTTTCTGATACATGACATCTTTGAATAAAGCCGGCAGAAACCTCTCGAATAACAAAATCATAACCTCTTTTTCATGGATAGAAAGGCCGCCCTTGCGGAAATGTCCCAATAACAATTTTATCAGGCCTTCGGCGCTTGAAAAAACAACCTGAAATTCTTTATAGCCTATAGTCAAAACTTCTTTTAAAATCAGTGTTTCAAGAAGCCTCTTAAAATCATCCAGGGAGCTGACCCGGGTATCCCTGATATAATCGCGCACATACCGCCCCTGTATCAAAACAACGACATGAAAATACGAAAATATTTTTTCAAGCTGGGTGTCAAAAGCGGTAAGCTCGGCAACCTTTTCCGCCTCGCTCTCAAAACACTCGCGCAAAAACGCCCAGGCAGCGTCGCGATACCAGACGAAACCCACGCCCTGATCTCTATAAAAACCCGCTATCTCCTTAATCAATAAACTCAGCGCGTTGAGGCTAAGCCCCTGCATGATATCCCGCATCAACGCCGTTTCCCCTGTCAAAAGCAACCCGCCGCAAAGAGAATTAAGAGAATAATCCGGCTTACCCTGATTTAAAATCAATGGCAAAGTTACCTCTTGCGCTTTCTTAAACAGCAACAGAGCTTTTTCCATAACGATGATAAAAAGCTCTGAATCGAAACGATAACAATATCCCAGCAATTCTTTAAAAACTTGATGGAACCCTGTAGACGATGCTAAAATTACGGCAAGCCACGCACGAAGCTCCTCAATCTCCATAAAAGGCTTAAAACACTTACCGCCTGAAACATAAGAAATACGAAACAGCTCTGAAAAAAGATCCGCAAAACTCAAACTCAATATTGCGATCGGACAACTTCCCTGAATATATTTTTCAACCGCTGCCTGAGACTGTTTATCCATACCCATATTGTCAATTTTCTTCATGAGTTCTTCCATCGTCAAAGGAGAAGAGTATTGGCCACGGCTCTCGGAGAATCTGATATAACCGGCTATATCGGGGATAATCGAAGGGCTCAAAGGACTGGAAAACAAGCGCGGAAATCCTTCTTTTTCAGTTATAATCACGCGGGCTTTTTTGAGATCGCAAGGGATAACACGCCTTTCGCGCGCCAATGCCAACAGATCCATAATGTATTCAATAAGCACGTCAACGGAATCACTACTGTGGAAATGACTGATAAAACCCTCTCTACTCCTGATGCCAACTTCCATCAACTGTTTAAGCGCTTGATTAATCGAGAAGATAATAGCGGAAGGATAGCCATTATCAAAACTGTCCGCGCCCGCAGCTTGCGCGTCACATCGGGCGTAAGAGCTGAAAATAACATCTCCGTCGCGGGAAGGAATAATTCTTTTTAAATTCCACAGATAAAACCGGTAAGACAAATACGGCATTAAAAACACTTGATTCCTGTTCCATGCCGCAAGAGTCTTTATCTGAGGCGCAAAACAATACAACTGACCAAGGTGCATATTGAGCGCGTAAAGCATCTTTACCAACGCGCGAAATCTCAGATGCATCGGCTCCAAATACGCCGGCGTTATAGACGAATGAGGAATATCTTTTATAAAAGTGTAGTAGGCGGCGGAAAATATTTCAAAGCCATAATGTAAATCCTGCGCTTCGCTTATGGAATTAATTGAAACACCGGATAAATCCTCAAACTCCAAAAGTATCTTCGGATACAAATCCAATATTTCCTTAATGCCGCCCGATAATTCAACAATTGGAGAAGAATGATAGCGGTTCCTTAAAAAATAAAGCTCCCTGGGCTGAAACCCGCGGTTTCCCTGCCTCGCCGGCAGGCAGGCAAAAGCGAAATACTGAGCGGCCAAACTCCATCCCTGCCTATCAGCAGGCAGGCGCGCCCTCAAATGGTGCGGTTTTCTGGCCGCGAATGTATAAATTCGTATATACCTGGATAAAAATTTCGCCAAAGACGAAACAAAATCCACCCCCGGCGCGCCGGATGAAACCGGCGCGCGACAACCTGTATCGGATAACCTGCCACGGTAAGCCCGAACAGTTTCAGGGGCGGCCTCTTGTGATGAAACAAGACTAAAAACAACCTTATCAGCTTCGCGCGTATCAGCCCAACGTTTAAAGACGCCTTCTCCTGGCACAAGCACCTTCTTATCCTGCTGAAAAACACGTATGCCCCTGCCGATATTGGACATAAGCATGGCCTCGCCATAACAAGCTCCAGTGTATTCCGCCATCAAGGGCATCTGTAAAAATAATTCCCTGTCATTTTGCATTTCTAAAAACGGGCAACCTGCCGGGCTGCTGGCTTTCAAATTATCAACAGGTTTATCCGCAGATAAGCTGGCCATATCTTTTCCCGCGTTTTCTGAAAAACCAACAACAGAGTTTTCAATCTCTCTATTCTGCCTGAAAGACAATAACTTTAAAGTTTCAATACAAAGTAATTCAGCCGAGATAAAAAGCCATGCCAACGGACTCATGGGGCTTAGAAAAGTAAAGATTATAGAATGCTTAAAAATATCCATGGCCAGCATTATTTTTTTATGGCCGGTTATATAGAGCTTAAAAGACAACAGTTGCGATAAATACCCAAGCCCCGCGAAACCAATTGACATCAAAAACAACGCTAACGCCGGCTTTAACGCCGCCGGCGCGGAAAACGGCAAACGGCTTATCGCAAAAGAAACGCCGCGCAAAGGACTGCTGGCACGCCATTTTATATCAAACCCCTCCTGAATACCTGAGGGCGAAGAATGCCTGCTCTGCTTTCCCTCCTCATCTTTAATCCAGGCATCAGAAATACGGACAATCTTCTGTATTCTTTTTTTCCTTTCCTTTTCTTCTTCCGCCATCACCCTGTTCCATGCTTTTTCACCCTCTGAAAAAAGCGATTTTCTCTCATTATAAGTATAAGCAGCGTTTTTCTCTAGAGCCCCAATAATGGCTAAAGGATCAAACCCTGCTTTTTGCAAATAAACAACAGCTATCTCATCCGCTTTATATTGATTTTCGTTTTCTAAAAATCGCCAAAATACATAGTTCTCTTGTTTTTTAAAACCAACGTCCCCAATCAATCTCAGGGACCCTAAAAAATGCTTATCCCGCCAATGCGCGACCTCATGAGCCACAACAGCGGCCAATTCTTTATCACATGATTGTTCGATATATTCTTTACTAAGGGTAATATAATCTGGATACGTGTTATTGCCCCCCGGAGAAATAATCACATAAGGGCAGTCATCTTTAATTTCATTGGCCCGCTTTAGCACATTCAAAATATTATCAACGCGGGTGTATTCCGGATAGTTAAATGGCCATAACTGATAAGCGCAAAAAATATGCGCCAAAGATACCGCCTGCATCAATTGACAATACTCGTATCCAAATTGTTCTATAGCGGACCAGCCTTTCCCGTCAATCTTTCCTTTTAAGGAATCAACGACCTCTACACAAACCAACAAATCCAACTGAAGCTCTAAATTCTTTCGCATGTCATTGCAAAACGGCGCTTTCCTTTTTAACAAACTATGATAAACTGCCATAACATTTTTAAAAGACTCCGAAGTTCCCCTGGCTACAGAAGAACTTTGAATACTATCCGCGTTTTCATTTATTTTTCCTATTTTACCTCCCGTCATACTCTGTTGATACCACGGATGGATTGCTTCTCTCACTAAGATAGAACTGCTTTCATAGTTTTCTAATTTTCTTTGTACTAACTCATTTCTGCCATTTAAAAAAAGCTTAAAATATCTTTTTTCTTCACAAATAACCTCTAATATACAACCGTTTTCTATCACTTTCAAAACCGCTATTTTAACAAATCTCTCTCCTCTTGGCCTTCTTTTACTTATACGCAGCTTAATCCCAAAAATAGTTACAAAATCTTTATCCGTAATTAATTCCTTGCAGCACTTATCTTTTATTATCTTTGCTAAATTATTCCAACTCTTGTATAATCCTTTGTCATCATGCGCATTTTTAATTACTTTATACTTAATCCCTCCGCCTTCAATCCGGGCATCGAGCTCGGCGATTAATTTTACATTCAGCTTATGGTCAGAAATACCAAAAGGCTCAAGGTCCGTCCAAATTTCATTATCATTCTTGATTTTTAAAGAAATCCTGGAAAACGAGGCATTAATATTATCTTCCGATAAATAAACCTCAACGCGATTTATGTTATTTGCCCGCGGCAGAACTTTAATTATAAATCTTTTATTCTTATTGCCTCTATAGATTTTTACTATCCCGTAAAATGTAATCTTAAATGCTGGGCAGACATATAATATAACGTTATGCTGAATTACACCAACAACAGCGATAGCATCTTGACTCTCCCCATTAAACAGCCTCATCAGTTTAATTTTTTTATATCGATCTTCATTCCTGATTCTTTCTACTTGTTCGACGCGAACACCATACTTTTCTCTTCTGGCGTTCTTTCTTATTTTATATAACCTCGAAGCAATCGCGCTTTCACTTAAAACATCCTTTGTCAAGCCGTATTCATATAACACTTCGGCTATTTCCTGATATGATAACTCTCCTTCCTTTAATCCCAATAACGCCTTTGATACATCTTGTTTCTCAATACACCGGGCAGCTCCTGTTATCCCATCATCGTCAACTTCTATATTTCCTTCGTCCTTAAGATTTTCTAATCCCTCGGCTAAAAATTCTATTTTTTTTGATGCCTCTCTTATATGCTTTATAAAAATTGTTTTTATTATTCTTTCTACGTAAACAAACCAGTTTTTACCCCAACGATACGGTTTAAATTTACGAAAATAGTCTAATGCCATTACATAAACTTCCGACGCCAAATCTTCAATATCCACATCCCGTAAAGAATATAAACTCTGTTGTTCTGAAATACATTTTCTTATAAAATTACGGTTTTCTTCAAGCCATTTCCCCATATCCATTCTGTTTATAAACTTACCTTTATCCCCCGTTAACCGCTCAAGACTATTTTCTAATTCTGCAATCTTAAGTAAAGAACCTCTGGAAAGAATCTTTACAAAACAACTAAATATTCTCTGGCTGCCAATCCGTAATTCGTCATCGTCCCCTGCCATTGTCAACATAAGCCTTCCTAACAACATTTCAGACAATACGATACTATGTTTATCCTGTAAATATACCCGCAAAGCTTCACATACTTTATCAACACCACAGGAAACTCCATCCTCAAAGATATTGTTAGCGCCGCCCGTCGCATCATCCATACGCAATTCTTGACATACAGCAAAAAACAGTTCTCTAATAGTATTAAATGGCTGCTGATTTTGCAGATTGTCTAAAACAAGGCTGCGCATTTCGTTTTGCCCTCTAATATCAGGAATAGCACTATTATTCATACTCACTAAACTGGAACTGCTTTTTGTATTTCTTTCATCCTGGCAGTTATCCGCCACTTTATTTCCTGAATAATAGCCGCTATTTATGAATGCAAGCGCGATTTCAAAAAACCTGTCATACAAAAATAATCTACCTCCTGAATATTCCGCCGCCAAACGCAAAACAACATTTATTTCACTAAACGCGGGCACCCTGCCGCTTTTAATCAGCGCCGCTATTAATTCTCTTGATCTTGCCACCACTTTGTCCATGTCTTCTTTATTGAAGAACGGCTCGACCTGCACAACCACTTCTTTTCTAAAAAAATCGCCTGCTTCGGCGCGAATTTTTCCCGGAGCATTCCTGTCAAAAACATCACTTAAACATTTCTTAAACTGGCTTTCTTCTCCTGCCTGGTTTAATATCTTTAATCCGTCGAAAGCGGCATCGCGTATAAGAAAATCACGATGTCCTAACTTGCCAACTAAAATATTTCCTATTTCCTGATGCCCCCGCTGTGCCAGCACCCTGATAACTTCTACCTGCACAAAAAGGTCGGAATCGTTTAAAAACCCCATTAATATCCTATCCGCTTTATCTTCGCAAAACCCAATTAAAGCTATGACCGCCAACAAACGAATATTGCCCGTATTTCTATTATCGCTCAATACTTCAGATAAATACCCTGCCGCTTTTTCACCCCCAACCGCGCCCAATGCCCTTACTGCCGCCTCGCGCAGGCTCAAATCAGAATACGATAGTAACTTACCGATTGAATACCAAAAAGCCTCTTCATTCATCCCGCTTATTAATTTATTAAATTTTCCTTTTTCATCTGAAAGATTTTGGTTTAATTCCTCAACGTAATAATTCGCGAAGAACCTGTGGATAAACGGGCATATAAAACGGATTGCGGGCAGAACGGCCCACAAGGCGGCAATACAATACAAAACATTTATACTGGAACTAACCACCGTGGAAATAAAATCAAAATATCTCTTATCAACGGATACACCAAAATGATATGGCAATCTAAAGTTGCCATCAGCAAAGATATTACTATGGGAAAGAAGCGAGCTGGAAAAGCCTCTATTACCTGAAAATAAAGACAGGCCGCCCTCTTGCTCAAAAGGGCGAGATTCTTTCAAATCATTGGTTATGGCCTCCTGCCGATGCGCTATCTGCGAAAAAACCGGTAAATCCGCGGTGACAAAAAGATTCACCGCTTCTTCATCGGTAAAATCACAGGGCTGAGCCAATCCTTTAAACACCGGCACCAATGTCGCAAGCTCAACTTTAAAAATTCCGCCGCCTAAATCAACAACCTTCATCTCATGCAGTTTACCACCAAGATCGCCGATGATTTTAGCGCCTCTTCCCCTCACCCTCCCCTGCGTTTTATTCGTTGATAAACCCGGTGTGGCCAAAATATTTACAAGCTCCCCTTTTGAACCCTCAAAATAACAGAGATTAGATGTCCTGGCTAAAAGCTGCTGGTTTATTGATTCAATGCTCAGTATCACCTCATTCTCTACGCCATTCGGCAAAAACCCGCCTGATTTCAATCTTTCTTCTAACTTCTTCTTCTGTTCATGCGCGTTTTTAATCCTATTGACAATTATCAAAAATAACTTCCCCGCGTCAGCAAAAGGAATCTTCACTTCCTTAATTATATCCGGTGTTTTATCCCGATATGAATAGGCATAATGCTCAGCCTTTGTTATACTGTCCCAACCGACAATCTTAAGGATATGCCTTAGTTTAAACGACCCTTCAAGCATCTTCGTTTTAGGCCTGAATCCCGAAATATAATATTGCCTCAAAGACACAAACACCCAATACATCAGGAAAATCCTGCCGCTTAGAGAAAGTTCTTTTCCCTGATTATTAACAACCTCAAAACGTCCTTTCTCACGATAATCCCGCGTGATAACTTTAATATCTCGAATAACAGCCTTAACATCCGGATTCCTTACTGACATTGCATTCGTAAGCAAAACATATAATATCCGTGCCCTGAGATCATGCTCAAGCGCGTCTGCCACGCGGCCCGCTTCTTCCATGTCGAGGACTTTTATTAATTCCCCGCGTATGGTTTTTATTATAATGGGTAATTCCCGCGGATAATACTCATCTCTCAGTACCCCTAAAACCGAGATGAGGCGTTTGATCCGGGCTGTAATACCAGATAAACACTTTTCAAAATCTTCCTTTGTCTTTTTTTCTTTTAAGTCATCCGCCCAGCTTACAATCTCAACAGGCAGGTTATATTCATAGCGAAGGGTATCATAAACAACCCCTTCCATGACTCTCCCGTCTTCACAAAAAACGAGATTTGACAAACTTTGCAACGTAATATTAAGAGCATCCGTGGAAACACCCCATGATAAAACCTCTAAAACAGCCTTAACTTTGACAGCCCACCGCGCCCAATAGTGAATCTGAAGCCTTAAGCCGAGGATCTCCTCATCCAAAGCGCCTATTCCATCTAACGGCAAAGTGTCAATATTAACCAAATATTTCAATTCAGCTCGCGCGACTTCCAGACGATCCTGAAGACTGATCAAGATAGCTGGATCCAAAGAAGCTTGCGGCGGCAAACAAACTAATAATCCGTTTATCTTTTCACTGAGTAAAAGCTCCCTGTCGAGAAATCTTGCCAGCCGGCATTGATTAAGCTCAAGCTGCTTTTGAAACTCCGCCAATTGCGATATTTCCATCTGATCCAAGGCGGGATTAAATACAGCCTTTTGCCCGAGCGATTTTAAAACTTGCAATAAAATTGCTGCCCCTTGCTCCAACGCCTCGGCTTCATCACGGATATTATCCGGACTCAGAGGGCTCGACGGACAGGCCAGCCTTGACGCATCGCCCATCTTTAAGGCAGCAGCCATTCCGGCCATCATAGCGACAATCGCACTCCCTCCGATAGCCATCACATATTCAGAAACCAAAAAAGCCAAGCTTGCCTCAGGATGAATATTCATCAATATCTTGTCTTCATTTAAGAAAAATCTCCATGGAGTGGTATCTTCATTTAAATCAAAGCCAACCTTCTTCGAACCTTTTAAGGCGTATGCCGGCCTTGATTGTTCTTTCATCTCATCCGGTAAAATTTTCATCAAGTCATCATAAGATATCATGATGTATTCGAAACACAGCAAGGGTATTACTAAGTGGCCGAATATTATCGGGCCGTTTTCCGCCTTCGGCCGCCAGAGCATCTCAACTTCAAAAGGATCAGGCGCTGCCAAAACTAACGGTGAACAAACAATAACTCCATTGTGTTCCTTCGGAATCAACAAAGTCTGCCGCGAGGCTTCCAGTATCTTTTTTATTCTTGTTTCCTTTTTTTCCATCGCAACCCTGGATGCCTCTTCTTGCGACTCAACACTAAGTTCAGAAAGAGATATCTCCTCCTCATCGCGCGTATGTTCTTCATGTTTATTAAAGGTTTCAATAAGGGCACGATAATTTAACCCCGCGGTTTCTAAATAAACAGCGGCAAAGTGATCAGCCTCCCACTGATTTTTCTCTTTCAGGTCCGACCATAATCTCCAGTTGTGCCTGTCCGGGAAACCAAACCGCGCGGCAAACCTCAAAAGCTTCCAAGAATGCCTCCTCTGCGAATGCGCCATCTCATGCGCCTCTAATTTTTCCTCTTCTTTACTCGTAAAACTGCTGTTGCGGTCAACAAAATAGATATCGTTAACCATGAGCTTTGAACCGACGGAATTATAGGAGCCGACTTCCAAAGCCATGTGGGCGACCTGTTTAAGCGTGGATTTGCTGACATCTTTTAAGTCCACGATAAAATATTGGTCTTTTCGGACGGCTGTCGCCTGATCAAAGGTTTCCCAGTTCTGCGCCTGCTGGTTTTTCCAATCGCGGATATTAACACGGATATTCTTCACGGTCGTTTTAGCCGGATCGATCTCGATGACCAGATAACGGAAAGCTGTGACATCAAAAGGCCGTGTCGCGTCAGGGCCAACGGAACCCCAGCCCGGCCTCATAACCTCGACGCTGAACGGCACGGCTTCAGGACCGTAAAACTGCAGAGACCCTGACAATGAACCATACGCGCCCGGCCTGATAAAAGCGCCGTTGGCGAATATGGATGTTGCGTGTAAACCGGCCGCTTTAGGTTTAGCCGCCGGAATCTCTGTTTCCTGGCCTTTGATAATAATAGACGGCTCTTCGCGGGTTGAAGGAGTATTTCCCGGCTTAAGCTGAACCAGCTTTCCTTCCTGCGCTTGAGGCGCGAATTCTTCCGCCACGGCCACAGGCGGTTTGACGCCCTTATCTTTCATCGCGACTTGATACAACTGAGGATATTCCTTGTTCATGGAACGGGCCATCTGCCACATCCAACCGGCGGGATCCCAGCATTGCGCCCAATAATAGTTCGCAACAATCTCTTTGGCGCACTCAAGCGCCTTTTCATGCTGGCCTAACTTCTCATAAGCGACCATCAACTGCCAATAGGCGGTACCAGTATGATAAAGCGCCCAGTACATATCAAAAAGCCTCTTCATTTCCTTTTCAGTGGAAGCCGGAGGAAAGAGACCACCTTCATTCTTGGCCGCCGCCTGGTTCTGCTCTTTGGCAATAGAGAGCCAATCCGGATGTTTTTTCGTCATATCGGTGACGATATTAACAACCTCTTTCCATTGGCCGGCCTGATAACGGAACCATCCGCGCATCACATAATCTTCCAGCTCCGTCATGATCTTCTTGGGATCAAGAATCTTCTGTTTGATTTGTTCTTGGGTTAGCGGCTTTGCCAAGGGGCCTGTCTTAACTTCAATCCTCAGTGCTAACGGCCCAAAGTCTTTTGCAAAAGGATTGGCGTAAAGCTCGCTCATGACAGAATAACTGCCGCCGATACTGCTCAAATTAAAAAATCCTTCTTTGCTTTGGCCGTTCATCATAAGAAAAACATTTGATCCCCGCCATGGCGTATTCCAGCCGTATCCAACAGGCCTGTCATGGCCGCCGCCGACGCGTTTGCGGATTTCCGCTTTTGTCCGCGCGGGTAAATCTTTCAAGGCGCCCATGGTTAACGCGGTTTCCAGCTCCATCGTCTGATCATTCCCGACAGCATAAGGATACGCAAGCCCCTCAGGAGTCTTAACGCCAGTCTTATCTATCTCTTTTAAAATCACGCTGTATTCCTTTGAAAAATATTCGCATATTTCAAGATTCATTTCAGCAAAACTATCTATCAAAAGCTGTAACGCCGCGCCCGCCACCTCGTGCGTCCATTCGATACTGCCCAACGGCTCGCGGCCTATGCCGATAGCCACTTTTTTATCCGGCTCCACGTGCACATAATTAACCAATTGTTTTCGATCATCATGCGTCACATAATCACACAACGCCGCGGTCAACCGGCGGCCGTCGGGATGCGTAAATGTAATGTCAACTCGATAATGATCAACGATAAACTGATACACTTTGTAAGCCGCGTCTTTCTCAAAACCATCCATCACCTTTTTGCCAAAGATGGAAATACTCCAGGCGTTCGCGTCCAGCGGGCACCACGGTACAACACCGGGTGAAACCCTGATATTCCTATCGCCATCCGTGAAAGCGATTTCCGTCGTGCCCCACCGAAAAGCATGAATAGAAGAATCATACACTTTCGTGCGCTTAAACCATGCCGGAATCAAATCCCTGTGCTGTTTGTATTTTGAATCTTTCGTCACCTCATACGCCAAATCCAAAAGCGCGTAGGCGTCCACATTGTGCTCGGCGCAATAAAGCTGATCAAAGCTGGGCTGAGACGAATCCCAGTTAACACGCTGTTCCTGAGGCTTATCTCCCTTAGGCCCCATGCGCACGCCGCCGTAATTAAAATCCCCTGTTTTGTTATTTTGCAGGTTGATGATCCAATCCGCGCGGCTCACAAGAAATTCACGCAGGCTTGATTTACCAATCTCAAGCTTCTCGGCATTAACCCCTTCTTTTTCCAGCTCAAGAAAAGCCTGGGCCGCGGTCTTGCCGGTAAAACAATTCGGCCCCGCATGAACAACCCACTCAAAACCCTTGCCTCTGGATTCGGAAGCATCCACAATGTTGATGATCCCGCCCCACTTCCAAACACCCGTGCGTGAAATAAGATATTTAAACAAACGATTAACGGAATCCCATTTATGAAGCAAGATATCAGCCGTGGCCTTTTGCGCCGCGTCATAAATAACAGTTAAATCCCGCATGCGCTGATCGCCCACATGGCTGACAACACATCCTGTATCCGGATACGTGTGCGCGTCTAACCAACGGCTGGCGTCTTGAATATCCTCAAGGCTGAATTGCGGCAGCTGCGCCCGCAAGAATTTCACTCCACCCGGCTGAAGCACGCTTGGCGCCTCGGCGGCAAAAATAGGAGCAACGACAAAATCCCGCACAACAGGCCCTATACCCCTGCTTATCGCCGCGCCCGCGATAACCGCCGCGCACAGAGGCACGATAACAGCTTTTTTGATTCGATGGAAAATAGAAAGAGGAGAAGAAGCCTTTTCTGCGGCTTTTCCCGCATCGGCGCGGATTTTATAAGGCCTACGATCTAATAAGCCCGATTTAACAAAGAGTATTTGATGATCTACGCTTATTATGCCCCAATCCCCATAAGTTGGGTGATACATGGCGAGCCGCCAATCCTCAATTCCGGCTTCTTTTGGATCTGGTATCTTCGTAAAATCTTCTTCCAACGCGCAACCTTCCCATTCAGACTCCTTATCATAACCAATCACTTCAGGCCGTTGACTGTAAAGGATGGCCTCTTCTCGATATTTTTTTACTTCATCAATCATGCCTCTCAACATCTTCGCCGCGGCCTCTAAACCATACATGGGATTTAACAATAGCCATGCAATTTGCCGGTTGGATAATTTTTCAGCGTCAACCCCAAACCGCTGCCATCCTTGATATCTCCTCACCCACGCGGGACGCATTTGAGTCATACCCATCGTCGTTTTTCCATCAAGAATAACACCGCCAAGAAAATCCTTAAGCTCCCGCTTTAAAATTTTATTCTTTACTTCCAACGGTAAAATGATATTTAGAAGCTGAAAATCAATATCGGATATTGCTTCTCTTGCCAACAATATCTCCAACCCTCTTGCAAGAGTATAAAACTGCTCCATCGACTCGTTAGCCCTATTCGTTGTCATAACAGCCATGAGGGCCCGGACGGGCAAACCATGTGCCCGGGCGCTATCTTTAGCATACTGCACAATATCAGGAGGCATCGAACGAATCTCTTTTATTGTCCTCAAATCTGCGGCGCCTATGATATGGATTTGTTCCCGTTCTGCCTTTATAACCTCGCTTAAATCATTTGGATAAAATGGCCACGTAACATATTGAAGAGGCTCTGTTTCACGCGGATCAAAAGAAAAATAGTAAACCTTGTCCAGAACTCTCGGTGCTGAATATACTACAAAACTGAAAACTATAACTGATAACGCAGTAATAGATAATAAAACTGTGCATATCTTTCTCAATGGCACCCGCGCCAAACCAACCATAGCTACTGTTGTAAACAATAAAACGGATAATATCACGCTAAATAACATCGCGCCCGCGATAACCGCCGCGCACAGAGGCACGATAACGGCTCGTTTTACTTTGTTAGAAAAAGAAAGCGGTGAGCTTAAGCTCAAGAAAATTACCTTCGGTAATAACTTCAGGTTATTTTCAGTGGTTAAGAAAGTGCTTTTATATACTTTCCTATACCGTAAAAAGGAAGGAACCTTGACTTTTCTATCTAAAAATGATATGTTTAAAAAAGGAGGTAATAACATGTTAAGGCATTTTAAAGTTGTTGTCGAAGAAGAAACTGAAGGCGGTTTTAGTGTACATTTTCCCGCGCTTCCCGGCTGCGCGACACAAGGTGAAACTCTTGAAGAAGCACTCTCCAACGCAAAAGAAGCCTTGGAGTTATTCATCTGGTCATTAAAAGATGATAACCTGGGTATTCCTGAATCCGATGTGCAAGTCGTATTAAAAGATATAGAAGTAACAGTATGACAAAATTGCCCCATATCTGCGGCAAAGAAGTAATAAAAGCTCTCCAAAAAGCTGAGTTTTTCATTAAGCGTCAAAGCGGCTCCCACGTCATTATGCGTCACTCCACGGATGTGCACAGAAGATGTATCGTACCACTGCACGGCTCTAAAGCCATAAAACCGGGCACTCTTCACTCTATCCTCAAAGGCGCTGAACTCACCACAGAAGAGCTTCTTAACCTCCTTAAATGAATTATTCATCTGAAGTACTTTTTGCCTATTAATAGCAAAAACAGGCGTAACGGCAAAACCCTTAGAACCCCATCCAATGTCACGCCCCAACATCGCGCCCGCGATAACCGCCGCGCACAGAGGCACGATAACAGCTTTTTTGATTTTGCCGGTGGCCGAAAGCGAAGAGTTTAAAAAAGAAAAATCTATTTCTATTCCTAAATAATTAGCTTTGGAATCCAAAATAAAGATTTTTATTCCATGGAAACTACACAGAGGGGAACTGAAGGAATCTACCGCATTCCTCTTTTCTGAGCTACTCATTTCAAGATTGTTTTTAACATCCGCAACTACCAAACGGGTTATGTCCTTCCTGTCCGCAAATGCCCGATACCGCTCCCAATTATAACCTCCTTGCCCAGCCCGTTGCGTTTTGAAAAATGGAGATATCTCTACGATTGGCACTTCCAGGTAACCTGTATAAGAACTTAGCCACTTATGAACCTTAGCCAGTATTTCTTCTTCTGTATCTCTATCGTTAAAACCAGCCATCCCGGAAAAAAATTGATAGATTTTATAAAAACACCCGTGAAAACCAAGATGTACTATAGATAAATCGTGGATCATTTTCCTTCCCGTCAATATTTGAATACAAGCGCCGATCACGGCGCTGCCGGTTCCTGTTGTAAGAATAGGAATATAATAAGGGCCGGCCTCACCGGCACTAATAAGACAGGCTTCAATAAATTTCTGCTGGCTCAAAGGAAGAGTAACCAGAACAATAACATCCTTACAGGTAATCTGATCATGCGAAAGGATAATATCCTTGTCTCCTTCATCATCCCTAGTGTAAAAGAAATAACCTTGTCCATGAGGACAAGAGACTAATATACGCGTTGCTCCCCGCCACATGTCCCTCAAATTCCAATTAAGTATACGCAACGAATCCATCATCGAACCGCAAAGCTTTCCTTCTCTATCCAAAAGATAACTCCGGACTACGGAAAGAAGAATGATTCCTTTTTCGTAGGCGCCTTTTCTGCTATGCATCAATTCAGCCAATAAAAGCATATAACGAATCCCACAGTCATAGTCTTTATTATAAGAATAGGATACCCCCATTGTCCTTTCCAGCAGACTTTCATCCGACCAGCCCAATTCAACCAATAACTCTCTTTTAATTTCCCGTTTATCCGCTTCTTCAACACGATGTGCTATATCCTCAAAACCTTGTGGCAATACCCAAAAATCAGATAAAGAAGGATAATAACAAATGAATCCGCCTTCAACTCTTCTGCAGTTTTGGCCACGGATAGAATTGCTATACATACGAATTCCGTAGTGAATAACCCTTAGATGCAACGCCAGAGAGGTAAGTTTATGTTCGACAATGCCATTAACATAAGGCAAAATATTATTGATCATCGTTTTGTCAACGATTATGGTTTCTCCTAAACCGAAATCCTCAAATATCTTTGAAATAGGATCTATATTTTTGACAAAATCCGGAATGTAAAAAATAGAGATATCTTGCAATGCTCTTATCAAACCTTTAATAAAATTGAGATAATCTCCGATGACTCCACTGTAAGAATTTCCTCCATACAACTGTTCAAATAGAAGATATATCAAAATGACCGGCTTGCTTCCATTTGAAACAAAAATAGCATTTAAATCTTTCATATCCGAAATAAACAAAAACGGACTTTTTGTTTTTAACGGAGAGGAGACGGCCTCTTCAACATCAACTTGCCTGAGTATGATGTTGAGGAAAGCTGGAAAAGCCACGCGAAACATTTTAGAGAGATTTAGTATTTCGGCATAAGCATTGAGCAATGCGATAGCCGCAATAGGAAACGCGAGAATATCCAAATCATCGCCATTCAACCTATCCAAGAGTTTTGTCGCCAAAAACCTGAATTCAAAATCATTCAGTAAAAAACTGGGGGCATTTTTCAAAGGAGAGATGAGGTAAGACATAGAAGGAATCTGCATCGAGCCCGCCAGATGGCGGATGGCGCAGAAATCATCCGTCGCTTCTAAAACACCCCTCGGGAAAACGACCGTGCCGAAACCTTTTGTTTTCAGGCCTGTTTTTGTCGTATCAAAAGCCATCGACGAACTCTGCCTATTCCATCCGCTTACGAGACTCCGGATAAAACAACCGCTTTTACCTGAGCCATTATCTCCACCCTGCTTAACCGACGGCACTGAGTGGCCGCCGCTTGAAAAACCGCCATACGTATCATCAACGTCTGAAAGAGGAGGCAAAGAGTCCCAATCAATGTCTATTTGGCCTACGACAACAGCCCTAGACTCGCCCGGAATCAAAACATTATTACGGCGCTCATTGCACAACAATCCCCAAAATTCCTGCAAGTTTTTGAGATTTGTCGGAACGAGCAAAAATTTCGGCAGCGGGGGCGCGTCAAATTCGATATCCCCTATTTTTAAACGCGTGGCGATCTTAATACCTTTATCGGTCACACGCCAAGCTGCGCCTTCAAGCAAGCCTGAACCCGTAAAATCCTTAGACTGCCTGAAAGGAGACGAAAAAACACTCCCGGCACTATGAATGGCATAAAACGCCTCCTGGATATCAAAATCATCACGCAAAGGGCTGGACAGATTCGAATTCCAATAATCATCCCCGAGAATCTCTTGCTTGAAATCAGAAGGAAAAGCGTCGAATAACGGCGACTTCAAATCATACACCTTCCTGTAGTACTTTTTAGCATCCGTCCACGACCCGAGCGCTTCATAACACCTGCCGATATTAAAATAAGCTATGTCACTGCGGGGACTAAGCGATACCACCTTTTGGAATTCGATAATCGCATCCTTAAACCGCTGCAATACAAAGAAACAGCCGCCTAAATTAATATGAGAACTGATATTGTCCCGATTACGCAGGATAGCGGCCCTGAAGAACGGGATCGCCTTCAAAGGTTGGTGCAAGCTGTTAAAATACATATTACCGAGATTATAAAATATCGCGTCGCTATCCGGCTCCATCTTCATGGCCTGCAGATAACACCTCTCAGCCTCTTGATAATCCTCCTCGTTTTTATAATTGATCCCGCGTTGCATCAAAATCATGCCGGCGACGGAATCCTCCTGGCCCATGAGGCGTTGACGCTCGATAAGTTCCAAATTGTCATAAATGAATTGGATCATCGCCGCTATGTTTAACGACAAGCCATACGGGCCTGACGGCGCAATCTCACAACAATAGATATTCATGAGCTGGCGCGTATTCAAATCGGAATGTTTTATCTCGCCGTTTTTAACCCCTAAAAAGGCCGTTACCAATTCCTTGATGGAAATCTCTTCAGCCGCCTTCAGCCGCCAACAGCCGTTTTTAAGCGGCTGGCAATACAGTGAAAGGTCCATCATGCGAACATCCCGGCCGGCGAAATTAACAGCTATCCCTGTATTACCATCAACGGCAACCCAGTTAAAAACAGAATTGAAACCGTCTAAGTCCAGCTCGTTTTCATAGACCATCGCGTCAAGCCCTAAAACGCGTAAAAGCACATGCGTCATCTGGACGCGCGCCAAAGAAAAAATCAAATCTTCTCCAATTTTCTCTTTAAGCAAAATATGGCTTTTTCCTAAAATATCAAAAATATCATTATGCCTAACATCCAAAGCATTGATGAAAAATTTCAGAATAGAATCTAAAATCCCTTTCTTCTCAAGCCGTTTCATCAGGCGTGAAATAATCTCACGCAAGCGCTCTGTCTTCTTATCAACGGACACCAATAACAGGGCATCCTCCACCTCTTTCGCGCAGTCTTTAAAAGAAACGGCCTCTAGCACATTATCGAACATCTCCAGAAAATCACAAAAACACTCCTCTGGATAAAGCAACCGGCCCAGCCAATCTTTTAATGATTCATCATATACTATTCTATCCGCTATACCACGAGGCAGCCCCCTGGAAGGAAAAGAACCGAATAATGACGAGTCTATCATTAACGCTGCACGAAACTCACGGGCCGCTTTCTGAATATACCCCGCGGCCGCCAAAGCCTGCGCGAGGTTAAAAACAACAGAAACAATGTCCGGCGCCGCCCGGCGAATAGGCTCGAGAATCTCGATGGCTTTTTCGAATTGACTACTTCGCAGGTACAAAAAGCCCAAGTTTACCCCTGGCCTATAATCCTTTGGGTCCAGCACAAATGCTTCTTTATAAGCGAGAATCGCCTCATCTATTTTGTCAAGCTCGAGAAACAAACACCCCAAATTATAATAAGCCAAAGGAAGGGCATTATTGAGCCTGAGGGCTTCCTGATAAGCGCCGATCGCTTCAGGCAACATATTTTGCGTCTGATACGCTACGCCGAGACTATAACGCAACTTATCATCCTCCGGAGAAAGCTCAATGGCCTTCTGATACGCATCAATAGCCTTATCAATAGAACCTGTCTTCATGCAACAATAAGCGTAATTAACAACGGCCTGTATATCTTTGGAGTCGGCGCGCGATATTAAATCAAAACACCTTTTTGCCGCGCCAAAATCTCCGCTAGCATAATGATAACGCGCCTCCTGCCGGATTGTTTCGATATCGGCATACCCGGCTTCGCCTGAATCATCCATCCTGATAAATCCAATCGTTTCATAAAAACCGTTGATAACACTTTTAAGATGCGGCGTTAAACCATCATCCCCGGCTATGTCCAAAACAAAATACCCGGCGTTTAACCGCACGATTAAATCTTGCGAAGCGCCAATCTCTTCATTCCCTAAACAGGCAGGCGCATTTTTTGAAATAAAAGAATTGTTGTCCATGCTGAAATCATAAAGATCGCTCAGGCGGATAATTTCGGAACCCTTGAACCTGAAGTGCGCGAGCAAATCACCCTCGCCCCCAAAAGAAATCCAATTCATCGGATGCGAAATACCATGAGGTGCTACGGGTAAATCAAAAATTTTGGCTTCAAAACCAAAAAACAGAAGAAGAATATGAAGAAACTGAACAGGCACCAGATAACACAGCAAATTTTTTCTCGCGATAGCGGCATCAGAAACAAAACGCGCAGGATTGCAAAGAAGCTCACCGACCTTCCCTTGACCCTGATCTAGCGTCGTGATCAACGCGCACGTAAGGGCGGCGGGCGTCTCGACATCAAAATAACCATAATCTTCCAAATCAGCCATCAAACTATCTATGGCCAACTTGGCCTGTTTGATCTTATCCTGCGGCGCGTTATTCGCCTTACGAAAAGCGATGGAATAACTCTCAGAATCAATATCGCTCAAAAGCTTGGTAAAACCATCTATAAGCCCTGCCAGCGCGCTTTGAGGATATGCCAACCGCGTCAAAACATATTCAAGCTGGGCTTTCCAATCAACGGGGCTGGACAGAAAACACGTCTTCTCCCGGTTTTCTTCCGCCGCCATCGAGCCTTCACCTATTTCCAAACCTCTCCGGTTTATAGGCGCAGACAATCCGCCTTCCGCCCTGCCTAACAACAACCGCACGTGATTCGGATTCTCCGCGGGCGTCCGATCCTCTATGATTTTAAAAATTCCCAACCTGTTTACTTCATCACAAATTGTCTCAACCAACAAACCAGCCCCTTCCTCGACAATAAAAACCCTGCCTGTTTTTCCAAGCAGACGGTTGATATTTTTATAAACCTGCTCCCTCGCTGCCAGCGCCTTTTCCCCATCTAAACGAACTGTTAACTCAAAATTAGCCTCAGACTCAAGAATACCTTCCTGCGCCCTGCCCGCTTCATGCAAAACTCTTCTTAGATAGACGCGGTCAAACTTTAAAAACAAAAACGGCAAATATTTAGCCGTTATATCTTTTCGCGAAATAACAACGCCTTTAACTCCTGCCAGCCTCCGGTATTCTCTTAATGCTTCGATAACAAAAAGATTATGATCGACTAAAACAAGTTTGGCGCTTGCATGCTTTAGCGCCATCCAATGCATCCCCTCTAACCCGGCGCCCAACATTAACAGGCGCCCTCTGGAAATATTGATTACATTCTCATCCTCGTCCATGCCGTGATAAACAACGGCCGCGGGTGGCCGCTTTTGTTTCAACGGTAAAAAATAGTTCGCGTAATAAAACGCGGCCGCGGCTCGCGAGAATTTTCTCCAGTATTTTTTTCTTAAAAGCTCATCCTTGTAAAGTTTACTGGAAATATTGCCCACTAACTCGAAAACAAAAGAACGAATGTTCTCCTCTGTTATATCAACTTCCTTTAAAATACTAAAAATTTCACTTTCAAAAGACAACGGCAAAACAAATTCATCCCCGGGCTGCTGATGCGGCAAAAACAACATCGCGCTAACTAAAGCGGCAACAGCATCGAAAGCGTCCGCGCTCAGGCGATCCAGCAAATAACGGGCAAGCGCGTTTAAAGGCCCTCTAACCCCCTCAAAACATCCATCCGCGATCCCTTTTATAATTTGCTTAATAGGCGACGAAGCACCTTCAGGCCACCTTGTTACAAGCTCCCACACAAATGCTTTGTATTGATAAGCGTTTTCTTTTAGCTCTTTCATCCTCCTTATCGCTTCTTCATCTATTGATCTCCAATGAGCCACAAATTGACACATCGGATCAGAAACATCCTTAAGAAATCCTTCATCCTTCATGCGGCAAAAAGCCTGGCCAAATGCCTCTCCCCTGCTATTTAACAATCTCGACGGAATCTCAGAAGGCGCGTTTAACTCAAGCGGGCTGGAAAAATCTCCAATATCTTTAGTAAAGTCAAAACTTAAGGACGAAAGGTCAATAACGGTATCTTGCGGACAGGAAGAATGCAGATTTTTTCTTACAAAAATTTGTTTTTGTGTCTGTATCATGCGTAATAAAACAGCTATACGCATTTTCATCTGATCCAGCTGTTCCCCCGCTCCCGCTAAAAGGCTCCCCTGTATCTCGTTAAAGAGATCGAGCGCCTGGTAAGGATATCCGAATTTCAATGTCTCAGCTATAATATTTAAGGCTTTTTCCCGGGAAGAATGCCAGCTTCTTAAAGTCTTAATGATTTTTCCGGAGGTATTATGCTTTTTTTGTTCAAGGAGGGCTACAAAATTCAATATTTTCGCCTGAAAAGGCACTATTATCTCTTCTGAAATCCGCGAGGTACCTGAAATGCTCCATTGCCTATCCGGCCCGAAGCTTTCTCTGGCCAAACGGATCAAATGATCCGCTCTGAATATAGGCGATAACACATCCGTCACGCCATCTCTCGCCGGAATTAAAATAGAAAAACGCCCCGGGTCCGCAGCCGCCTTTCGCGCGCCGTCTAAACCAACCACAGCAACAACAGGTTCAACAACCTTCCTCTCCGATGGGTCAAAAAACTGCAAATAAGCTTCAAGGATAAGCTGAATAACCAAACTTTGTTTATTATCAGATAAGATGGTAACCGCCGGGCCGCTAAGAGGGCTGGAGTTCTTCAGGCTATTATCAATGTCTAAATCTCTGCTTAACTTTTCCATCACCTGTTCACGCACAAATTGCCGCTCGGATAAAACCATAAAAGGATATTCAGACACTTGGCCGCGCCAACCAAGATTGCCTACGGCCCATTGTTGAATTTCCCAGCCGTTTTGTTTCTGCTTACTCAATAAATCCAGCATGCAAATAAAAAAATCCAGCTCATCAAAGTAAGGCGCGACAACACACCAAAGCAGCATACTCTTTGCCAGCTCTCTCCATAGAAAATCCAGTTGAGGCAGGCGAAAACAAGATCCTTCCTCGGCAAGGCCCGCGAAGATATTCAAGAAAGGAATTCTTGTCTTCAATACTACAAAAAACTTCCTGTACTCATGATTAAAGAAAAACTCTTTTATCGGTTCCATCCCGAATTTTTCTATAAATCCGCCCACAGTCTGCCTGTTTGCCGAATACACAAAAAGTTTCCGGCTTTCAGCCCAACGATAAACATCCAAAATTTTCCCATACGCAGGTTTAGCGGCATTGTTCGGCATCGATAATGAATTTTCTGTTTTGCTTTGATACTCCTTGACCATTTCTTCGCGCACATCCGCCATCACGGCTAAATCGCTGTTGAGCAAATCCACCGCTATCGCCCTCATAAAATAGTCCGTTGCCCCTTCATTAAAAAAGTTGAATAACGCTATGGAACCTGTCCTGTCTTTAAATAACTTCATCCTGTGCGGATAATTTGATAATCCGTTTCCTCCTGTATAGATCGGCCAGCTATGAGCAATCTCATGAATCAAAGCTAAAAATATATCAAAAAGAGTATCTGACGGATCAACCACAATAACGATAAACTCAAAAGCTTTTCTGCCCTTTTCGTCAAAGATGCGCCTGTTCGCGCCGCCACCGCCTGTGAGCGGTAATTGTGACGCGATCAAAGGATGCCCGCCGGGAATTAAATACACTTCTAAACTGCGCGCCGGCCTTGCAGGCATAAATTTTTCAACAACATGCGCAGTCACCTCACTAATCAACTGTTTCTTTTTTTGATCGCTGTCGAATGATTGTGATGCTTTCTCCATGAGCTTCCTGATACCCTGCAATTGCTCATCTGTATCTTTATAGCACTGCGTTGCTTCATAAAATTCTTTAACCCACCACGCAGGGGTATTTTCAGAAGAGCAGAAATAAGAAGATTCATTGTTTTTAGTCAATTTTTCATAAACAAGCTTCACATACCTTCGAAAACCATCCAGCGTATAAAACTCTTCCCATGATTCTTCTATGCTTTCCGCGCGAGCAAGATGGGCCAATTCCAAAGCCTGGCGCGCCACAGGCGCCAATCTATCCAAAATACCCTTCTCAACACTATCTCCATAAAAACTTTTTAAAACGCGGACAGTTTCAAATAAAAAACCACCTCTCGACTCAGGCAGCGCGTTTTGTTCCCGCAGTTTATTCAATAAGCTCAAAAATTGCGCGCCTGATTCGCCGCCATATAAGGCTTTATAAACGAACCATCGCAAATACACATCCGACTGCCGATGCTCATACTCGTGCCAAGACTGTAATAATCTTTTTGGATTATTAAAACGGCGGATTGTTTTTTCCGCCATTCTTTTAAAAATATCCTCTTTTTCGGCTGTATTATTCAATAAATCGAAGTCTTTCTCGTCAATACATAAGTAACGATGTGAAAAAATAACCACGCCTCTGCTGATTTTCTCTGTCATGTGAAAAACCGCTGCTTCAGCCGCCGTCGTTAATACATGGGCTTCACGCGCGCTGTCTTTTGATAAAACCGCCTTAAGACGCTGGGTGTAAATCTTCCCAATTGTTTCACGCAGGCCCGGCACCGCGACAATAACAAATCTATGCCGTAAAATCCAAAGCCTGTCACGGAAAAACAATACTTTGTAGCCACGCAGTATATCTTTAAGTTTATAGTATTTCACTCCATCGCGCGCGCTAAAAATGGCATCGCGATAAACATCGCAAATATTGATACCATAAGGGTCAATCCACCGCGCGCGCGTCTTCCCAAAAATACTCTTCCTGATATCCGCGAACAAAGACGGCGCGGAAACAGCTGCCCCATATCTATTCCCGCCAAGATGGTAAGCTCCTCTATCCGGTTTTTTAACATTTCCAAAACCGGCTGAATCAAAAGAAGCCCTACCGCCTCGGCTTAGAAGATTATTTAATAAAATACGAATGGCTTTAAAACTCAGCGCGCGTAACGGGCTGGATTGAAAATCAAAACGGCCCATTTCGCGCGCGGCCCAATTCTTCTCCTCTTCGATTTTCAAAAACTCTAATCTTGAATTTACCCTTTCTATTTTGACAACGGCTTCATAATATCCAGGCATGGAAACCTGCAAAACATCATCAATCCGCAATCTTTGAAAAGCCAAGACTTCCCGCGATACCGCTCTTCCTCCATCCTGAAGATAAGACTGGCGCCCTAAAGGACCAGCATCAATCAATTTCATAAGGATCTTATAAACAAAATCAAGCGCCGCCTCAAGACTTTCAACAACCCCCTTCTCTAAATCAGCTTCCATTTTAATATACGAAGCCTTGGTCGCCAGGCCTAAACTGCCGTCAAAAGGATAGCCGATTTGTAAAGTTTCACCGATACATCTTAAACCCGCTAAAGCGCTTTTTTTCCAATCATCCCTCAGGAGATCAATAACCGTATCAGCTATCTGGCGGATTTCTCCAATATTGCCGGCTTCTCTCGCCGCCTTTAATGCCGTAGCCAAACAAGGAAGAATCCATAACCTGCCCTTGATCTCTTCTCTTTCCTCTTCTTCCAAAGAAATATCTGCCAAGGCCGTAAACCTCTTCCACGTCACTTTAGCCCCAAGCATGAATTTTACTTTATCCAATAATTTTTGCGCCGCGACAGGCCCAAGCATAATTTTTTTACCCTCTATACCGGAAAAAGACCCGGAATGAGGAACAATCACAACAACATTGTCATCTTCAAAAACAAGAGAGAGGTTCTCGACAAAAGAGATAATAAACAATGTTCGAATATCCTCGGCGATAATGATGGTTGAGTCCGGCTCAAACTCGCGGTATTTTCTCTCAGCGGATTTAGAATCAGCAAATTCAACAACAACATTATCCGCCCCAAGCTCAAGATTCAATAAAAACGAGATCATTTTCCTGATTTCCTGGCCATTACCATTGGCAACAATCAAAACCCTGCTCTTCTCCTGAGCGCTGAAAACATCGCGGACAACGACGGGGTCGGCCAAATCAGATTCACTTGCTTCATCAAAATGCACGGACAAAGCCTCTTTTGCGTCAAAGACAATAGAGGCTGTCTCAGAAATTTTTCTCAACCCTTCAACCGCGCCGGCAAACACTTCTTCCAAGCTCAGCGGTGGTGGCGCGGTTGAATCTTGCGCCATCTCAGCCTCTACGGAACTTCTAAAACCACGCGGAATCTCTTCCAACAAACTCCTGTTTAATAAAACGCCTCTTGCCCAAAACTTTTCGGCTAAAATCAGTATTTGTTCATCAAAAAATTCCATATATGCGTCAAAACAAACGTTGCCTGTCTGAAAACACGCCTCAGCTGATACCGCGTCCAAAAGCCCGCGGTTAAGACACGCAAGCAAAGTTTTTGATTCCCTGACGACATCCTGATACTGCCCTTTTTTACCATATTCCAAAATGAGTCCGGCGCACACGCGAGCTTCTTCTTTTGTCGAAAGAGGGCTGGACGCCCTCCCCGCCTCGACAACAGGTAAAGCAATCGTAAAAACAGCGCCTTGCGCCCCATCGGCGCGATTGGCGGCCGTGATCGCACCGCCCCATGATTCAAGCGCCTGGCGCGCAGAAGCCAAACCAACGCCTGATTCACGCCCTGAGATTATCTTTGATGAAAAGAGCGGCTCGAAAATCTTTTCCAATAAACCCTCGTCGATCCCTGGACCGTTATCTTTAATCTGCGCCACAATCCCGCCTTCACTTTTAACAGCCTCTATCACGATTTCAGTCACCCGGATACCGGCGCGTTCTCCGGCCTCGCGGGCATTCCTGAAAAGATTTCGCATAATCCTGATAAACAGACTTCTATCAACGCGCACAGCGCCCAAACCGCTCTGGACGCCGCGACGGTTAAACTTTAATCCTTCACAACCTTCTTCCTGAAACGGCAACTCAGCCATAAACGCCTTGATAGCTGCGTTAAACAAATATCCCAATGTCCACGGCGCCGCCTTATCTTTTTTAACGCCCTCACCAATAGCTTTTGGATCATTATCCATAATCATCTGAATGATTTCCCGATAGTTAGCGACAACAAGGCCGTATCGCTGTGCCTCCGGCAGATCGGCCCGCTCCAATCCTCTTTTGGCTAAAATCAACAAATCGTTAATATCTACCGGCGCGGTAAACAGCATCAATCGTTCCTGCATCTGCCGGTTAAGCTCTCTAACAACCCACAGAATGGAATCTTTTTCTTCCAACAAAGACCATTTATCCTGTATGCCAAGGCGGCTTTTTAAATCATTGAACATCCTGTCCATAGCAACGAATCCTTTAAAAAACTCCTCTAGTAAATCAACCAAACTCTCCTCAGTTTCATTTAAAGAGCCGTTTATCTTATTCATCATCAATTTAATGGCGTCTCCCGGATTAAACTGCATGGCATTGCCGCAATCATGCATCATGGCTCTTAAGACACCTGTATCAAGGCTGATCTTGAGCCTTTCCTCTTCAGGAATCGTCGTCATATCAAAAACCGCCCCAGGAACAGAAATCAAACCAGCCGCGCAGACGGCTATATCATGGTAATTATTTTCCATCGCAGCGTTAAAAAATAAAGTGGCGGCATAAGTCAAGGCTTCCACCTGCCCAAGGGCACGCATTTGTTCAAGCGCCAGCATTGTTAAATCGCCGATATTATACGACCGCGCTTTAGCGGTTGAAAAATAGCGCTCATCAGCTATAGCCTGTTCGCGGGAACGCGATAGCGCTTTTTCTCCATACGCGCGGCCTATAACATTAGCAAGGATATTAACATTATTTTCACCGGCATTATTGAGGCCTTCCGTAATAACTACGCACTCCGTACCATCCGATAATGTGGCAACAAAAAAATACGCCGGCCAAAAATCCTCGTTCCGAGCCGCAAAACAAATTTTAGAAAATCCTCTAAGCGCGTAAATCCTCCAGAGGGCCTGTTCACCTTCCTCTTCTTTAAACGCGGCGGGTATTTTTTGATAACCTTTCAGATGATCAGGCAACACGGCGCCGGCAAAAATAGCGGATATTTTTTCAGATACCGCAACCCTGATGGCCAAACCCTGCTGCCATTGCGCGCCAAATTTCTCCGCGCAAGACGCCTGAATCACTTGCGGGCCATTAAAAAAATCAATAGGGCTTGAAGAAACCCCGCGCGAAAATTTCGCTTCGCCGGAAAGCGAGCTGCAGCCAATGGACAAATAATCATAACGATCTCTGCCTTTTACGAAATCATCAACCGTTGGAGAAATAACCGTCCAATACGCGATTGATGAACGGCCCTCGCGCGCGAGCACGTAATCTATGCGGTCATTACCTGCCTGCCATCGACTTCCCACGACTTCCCACGGCTTCCCACGGCTTCGCCGTGAGGCGAGCGCCGTGAGGCGAACGCCGTGAGGCGAACGCCGATAGGCGAGCCGGCAAGGCAGACGAGAAGCGGTTTTCGCAACGAAGCAATCCGGTTGAGATTGCTTCACCCTTTCAGGGTTCGCAA